>NZ_NIBS01000041.1 GCF_002632465.1 Xenorhabdus budapestensis | reverse complement strand
GCAGAAAGACAAATACAGCTGGGGCTGGAAGAATAGTGTTTAAGCCCCCTTTTAGGGGGCCGCGTCAAAGCCGCCTTCTATGAAGGCGGATTTTTACTTAGATACATTTAAATAGAATTATGCATTTTCGGAGGAATCTCAATGTCTATAGAGGTAATAAAAAAACAGATTTTTAAGTTTTTATCATCAGATACACCTGAAGTAATGGTAATTAAAGGTGAATGGGGTATAGGAAAAACTTTTAGCTGGAAAAAATTTCTGGCAGAAGCTAAAGCTGAAAATAAAATAAAATTAGAAAATTATTCCTACGTTTCCTTATTTGGAATTAATTCCCTAGAGTCTCTTAAATATACAGTTTTTGAAAATATCGTAGATCGTCAACTTATTGATAAAGATGCTAATATTAATACATTCAAAGAAAATACAAAAAATCTGACTAAGACCCTAGGGAGACAATCAATTAAATTCTGGAAAGAAGTTCCAATTGCAAAATTACTCATTCCTGCAATTGAAACCATTTCTTTTCTATCCTTAAATAAAACACTTATCTGCATTGATGATCTTGAGCGGAAAGGTGATAAAATTAATATTAAAGATATTCTAGGATTGATCTCATTATTGAAAGAACAAAAGAAATGTAAGATTGTTTTACTCTTAAATGATGAAGAAAAAGGCCTTGACGATTATAGGAAATATATTGAAAAAGTTGTTGATATTGAACTATTCTTTGCTCCAAGTCCTGAAGAATGTGCCGATATTGCTTATTCCACTGAAGCTGATTATCACCTTAAATTAAAGGAGTTGACAGCTAGTCTAGGAATCAGAAATATAAGAATTCTCCAGAAGATTGAACGATTAGTAAAGCTATCTTTACCTCTTATTGAAGATTGTGTACCGGAAATAATTGATGAAATTATGCATTCTATTGTACTTTACTCATGGAGTTACTTCTGTTCACATTACAATGATGACATCCCTCCTTTCGATTTCATAAAAAATATAGAGTATAAATCATTTTTTCCTGTCAAAGATCAAAGTAATAAACAAGAAACAAAATGGCTAGAAATTTTGCGAAAATATAATTATATGTTTACCGATGAACTAGATTTAATTATTGCTGAAGCCGTAAAATCAGGATTTTTTATTGACTCAAAACTCAAAGAAAAGGCTACTTGGAGAAACCAACAAATCATAGGTTCTAAATCCGAAAAAAAATTCTCAGATGCTTGGGAGTTTTATCATGATTCATTTGATGACAATGCTGAACAAGTAATTAATAATTTATATGAGAGCTTTAAAGGAAATTGCAAAATTCTTCCACCTAATAATTTGAATTCTCTTGTATCCATATTCAGAGATCTAGATGAACATGAAAAATTATCTGAACTAATTGATTTTTATATTGAAAATAGAAAGGATGAGATTGAATTGTTCAACCTGAGCAAAATTAACAGATTTGGTGATATCAAAGACTCTGAATTAATCAGTAAATTCAATAATATTTATAGCAAATCAGTCATAACAGAGAATGCCAAGCAAGTATTAGACCGTATTGCTGGAACTAATGGTTGGAATCAAAATGATGTCGTAATTCTTGCTAATACTTCTGTTGAAGATTATTACAAATTATTTAAATCTGAAAAAGGAAAACACTTAGATTTATGTATAGATAAGTGTTTAAAATTCGGCGAATCTTTAGATGCTAGTGAACAACAAATAGAGATAACCAATAGATCAACTGAGGCTCTAAAAAAAATCGCAGCAGAGAGCCAAATTAATAAACGAAGAGTCAAAAGATTTATAATAATTTAATAAAAAAATAAATAAAATCAATTATATATATCAATTAAGACACAATCTGATATGGGGGCACAAAAAGGGGCATTAGATCAATAAATAAAAATAAATTAAATATATTCAATAAGTTATTTTTATTTGCCAGTCCCGCCCTGCACCAAATAAAAATTCACTGATAAAACAGTGAATTGGGGAATAAAAAGAGCCACCTTCGGGTGGCTTTTTTCTTGGTTTTAAACTGCACGAAAATTCAAAATTGGCAGCACCTTGGCACCACTGGTTATTTATCCAATATCATTTATCCCGCTTTTTATCCCCTTCTAAAGCCTGACTTTTCTATTTTTTTAAAATATTTTCAGTGAATAAAAAAACATCTTTTATAAATAATTATTGTTCAGCACAATTACTGAGCCGTAAAAACAAAAAGTGGCGACGTAAAAATAATTTTCCGCGTCAGTAAACTGGAAGGTGATAGTGACACGAAAAGGTTTTAACCCATTCTTTGCTGAATTAACCAACCCAAATAAACAAAACCCCCTGTCAGTTTTTAGCTGGCTGGGGTTTCCTCAAAATCAGGAAAAAATTTTTTGCTCAGAAAAGCCCGGCTATTCTTCTGGCGGTGTGCAATATTCTGAGGATCTTTATATTTTCCATATCCTCATCGTAACGGTAGAGCATGATGAAGGGAAAATGAGGGACAACGAGTTTTCTATAACGTTCATCCGGGCTGTTACGAGCCTTTATGCCTGCATACGGGGTTACTTTCAGAAGTTCAGCCATTTCCACGAACTTTGCGTCAATTTCATCAGCCAATAACAGCCCAGCCTGCTCAAAGAAGTAGAGATAAATTTTCTCCCGGTCAGTTTGCGCGGTTTCTTCCCATGAAATAGTTATCACTTTATCCCCTGTTCAGCTTATTACGCAGTAGAGCCATCCGGCGCTGACTTTCAGCATCATCAATAAAATGAGCCGAACCGTTTTCACATCGGTCAATGGCTTTTTCAATTTCCGTTTCTAGCCAGTGGGCATGGGTATTTTTTTGATACTCGCGTTCTTCATTTGCCAATTCTTCGGCTTTTTGTCTCATTAACTTTGTTAAGTCTGTTTGATGGCGTTTGGCCGCTTGCATAGCTAAACACTTGGTTTCTTCATCAATACGAAAATGGATCGTCTCCATTCATTCCCCCTTAGTACGCTATTACTTCAAAATATGTTGTCATTTGTGTTGTCATGTTAGCACAGCAAACTAAAACAACAATGCTGTTTTAAAAAAGAACAACCTTGATGACTGAGTAAACTTCGGGGCAACTACTTGAATGAATAGAAGGGTAATTCAGGAAGCCCCAATAATTAGGGGCTAACGATTTTAAGGATTGTCGAAGCACATTACCGTCTGTTGACCACGCACAGGATGTGGATGTGCGTGGTCAACCAATGTCGGCTTAGTCACCCAGCGGACAAAGGTTTCATGACTGACGAACGTGGCACCGCAATTGATATTCTGGCACTGGTTGTAACGTTCTTTGGTTTCGGTGGTGTGTTCAAAACTGCTGCGTGTGTGGGCCACATGGCCGCAAAGGGGGCATCTCATCATAATGTGAGTACCTCAATCATCAGGAAAGCGCCAGCTGTGTTAGGCGATGGCGCGATTATAACAAATTAGACTCCCATGTCAGCATCCGATATTTTCACTTCCAGTTCCAAGGCCGAGGTTAACCCACTGTCATTCAGGGTGTGGGTGACGATGACCAGTATCCAGTCGGTGCCGTCAATTTGCGGTTTAAAACCACTGACACTGACTTTCATTTCCGGCAACAGTTCCGCCAGTTGGATCGAGAATGAAGCCATGCCGCGCTGAATTTTTTCCCACTCAGCTTTAGCAGCCCGCTCAGTATTAGCCTTGTTGGCGTAGGTATGTTTCATGACAAACACATTATCTTCACTGCCGACCAGATAATCCCCCTGTTTTTCTTCTTTTTTCTGCGGCGTGGTTTTACGTCGCCGACGCTTTACCGTCACTGGGGTTTTCTGCTTCGGTTCGCGGGTATTCAACCAACTGGCGGATACGCCGGTATAGGCGCTGCGGTCGGCCAGTGAAAAACGATAACCGTCACCGGACTGGCGAGTGATGATCACCGTAGGTAGCGGGCGTCCACTGACGGTGGTATTTTGTCCCTGCTGCATAAACAATAGGTAGCCGTTCTTCACAGTAGCGATAGCCCCTTCCTGTGTGACCAGCAGGGTTAAGAAACTGCCGTCAGATTCGTTAGTTTGATCGATGTGGTTTAACGTAATGTCGGCCAGTGTGTTATCGATTTCCGGTTATTGCGCATGGCGATGGTGCGCACAATGTCACTGAGGGTTTTCTGATGGTAGGAGAATTCCCGGCTGAGATTGAGTGTCGTCCGAAAATCGGCACTGCGGGCACGCACGGTGATTTTATCCGGCGCACCGCTGTATTCGATTTCATCGACAATAAACTGCTCCTTATGGACAGGCGTTTCCCCCTGCCAGCCCAGATGCAATGATAGTGTTGTCCCCCGACGTGGCAACGCCAGCAGACCGTCGCTGTCGTCCAGTTCAATATCGAGCTGGTCAGCTTCAAAGCCCCGGTTATCCGTCAGGGTCAGGGACATTAAACGTTTTTGAATGCGGGCGTTGATATTGTCATCTCCGGCGCTGAGGGTATATACCGGCGTGTGAGTATCGCCCGTTATCCAGTCAATTTTTCGGTAAGGCCATCAGGGGATCATTCCACTCAGTGTATTGATCGCACTGGTTTTCAGGTCAGACAATTGGCTGCGCAGATCACCGAACATCCCACCTAAGTTCTCATCCACGCGGCGCAAGGTGACAGTGAAGTCAATTTTTCTGGCTGCCCCATCGACAAAAAATTCACTTTTGGTCTGGTCGAGACTTTCAATGATAAACATGCCGTAAATCATGCCGTGCCCGTCCAGAAACGACCACGCTTTACCGCTGTCGGCCATCATTTGCAGGGCCAGTAAGGACAACCGGCCACCGCAATCGCGGTAATAATCAGTATGATCGGGTTGGCCAACAGGAAAGCGGTCGTCCCACGTATGACACCGGCCAGTATTTTAAACGCACCGCCTAATAATTTCAGGCTGCCCGCTCCCTTAATGCCGAGGACAGAAAACCCCAGCCGCACCATCGCCAGTGGGCCCAGTAGTGTGGCCAGCACCAGTGTCAGTGCGCCACAAACGGCCAAAATAATGCCCAGCCCGGCCGCCGCAAGGCTGAGGTATTTGGCCATGGTCGGGTGTGCCTGAAAGAATGTTGTTACGTTGCCCAGCATTTCTGAGAGCTTGCTCAGACCTTTGATATAGAGCGGTAACAAATGGTCGCCGATCTCTTTATACAAGTCGCGCATCCGGGCATCGCGTTCGAGTTCCTGTCCCTGTGCCGTGGTTTTTCCTTCTTTAACCAGTTGATCTACACTGTAGGCTTCGTGTCCGGCCTTGATTTGTTTCTCAATATTAGCGTGTTCACGATACATAGTGACAAACAGGTCAGCACCCTTGCGGTTGGAGAACAGTTTAGCAATAGCGGTTTCCATACCCCGTTCATCTAACTGCGGGTGCTTCCTGCGGATACGCGGCACAATCTCTTCCATTAGATAACGGAAGGGGTCTGTCTGGAATTCATCTACATTCACCAGTGCGCCCGGTTTCATTTTTGTAATGTGACCGGTTTTACCATATTGAACAGCGCCCTTTTGCAGTAACCCCAGTGCATTCAGCTCTTCGGCAGCCCCTTGAGTGGTACGTCCCATCATCAGATTTTGGTAGGCACTGGCAAGGGATGTTCCTGTCCGGTCACCGCCAATCTGCTGGATAATGTGCGACATGGAGAAATAGAAGGCTTCATCACTCATCTGTTTAGCGGCCACGTTCCCGGTTTTGAGCATTGCCATATAGTCAGACGGTAAAACTAAGCCACCGCTGGCAGCCATCGCCTGCGCGGACAGGTTCACCGATTTTTTAAAGTCTTCGGGGCTGTTAATCATGTTGCGCAATTCGGCAATTTTCAGCACCTCCTGTGACTGATCGCGCAGTTCCTGTGCTTTCTCATCACTGATACCGTGCATCCCCAGAAAACGGGTGGCATATTGCAGTTTCAGCAGTTCCGGCGTGACCATCCTGGCTTCATCGTAATGCCTCAGAACTGAGTGGGCTTCTTTCAGAATTTTCAAGTTATCCGAAACAGCACTACCCACCACATGAAAGCTGTTGGCGAATTTACCGGCATCTTTAAGCACCGTTTCCCCCACACCCAACGTGCGAAATTCCGCCATTTCTTTATGATAAATGGAGGCTTCATTCAGCATCGGCTTCACACCCATCAACAACCCGCCACCGATTGCTCCCATGCTGGCTGCACTCGCGAACATACTACCCTGTACGTTTTTGACGCTGTGATAACGGGATTTGGCGGCAGACAGGCGTTTTTCCCGTTCTTTCAGTCGCTTCAGCTTTTCGCTTTGCTGGTCAATGGTATTGTTAGTGCGTTTGACATCCCCGTTAAGCTGACGTTGGGCATCCGCCAGACATTTAACAGAGATACCGCTTTTAGCCAGCTCATCGCGCTGGCGTTGCAGGGAAATACTGAGATCCTGATTTTTTGTTTTGAGTTTTGCGGCAGCATTTTTCGCCCGCTCAAATTGTTGAGTCTGAGCTTTAGTGGGATTGTCGAGGCCTTTCATGGCACGAGCCAGTTCTGCCACGCGATCATTCGCAGCCCGGTAAGCCTGCTGGGTTTCAGCGAGCTGCTTTTTGATTTTGCGAAATCCGTCAATTTGACTGGTTTTTTGATTTAGCTCGCTCAGTTGTTTACGCGATTCTTTAAGGGTCTCCGCCAGACGTTTATTGGCGGCCGACGCGCCCTGAAACGGATGAGTCAGTTTGTCTACAGCACTTAATACCACTTGCAGGCGTAAACGTCGGTCACTCATCGGCACCACTCCGTTTGATGGCCCGGTAACGCCATGCCAGTAATTCCGGCAGGGACATGTCGGCGGTCACGGCGGGCGACCAGTGAAAGACGGTGGCGATATCCGCCACCAGTTCGTCCGGGGTTAAGCTGTCTGGAAATCGGACTTCACCGACTTCGGCAACAAAAAATTGACCACCTCGACACTTAAGTTAATCAGGTCGCCCGGGGCCATCAGCAGCAGATCATTTTTGGTCAGTACCGATGCGGTGACGCGGGGCAACACCAGCATCATGGAATCCACGTCCATTTCCATCAGGGCCTGCAAGCGCACCCCGCGCAGGGCACCGCTGGTCGGTTTACGGATAATGATATCGGTGATAGTGGTCGCGCCACGGGCAATCGGCTCTTCCAGTGTGACAGTGGTTTGTTCAGTCTGCGGCAGGGTAATTTGTTCAGTCATGGGTCAGGATCCTTATGGGTGAGGGGTTACAGGCCAATCGCCCGGCGGTGGGCTTCCAGACGGTCGACGCCGCCGACGATTTCCACCATGTTGATGGTGTCGATTTCAATCAGGACATCGCCGTCCATCGTCAGTTTAAAATAGGTATTTTTGGCGCTGACCTTGGTCTGGGTGTTGTCGCCCTGTTTGTAGTTGCCGGGGTCAAATTCCGAGAAGCGCCCGCGCATCACCACTTCCACGGCGATCACTTCCCCGGTATCGTCACGCTGAAATGAACCGTTAAAGCGCAGCATAACGCCATTGGCTTTGGCGATACCCCACTGTTTGTACAGTTGGGCTTCTACCCCGCCTAACGTGAATTCGGCATCCAGTGCGCCGTCATCCAAGCCCAGATCGACATGAGCCGCCCCGTTCATGCCGCCGCCGCGATAGGCTTCGAGCTTGCGGCTCAGTTTCGGCAGGGTCAGTTCTTCCACCATACCCTGATAGTTGTTGCCGTCGTTAAACAGATTTAAGTATTTCAATTTGCGTGGGAATGCCATGTGTTGTCCCTTAGCTGTTGACGCTGTTGGCGAAATTCATCAAATACTGGTCGGTGATGCGCTGGCGCAGCAGCAGGTTTTCCAGCGGCGGCACCGGCGTATAGTCATAATCAATATAGAGCTT
Source organism: Xenorhabdus budapestensis (assembly GCF_002632465.1). Taxonomy (GTDB): domain Bacteria; phylum Pseudomonadota; class Gammaproteobacteria; order Enterobacterales; family Enterobacteriaceae; genus Xenorhabdus; species Xenorhabdus budapestensis. Next base: position 2,762 of record NZ_NIBS01000041.1, on the reverse strand, counting down.
GCCGGCTTTCAGTGTGTCTTTGTCGTTAATTGTGGCGTCATACCAGCATTGCCCGTCAATCAGGTAACCGTTAGCTTTCAGTTCGCGCAGCTTGGCATTGATGCCTTCGATAATGTCACGCACCAATGAGGGGGTGAGCGGTTTATCAATTGCCCACATATGCGCCTCGGCCATTGTGTCAGCCAGTATCTGCGCGGTACGGGTGTAGCTTTCAAATTGGAACAGCTTATCGTCTGAACAGGTACGGGAACCCCAGAAACGAAAGCCGTCTTTGCGGATAAGCGTGGTGACGTCGTTCTGGTTAAGCAGGTTGGCATCGGTGGTCACATCCTGTAAATCCCAGAACACATCGGCGGAAAGGCCGGTCACGCCATTAACCCCGACGTTGGACAGCGTTTTATGCCAGCCGCTCTCTTCGTCAATCTTGGCACGCAGACCCACCGCACGGGCGGTGGCATACGCGGTGGCTTCGCGGTTAATCACACTGTCCCAGCTTAAAAAATCGGGCCACATCAGCATCAGTTCACGCTGGTTAAAGTTTTTACGGTAGTCAATTGTCTGTGAAAGAGTCTTATAGCCATACGCGTTGATATACGCCATGGCGCGCAATTGCTGGGCAATGCCGACCAGTTTCGTCGCCACCGGCAGGGTATCGTGGCCGGGCACAGCCAGAATACGCGGTTTCACCCCGAGCTGGCTTTGCGCGGCCAAGAGTGCCTGCATGCCGGTTTTTTTTACCGTCGTCAGTCACGCGGCCAATGATATTCGTGGTGGTGTCGGCTTCGGTTTTGCCCTGAGCAACGCGCACGACCACGGTGACCGGTTTGGCCTGCTCGGCAATCGCCCTCAACGCATGGGCCAGTGTACCGGTTTCACCCGCCTTGCCGCTGGCGGTCAGCACATCGGTCAACAAGACCGGGGTATTTAAGGGAAAGATGTTGGGGTCAGCATCGTCGGCAGTCGCCACTAAGCCGATAATCGCGGTACTGACAGTGGTAATGGTGCGGGTGCCTTCGTTGACTTCCTGCACACGCACGCCGTGGTGATAATCCTAGGCCATAGCCATCTGCTCCGGTAAAAGGGATAGCACTATGGTGGTCGGCTTTACAATAAAATGCAGGTGATGGGGGGTGTATGGGGGCTGGCACAAAGGTAAAAGGATTAAGAAAAATAGCCTTAATCAGAAATAATTTTACTCCGTCATGTTTCGTTGTTCCTACAACTCGGTTCGATTTCAACTCACAAGCTGAGTCATTATTCTATCGCTGTCTTTTCAATATATATAAGGTAAAAAAATGAGCGAATTAATGGCAAAAGAAGGCACCTATGCATGGGCGCTGTTGCAACTGCAAAACGGCAAACGCGTCAGTAAAAAAACCTGGGCTAATCAGAAGGAATACCTGCTGCGCCGTCTGGGACGGGCTGACCAGCAGGTCAAGGCGGGTGATTATCCGGCACAGGCCGGAGTGAAAGTGGGTACCCATTTGAATTACCTGCCTTACCTTGAGCGTCATACTCCATCGGGTGAGGTGATGCCGTGGCTGGCTTCATCGGTTGATATGGACGCTCAGGATTGGGAAGTGATGATACAGTCCTCTGATATCCAAGGTCATCCTGAGCACACCCTCATTCTAGATGTGACGCCATATTTTTATAGCAGGGATCCCGATACAGAAAAAAGGTTTGTGTCCTCTGAAAGATTAGTCATAGTTGAAAATAATCTGGGTCATCATTCTGTTTCAAAAGTAGCTTGGGTTACTTATTTTGCTGCTGTCAAACCAAACTATTTCACTATTGATTTTGGTGACATTGTGGCTGATGCCAGCGAATCGTTACGCAACGTGACAGATAAAAAACTCACCATCACCATTGATGATGTCGACTATCACCTTGGACATCGGACAGAAAAATCCGTTTATAACAGCCCACAATATCAGGGTGAAGACGCGGAAAAAATAGGAAATATGCTGAAGCAATTCGATCGCACTTTCCGTTTTCAGTGTCAATGGCATGATTAATGACATTTTTATCGAATTGATGGCAGGGGCGCTAGTCGCCCCTGTTATTATTTTGGTTGTTTCGGCCATGGAATATCAGTAGTCACTGAGCAATCCACTCGGTTGAGCAACACCCGGTATGTCTTCCATGCGAGGAGGGCCGCTTTTTCTTCGTCAGTGACCATGTCGAGGTCAACGGCATCGGTTAACGGTTTAATCATCGCATCCGCCTGTTGCTGCAAACTGAACTTCTGGTGTTCAGCTTGTTGGATTTTATTCTGACGCTGCGCTGACGTGTCTGTAACCCATTTTTTACCATCCCATTTATCAAACTCGGTTTCAGCGCCCCGATATAACCGATCTCCATTGCTTGCCGCGTTTCGGTATGGTAAACCTTTTTCCCTCTGTAATCAGCTTGATGTACCCAAGATTTACCATCAGGCGCGCGACAAACAGCAATATCATTGGATTTAGGTAACTCAGGGGCGTCCAAATAAGCATCGGCTACAACAGAAAACCCGCTTGGCACACGATCATACGATTTACCCAAAAACTCACGGGTTTTGGAATGACAGAGATAGACTTCAGCCCAGCCTTCAACAATTGCCAATCCATTTTTATCAAATTCAGCCACTTGAATATTTGTTGTATATTTTGTCATTAGAATAACGCGATGCTCGACTTTTATGATGAGTTGAAATGACATAGCCGCTCCTTTATAACTTTAAGTCGTCAAAAATAGAGAAATAAAGGAACAAAAGGCTA
>NZ_NIBS01000040.1 GCF_002632465.1 Xenorhabdus budapestensis | reverse complement strand
GTTGCAGGGTATTTGACGGGCAGGGCCTGTCCGTCTGGTTCCAGCCATACAGCAGGGTATGACGTTCCTGCGCAGATAACACATCAATGCGGCTCAAGGATTGCTGCGGATCTGCCACAAACGCGGCCAGTACCTGCTGATAACTTGCCGCCATCCGGGCTATTGTCGTTTCATCAAACAGACTGACAGCGTAATTGATCGCCCCTGTCAGGCAGGCTGGGTTATCGGCAATAAACAAACTCAGGTCAAATTTAGCCGGACTGTGCAAATTGTCATCCAGTTTTACCGGACTGAATGGCAAAGTCATTCCATCAGGCAGGCTTTCACCAAAGTTTTGCAATCCGAACATGACCTGAAAAATAGGATGACGGGACGCATCCCGCTCAACTTGGAGAGCATCAACCAACTGCTCAAACGGCATATCCTGATGGGATTTGGCCTGAGCAATCACATCGTGAACATGTTCAATCAGATGCTCCACACTACCGACTTGCTCCACTTGTGCCCGCAAAACCAGTGAATTGACAAACATCCCAATCAAGGGTTGAGTTTGCGCATGATGTCGGTTATCAGTCGGTGTCCCCAGCACAATATCGCTTTGCCCGGAGAACTTCGCCAGCATGAGATAAAAACCGCTCAGTAAAACAGTGTATAGGGTGGTTTCCTGCTGTTTTGCTAATGTCTTTAGCTGGCCGGTAAGTTCACTTCCTAACGTAAAGCCGAAATTTCGTCCCTGATAATCTACCTGTGCCGGATGGGGGTAATCGGTCGGCAAAAGTAACGGCTCATACCCCGCCAGAGCCTGCTGCCAGTATGCTAACTGACGCTCTCTCACTTCCCCTTGCAAATACGCCCGCTGCCAATGAGCGTAGTCACCATAAGTGATTTCCAGATCAGGCAGACGGCTGTCACGGTTTTCAAGCAGAGCATGGTAAGCCTCCGCCAGCTCATACATAAAGATATCCACCGACCAGCCATCAATAGCGATATGATGCCACATGAATAAAAGATAATGACTGTGACCGACCTGGTAATGACGCAGGCGCAAACTCGGTTCTGTCATCAGATTAAATGACGTGCTCAATTCAGCATGTACTGTATGCAACAATGCCTCAACACTCGTACAGAGGTGTGACTCAATCAGAAGATCATCTTCCAGTGTTTGCTGATATCCATATCCCTCATCATCATCGCTGCGGTATACCGTCTTCAACACATTATGACGCTCAACCACCCGGTTAATTGCGCTTGCCAGCAGAGATAATTTGACTCCTTCATTCAACTGCACCAGATAAGGAATATGGTAGGCGTAAGTGCCCTGTTCAAACTGTTCAATAAACAGCATCCGTTCCTGGGCAAAGGACAAGGGGTAACGAGCAAGCTCAATATGAGGGATGACTGTGTATGTCTGCTGACCAATCTGTGTGGCTAATTCTTCAATCGTTTTCAATTCAAACAATTGTGCCAGTGAAACATCCATTGCCAACGTTTGGCGAATAGCCGCCGTCAGTTTAATCGCTCTGATAGAATCCCCACCAATGCGGAAGAAATTATCTTTAATACCTACCTGCACCAGCCCCAAAACCTCCTGCCAGATGGCACAAAGCTGGCTTTCCAGTGCATTGCGCGGGGCCACATAACTGTATTGACTGCTCCAAATCGGTTCCGGTAATGCCCGACGATCTAACTTACCATTCAGGGTTAACGGAATAGAGTCCATACGAGTAAAACTGGCAGGCACCATATACTCCGACAGACAGTCAGATAAGTAGCTGATCAGTTTATCGTCTGAGAGCCCCTCCTCTGCAACCAGATAGGCCGCCAGGACTTTATAACCTTCCTGCTCCCGGTCAATCACTACCACCTGTTTTACTTGTGGATGCGCCGCCAATGCTGCTTCAATTTCCCCTAATTCAATGCGGTGGCCCCGGATCTTGACCTGATAATCATTGCGGCCCAGATAGTCCAGCTTGCCATCCGGCCGCCAGCGCACTAAATCCCCGGTTTTATACAGCCGGGTGTAACCCTGAACCTTGTCTTCGGCTGTGGCAAATGGATTTGCCACGAATCGCTCGGCAGTCAGCTCAGGCTGGTTTAAATACCCGCGTGCTACACCAGCACCACCGACATACAGTTCGCCCGGCGCACCAATCGGAGACAGATTGCCCTGTTCATCCAGCACATACAGACGGCTATTATCAATTCCCCGGCCAATGGCCAAATCCCCCCCCTGCAATAAATTCTGGCTGGCACATACGGTAATTTCCGTCGGGCCATACTGGTTAAACAACGTGATATGTGGCGGGATCTCCAGCGTATTAAGCGTCTCCCCGCCGGTATGGATCACCTGCAAAGTTGAGCGGAACAGCTCGGCAGAAAAGTGGTTCATCAAGGCGGTAGGAATAAAGGCTTTGGTGATCTTATGTCGATTGATAAACGCCAGCAGTTGTTCACTGTCGCCGGTTACCGCTGCGGGAGCAATATACAAGGTAGCACCAGACATCAGCACCGGGAAAACTTCAAAAACAGAAGCATCAAACACGTAATTGGAGAAAAACAGCGCTTTCACCTGTGGTGCCAATGAATGCGTTCTGGCGATAAACTGAGTCAGATTCAGGACATTGGTATGTTCCACCATCACCCCTTTTGGCTGACCGGTGGTGCCTGACGTGTAGATGATATAAGCCAGATCGGTCGGTTTGTTGGTTAAGACCGGATTTTCTGACGGCTGATTAGCAGTGACGTTCTGATCGTCAGCCACTATCAGTCGTGGCTGAACGGGCAGTATCCCGCAGTGTGTCTCTAATACCGGCAAATACCGCTGTTGGGTCACCACATACGGAGCCTGAGTATCGGTCAGAATAAAGCGGATACGCTCGGCGGGATATTGCGGAGAGACGGGTACATAAGCACCGCCGGCTTTCAGTACCGCCAGCATACTGACTACCATCTCCAGACTGCGCTCCAGATACAGAACCACGGGGGTATCAGCTGGCATCGGCGTATGGTATTGCTGCTGATAATGTTGGCGAATCGCAAAGGCCAATTGGTTTGCCCGTTCGTTAAGCTGACGGTAAGTCAGCGTCTTCCCTTCAAATACCAGTGCAATGTTATCCGGTGTTGCTACAACCTGTTCCTCAAACTGCTGCTGGAGTGTGCGGTCTTGCGGGTACGGCACATCCGTCTGGTTCCAGCTATACAGTAAAGTGTGGCGTTCAGTATCGTTGAGGAACATCACTGTTGAAGTCAGTTGGTGTGGATCGTGAACCACCGCAGACAAAATACTCTCAATCTGACGAAGTAAATGCTGTGCCTGTTTGTCTGCCAGCCAGTCTTCACCGTAACTCAATTTGACTATCAGGCTGTCATTTTGCACATAGGCCATTAATAGCACCGGATAGTCCACCTTCTCAACAGTGCGACGGAATGTCACTGTATTCTCAACTCCCTTTCCGATTTCATTCGTCATCGGTGCCGGATAGTTTTCAAAAATCAGCAGACTGTGGAACAAACGTGCCCCATTCGGTTGCAGACTGGCAAGTGACACCGCACTGTGACTGTTAAGCGCCGCAATGTCATTCTGTATTGCCTGTAAAATATCGGCTACCGTGTGTGTGGGTTCCCACTGCACCATCAATGGCAACGTATTGATATACAGACCAACGCTGGCTTCGATACCATCGACCGGCACATCCCGCCCTGATACGGTTGTTCCCACAATGGTCTGTTCATCCCCGCTGTAGCTGTGCAGCAATTTATGCCAGGCAAACTGCAACACCACATTCAGTGTCACACCTTGTTCCCGGCACATTGTCGTAAGCTGTTTATAGGAATTTCCCTGGATCGTGAGTACCTGTTCAGCAGGTTTCTCTACCGCTTTTATCCGGCTCAGATCAACGTTATGGCTTAACAATGCCGAAAGATCATTTGCCCTGTGGAACTGAGCCTTGCGCTCAGCCCAATACACTTCAGAGGCTTGTTGATGATCAAGGTGATATTGCTGAGTCGCCAGATACGCCTTATCCACCTCTATCCGGGGCGTTTGCCCTTGTATCAGTTGGTTGTAATAGTCATGCACAGCCTGCAATAAAACCGGGTTACTCCAGCCATCGGCAATACTGTGATGTTGGGTGATCAGTACCGTTACCAACTGATTATGTTGTTTGATAATGGTGAAACGAATTAACCCCGGCTGGTTTAGATCAAACGGCTGTGTCCGGTCATGCTGTTGAATGGCGTCAATCGCTGCCCCCCGCTCTTCTGCGGGAAATCGGCTGAGATCCTGAACAGAGAAATTGTCCGTACCGATACTCGCGCCTGTGGTCACCACCTGCAAAACTTCCTCTTCCCAGTCAAAGGCGGTTCGCAGGATAGGAAAACGCAGTGAGGCCAGTGACCAGGCCTGCTGGTAGATGGCAACATCCAGCTGTGTGTGATAATCCAGCAATAACTGGATCCGATAGGCATCATCCTGTGGCTGAGTCAGATAATGATAAATAAACCCCTGCTGTAGACTGGTGGCAGGATACAGTGCCTCAACCCGGTATTTCTGCTGAAAATGGAGTAAACGTTCTATCGAAACGCCTTTAATACCGTAATCACTGAGAGTCTTCACACCCCCCGCTCGTGCCTGTTGCTGAGCGGTTTTAATCACCGTCATCAGTGCCTGTTCAAACGCAACAATAAACATCTGTGTTTGAAGTTGTGGTAAACCCGATATCACACTGAATTGCAGTTGCCCGCTCTGAACCATGCCATTGATATTCAGCAACAGATCACTACTATTCTGATTGCCGACCATAGCACCACAATCATCGCTGGTAAGCGACCAATCCTGTTCTCCCGCTTCTCTCCCTAACTGACCGAGGTAGTTGAAACTGATCGGCGGCAGATTACCCGCTAAATACCCGGCCTGATGCAGAGCACCGTAGCCCAGCCCTTTATTCGGCACAGCCCTGAGCATCTCTTTGGTATGGATAATGGTTTTGGTAATATCGGCCTGCATTGCCAGCCGGACAGGATACAGGGTTGTAAACCAGCCCACAGTTTCAGAGATATCCAGCGTATTATCGATATGTTCCCGCCCGTGACCTTCCAGCAAGATAAGGTTGACCGGCCGTGAGAAACACGCCTGCAAGGCCAGCGTGAGGGCACTCAACAATAAATCATTAACTTCGGTGTGATAACCCGCATTGGCCTCACGCAACAAAGTCTCGGTCAGTACCTCAGAGATAGCTACCTCGTGCTGACTGAGTTCCCCCGCTACAGGATAAGTCCCGCTCTCCGCCATGACCTGTTGCCAGTAGGATACTTCACCCTGATGGCATTCGGCATAGCGATGCACGGCGCTGACCCACTGCCGGTAACTGCTGGTTTTTGCCGGCAAAATATCACTCTGTAGCAATAAACGCATATCTTCTGCCATGATCCGCCAGGACACGGCATCAATGATCAGATGGTGAAACGCGAAGAATAAGCGGGCGCTACCGTCTGCATATCCGGTCAAATGCGCTGCCAGCCACAGAGGCCCGTTACAATAATCAAAGCTGCTCTGCCATTCAGTCAGTTGCTGATGTAATGTCGCTTCATCCCATTGACTGACATCACAATACCGTAATGCAGGCAACCATGCAGGCATATCGGCCTGATAACATTGACGGTAACCCGCTGCCGTTTTAACAAAGTGGACACGCAACATATCGTGTCGTTCAGTCAGTTGATTCAGCGCTTTTTCAATATCGCCATGCTTGATCGTGCCGGGCAGGCGGATCATAAAGGCCTGGTTCCAGTGGTGTGGCTGCGGTAACTGGCGATTGAAGAAATCCTGCTGGACAGGTAATAAGCCAAATTCTCCGTTTAACCCCCCCTGTTCAGCCACCACGCTGACTGTCTGTTGCTCCTGTGTCAGCACTTGTGCCAGACGAGCCACCGTTGGCGCTTCAAAAATCGACTTGACCTGAACGGTAAAACCCGCTTTCCGCAAGCGGGAAACTAACCTGATACTGACAATCGAATCGCCGCCGATACGGAAGAAATTATCTTCAATACCCACCTGTGCCAGTCCCAATACCTCCTGCCAGATAGCACAAAGCTGAGTTTCCAGTGCATTGCGCGGTGCGATGTAACTGTCCCGGTTGCCCCAGATCGGTTCTGGTAATGCCCAGCGATCTAACTTACCATTCAGGGTCAATGGCACTGACTCAATGCGGGTAAAGCTGGCAGGCATCATATACTCCGGCAGGTGATCGGAAAGGTACTCAATCAGGGCGTCATCGGATACATTCCCCTCACTCACCAGATAGGCCGCCAGGACTTTATGGCCTTCCTGTTCCCGGTCAATCACTACCGCCTGTTTTACCCGCGGATGTGCAGCCAGTGCACTTTCAATTTCCCCTAATTCAATCCGGTAGCCCCGGATTTTGACCTGATAATCATTACGCCCCAGATAGTCCAGCTTGCCATCCGGCCGCCAGCGCACCAGATCCCCGGTTTTATACAGGCGGGTATAACCCCGTGCCTTGTCTTCGGCTGTGTAAAATGGATTTTCCACAAATCGCTCAGCGGTGAGTTCAGGCTGGTTTAAATACCCACGTGCTACACCAGCACCTCCGATATACAGTTCCCCCGGTGCACCAATCGGGGACAGATTGCCCTGTTCATCCAGCACATACAGACGGGTGTTATCAATCCCCTGACCAATAGCCAGATCACCGTGCTGCAATAGGTTCTGGCTGGCACACACAGTGATTTCCGTCGGGCCATACTGGTTAAACAGTGTGACATGCGGCGGGATAGACAGGGCATTAAGAGCTTCTCCACCGGTATGGATCACCTGCAAAGTTGAGCGAAATAACTCGGCAGAAAAGTGGTTCATCAAAGCAGTAGGAATAAAGGCTTTGGTGATCTTATGTTGATTGATAAACGCCAGCAGTTGCTCACTGTCGCCGGTTACTGCGGCGGGAGCAATATACAAGGCGGCACCGGACATCAGCACCGGGAAAACTTCAAAAACAGAAGCATCAAACACGTAATTGGAGAAAAACAGCGCTTTCACCTGTGGTGCCAGTAGATGTGTTCTGGCGATAAATTGAGTCAGATTCAGGACATTGGTATGTTCCACCATCACCCCTTTTGGCTGACCAGTGGTGCCTGAAGTGTAGATGATATAAGCCAGATCGGTCGGCTGGTTGATTAAGGCCGGATTTTCTGCTGGCTGATCGGCGGTCACGGCCTGATCATCTGCCGCTATCAGAGTGGGTAGTTCCGCCAACAAGTGCGTGCATTCTGCCAATGGGGCCAAATACTGTTGTTGAGTCACTATGCAGGGTGAACGGGTATCTTCTAAAATAAACTGAACCCGCTCTACCGGATAAGAGGGAGAGACAGGTACATAAGCGCCGCCCGCTTTCAGTACCGCCAGCATACTGATCACCATTTCCAGACTGCGATCCAGATACAAGGCTACGGGGGTATCAACTGGCATCGGTGCATGGTGCTGCTGCTGATAATGTTGGCGAATAGCAAAGGCCAACTGGTTTGCCCGTTTGTTGAGCTGACAATAAGTCAGAGTTTCTCCCTCAAATGCCAGCGCAATGTTATCCGGTGTCGCTACAACCTGTGCCTCAAATTGTTGCTGGAGTGTACGGTCTTGCGGGTACGGCATATCTGTCTGGTTCCAGCTATACAACAGGGTATCGCGTTCCATGTCACTGAGGAACATCACCGATGAAAGGGGCTGGTAGGGTTCCCGCGCTACCGTGGATAAAATACACTTAACCTGACGAAGCAAACGCTGAGCCTGTTTACCCGTCAGCCAGTCTTCACCATAACTTAGTTTCACTATCAGATTATCACCGTGTTCATAGGCCATCAGTAACACCGGATAATCTGTTTTTTCAATCGCTTTGCGGAATGTCAGTGTTTTTTCAATTCCGTCTCTGGTTTCATTTACCACGGGTGCCGGATAGTTTTCAAAAATCAGCAGACTATGGAATAAACGTGCTCCATCCGGTTGCAAGCTGGCGAGTGACACGGCACTGTGGCTGTTGAGCGCCGCAATGTCATTCTGTATTGCCTGTAAAACGTCGGCTACTGTCTGCCTGTTTTCCCACTGCACCCTCAATGGCAACGTATTGATATACAGGCCAACGCTGGCTTCGATACCATCGACCGGCACATCCCGCCCTGATACAGTTGTTCCCACAATGGTCTGTTCATCCCCGCTGTAGCTGTGCAGCAATTTATGCCAGGCAAACTGCAACACCACATTCAGTGTCACACCTTGTTCCCGGCACATTGCCTTAAGCTGTTTATAGGTATTCCCCTGTATCGTGAGCACCTGCTCAGCAGGTTTTTCTACCGCTTTTATTCGGTTCAAATCAACGTTATGGCTTAACAGCGCCGAAAGGTCATTTGCCCTGTGGAATTGGGCTTTACGCTCAGCCCAATACGCTTCAGAGGCTTGTTTGTGATCAAGGTGATATTGCTGAGTCGCCAGATACGCTTTATCCACCTCTATCCGGGGCGTTTGTCCCTGCATCAGTTGGTTGTAATAGTCATGCACAGTCTGCAATAAAACCGGGTTACTCCAGCCATCGGCAATACAGTGATGTTGGGTAATCATCACCGTCACCAGTTGGTCATGTTGCCTGATAATGGTGAAACGAATTAATCCCGGCTGACTTAAATCAAACGCTTGTGTCCGGTCATGCTGCTGAATGGCATCAATCGCTGCCTCCCGCTCTTCTGCGGATAATCGGCTGAGATCCTGAACAGTAAAACTGGCTGCACTAATACTTGCCCCTTCAGTTACGATCTGCAAAACTTCACCTTCCCAGTCAAACGCGGTTCTGAGTATCGGGAAACGCAGGGAAGCCAGTGACCATGCTTGCTGATAGGCGGCAAGGTCTACATTTGTGTGATAATCCAACAACAGTTGTACACGATAGGCATCATCTTGTGGCTGAGCCAGATGATGATAAATAAACCCCTGCTGCAAACTGGTAGCGGGAAATATCACTTCAATTTCATTGTTACTATTTTTATTGACGTTATTAAAATTAGCGTGATTTTCACTCAGGATAAAACTTTGAAAATCTTTTTCAGAGAAAATACATGTTGCATTTAAGAAATCTAAAATAGTTTCCCTTTTTGCTTTTACTTTATCGACCAATTGAACAGGCGGAGTTTCCCCTGAAAAAGCTAATTTTAATTTGTTTTCACAAACCCATACTGACATGTGATTTTTATTAAGTTCTTCTAATAGTTTCAACATATTGTTACACATCCAAAATGGTTTTCTTTTCTGAATGGAAGTGCGAATTTTCATTACTCGCATGACCAAGACGCTGAGTCAGTTGATTTAACTGCTCGATTGAAACTCCTTTAATGCCGTAATCACTCGGAGTCTTCACGCCTCCCGCCTGAGCCTGTTGCTGAGCGGTTTTGATAACAGTCATCAGTGCCTGTTCAAACGCGGTAATAAATGTCTGTGTCTGGTGTTGTGATAAACAGGAATTCACACTGAACTGCAATCTGCCTTCCTGCACTGCACCGTTAATATCCAGTAACAAATGGCTCTTATTGTTGTCGGCTATCATGGTTCCGCAATCGTCGCTGGTGAGTGACCAGTCCTGTTCTCCCGCTTCTCCCCCTAACTGACCGAGGTAGTTGAAACTGATCATCGGCAGATTACCCGTCAAGTACCCGGCCTGATGCAGAGCACCGTAGCCCAGCCCTTTATTCGGTACGGCCCTGAGCATTTCTTTGGTGTGGATAATGGTTTCGGCAATAGCGGCCTGCATTGCCAGCCGGACAGGGTACAGGGTTGTAAACCAGCCGACGGTTTCAGAAACATCCAATGTGTTATCGATATGTTCCCGCCCGTGACCTTCCAGCAGAATGCGATTGATCGGCCGTGAGAAACACGTCTGCAAGGCCAGCGCAAGGGCACTCAGCAGTAGGTCATTAATTTCGGTGTGATAACCGGCATTGGCCTCACGCAACAAGGTCTCGGTCAGTGCCTCAGAGATACCTAGCCGATGCTGACGAGTCTCTTCTACAGCCGGATAAGTCCCGCTTTCCTCCATGACCTGTTGCCAGTAAGGCACTTCCTCCTGATGGCACTCGGCATAGTGATGCACAGCGCTGACCCACTGCCGGTAACTGCTGGTTTTTGCCGGCAAGTTATCGCCCTGTAGCGCGTCTTTCTGTAGCAACAAACGCATATCTTCTGCCATGATCCGCCAGGACACAGCATCAATAATCAGATGGTGAAACGCGAAGAATAAGCGGGCACTCCCGTCTGCATATCCGGTCAAATGCGCCGCCTGCCACAGAGGCCCGTTACAATAATCAAAACTGCTCTGCCATTCGGTCAGTTGCTGGCGTAATGCTGTTTCATCCCATTGACTGACATCACAGTGATGTAACATTGACAGCCATAAAGGCATATCGGCCTGATAACATTGACGGTAACCTGCTGCCGTTTCAACAAAGTGGACACGCAACATATCGTGTCGTTCAGCCAGTTGATTCAGCGCTTTTTCAATATCACCATGTTTGATCGTACCGGGCAGGCGGATCATAAAGGCCTGGTTCCAGTGGTGTGGCTGCGGTAACTGGCGATTGAAGAAATCCTGCTGGACAGGCAATAAGCCAAATTCCCCACTTAATTTGCCCTGTTCGGCCACCACACTGACTGTCTGCTGATCCTGTGCCAATACCTGTGCCAGACGAGCTACTGTTGGCGCTTCAAAAATCGATTTAACCTGCACAGTAAAGCCAGCCTGTCGGAGTTTAGAGACCAGTTGAATACTGACAATCGAATCACCGCCGATACGGAAGAAATTATCTTCAATGCCTACCTGTGCCAGCCCTAATATTTCCTGCCAGATAGCACAAAGCCGGGTTTCCAGTGCATTGCGCGGTGCTACGTAGCTGTCCCGGTTGCCCCAGGCCGGTTCCGGTAATGCCCGGCGATCTAACTTACCATTCAGGGTCAATGGCACTGACTCAATACGGGTAAAGCTGGCAGGTATCATATACTCCGGCAGACGACCGGAGAGGTGCTCAATCAGAGCGTCAGCAGAGACATTCCCCGTGCTCACCAGATAGGCCGCCAGAACTTTGTGACCTTCCTGCTCCCAATCAATCACTACCGCCTGTTTTACCTGTGGATGGGTCGCCAGCGCACTCTCAATTTCCCCCAATTCAATACGGTAGCCCCGGATTTTGACCTGAAAATCA
>NZ_NIBS01000004.1:96067-294385 GCF_002632465.1 Xenorhabdus budapestensis | reverse complement strand
GGGCTGATTGCTTACTGCCTTAAATGGAAAAAGCCATCACTGAACATTTTCTATTCGGAAAACGATTTTTCAATGACAGCTTAAACAGAATTCGGGTTAATTTAACCATTGATCTGAAACAACGAGGCATTTCGCTTGTTTTTCTCAAGGAAAATATTCATTTTTCTGCTAGCGAGAGTAATCCATTACAAGAGCTACAATTACATATGATGTCGGTATTTAGCCAGTTTGAGCGTGCGCTCATTAGAGAGCGTCAAGCTGAAGGCATTGCGGCTAAAAAAGGACGAGGAGAAAAAACTGGCCGTCCGCCGGCAGACAAGCGAAAAGTGGCCATGGTTGATGAATTAAAATCAAAAGGTATTCGCCTGAAATTAGCATGTGATAACGTGGGGATTGGCGTTTCAACCTATTATAAATTAAGGAAAAGATGAACGATTAAAAATCGGAGGGGATGATGAAAGTCATAATAAAAGCGGTTGTGATACAGGATGATGGTTCAACTCATCAAGAAACCTTATTGACGTTACATAAAACAACCGAACAAGATGAGCCTTTAGGGTTATCAATTCACGGTGAAAAACCGCGTCAAATAAAGGATCATCAAACCCGCCATTATCATACTTTATTTGGCGTTATTCCCATTAAAGGTCTTCGCCTATATCGTTGTCAGTGCGAACAAGCCACAACAAAATCAGTCAGTTTACTCAGCGAATGGTTGCTGGATAATACGCACCCCGAACTGAAGTTTATTGAAGCTAAATGGGCGTCATTGATGTCATATGATCTCACTGTTGAACGATTAAAAGATATTTTACCGATAAGTCAAACACTTAATTCCGCGACAGTACGTAATCACTTAGTTAGCGTTGCTAAACAACAAGAAACGGAGCTTGCCACGCAAGCTGATTTTCTTGAAAAAAGCGCATATGATAGTGAAAAATTACCCCGACCAGGAAAACCCATGGTAATTGGGCTTGATGGCGGTTATGTGAGGGATTGCCATAATCGGAAAAATAATTTTGAAATTATTACAGGAAAAGCGTACTCCGAAAATGTTCAGGCGAAGCGATTTGGTTACGTGCATGTTTTAGAAGATAATCCAAGAAAACGATTACTGTCAGTATTGAATGCCCAAGGTGTGCAAACTAATCAGCAGATCACTTTTTTATCAGATGGCGCCGATAATCTGAGAATGATGCAAATAGGTATCTACCCAGAAGCAGAGCATATTTTAGATTGGTTTCATATCAGTATGCGGTTAACCGTACTAAATCAATGCATTAAAGGTATTTTAACAAAATCAGTCGATATTGGCACAGAATTACAAAGCCGACTCGAAAAAACGAAATGGTATTTATGGCATGGTAATGTGGGAAATGCCCTCGACCAACTGGATAGTTGCTTGTGTATTTGTGATTGCGATGAAGAGGGATCACACTGTAAAAATAGCAAAAACAAAAAAATGGGACGCTATTTAGATGAAATGATGACTTATATTGCCAATAACCAATTTATGATCCCAAATTATGGGGAGAGGTATCGTTATGGGGAGCCAATATCAACGGCATTTGTAGAATCCACGGTTCATGAAGTGATAGCAAAACGTATGGCGAAAAAGCAACAGATGCAATGGAGCCAGCAAGGTGCGCATTATCTTTTGCAAACACGGGTAGCGGTCTTAAATGGTGAGTTGGAAAGTATATTTCATCGTTGGTATCCCAAATTGAAGAACACAGAGCTGGATGCTATAGCGGCGTAAAATACCCCACAGATTTTTATGCTCTCCATTATCCAAGAAAACACGACACGAATTTTCAAAAAAGAAATAATCCGTATCGCGTATTCGTAGAATAATTTGCTTAATACCTTTGATTCGACTGTTCCAGATTTTCACTCTTAATGAAGAAGGATAGGCAAAGTACTACTGTTGCCAGAACTAGGCTATAGGCGATAATCGGCCAAGTAGTGGCATTTGATAGAAGTGTAATAGTGAAAGTTCCGCCCATTCCTAATAGTAAACTCCCAAGACAGGAATAGAATGCTGTTACAGTTCCAGCCATATGATCAAAACCCTGTAGTGCACCATTAGGTGCTACTGAAACAGCCATAGCGACTCCAACACCGAGAAGCCACATTGGGACGATGAAACCAAATACCGATTTCGGTATGAGCGTTTCTCCGACAGAAAGCAACAAAGCTCCGGCTATAAGACAAAACATTGCTATCCGTAACGTACCCAATATTCCCCAATGGGTAATCAAACTCCCCATATTTCGGGCTGTCATCATCATTGCGATAGCTACAGTTGCAAATAATAAGCTGAAAGTAGTTTGTGATAATTCTTGTCTGTTCATCATTACCCAAGGAGCTGTTGAAAAGAAGACGAAAAAGCTTCCCAGTCCCGCACTGTAGCAGAATGTGTACAACCAGACATTCAAACTCTTTACAGGAAGAATCAATTGATCCCATTGTAACTCTGTCATTCCTTTCTGCCCAGTTTCTGGGCAGAGTTTCCAGATCACAATAACTGTAACGGCCATTGCAAATCCTAAGAAACAAAAAATGGCACGCCATCCCAGCCAAATGTCAAGCAAAGTTCCGAACAAAGGGGCTATTGCTGGAACCATGGCAAGCATAGAGCCAAGAATACCATAGATGACATTAATTTCTTTACGACCTGAATAGATATCGCGTACAGTCGCGAACATTGCTACTAGGCATGCTGAAGCTCCACAGGCTTGAATAATTCGAAGACCCAAAAAAATTTCTGATGATGAAGTTATAGCAAGACCCAATGAAGCAACCGTAAAACCAATTCCACCGCTCAGCAAAACGGGACGACGACCGAATCGATCTGATAAAGGGCCAAATAAAAGCTGACCAATTCCCAACATAACCATATATATGGTTAATGTTAGCTGGATTGTTCCTGCTCCGGCACCAAGTGCATCGGTGATGATAGGCATTACGGGTAGATACATATCCATGGCCAGTGATGGCAATAAACTAAATGGGGATAACAATAATACTGTAGTAGTAAAAGAATATTGCCAGAGAAAATTTTTTGAGTGCATAAATCCATCTCCTAAAGTAAAGGATTTGGCGGTGTACTCATAGAATTGATAGCTTCTTGAGACTGCCGCCACAACTGAAAAAATAGGGTTGCGGCGGCTTATTTATCTGTTAGATGTATCATATATGGGTTACCCTATATTGAATTCGTATTGTAAGGACTCAATGCTGAGATGCAAAGAATCCTAAATCGAGGCGATATTTTATAGATAATAATTCAACTTTTCTAACCATTTTCTCTTGATTGTGATAGAAATTCCATTTATTAGTTCTGACCTGTTGAAATATACCCTGAAGCTGTGGCTGGTTGATGTTTTTAGCACTGGCTTGTTCGATATATATTTTGTCAATTTCTTATCCAGAATTCGGGTTAATTTATAATGTTAATAAACACAACCTATCGCGTGGCTGCCGTTCAAGCCGCCCCTGTTTTTCTTGATTTGGAAGCAACTGTTGCAAAAACCATCTCACTTATTGAGTCAGCAGCCAGTCAAGGTGCTAGTTTGATTACTTTCTCTGAAACCTGGATACCAGGTTATCCGTGGTTCATATGGTTAGATTCACCTCTTTGGTGCACTCAGTTCATCAAACAGTATCACAACAATTCATTAGTACTTAATAGCCTGCAATATCAAAGAATTGATCAAGCTGCTGCCGATCATAATATTATGATAGTTCTTGGTTTCAGCGAGAAAGATAACGGTAGCCTTTACATTTCTCAATCTATTATCGACCAAACGGGTCAAACATTACTGACACGAAGAAAGTTAAAGCCTGCACATGCGGAAAGAACTATTTTTGGTGAAGGTGATGGTAGCAGCCTGAATGTTGTTAAAACTGCTCTTGGTAAAGTTGGTGCTTTAAACTGCTGGGAACACAAAGCCCGGCTAGTAACGGAAATAGTGAGATCCAATCGTTCGGCAGCAGCGGTTCAATAACCGCTGTCTACCACAGCAATAAACACCTGCATTTCCTTCCAGTGTAATTTTCATTTTTGCACTTTATTCAATGGTTTTTCTCAGATTATTGACTGTTTTTGCAAAGATCAACTTTAGCGCCGTATGTTAGCGAGCAACTGAATTAGGGAAGGGCAGTAATATCATTTATATGCCCGCCTGATTTAGGCGGGTAGCCAATAACTGTAATTACGGCGCTACATGATACCGACAAGCTATTCCAATTCGATTTAACGCATTCATCATAATAGCCAACCACTCGATTGCTGCGACCTGTGTATCGCTCCATAACTCCACTGCTTTTTGATAAATATCATCTGGGATATGCTCATTTTGTATTTCTGTTACCGCCTCGACTAACATCAGTGCTGCCCGTTCTTTTTCTGTGAAATATTCTGTTTCTTGCCATGCTGTAAGCAGGGCAACTTTATCAATAGATTCATTCTGCTGTAAGGCATCTCTGGTATGTAATCTGATACAAAATGCACATCCATTAATCTGAGAGATACGCAATTTTAATAGATGGCAGAACCCCTCAATAATTCCCACAGATAAAGCTGCTTTATCTATTTCAGCATTTACTGATAGCAGTTGCTGATAAATATCAGGGAACGTTTTTGCTAAAGAAATACGTGTCATAATACTTTCCTTTTAACTTTCCATTAGGTAAGAATCATTATAAAGTAGATAGGTTTCACTTTCTGACACCTTTTTTAAGGATTCATGATGAAAAAAACAGTGCTATTGCAACAGATGCAACTTTTTTTACAGGGCAGGCAGAAAGTAACCTTAAATGAACTTATGCAAGAATTTAATTTATCCCGCAGTAGTGCGATACGTTATATTTCTGCTTTAGAAGAGTTGGGCGTTCCTTTATATTCTGAGCGGGGAAGGAATGGGGGGTATGTTATTGCCCCGACATATCGGTTAACTCCGGTCAGGTTTAGTGCGGATGAAATTCATGCAATGTTATTTGCTATTTCAGGTAAGCATGTTCTGCAATCCACGCCTTTCAATCTGCAATTTCGCAGTATTTCTGAAAAGCTAAAGCAGGTTCTGCCCCATGATGAAAAAATAAAGGAAGATAAATTACGCAAGCACTTAGGTGTACGTACTGTAAAGCAGGTCAATCCGATCAGAAAACTGGATATGTTGCTAAATCATATTCTGCAACAGGAAAATCTAGAGATAACTTATCATAACGAAACGATTTTTATTTATCCTATTGCAATGTGGTTTGAAACCGGAAAATGGTTTTTAGCTGTGTTTGATTATGAAGAACAAGATTTACGTGTGTTACGTTGTAACGTAATCCAGTCATTTCATCCAACGACAAAATTATTAACCGCTTCTGAAAATATTCATCTTACGGATTTTCATTTGTTCAATTTTGATCAGTTAAGGCAGGAACAACAGCAACATTATTTTCAGATTAAAATAAAAAGCTCAGGTATTGAGCATTATCACGGAAAACCATTCTCACATATTGTTCTGCAATTAACTGATGATAATAGTGCGTTAATATCTGGCCACTATCATCAGGAAGAGCTTGGCTATCTGTTGGATTATATCAATGGTTTTTCTCAGCATTTGATTGATATAGAGCCAGAAAAATTAAAGCAAATTTATATTGATGAAGTTAAAGTGCGCTTGCATCAACTGGAGTAAGCGCTTTTTTGAGAATCTTATATTTTCTTACCTTCATATTCGCCAACATAAACATTCATGCCACAGACATATAGTTTTTTGAAGCCTTTTAAATACCATTTAATTCTATTTTCATTACGTATATCAAGAAAAACAATATTATCTTTAACAAGATATTTAGTATATACGCCATTGTTATATTCTACAGGAGAAGAATAACAATTGTTCCAGGGGATATCTACGTTTTCTGATGCAGTTCCAATACCTCCGAACAATGCTATTGCTAATGTACCAACTGTTAATAGTTTCTTGAATATAAACATTTTTATGTCATAGTTTTAAAATTTGTAACTTAAAAATTTATTAATTATCAAATTGTTTTTGATAACGTATACTAAATCTAAATCATCACCTGACTATGTTACAATTTTAAAATTTAGAGATTTCTTATGTTTTTATCTTATATTGAAAATTTAGATGGATTTATGAAAGACCGTTAAAACCAGCTAATAAGGGAATATAGGGAATATAGGGAATATATTGTTCATTATAAGAGCCAAAAAACCCCGTCGTTTTAAACGGGGTTTATCTGCATCATAAATTTACCATGATAATAATTTTCTTTGGAGAATTAGTATTTTCTTCCTTGATAATAAGCTTGATAGGCTTTCCTTCCAGTATTATATTTACACTCTCCATTTCCAATTTTTCCTTTAAAATACCATGTAATACCATACCTTTCAAAGGTATTTGCGAAATTATTTGTAGGGTTAACAACATACATTTCATAAAGATTACCGGTAAGATGTTTTGGTACGTTTTCAACCTGACAATTATTTAGTGCCATTGCATTACTACTCAACAAAACACCCGCAGCTAATGCTCCAACTGTTAATAATTTCTTGAACATAAACATTCTCCTATAATATTTTTAGAATTTGCTGCTTAAATGTATTACTTATAAAGTTGTATTTGATAACACACGCTAAATCTAAATCATCATCTGACGATGTTACAATTTTAAAATTTAGAAACTGTCTATATTTTTATATTCTGGATTAGAAACCCAATCTCTATTATCATAATTTATGATCAATAATGAATCTACTATTATTTACGCAATGAAAATAATTTATTTATAATTGCAACGCAATGTACCATAACAACATTGATTTTAGGTGACTTGATTATTAATGCCTTAACGACATCAGAAACCGGCTGTTTTAATAAAGATGAATGTAGATATTAAAGCTAGGAGATATTATAAAAATAATGGATACTATAAATTCGATTAATCCCACAATATCAATATCACCTGTTATCAATATGCAAGGGCTAACCCGTGTTTATCAACATGGAGGGGAGGGCAAAATATCAGTTCTGAAAAATATCACAGCACAAATTTTTGCCGGTCAGAGTTGCGCTATTGTTGGAGCATCGGGTTCAGGTAAAAGCACATTACTGAATATTCTCGGTCTGCTGGATAAGCCTACTTTGGGGAAATATTTTCTTTGCGGCGTTGATATGTCAAAAGCAGATGCTGAGCTTCGTGCCAGAATGCGTAATAAAGAAATTGGCTTTGTTTTTCAAAGCTTTCATTTGTTGGCCGGAATGACAGCGACAGAAAATGTCGCTCTGCCGCTTCTTTACCGTGGTATTTCTGCCTCGCAGGCTCATAAAATTGCCAGAGAAAAACTACATTTGGTAGGGCTTTCACACCGTGCGGAACATTATCCGGCAGATTTATCCGGCGGGCAGCGTCAGCGAGTGGCACTCGCCAGGGCATTGGTAGGAGAACCTTCATTACTGCTGGCTGATGAACCCACTGGCAATTTGGATCAACAAACGGCAGAAGAAATTTTATTACTGTTTTCTTCTCTTCACACAGAAAACGCGATGACGCTGGTCGTAATAACCCATGATGCTATGGTTGCAAACCATATGCAGCGCGAGTTACGCATGATTGATGGTCAATTGCATGAAACCAGAAGGATGACAACGCATGCATGATAATCGTCAGTCCGGCAACTATGGCATGTCGGTATTAATGATGTGGAGAGAAGCCTGGCGTAACTTAATAGCAACAGGAAAAAGTTCTCTGCTTGCTTTATCAGGGATTGCTATTGGTTGTGCGTCTATTGTGGCATTTGTTAATACCGGACATAACGCTACACTGGCTGCGTTAAAGATGTTCAGCGGGCTGGATATCAATGTTATTACAACAAATTTTTACACTTATAATCATGGAATTGATAGTGACTCACTTAACATGGCCGATCTGACAACGGCTATTCCTGGTTTATCTTCAACAGCACCGTGGATCTATTCTCCTTCTTCCGGTCGATATAACGGGAAAACAGAAACATTTACCGTAATAGGTTCTTCTGCGGAACTGGAGGAAGTTATGCAATTGCGACTTCGTTATGGCCGGTTCATTTCTGATTATGATCAGCACTCGCCTTATCTGGTCATTGGCAATGAAGTCGCTGTTACCCTTGGTGAAGGGGATGCATCCCGTGTGCTTGGCAAGCAGATTCAGCTTGGCAATTATTTATACACCATAATTGGCATTTTCGATGTAAAAGGGCAAAACCCCATATTTCCTTTTTCTCTGGATTCGGTCGTGGTTGCTCCTATCAATGCTATGCGAAAAATCTCACTCAATATTGATCTGAATGGCATCATCGCCCGTACCATAACAAACGTAACTACAGAAACCGATGCAAAAGATTTATTGGCGTTGCTCAAACGAAAGTTTCCAGAGGTTAATATTGATGTTCGGGTTGCTCAGCAATTACTGAAAGGGCAGACAGAACAAAGTAAAACCTTTTCTTTTATGTTGATCGGGTTAGCGGGCATTTCGCTGCTCACCGGCGGCATTGCAATTTCGAATGTGATGCTGATGAACGTTTCGGCCCGGCGAAAAGAGATTGGTTTGCGGATGGCTTTAGGGGCAAGAGCTCAGGATATCCGGCGTCTTTTTTTGTATGAAGCTGCGGCACTAACTTTTGCCGGCGCAATCCTTGGTGCGTTAGTCGGTGTCATCGTCGCCTTTATTTTTGTTCTTTATTCTGGCTGGTCATTTTCTCTGGCTCCCTTATCAATTCCGTTAGGAATAGGTAGCTCAATCATAGCGGGGCTTATCTCCGGCTTTTATCCCGCACATAAAGCCTCTCAAATGGAACCCGTACAGGCATTACGTGATGATTAAAAAATATTTCCTTTATAGTTCGCTGACTTTATTTTTCTGTTTTCCTCAAACAGGAATCTCTGCATCTGAACAGAAACAATTAGCTTTATCAGAACCTGATTACAGCCTGAGTCGAGAAACTTCTGGAGAAGTGATCGGCCTGTCGTTGAGTGACGCGATATCGCTTGGCCTAAGAAATAACTATGCAATCCGCAGTGCTTATCTGGATCGCATCGCCCAGAAATTTGATTTACGGGTGGCAGAGGACCGATTCACACCAAAATTACAGCTAAGTGGACGTTACATTGCAGGTAAAGATCAGGATTCAAGTTTCAGGAAAGCTAACCTTTTTCCTAATGCCACATTGCTCACTCCTTTGGGAACGCGTTTCACACTTTCCTGGACGCGTGAGAACAATAACTCAAGGATAAACAAACTTCACAATGATGGTGCAAGTATTACTGTGATACAGCCTCTTTTACGGGGAGCAGGAACCGATATTAATAATGCCCCAATCTTACTGGCAAAACTCCGGGAACAAACCAACCGATTGAATCTAAAAGTAACTATTTCCGATTCCATCACACAAATTATTCTGGCATACCATGCGTTACTCCGTGCTCAGGAACAACATTCACTTTCTGTCGCTTCCCTTAAGCGTATGCAGAGATTAGTGGAGACGAACAAAGAGTTGATTGATGCCGGCAGAATGGCCCAGACAGATATCATACAGACGCAAGCTGATCTGGCCATGCAGGAACTTTCGGCAAAAGAGGCTGAAAACAATGTGTATACTGCAAAGCTGGCATTACTTAAGTTACTTGCCCTTAGCCTTAAAACTCCTATCCAGGCAACCGATACGCTGGAAGGCACTCACGTCAGTCTGAATGTTGAACAATCCATTAAAAAAGCGCAGGCTCAGCAGCCGGGTTATCTTATCCAGTTACTTTCCGCAAAAATGGCAGATATTCAATTATTGCAGGCCAGAGATAACCGACTCTGGGATTTATCATTGGTTGGAGGAACATCCCAGTATCGTTCATCCTCTTCTGAGGCCCGCAACTGGGAAAATTATGTGGGTATACAACTGGATATTCCAATCGATGATATGACCCGGAAACAGGCGGAAGTTCAGGCCAGAGTTGATGTCCAGAAGCAGGCGTTATATCTGGAAAAGTCCAAAATAAATCTGGAAAAAAGAGTCATCAATGCCATCCGGGATACAGAATCACGCTGGCAGGAATATCAATTAGCGATAAAAGCCAGTTCACTTTCTCAAAAGAAACTCGAAATTGAACAGGAAAAATTACAGGCAGGGCGATCCAGTAACTTTCAGGTTCTGAGTTTTGAAACCGACTTGAGAAATGCCGAAAATGCACGCCTGAATACACTTATCCAGTATCTCAATGCTCAGGCCGAACTGGATCAAATTCTTGGCACGACACTGGAAAGCTGGGAGATCATTATCAATGACTAAACGTTATCAATGGGCCATCGCTGGCGTACTTGTAGTAGTGATCTGTTTTTTTGCTTTGTTATTTTCAGGGTATTTGTCCTCAAAAGAATCGTCAGATCAGGGATCAATACAGTGGATTGAGGTAAAACCCGCTTTTATAGAAAAACAATTAGGTCTGGTCGGCAAGCTGCAATCCGGGCGCCTTGAGACTATCCCTGTGCCATTTGATGCCATTATCAAACAAGTTTTAGCCAAAGAAGGGCAACAAGTGAAAGCTGGTCAGACATTAGTGACACTTGATACCCGCAAACTGGATATTGAGCTTCGGCAGGCGCAGGTTGAGATGATCAAAGCCTCATCTGCCGTTGAACAATTGCATGACTGGGAAAACAGTCAGGAAGTCATCCGGGCCAGAAGAAACGTCGAAAATGCGAATCATATGGTGATGGAATTGAAAAATAATCTGGCAAAAACACAGGCGCTTTTTTCACGGGGCATCATTCCACAAATGGAAGTGGAAAACCTTGAACAGCAACTTCGCCGACAACTCACGGAACTCGCTTCTGCAAAAGACGATCTTGCATCCACCCGACAAAAAGGCAGCGCTGGCAATGTACGTGTTGCAGAGATGGAGCTGCAAAATGCAACCAGCCGCTACCAGACACTACAGGAACAATACACCCATAAAGAAATCAAAGCGCCATTTTCCGGTGTTGTGCTCAGGGCAGTGCAAGGAGAAAAGGGGAAATTTTTGACGATTCAGACAGGCGTTCGGGTTACCGATGGGATGCCTTTACTGGAAGTGATGGACACAACACAGTATCAGGTACTGGCACAAGTTGAAGAAGCCGATCTCGCCAAACTAAGAGAAGGGCTGGCAGTAAAAATTAGCGGGGAGGGGTTTTCCGATCACCCTTTGGATGGGGAAATTGAAACCATTGCCATGCAAAGCGTGAATAACGACAACCCCGGATCGGCGATTTATTATGACGTTGTGATTAAAGTGACTTCACCCATGAAACAGAATTACCCCATCAGACCCGGTATGAGTGCCAAAGTTAATATTGTTATTTATCGCAATGAACGGGGCACTGTTGTGCCAGAAAAAGCATTAACTCACGACAGCAATGGACAATTGATCGTAACCTGGCGCCCGGATTTAAAAAGCCCGGCTGTATCTCGTCGGGTAACTATCGGGGAAGCTATGCCGGAAGGTATGGAAGTTCATGGACTGGAAAAGGGATTTATCGCGTTACCTCGTTGAAAACATGGATCTCAAAACAGCTCCCGAAAGCCGGGCTAACGATACGTTCGTTACGACCAAGTGCGGCGATAGCAGTCATATCGTCTGCATCAAATTTAAGCTCAGTGGCTTTCAGGTTACTCTGTAAATTTTCGCGCTTAGTTGAAGATGGGATCACGCTATAACCCAATGCCATTGCCCAGGACAAAATCACCTGTGCAGGAGTGGCCTGATGTTTTGTGGCTATGCGTCCGATAACCTTATCTTGAAGCGCCTTACCATAAGCGAGGGTCATATAGGATGTGATATGAATACCATGATCTTTCGCCCAATCTGTCACATGACAGTTTTGCAGATAGGGAGAAAGTTCAATCTGGTTCGTGGAAATGTGTTCCGTATCTGATAGGAGGAGAGGGGGCGGAATTCATTCTTGCATATCAATAGGCTAATAGTTAAACGTGATGAAAATCGCAAGTTTTGAAAAGATGATGCATAAACCAGTTAAAAAAACGTCATTACAAGTCTTCAGCACTAAAGCGTGTTAGTCGGTATGGATTTAACGCAGCCTGTTCTGTGTCATTTATTATTTCTTCCTGCGCCAGTCGGCATATCAGTGGTGCAAGTGTAATTGCTGCATGCATGCTGATCATATATAAACCACAATAATCAGTAACTTTTCCAACGATGGGCATTTCATCTTTAGGAATTGGGCGCATGCCAACAGAAGCCTTTTCTAAGCACAGACTATCACTACCTATAAAGGCTTTTTTTATGGCAGGTAAGGCATTTAGTGCGATACATGTGGCACTGTTTTCAGGACAGTCATTTAAATAATCTTCCGCTGCAAGCAAAGCTGTTCCTGATATCGGACGTACTTCCATATCAGGAGTTGAGATAATGTGGTGTACAAAAGGAGTTTCAGCCTGATGTTGATATTGCACGATGATAGAAGGAGATGCAGATAAAGGGAGCTGTTCCCCTAATTTTTCCATCAGAGAAATTATGCCGACACCGGCAGTCAGTACAACCTGATCAGCACAGATAACTCCCTGTGATGTAGTAATTCCGAGAATCTGTTTGCCATTATAGTTAATGGCAGTCACTTCCGTTTCCGGCAGATAGGTGACACCGTTGTTCAGAGCTTCCTGTAAAAGTACTTGTGTTGCGTGAAGAGGATCAACAGCACCTTCTTCCGTTGCAAAGGCAGCAAGCTCCGGGAGGGTTACAAGCTGTGGTTCCAGTGTCTGAAGTTCAGCTTTCGTCAATGCCTTAACATTAAAGCCCGATTCACTATAAATATCGATAAATTCACGGGTTGCAGATTCAGTTTCCTGCCAACTGATAGCACCTGACCAATTTATATTTAACTTTCCGTTTGTTTGTTTATCGAGATAATGCCACTCATTGAGTGCCTGCTGCCTAAGCTTGCTGTAAGCGCCCGGTCTACCATAAGAAACATTGAGCCATGCAAAGGCCTGTTTAGTCACTCCGTTACCCGCCTGTCCTTTATCAATCAGAATAATTTCGCCCTTATGGTGGTAAGATAAACACCATGCCAGCGTTGTTCCTACAAAACCGGCACCAACAATGATAATTTTATTATTTTTCATCGTAGTATTATTCATGGTTCATAATCTGTCTATTACATCTCAGTTTATTTTCATTGTACCTCACCATGAAGTACTGGCAATATCAGGAGAAATTGAATCCTATATAGTTTATTTAACATAATATACATTATGCGAATCCGTGTTGTAGGGGCTCAATGCTAATGTCTGCGCTATGTACGAGTTGAACGCGCTCACCTTACGCTATCAGGATAGGCTTGTTAAGGAACTGAGACTCAGTTTAGTTGCAATGATTGCGATAATTGGTTCTATAACTTATTTACTCCGATTGGCATTAGGCATTCTGTTGTAAAAAAGAGGGAAACATGGAATTGACTTGGGAATACTTAGAATCAAAACATATTGATACTGAAAAATTTTATAAGATTTTCTCTCTGAGAAATCAGGTATTTATTGTTGAACAGTCATGCCCATATCAAGACCTGGATGGTTTAGATTTAGAGAAAGATACACTACACGTTGTAGGCTCTAAGGGCAAAAAAATCATAGCTTATGCACGCATACTACAAGCATACAAAAGCTCAAAACAAATTGTCGTAGGGAGAATCATTATCGATCCATCTGTGCGAGGAGCCAAGTTAGGACACAAGCTGATGGAAAATGTAATCTCCTTCATAGAAAGATCTTACCCAGAATCCCCTATTTTTTTATCTGCGCAAGCACACCTCCAATCATTTTACGCCAAACACGGCTTCCAAGCCGTATCTGAGGTATACCTAGAAGACAACATCCCACACATTGGTATGCTCAGAGGAATTAATTCGAATTGGTCATAAGGGAGATTTGCGCCTATATAGCTTTTCTGGTTTTCTTTTTTTGCCACAATCCATCTCTCTGTCTTATCGATTATTAATCGCTATTTATTGTCAAGACTATAATATCTCTGGGAGACCCGCAATGGATAACCTATTAGATGAATAGCCCAATGAAGAGTGATAAGGCTTCCTTTTACTATTCTCATAAATAGAATCGCAGATTAAAAATAATTAAACCCTAAGTTATTTTATAACCGTTGAAGCCATTTATTTTTTTACCTCAAAATACTGGTAATTTTCATCTTTTCAAGTTGATGTGTCAGATTGAGTTGTGACTGATACACCTGTTCCATGATTGCACTTTTTATACGAAACCACGTATTATTACATTCTTATTTTATATGGAGATGAAAATGAACATTAAAGATATTCAGCCAACCATCATTATTAACGAAAATGGCTTTATCTCTCTGGAAGAAATCTATCAGATTGCGACAAAACAGAAAAAAGTAGAAATATCAAAAGGTGTCATAAATATTTTAAACCGTGGTCGTAAAAAATTAGAGGATAAATTAAATTCAGGAGAAGTAATATATGGAATTAATACAGGATTTGGAGGGAATGCCAATTTAGTTGTGCCGTTTGAGAAGATCTCAGAACATCAGAAAAATCTGTTAACTTTTCTTTCTGTTGGCACTGGGGACTATATGTCCAAAACTTGTATTAGAGCTTCACAATTTACTGTGTTACTTTCTGTTTGTAAAGGTTGGTCTGCAACCAGACCAATTGTCGCTCAAACGATAGCCAATCATCTTAATCATGATATTGTGCCCCTGGTTCCCCGGTATGGCTCAGTGGGTGCAAGCGGTGATTTAATTCCTTTATCTTATATTGCACGTGCATTATGTGGTATTGGTCAGGTTAATTATATGGGAGAAGAAATTAGCGCTGCTGAAGCAATTAAACGTGCAGGATTGACGCCGTTATCCTTGCAAGCAAAAGAAGGGCTCGCTCTTATCAATGGCACCCGGGTGATGTCAGGTATCGGTTCACTTACAATTATTAAACTGGAAAAACTCTTAAAAGCGACAATATCTGTTATTGCATTGACTGTTGAAGCATTATTCGCATCTCATGAACATTATGATGCCAGAATTCAACAGGTAAAAAATCATCCGGGACAAAAAGCAGTAGCCAGTACATTGCGTAATTTATTAGAAGGTTCGACACAGATCAATTTATTAGCGGGAATTAAAGAACAAGCGAATAAGGCTTGTCGTCACCAGGAAATCACCCGGTTAAATGATACCTTACAAGAAGTCTATTCAATTCGTTGTGCACCGCAAATATTAGGCATAGTTCCGGAATCTTTAGCTACAGCTCGAAAAATATTGGAGCGAGAAGTTATTTCTGTGAATGATAATCCTTTGATTGATCCAGAAAATGGTGATGTCTTACATGGTGGAAATTTTATGGGGCAATATATTGCACGGACTATGGATGCATTAAAGTTGGATATCGCTTTAATTGCCAATCATCTTCACGCAATTGTGGCACTGATGATGGATAGCCGTTTCTCTCGCGGATTACCGAATTCACTTAGTCCAACTCCCGGCATGTATCAAGGTTTTAAAGGTGTCCAAATTTCACAAACAGCCCTAGTTGCTGCAATCCGCCATGATTGTGCTGCATCTAGTATACATACTTTAGCAACAGAGCAGTACAATCAAGATATTGTGAGCTTGGGTTTGCATGCTGCGCAAGATGTTCTGGAAATGGAACAAAAATTACGTAATATTGTTGCAATGACAATACTGGTCGTTTGTCAGGCAATTTATCTCCGTGACAATATTAGTAAACTTGCACCTGAAACAGCTAAATTTTACCAGGCAGTGCGCGAAATCAGCCCTCCCCTGGAGATCGATCGTGCATTGGATAATGATATAATCCGGATTGCAGATGCAATTATTAATGATCAACTTCCTCTACCAGAAATCATCCTTGACGAATAAAACTACTGAAACTCTTCAATGATCTTCCGGTTAATTTAAATGGCCGTAACGACCTGAAATTGCCCGCTCCAACCTTGGCATTGCGTAGTCCCCTGCTAGGTTTATGTACTTTCAACTTAGCTAGTGACAGCGTAACATCAGTCGGTTGAAGAACACCGCCCGGACTATTGTGTTACGGGCTTTGCTGAATCTGTTGATAACAAACTAAAAGTGGACAGCATATGTACTCTGGGTTCGACCGGAAGTTTTGATGGGGTTATCGGGCGGAGCAGGAGAACTGTCCCCTACACCACCCGATAACCCCCACACTAATACAGATAAAAGTGTCACACAGTTTTTTATGTTCTAAAAATCTTCCATAGGAAAATTTAATGAGTGTTCTATACTTTTTTTGAGATTTTTCGTTGGCATAAACCGTAAGGACAGATCTCTTTTCAAACAATGAAAAATACGATCCTCTTGCTCAGTTTCACTCAGCATTCTTGATGTATTAACTAACATTTCAGCCCTTGGAATACGAATTTTTTCGTATTGACGCAGAGCAGAAATTGGATCTGACTGCTGCCTGAATACATGCCCTAAAACAACAGCGTCTTCGATAGCCATACCCGCACCTTGACCAAGGCTTGTCAACATAGGGTGAGCCGCATCTCCTAACAGCGTAATTCTGCCTTTCCCCCAGAGGGGTGAAAAAGGCCTATCTTGTGCAGAGACAGAAATGATATTTTCAGATGGAGTTTGTAAGATAATATCAGAAACAATCGCTGGCCACCCCTTATAATAAGACGAGATGTCTCTATTATTTCCTTTCCACTCACAGAGCTGCTCAGTAGGCATATTTGCAGTTCCCCACCAATATACTTCACCCCCACCTATATCGATCAAACCTATTCGTTTTCCTGCTCCCCAATAATGACCAACGTAACCAGGTGTTATCTGCGGATGTTGATAACGAGTAATCGCCAACCAACAGATATAATCAGCTGGACGAACTGGCTTATTCCCTTGGATATAGTCACGAACAAAAGAGTAGATCCCATCAGCACCAATGAGCAAATCTCCATGTGCTTTTCTGCCATCAGCAAAACGGACAGAAATACCGTCATCCCTCTCGGAAATTTCGGTGACCTTAGCGCCGACATGGATAATATTCTGATCAAGTTGCTGTAGCAGAGCTTCCTGCAATGCTTTACGTGATATACAAACACTATCGAACCCATTAGAAGACGAGATTTCAGGTATTGGTAATTTGCGTATCAGACGATCTCGGGTATTCCTAATTTCAAAACACTTAATTGGAGCACCAAAGTGCTCCAATTTCAGATTAATACCAATAGAGGATAAAGCAGCAACAGCATTAGACATTACAGACAAACCTGAACCTGCTGTACGTAAAGTTGGAGCCTGTTCATAAACTTCAACAACATAGCCAATTCGCCGTAACACTATAGCAGCCGTTATCCCACCAATTCCTGCTCCGATTACAATCACTTTTAATTGACGATTCATACTTCCTCCGAAACCAATAAGGCTTATTTTGTAGGGGATAACGTCTTCATTTCTCGAAGGATTGCTTGTGCTACTTCCTCTACATAAGGCTCTTCCATCATTTCCAAATGATCACCCGACACATCAATAACATTGATACGTCCCGTTGTCTTACTCTCCCAGCCATTTTTAGGATCACGATACGCACTTCTTACCGCATCATGCATAGAACGTAACACTTCAGGTAATGGACGCGTTGCATGTAATAACGTTATATTGATATCTGCCTTATAAGCAGCATAATTTGTAGCCGCTTTCCAATTGGTCTGATACACGTCAAATAATCTTTGTACTAAGGCCCGGGAACTGCCTTGTGGAATGACTCCTGTGGCAATTGCATGCTCTGTGATGTATTCAAATCGTTCCTGCAAAGAAATTATATGCTCCGGTACAATCTGCTCAGGGAGAGTCGCGCCTTCATTAATCCATAATAATTCCCAGAAAAACCATCGTAACAGTGCTTCCTCATTCACTTTTTCCTGAGACTCCGTGTTAAGAGCAACCGTATCTAAGACGAAAAGATTTGCGACTTTTTCTCCATGCTCTTTCAATTGACGTGCCATCTCGAATGCGACAAATCCGCCATAAGACCAACCTCCGATTGAATATGGGCCATGTGGCTGGATTTGACGTATGGATTCCAGATAATTTGCCGCTTGTTCTTGTATACTGACCAATGGCTTAGATCCTGCGTCCACGCCGTAAGCCTGTAACGCATAGAAAGGTTGATCCTTGGGGAAATACTTCACTAACCGTAAGTAAGACAATACATTGCCCCCCATTGGATGGACAAAAAACAATGGCCGTTTATGACCCTCAGTACGCATGGGAACAAGAGGACTGAATTTTGGATAGCCTCCTTTTTCTCTGATATATACAGCTAACTGTGCGACAGTTGGGTTACTAATAAAAAGGGACAAAGGAATGCTGACACCGAAATGTTTATCTACCAGAACGACCATTCTCATGGCTGTCAATGATGTACCACCGTTATCAAACAAGTTTTGATGGATAGATAAGCTGGGTATTTTCAATAAGTCTGCCGCCAGATCGCACAATACTTGCTCATAGTTGTCTCGCGGAGCAATATCTTCTACATCATTATGCCCATGTATGATCCGCATATTACGTAATGCCGCATCATCACGTTTCCCACCAGGAGTCTTAGGCAGTGATTCTAACCACTCTATTTTGGAAGGGAGCATGTGTTTAGGAAACATTTCAGACAAATGTTGTTGTACACGCACTGTAAATGCTTCGTTTTTTTCTCCAATCAGGAATGCGACCAGAAAACCATCATTTTCACCGTGTTGTTGAACGACAACAGCAACGTCTTTCAGTACTTTATCAGCATCAGGTGTACTCAATACCGCTAATTCTATTTCCGCCAGCTCAATACGATAACCACGAACTTTAACCTGAGTATCCTTGCGGCCTAAATAGAGAATATTGCCATCCTTAAGCTTCACACCCAGATCACCGGTACGATACAGTGGCTCATCACCGTCTTTGAGCATAATAAAGCGTTCTGCGGTTAGTTCTGGCTGACGGTAATAACCTAGCGCGACTGGTAAACCACGTGCGTAAATTTCACCTTGCTCACCAGAAGCGATTTCTTCTAATTGACTGTTAAGGAGTACGATATCTGAATTGGTGATACCTTTACCAATAGGGGGAAGCTCAGGGAAGGACTTTGGAGCTCCCTCCATCGTAAATGCAGTGATGACATGCGTTTCCGTTGGGCCATATTGGTTCTCAAGAATACCGTTATTTATTTGACCAACAAACAGACGAATATCTTCTGTGACCCGAAGTTGTTCACCGGATGAGATAACCACTTTCAGGTTTTTTGGGTAAGTGTCCAGTGCGACTGCTGTTTCAGCCAATTGTTGCAGTGCAACATAAGGCAGGTAAATTCTTTCTGTCTGGTACTTATTGATAATATGCAGTAACTGCAAAGGATCACGCCGTTCATCTTCACTAATAAGGTGTAACTCACCACCAGAAGTCAGTGTAGAGAAGATTTCCTGAAATGAAACATCAAAACTCAACGGTGCATACTGTAAGGTAGAACGAATACTCTTACCAGTATGCGTTTCATTCTGCCAGACAATCAAATTCGACAGGCTGCGATGTGGCATTGCCACGCCTTTGGGTTTACCCGTTGAACCTGAGGTAAACAGCAAATAAGCTAGCTGCTCAGGGGCTATTTCTCTATTCGGTACATGTGTATTGCCGTTTATCAACATGTCTGCCCTTATGGTCGGGACTGTCACCATGTTGAGTAATGTATCGGATTTATCATCAACAATAGCCAGTATCGGCTGAGCCTGTTCCACCATTGCTGCAATACGCTGAGCTGGATAACTCAGATCCAATGGTAAGCAGACTCCGCCTGCTCTCATTACACCAATCAGTGATGCAACGAGTGTCGGAGAACGTTCAAGAACAATAGCAATCGGTGTATTTTGAACAACGCTCTTAGAAATCAGTTCAGAAGCAATTTTACCGGACTCTGACCAGAGTTTTTCATAACTCCATTGCATGCCATGATAACGAATTGCTATTGCATCAGGTTGCTCCCCTACATTCTTCTTAATCATGTCCAATGTTGATATGAATTTTGAGGATGGTATTACCTTGCTTCTTTGTGTGAGTGGCTGGCTCAGGGTTGCTGGCTGATCACCATGACTGACCATTCTGTTCAATATGGTCATATAAGTGTCCATATAAGTGTCAGCCTGCACTTGTGAGAAAACATTGCCGTCAAAATCACATCGTAAATAATGTTGGCCTGTGATGAAGTCAGTCATGACATTGAACAGCATTTCAAAGTTAGTTTCTTCCCACGGATCAAACCCGATGAGGGATAAATCAGGGCCACTAAATATTTCCGTTAATATGTGGAATCGAATGTAATTAAACGCGGAACTTATTTTTGCACCTTCACCGGCTACTTGCTGGATAGCATTAAGTGGATATTTACGGTATGGGGCATGACGCTGTTCAGCACTAAATACAGAGTGGATACACTCTTTCCATGTTTTGTTCGATACAGAGAAACGTACAGGGAGTGTATTAAGAAACAAGCCCAGCGTTTGCTCTGAATTCTGTGCATCTGGTCTTCCATGAGTGACTAATCCAGTCGCAATTTCATCCTGAGCGGTAACTTTGGCCACAGTTAAACAATGTGCAGCAAAGAATACCGATTTAATTGAAACGTGTTCATGCTGTACTAAGATCTCCAGCTTTTTTTCAATTTCTTTTGGAATAATTGCTTTTTTTGAAAAAATTCGATTTTTTGGCAAACTTTCATACAATCGGTAGCTGGGAAATTGGGTTCGGGGAAGTCGATTAAACATGTTTTTCCAAAACACTCGATGTTCCTGATCTTGTAATGCACGGAGTTCATCTTGTATATACAAAGCAGGTGATGGAAGTACATCCGTTTCAAAAAAATATATTCCCTCATTCAAGTAACGAAAAAAGAGTTCACGTATTAAATTTGCCACACTGCCACCATCTAAAAGGGCATGATGGAAACTGATCACCATCTCTATAGTGTCTGCGGTCTTGAATAAACTGATGTGATATAACGGCGCACGATCAAATTGGTAGTCTTGACGACTGCTTTTCTCCATGTGCTCTTTGATAATTTGTTCAGACTCAGCCAATGTCAATAAGCTGAGATCCTGAATCTCTATGGCATTATCAAGATCGATACTGTGATTGATGATTTGCAAAGGTTCGCTGAAATCGGCCAGGTTAAAGTGTGAACGAAGAGCAGGATGACGTTGGATAGTCTCTGCTGCACTTTTACGAAAGATTTCAGGTTCCCACTTTCCTTTCAGAGTATAGCGGAAAACATCTTTATAAGTGGTAAGGCTTTTACTCTGCTGGCTATGATATATCAGGCCAAGTTGGAGCTGAGTGACAGGGAATGCGTCCTCATATTGAGAAAGTGCTGCCCGCTCTTTTTCTTTGATCAGCGCGAAAGGAGATAATTCAACGGCACTTTGAATTTTACGGTCGGGGTCAATTTGTTGGCTCAACTCGGCTATCGTCAAATACTGTGATAATTCAGAAAGAGTTACATTTATTCCCGCCTTTTCAGCATCAGAACGTACTTTCAACATTAATATTGAGTCACCGCCTAATGTGTAAAAATTATCCTGTACACTTAGTTTTTCAATCTTTAATACCCGTTTCCAAATCTCTGCTAGTTGATATTCTGTTTCTGTTTGAGCATCATCATGGTTACTCAAAACTTCTGTTTCCGCCAATGCGCCAAGCGCTCCACGATCGATTTTACCGTTTGGTGTAAGAGGAATGTAAGGAACCCGGAAAAATTTCAGAGGAACCATGAAATCAGGTAAAAATTCCAGTAAAGTTTTACGCAGTTTTTCAGAAGTAAAATTCGGGTTATTTGTTACATCATTATTAGTTATTACATAATATGCGCAAAGGTAAGCATCATCATTACTGTTTTTTTGTGGTAAAACTTGCGCCTGACTAATTCCCTGAATATGCTCAAGTGTGTTTTGTACCTCTCCCAACTCAATACGATTACCTCTGATTTTTACCTGATTATCAATTCTTCCCAAATATTCGATGCTACCGTCAGATAACCACCTTGCTAAATCCCCTGTGCGATACCAGCGCTCACCTCCATCCAAAATGAATTTTTCGTCAGTTAATTTTGGTTTATTGTGATAACCACGAGCCAATCCAACACCACTAATCTGTAACTCACCAGCGATACCTATTGATTGTCGAGTACCATGCTGAGACATAATTCTCAGTGAAATGTTGTTGATTGGAAAACCAATGGGTACTCGCTTGATCACTTTATTATTTTCAGGAATAAACTCGAAATACGATACATCAATGGTTGCCTCTGTTGGGCCATAGAGATTGACCAAAGCCGGTGCATTGAAACCAAAAGAGGAAAAGATCTTACGGAACTGATTAACCCGTGTAGAAGGTAACGCTTCACCGCTGGTGAATACACGGCGCAGACTGGTTAATTTCCACACTAACTCAGGTTCGGCTTCCAAAATATCTAAGAAAGGCTGGAGCATAGAGGGGACAAAGTGCAATGTCGTCACATTATGTGTACTGATCGCTTTTATGATCTCTAAGGGATCTTTGTGAGCACCCGGTGGTAATAAGTGAACAGATGCCCCAGAAATCGACCACCAAAATAACTCCCAGACAGAAACATCAAATGAAATCGGTGTCTTTTGTAGTATCACATCAGTATTATCCAACGGATAACGTTCCTGCATCCATTCAATCCGGTTTACCACTGAATAATGATTAATCATCACACCTTTAGGTTGCCCGGTGGAGCCTGATGTATAAATCATATATGCCAGAGAATCCGCTGTAGATAAATTGGGTTGCTTCACATTCTCCTGAACTGAAATGTGATTTCCGTCAATGACAATATAAGCTTGAGCAATTAAAGACGGATTAAGTTTGTCGGAGATGATGACCGTGACGCCACTGTCCTTCAACATATAATCAATCCGCTCCTGCGGATAGTTGGGATCTACAGGCAAATAGGCAGCGCCTGCTTTTAATACCGCAAAGATAGCGGTTAACATATCCGTACTGCGATCCATTAAGATGGCAACGATATCTCCTTTCCTCACCCCCTCTTTCAGTAAAACCGTCACCATATTGTCGATACGGGTCTGGAACTGAGTATAAGTAAGTGCAGGCTGATCGCCAGAATTTGCGATAGCGACGGATTCCCCGTGTAATGAAACCTGATTATCAAATAATGTTGATAAAGTTTCTTGCTGCGAGAATTCTACGATTGGCCCTTGCTCAAAAAGCGCCAATTGAGCCATTTCTTCTGCCGAAGAGAGACTTACTTGTGAAACAGTTTGTGTGGGTAATGCAATCAATTGTTTGGTAATACGCTCTAAGGAAGCTGTAAATGTTTCGAATGGATAATCCTCATCGAAAACATCTGCCGCGCCGGTGATATCAACAGCGACCTCACTATTATCCCCATAGGTATGTACGTGGATCCCGATAGCATCATTTTCATGAGCTGTAACCGCCGCATAGATATCTTCGTTTTTATAGGTATCACGGGAAGTCGCTGTTATAGGTGAGTAGTTATAAGATACAGTGACATCAAACCCTTGACGCTTTGTCGTCCCCATAGACTTAAGCAAACGCCCAAGAGGAATATGCTCAAACGTTTTTAGTTTTGTGGTTTCTGTTTTAATACGAGCCGCTAACTCAATAAGGGTATCCTCTGCGTTGACCTCAATAGCCAATGGCAGTGTATTAGCCCATTGACCTGCAATATTAAGTTGATTAATACGGCGGTTGAGCAACGGGATACCTATTACTAGCTGGGTGTTATTATGTACTCGTGACAATAAAATAGTCACCGCAGACATAATGACTTGGTAGGGATTCATTCCTTGAGAAATAGATTTCTCAACATCAATCTTATCCAGTATATATCGATACTGTATGAAGCGAGATAAATGAGTTTTCTTTCTCCGATTAAAAAAAACGGACTCGTGGCGTTGTGTAAGCACAACCAATTCTGTTATTTGCTGTTCTATTTCTGGTTTTGACAGAATTGTTTCTTGTTCAATGATTGCTGAGATATATTGCTCAGAATTGAGAGACAAACCTCTCGGATTAATTTCTTCATTATTTTGATAGTAATCAGCAATTTTTTTTGCTAAGTGGTTTATTCCCCAACCATCACAAACAATATGATGGGCCCGAAGAAAAATAGCTATGCCGCCATTTTTCAGATTTCGTAACAAAGCGATCTCAAGGAGTGATTTATCACCCAGATTAAAAACGCGTTCTGACCATTTTTTGAAGAGGGCAGCAACATCTTCACCTTCTGCATCAATTATCTCTGCTTGATTATCGGTAATATTTTGTATCTGCTGACTTAACACACCCTCTTGTTCAATGATGCGCAATCGGCATGTCACATCATGGCTAAGGACGTTATTAACTGAATAAAAAAGTTTTTCAAGGTTAATATTTTCTTTTAATATTCTTGCGATGGATATTGTGAATTGACTACTTTCTGGATTACGTTGAGATTCATAGTAGATTTCTTTTTGATACTGAGTAAGAGGTACAACTGGTAATGTGTTCATAGCTACTGACAATATAATTTAGAAAGTTATATTTTATTAATTACATTCTCCTCGGCACAATGCCTATTAGTTTATATTGCATTATATTTTCTCTTAATGGTTTAATAAAACTCGGTTGATAGTTCGCATATCGTGCAGAAATCGATCCATCAGTCGCCTGCTGATGTGCTTCCGTTACGGTATGAAATCTTGGTTATTACTTTGTCCAGAGCTATAATTTACAGCTCTGGATCTTAATAATATGTATTCTCCACTCAATAAAAGCACTATTCACTGATCAACAAGGCCAATTCAGCCTCCTATCCAGTTCAGGCAAAACTTTCCTGATTCTGGTTTCTGGACCAGCTAAACCATCCCCATACATTTTCCAGAGTTC
Organism: Xenorhabdus budapestensis; assembly: GCF_002632465.1. Taxonomy (GTDB): domain Bacteria; phylum Pseudomonadota; class Gammaproteobacteria; order Enterobacterales; family Enterobacteriaceae; genus Xenorhabdus; species Xenorhabdus budapestensis. The sequence continues at coordinate 269,351 of NZ_NIBS01000004.1, read as the reverse complement.
CACTTAACCATCCTGCATCACCATCAGCAGGTAATGTTTCCTCTATATTTCTAAATGCCTCAAAGTTATTAGTATCTTCTGTTCTCACATGCAGGAAGGTTTTTCCATGTGCATAAATAGCGGTACTGGAATTTTCGACTAAAGACGCAGACGAAATATCTACATTAGTTGCAACTTCAGCTACAGTCTCAGTCGCACGCGCAGCCAAGCTGCGAAGACCAAGCGCTTTAGCTAATTTGCGTCCTGCTAATGCGCCTTCTATCGCTGCTGTCGCAGCAACGTCACCAACCCCTTCCAGCGTTTTCTGAGATTCAGACACCTGAGAACCCATTGCAGCCGCGCTTGCGGCAATACCTGATTTAACCAAGTCATCGTTTAAAACAGCGGAAACTGTGCCGGATGCAATGCCTACCTCAACACCAGCTACACTTCTGTATTCACCTGTCCGTCCCTGCCGTTTTAAAACGGGATCATTCATGCTTGTCACACCATGAGCAACAGCCGCGCTACCAACACTTCCACCAGCCATAAAATTACCTGTCGCAGTAGACAAATGCGCTGCCGTGCGCCCTCGAAATAATTTGGCGTAAACCTTAGATAAAGAGCGTGAAATAGGGCCAGCAAAAACACCAATAGCTCCGGCAATCGCCCCGCCTGCGGCAACCACACCAACAGCAACAGGTATCGCCAGCCCTGCGCTTGACACAACACCCGCAATGGCAACCGCGACACCGACACCAACACTTACGCCTCTGAATCCACGGATAATATTCCTCTTCTGCTGCTCTGTTTTTGCTTTACTAAGCGCATAATTAAGCAGTTTTTTATATGCTTTCTTATATACGAACTTTACGGCAGGCCCCGCAATTTTTTTAACCGCACCTACAGGACTGAAATCAAAAGAAAAGTCAAAATCAAACAGTGATGTTAAGGATAATGATGGCCAGGAAAACGACGGTCCGGAGAAGCTTGGCAAAGAAAATCCATTGTTGAATAATCCACCGATCAACGTAATGACGTTGCTCATCAATGATGCCCCTCCATCACTATCTGTACCATTGACAGGGTTATTGTGCACCATACTGAACATATTCAATCCATCAATAATGCCACCGGGATCTGCACTGAGCCAACGTCCCGCCCACGGCTGATAATATCGCAGGCCATAATAATAAAGCCCGGTTGCATCTCTTTCTTTTCCTGAATATCTGTGAAACTTATAAGCTGCTTCAGTCTGGTTTCGTACAGTCCAGATTGACGTTCCACCATAAGGATAATATTCCTCTTGACTGATAACTTTCCCAAATTCATCAACTTCCATCGCACTACTGCCGGTAAAGTTACTATAGGAATAACGTAACTGGTCACCTTTAATTTCAGCTGGCTGACCTGATACCCAGTGAAGTAGCCTGACGTGGCCCACAGTTATAATATGTAGCTCTTCGTTAAGTGTATTTCCCCTGAACATCGTTCTTAATTCCAGTCCAGGAAGATAGACTGTTCGCGCTTTACGTTGGGTATTGCCATTCAGGTGTTGACTGACTTTAACCAGCCGCTGGCTGTCTTCATTATAGCGATACCATTCTTCATCCATCTCCGTGTCGCGACTAACCGGAGTTACTCGAGATAACTCTCCGCGTTGGTTATACCCAAGCTTCTGACCTGGCAATAATGAAGTTTGATGTCCACCAGCATCAAACCAAGTATCTACTTGCTCCGGATCAGTGGTAAACGTGCTCAGTACAGCACGATTGTTACGAGAAGAAACTGTCAGAGATGTTACATGGTTATTGCCACTACCCGATGCATTATGTTGGATTTGTGTAAGATTGTTTCCACGATCATAAGTGTAGTGACGGATGTAATTGGTATACACATCATCACCATTGGATACCGGAATCAGTGGTGATGGAAGAGAACTTATTGAGCCAGAAAGAGCCGACATCTCCCGGCCGGTGGCACTAATCAGTTGGTAAAACGAGTCATAGGTATATTGACTTTCGGGGGAAATTTTCTGGTTACGCCAGTACCGTACAGCCTGTGCATGATCGTAAACACTGACAACATTTCCTACCGGATCATATTTATAATGAAAATTCTGTAAAATTGCAGCTCCGGATAGATGATTGGATGGCCGTTCAACCCGACTTTCAGACAACCGCTGAGTTTTCTGTTCATACAGATTTGTCGTTAAGATCCCATTACCATCTTTTTGGGTTAGTATCTGTCCTGCGGCAGAATAGGTCAGAGATGAAATTATATTTTTTTCTTCTCCCTGTGCAGGAGTTAACCAATTACTTTTTAACTGGCCTGCACGGTCGTATTCATAGCGCTGCTGATTGCCCATAGCATCAGTTTGTGTCAGTAGCGCGCCAGTGACATCCGTCGTCATATAAGTGGTAAAACTATTCTCGGAAACATTCCCGGAAAATGAGGTATTCCAATCATTGGGTGTATTTCCCTGCCAATCAGCTTCTATATCATCTGGCAATAGCTGACGGGTTATTCTTAGGGGACTTCCCAATAAAGATACGCTCTGACATTCTTCACAACCTGCCGTATCGTAGCGCGATACACAGGTTCCAACCAGATTATATGCTTTTTCTTGTTCACTATTTCCTGACCAAACAAAGCGTTCAATAACACTGAGTTCTTGATCTGGTGCTTGTTCAGTAATACTCAGCAAGCGGCCTGCCAGATGATTTTCCTCATATAAATATCGCCGTTTCACTCCCATTGCATCAACACTGATAACAGGCCGTCCTGCAATATCATTTAATGCCGCAGCAACGCCATCATCGGCACCTTCTGTTCGGAGAGCTATACCGCCCAAACTTTGTATACTGGCCCTGTCTGGTTTTATGCTGTTATCTCTTTGCCATAAATCATATTGACGTGGTGAAAAAATCCGCTCCGGAAAGCCAGCCAGCGTATATTGACTAAAAGAAATGCGTTCATCAGTTAGATCCACAGTATCCGGATGTCGGTAATACTGAACCGTTCTGACGTTTAAACCACGGTTATCCATAACTACAACGGACGGGGTTTTTGAATATAGTGTCTGTGACATTCGATGACTCCTGAAAAATGTTTCCCGATATGTCGGTGGCTAGAACATTTGCTATTGATTTACTTCTGCTGCTGTGTCGTTTTCATCCTCACTGACAACAAACCAGGGAGTAATTAACGTCCGTCGCAAATAACCTGCCGCAGTAACTACTTGGCAGACACGCCCCAACGGGTCGTAACAGTTTGTGTCAGCGAATAGATCGCGGCGTGCACTATCATCTTTTACATACCGCCAGTCATTAAGAAAATAAGGCAGGTATGTACGCAGAGGCTGACCTTTTCCGTCATATTCTGTCCTGCCGGACACCGCCCATCTGAAATCAGTTTGTTCATTTATGGGGGCTCCCGTTTCATCCGCCATAATTGTACCGTTATCACTTAACAGCCATGCGTCCCCTGCCTCATGCCTGACTGCGGTTTGTAACGTTCTTCCGAAGCCATCACTGAAAGAGATGCTTTGATGCAATTGTTGTTCTGGATCGCTGTCATATCTGTCCGTCGAAATACTCAGCATATGAGGTGGAAGACGAGGAACTGTTTTTAAATTTATGGTGGAATTTCGTAGCAGATAACGTTTAAGAGCGAGCCGACCAATGTAATTATCTTCGGTGAGTAAGTCTTTAGAGTCTGTAACTTCCGTTGTTGCTCGCAGAATCCAGCTCAATGGATCGTATACTGCAAGCCCAGCCACAGGGATACCCGGTTTCAGTTCAAGCGCTTTATCGACAAGAGAAGGCACAATAAAAGGTGTAACTTCATTTTCTGGTTGGGTGTACCCCTGCATCACCCCTTCTTCTAGTCCCCAAAATCTTACGCTTGTCACTCTTCCAAGCGCATCATAAGTGGTAGTAGAAGTATTGTCATTTGCGTCAGTTACCATATAGGCAACGTTAAAACGGTAATCATATCGGGCAGATGCAACCGAGCCAGTGGGGCTTTTTTCCTGAATTACAGCGCAGAAATGCGTATCCCAGCCAATAAGATTTTTACCGGTCATCAAGGTCTGACGTTGCGCCAGTGGTCGATAAAATCCTTCTGCCCCCGCAAAATCGGTGTAGTTATGGCGCCCAACCCAAACGTTGAATATATTATTATCTTGTAAAGGCGCTGGAACAGACTGCCAACCCGCATTTTCAAGCTCTTTTTTAAATTCATCCGAGCTCATTATTCCAGCAAAAGCTTTTAACGAAGTCTTATTAAATTCAGCGGTTTCTGTGTAAGCAACAAGAGGTGGAAAATCCGGTTTACCACCAGCACCTGTATAATTCACCACCGAATGACCCAAATAATCATCTTCCGTTCCAGGCAGTACCCCGGCACCATCAGTAGTGTCAAACCATTCCAACGATAATCCTCTGTCAGGCACGATATCCTGAGACAGTTTCTTCGTATCACTGCGTGAGATCGCTGGCAATCCCGGTATCCATGATGTTTCGTCAATTAAATGGTGATATTCGTAACGCTGACGAGTCAAACGTAACAATATTTGTTGGTCGTCATAACTGCTGTCAAACAAGGTTTCTGGCAAGGTATCCGGGTATGGCGATGCTGGAGGTTTCTGCCGTCGGGGATAAGCAATGCTCAAAGTATCTGTCGGAAATCCCAACACATCACTTTTCAAAATAATCTGTTGGCTGCACTGTGGATCGACGGTAATACGCTCATATTGGTAGCTTCGCGATTCCAGAATGGATGGCCATGCTGAAAGTTCATCTGCTGATACTCCCACAAGTATTCGGATTTGAGGGCGTGATTCACTGACAGCATACGGTGTTCCTGCCAGCTCTGTATCGTCATCTCCATACACTTCACTGCGTAATGGCATCCCTTTCATTGCCCGGTTTAACCAGTACATTTCCTCTTGATTGGGAGTGATTGTAATTTCACGGTTGGTTGTAACATCATAGCGGGTAAAACGAGGAGTAAAATGCGCAAAAGCCTGTTCATCGCCTTGCCAGTATTCGTGTGGTAACAGATAATCCAGCGCTGGTATTCCCGTTGCAAACCAGCTAATGGTACGGGAAGGTGCTGGTGTTTCAGCGATTGTTCCATAAGTAGCACCCGCCTGTTTATCTGTATCTGTTTGCGTGACTCGCCCGAAACCACGGTATTCCCGTTCCCGCCCATCCCATGCTCCATGAGCATAATCACAACGGCTTGATAGTCGGTTTCCTGTAATCTCATCCAATACTTCTGTACGCCACAAGAGATGAACCGGGAATGGCAGGTAACTGGCTATCGTACGCCCTTCTTCAGCCGCCTGCTGTTTTTCATCCAGCCAGAATTGAGCAGAACTGCGATAACTTAATACAGTATCACTCCCCATATTGTTGTTTATCGCATTCAACAGCCAGGGTTTCTGTGTTGTCATTTCCAGACGCCAGTGCTGTACGGAGATATGTGGTACCGTCAGAATAATGCTGGTAACCCCAAGCCCTCGGATGTCTGCAATCTGGAGCTGGCAGGTGTCATCAAAATTCACCCCAGATGGCAGGTCAATTTTCAATGGTGCTGCGAATCGATTACCATTTTCGTTGAGATAGAGCTCCATATAAGTATTACGAACATAAATCAGGTCAGTGGTGCCAGAACCGTCTATGTCTGCCATATACAACCGATTGGGGTTAAAAGTTTCCCCGGTAATTTGGAAACCCGGCAGTGTTAACGGTTCCCCAAAACGTCCCCATCCCAGATTTGGCCAACAGCGAACACCTTCAGCAGAAATTTCTACGAGATGTTGCTGACCAGAGCCTGTCATATCACTGAATGCAACTAACTTACGCTCATCTCTTCCGGGGATCGGTAAAGGAATAGTTCCCGTATGTTCAACATTTTGAGCTTTACCCCACCCTTCTTGGTTATCAGCCCAAAACCGTACACTATTGGGGCCAATGAGTGCGAGATCGGGTAATCCTGTACCAGTGATATCAGTCAGTTGAGCTTGTGGATGAAAATATTCCATTGGAATGGAAGACAACGGGATAAATGGCGTCCATTCTCTCTCCGGCGTCATAGAGTGGTAACCTCTGAGTCCGGCGACGGTGACTACCCAGTCCAACCGACCGTCACCATTGAAATCGATCAGCATAGCACTGTCCTGCTGAACCGGAATATGGGGTAACGGTTTTGCCGTATCATAGGTGACAGCATCTGTTTCATCCGATGTTATATCTCTCACTGGTGCGCGATACCACCAGGCACCGGGAATATCCTGATAAAGCACACCGGGAATTCCCTCACCGTATAAATCGACCAGTTGATAAGGCTGGAATGCATTAAAATCTTCCAACTCAGGCATCTTCTGCCAGTTCTGGTGCAGATCATTTTCAAAGCGCTGATAATCGACTTCCAGCGGAGCCAAAGTAACCGGTGTACCATCTGCTTCATGTGCCAGACGACGAGCACTAAGTAACAAAGAAACACGGTTGTTCAGGTCATACTCCAGGATCAAACGGGATACCAGTGCCGGAGTTTCATTCGTGATGTTTTCCCCTGCCAGCGTCTGCAAGCGGTGAAACATCAGAACTTGCCGACATAAACGGCGTGTGCGCACTTCAAAACCAAACTGATAGCGGGAAAAACAGTCCGGCCGGCACAACCACTCGCCGGAAGTATGATATTCCGGCACAGTATAAAGGGATGAGGAACGCTCGCCGTAGTCAAACACCAGATGAAACAACCAAGCGTCATCTGCCGGAATACCGGATTTCAGCGCGATAAATGCCGCTTCCGGGAAAATATTGCCGTAACAGACTTTCGCCAGATAGCGCTGAGCATACATACCAATGTGTTGACGAAGTTCATCGGCATCACAGCCTGTATCATCTTCTGTACGATAATGATAATAAATATGTTCACCCGTTGGCGTTACCGTCTCTTCTAATAACCAACAAGCAATTTTTGTTGCATCTTTCGGATCAGCAATCTGAGCGTGATTGTGTTTACCCAACAGATGTACTTGTCCATCTGTTGTAAACATCACCCAAAAAGGCTTATCCTGACCGCTCTGCTGCGGCTGCCAATACTCCAGCTTACTAAAATCACTGACAATTCGTGGCTGATAGCGGGTGACGATATACGGTTGTTTCAACGTAGTTCCCAGTAACGAAGTTGCAGTACGTCGATCAGGCTGCCCTTTTGCATCGGGAACAACAGACAACACTTCACCGGAAGGGCCGAGAAACGTATCCTCTCCCCTATATTGAGGCACACCATGAGATGTCCGCAGGCTGATCAGACCTGCCCCACACTGCCATCCCATACCAAATGCCCCATTACCCGCTGCACTGCTGTAACTTAATGCCAATACTGGAGCAACTCCCCGACCACCAGACACCGGTAATGGCAGTGAGAAAGACGCCAGCCCATCCGGCCCGATCGCCCCCAGCGATTCCCCCATTCCATAAAGTGCCCCTCCTCCTTTCGGTAACGATGGCATCTCCAGTTTCAGATCTTTTGAATTCTGCATATAATTCTCCCTCGGCAGGCTCTTGAAAAAGCCTGTATTTTCTGTAATCAATTATCAGGAACGGATGGGATAGTAGGCTTCCCCCCAGCTAAGCTGTTGTTCGAACATTTTTCTTAAATTCTAATGGTCAATATTTTGTAGATTATTACCCTATCTTTGAACAAATCCTTCGCCTTATCTGATATTAAAAAAGTTAAACGAAGTATTATTTTAAATAGCGGAGTAAAATTAGTGCTTTTGCTAAATTTTTATTTTAATCATTTAGCTTGCGGTTCAATTGAATAAATAACACACAGACAAATAGTAACTTAAAATCCCATACCTTCCATATCAATGTCGATATGAGAAATTCATTCTTTAAATATAACAAATAAAATTAGAAATATTTTTCTGTTTAGTGAGTTAAAATTCACTATGGAATTTTGTCAAGGTTTTATTTCTATCATGCCATATTCATTATTTAATACGATGTGTTATAGAAAAACGATTTCTTTTTTTATTGGAAGAATAGAATGATAAAAGTAGTGTTAATTTAACAAACATTGTTGTCAATTTATGTGGCAGTGACTTAAGTGTGTGGAAGTGGTTATGAAGTCGTTTTCGTCACAGCAACAACCCAGAATGAGAAAAATGGGTGTATCACTAATGAAAGCTTATTCAGCACATATTAATGAGACAATATCTCAACTAACACATATTAATAAACATAAGATGGTCATTTGAGGTATAAGAATTAATATAATCATATTTTAATAATATTAATAAATATATTTTTATCTTATCACTTCAATATTGATATTTATATTATCATAGTATTTTTTCCCTTTTTCAATTCTAGCATTACACTTATATTTTTGTGGTCTATTTGATCCAAGGTATGTGACCTTAACTGTATCACCTATATTGACATCATGGAGAGTTTCTTGTTCGTCAAAACCAAGGCTATCAGAGAGTTGATCAAATCCCGAACCAATAATTCGATCTTCGGTTTTATAAAAAAACTGTATCGTCCATGTTTATCCCAAGAACCGACTATAATAATAGACTCATCGTCCTTCTTTATATTAATAGTGCTTTTCCACCCACAACAGGTTCATGACTAAAAGTAAATAACTGCATATCTTGTGATGTATCATTCATTTGTTCTATAGGCATTTTCATCTCCCTCTACACCATTTCAACAAATGTACCTGCTTTTAACTCGAACTGATAAGATGGATACCCCTATGGCGTCCATCTTTTATTATGTGCATACTCTAATAATTATATTGTCTAGATTTTGCGCTCAAAAAGGCGGGTCATTAGATCTGTTAGCCAGCAAGGAGCTATCAATCTTTAATAAGTATTCCTGCTGCATCAAGCGCCGCAACCGCATTTTCGAGGCGCTGGCGCTCCGTAGCACATAGCATATGTAAGTGCACGCCTTCCGTCAGTTCAGATAGATAAGATGCGCCAGTCTCATTAATTCTTTCTAGGAAAGTTGCGACGTCTTTACGTGTGCTGAGGCGCAGTTCAGCGGTTAACTCACCATACACTATGTGCTCAATGATGACGTTTTTAATCGTAACGCCGCAATCGACAATTAATAGTAGTTCCTCTTCGGCTTGCTCGGGAGCATGTTTGCAGGCGACAATAATTTCAATTTCCTTTTGTCGAGTGGCTGAGTACGGTACATATAGGTAACCTTGAATAGTAGCTGTAATCGGCTCACCCCGGGCTTTTAACAACGATATATCCTGCACGATCACTTGCCGTGATACCGCTGCTTTTTTGGCCAGATAGCTTCCTGTTAACGGTCCACCTTCCTGTTGTAACCATTCGATAAGACTGGCCCGTCTTGTTTCTCCCACGAGTTTTTTTTCAGCGTCCAAATACCGGCTCCTGTTGAATTTCATGGCGCAGAGCGACCAGCGCCTGTAGTAAGACATCAATATCTTCTTCAGAGGTATAACGTCCAAATGAGATACGAATGAATTGTAAAGCATCGCGGTTTGACAGTCCCAATGCGGTTAAAGCACCCGAGGGAGCCTGCTGCCCCGCGGTACACGCGCTGCCCGTTGCGATACACACCCCACGACGATTACAAGATAGCATAGCATACTGGCCTTCAACACCTGAGTAAAAACAACCGAAAATACCAGGTAATAGTTCGTGTTCCCTATCGCTGAAATAGCTCACTGGTAGAGTGTTTTCCCGCAAACCTCGTATCAGCCTGTTTCTCAACATGCGGCACCATTGCTCATCTTGTTCGCGGCGCTCCATCGTTTCTTCACATGCGGTAATAAACGCACCGATCAGTGGCACATTGACGGTGCCCGGACGAAAACCATTTTCATGTGTCACCGTCGGATACAAAGGACGCCATGGGATGCCGGGACGAATATAGACTGCCCCGGCACCTTTGGGAGCATAGACTTTATGGCTGGATATCGAAATCGCATCCACGCCTAGTTCATCCTGTAATACAGGGATCTTACCGAACGTTTGCACTGCATCTGTATGAAACAGGATATTCTGTCCCTTGGTCAGCTGTGCTAATTGGGCGATAGGTTGAACAATGCCAGTTTCTGAATTCGCATGCTGGATAGAAATCAGTCCAGTATCAGGGCGTAGCGCCTGTGCCAGAATCGCTTCCGTCACTATACCGCGCGTATCTGGAGTTAATACTGTGACAATAAAGCCTGCCTCTTCCAGAGCCTGCATTGCATAGTGCACTGAAGGGTGTTCCATTTTCGTTGTCACTATATGTCGTTTACCACTTGGAAGAGCTCTGGCCAGAGACTGTATCCCGAGCAGATTCGCCTCAGTACCGCAACTGGTAAAATAAACACCTGACGGATCTCCCCCTAAAAAGCGAGCTAGCTGACGGCGACAGTAGGATAATACCACTGACGCTTGTTCGCCGGCATCATGCAAGCTGCTGGCGTTACCATAGCAACACTGACTAAGTTTCTGAAAGGTATCAAGCGCCTGGTGCGACACGGGTGCTGATGACGCATAATCCAAATAAATCACAACAGTAAGCCCCCCTTAGTGCAGGTAAAAATTCCCTTGTCAAGATTCTAAGGTTATGTAATCTTATGTGTCAAGACATATGTAAAGACAGGAGTAACACAGTGTCAACTAAACGTATCGTTGTCATTGGCTCGGGGATAGCCGCACTGGCTTGTGCCTCGTATATGCCTACAGACTGCGAAGTCATAGTCATGACCAAACACACCGTTGGCAACAGCAACTCGACACTGGCACAGGGAGGAATTGCTTCCTCCTGGCTACCAGATGACTCTATTGAACAACATGTCGGAGATACGCTGGCTGTCGGTAGCGATCACAACGATGCCTACCGGGTTAAGGATATTATTCGCACTGGCAAAGAGATCATTATTCAATTGCTGGCAGCGGAGTGTCCATTTGACAAAACAATTACTGGCGAGCCAGCGCTCGGACGGGAAGGCGCACACACCTCAAAACGTATTTTTCATGCCGGCGGCGATCAGACCGGCAGGATCCTTGTCAAATTCCTAAGCGACCGCTTGGGTAAACATATTCGCATATGCGAACACACAAAAGTTCTGGATATTATCCATCAGGCCGACAGATGCGCAGGTGTACGATTTAAAACTAGTCAGGGTGAACTAGCCTCTCTCTACGCGGACGCCATTGTACTGGCGACGGGGGGATGCGGCCATCTATATTCGACGACCAGCAATGATAAGGCCATTACAGGTGGCGGTCTGATGATGGCTTACCGTGCAGGTGCAGCCCTGACCGACCTGGAATTCACTCAGTTTCACCCGACACTATTGGTTAAAGATGGTGAAGCATTAGGGTTGATTTCGGAAGCAGTAAGAGGCGAAGGCGCGGTGCTCGAAGATGAAAATGGCCGACGAATTATGGAAGGCCGTCATCCGCAAAAAGATCTTGCAGCACGAGACATACTATCTCGCATTATTTATAACGAACAGCAGCAAGGACACCGCGTTTATTTGAATATTCATGCTGTTCCCAACTTTGTCAAACGTTTCCCTACCATTAGTAAACTGTGCCAGGAAGCGGGCATAGAGATAGCCTCAGGGCGGATCCCTGTATCGCCCGGCATGCACTTCCTGATGGGTGGTGTAGTGGTCGATGATAACGGACAAACTAACGTTAAAGGGCTATATGCAATTGGAGAAGTCGCCTGTACCGGCTTTCACGGTGCCAATCGACTGGCGAGTAACTCACTGCTTGAAGGGCTGGTATACGGTCAACGTGCGGCACGACACATTGCTGAACAACAGCCGATACGGTACACGCCGTTAAAGGAGGAAAAAGAGAAGCAACTCGCTGTTCCGTGCATCACAATGCAGCAGTTACAGCAGTGGGTTTCTGCCCATCTATCCATTGTCAGAGATCATGGATCGTTAAGCGTGCTTATTGATGAACTCTCCTCCATTCCTTACCGGAACATCACATTAAGTAATATCAGCATACATGATGCGGAGCTAGCCAACTCTTGGGCTCTGGTGAAATTGATGGCTCAATCTGCGCTACTGAGAACTGAAAGTCGTGGTGGACATTTCCGCACTGACTACCCTGCCCGCGACGACTTCCAATGGCGTGGCAAACAGATAGTTCACTGTCAAGGGTATACTTCAATCATTTATAACCAAAGGATCGGCAATTAATGGAAATCTTGCAGCTTAACTCCATGCTCACGCGTTTTCTGGAAGAGGATATCGGCTACGGCGACCTGTCGGCTAATGCTATTTTCGACACGCAAATGGGTACGGCACAGCTCGTATCACGTCAGGATGGCGTGTTCGCAGGTGGACAACTGCTGACCGTCGGCTATAAATTGCTAAATAACACTATCAGCGTGACTCTGCATGTTAAAGACGGCGAGTGGATGACCCAGGGCACGATTTTAGCTGAAATTAAGGGGGCAGTACGCGATATTCTCAAAGGGGAGCGAGTCTTACTCAATCTGCTGCAACGTATGTCTGGTATCGCCACACTCACGCATCGCGCTATAAAGATGCTCGACGATCCATCCATATACCTGTGTGATACTCGCAAAACAACACCAGGGCTACGCATGTTGGAAAAATATGCAGTAAGGATGGGTGGAGGTAAAAACCACCGCTTTGGTCTGGACGATGGGGTGATGGTTAAAGATAATCATATCGCTGTTTGCGGCTCTATTCGTGACGCGGTGGCTAAAGCGCGCGTCTACGTCGGGCACATGGTGAAAATAGAAGTGGAAATAGAAACCGAAGAACAGCTTGAAGATGCTATCGCTGCGGGTGCAGATGTCATCATGTTTGATAATTGCACGCCCGAACAGGTTATGCGCTATAACTCTATCACCCCCGAACACATTATCACCGAAGCTTCTGGTGGCATAACCCTCGACACTCTGCCGTACTATCGCCATACGGGCGTCAATTACATTTCTCTTGGTTTTATCACCCACTCCGCGCCAGCACTGGACATTGGTTTAGATATGGCGATCACGCATCAGGAGGCCAGCCATCATGGCTCTGCTTGACATCATTCGTCCCGGCAACGTTACTATGCCGGAATATTACAAACAGCGCACCGAACAGGAAATGAGTCGCCGTATCGGAGAAATCAAACGGGCATACGGAACTGATCTGTTTATTCCCGGCCACCATTATCAAAAAGATGAGGTGATCAGATTCGCTGATACCACCGGGGACTCGCTACAACTGGCACAGGTTGCTGCCGGTAATCAGAAAGCAAAATATATTGTTTTTTGTGGTGTTCACTTCATGGCGGAAACTACCGACATGCTCACGCACGACAGACAAATGGTCGTGTTACCCGACATGCGCGCCGGATGTTCAATGGCAGACATGGCTAATCTTACCCAAATGCACCGAGCCTGGAATAGCTTGGTATCGCAGTTTGGCGATAATATTATCCCACTGACTTACGTTAACTCGACTGCTGACATTAAGGCATTCGTTGGCCAGCACGAAGGTGCTACGGTAACGTCGTCCAATGCAAAAAAAGTACTGGCATGGGCGCTGTCGAAAAAAGCCAGAGTGCTTTTTCTCCCCGATCAGCATCTCGGCCGTAATACTGCATTCGATTTAGGCATACCGTTGACGGACATGGCGGTGTGGGACCCTGAGCAAGAAGCACTCCTGACCCAGCGTACGCCGGACGAAATCAAAATTATCCTTTGGAAAGGCCATTGCTCAGTGCATGAAAAGTTCACTGTGCAGAATATTCGTGACATCCATGTGCGTGATACTAACTTTCGAATCATTGTGCATCCAGAGTGTAGCCGCGATGTAGTAGCTGCCTCTGACCTGGCGGGCTCAACCAAATATATTATCGATACAATCGCAAGCTCGCCATCGGGCAGCAAATGGGCGATTGGTACGGAAATGAACCTAGTGAATCGTTTAATTCGCCAACATCCGGATAAACACATTGTATCACTCAACCCAGATATGTGCCCTTGCCTTACGATGAACCGAATTGACATGCCGCACTTGCTTTGGGCATTGGAACGTATTGAACAGGATAATCCCGTCGGCGTCATTCGTGTGGATCCATGTATCACCCGCTATGCGTTGTTGGCATTGAATAGAATGCTGAATATTGTTTAACAAGGCCACCTAATTCAAAGATGATTCAGCTAATGAACGCAAGAATATCGTATTTCCTTGCGTTCTTAATAGCGGCCTATCGGCTAATAGAAGCCAGCCACTCAGAACGAAACCATCTCTGCCGGATTAAACATGCTTCTCGCTCCCAGAGCACCTTTAATCAATGGAATAACCATCGGAGAGAAGTAGGAACCCAGCGGGATACTCAAGTGGTCGATACGGGTAAGCATGGCAAAATCGTGGTTACGTCCGGCGATATCGTCGCTGATAGCTTTGCCAATGCGCACCGTCTGCGCTACTCCATGACCACTCCAACCATGCACCATATACACAGGGATGCTGTCACCACTTTTGCGGGCATCGGTAGCACCATTCAGGGTCAAATCGCTGATCCCGCCCCAGGAATATTCCAGTTCGGGATTTTCCAGATACGGGAACACGGTCTTGATACGATCTAGTAAATAATTGTTCACATCACGCGGTGACCAGGAGTTTCCAGTGCCCTGCCCCCCAAACAACAATCGGTTGCCACGCACCGCGCGATAATAGTCTATCTGTAACTGTGTATCGTAGACAGGCAGATCTGACGGGATCAACTTTTTGATATCCATTGACAAAGGTGGAGTTACCGCTATATAGGTGAAAAAAGGCACTGTAGTGGAAGGGCCGGAGATAAACTCATCGCTGGAGCCATGCACTCCCAGTACCACGGCTTTACTTGCCCTGATAACTCCCCGCTCAGTTTCTATAACTGTACGGTTGGCATCCTGCCTGATGCTCTTCACTTTCGTACTGTCATAAACTCGTCCCGCCAGTCTGGCAAAGCCATAAACCAGGCCTCGCAGTAGCGCCAGAGGCTGAACCTGTCCACCGATACTGTCGATATTGGCACCATGATAGATACCCGAACGTACATACTCTTCCTGCAATTCGTGTGGCCCAATAACCTTCGCCGCCGTATCTCCCAACTGACCCCGAGCATCGGCATTAGCCACCAATGACCCCATATGACCTGGGTGTATCGCTGCTGTAATATGACCGTATTTGCGGTCGCATTCAAAACCGTAACGCTCACAGAGTTCATCCACAAGATCCATTGCTTCAACTGATGCAAAACGCCATAAACGTTTGGCTTCATCGGGTGAGAATCTCTCCAGTATGGTTTCAGCTCCCCAACGGGCAATACCGGGGGTCATCTGCCCCCCATTACGGCCAGAAGCTCCCGAACCGATGTTATCCTTTTCGACCAGAATCACATCCACTCCCGCTTCAGCAAGATGCAGCGCTGTGGAAGCCCCCAGCAATCCGCCGCCAATCACTACAACCTCACAACTCTGGTCTTTAGAAAAGCCACCAAAAGCCGGCCAATCAGCCAGAGCGGATTCATAGTAGTTGGCTGGCATGGCCTTGGCCACTACATTTCTATGCCAGTTCCAGATACGCGGATCCAACCCCAACCGGCTGGTTCTGTATTGTGCATCCTGCAACAGCGTCGGACGGAATCGGTCAATATTGGCGGACGGAACATCGACCGCAGTTAAGGTCTGGGCGAGCAGAGATGTTGTTGGGAGTATAGATGAAAGCACTCCCACCCCTGTGAGCGTCGCGACAGTAGAGATAAAATTTCTTCTATTCATTGCCATTTCAGCACCCTTTTAGTGGCCTGGAATCACCCGTTAGCCCGACCTGGGATATTTTTCTGTGAGTGAATTCGGTTCTCTGAATTGTATTTATTGCTGCCAGCCTGCCCTCTTAGAGCCGCGAGAGCCAGTAGGATACTAGTGCCGACAAACGGGATAAGATGTAACAGTAACCACCAAGCGCTACAGTTAATATCGTGCAGGCGACGGGCATTTACCGCCAGCGCTGGCAAAAATGTGAGCAGCAGATAGATAGCGCTGAACCACCCCATATAAATTTCGGGATTGGCAACAGCAAACAACCTTTCCAGGAAAGAAATGATGAGAAAAGCCAAGCTCTGAAACAGAATGAAATACCAAAACTCCTTACGCCGGGCTCGCCCACTGAAACAAGCATAATTCTTTAAGACAGTTAAATACCAGTGCATAATTGTCCTCTCTTGTGAACCAGCAAGTTCCCCCTAATGTCAAAAACATCATCAGACCACGCAATGCCTTCTGACGTACCGCATGACCAGCCAGGCTTCAGCAAACAAACGCCTTGTGTGATTTAGTGTGTGATGACGGCAAGATCACCAAACGCAGTGAAGGTACTTCACCCTCGGCCGATCGGTTAACACCTTGGCTTTTCAATAGTGAACCTGCACGCACTCCCGGCACTGTCGAAGTCACGACACGCGCATCATTATTAATAATCAATGCTGGCTTACCGATAGCGCCCAAAACCGGCAGAAGTAACCGGTCCAGTGTTGACACCAGCATATCCACCGCTGCAACACCGACAAACTCCTCACCGATAAGTACTGGATGGGCTATCGTAATCGTGTAGGCACCATTGCAGACATAATCCACATAGGGGCCGTCAATGACGGGAAGATGGCGACTGGCCGGCTGACGGAACCATTCAAATAATCGGAAATCCAGACGCCTACGCTGCTCCTGATTGTGTTCCAATTGCGCATATTGAATGGTATTCCCTTCCTGACGCCACCACTCCAGCGTCCAGTACCCTTTCTCTTCCCCAATTACCTCCGTTACCGCATAGCTGGCAAACCCTGCCCCGTTACACCAAGTGTTGTTACGCAATACTTCGTGGATATGTTTTTGTAATGCGCCGCGCTGCTCCTGCGCTAATCGGATGCCTTCGGTATGATATAACGGCAATTTTAATAAAATACGCGCTGTCTTATCCGCTAAAGCTGCGGTGGCCTGCTGCGCCGCGACCAGGATATCGTCCAGGATGCTCCTGGCCCGCTCTACGTGTATGTCGTTGTACATATGCCTCCCTCTTTCCTGGGATGAATGCAGCCGCCTTACTCGCGATCAGATCTCTACAAGAACAACGCATCAGTATCCATACGAAATTTGCATTCAAGCAGGTGGTCGGTAATTCGGGTAATCATCTCTTGTGCCAGCTGGTAACAAGCGAAGTCATCCCCCTTATACAAAGCCGCCAAGAGTGTACGCCAGGCGGCAACAACTTCACTGTGAACGGCAGCTTCTCGGTACAGAAGCTCCATCAAAGGGACCCATTCGGCCTGAATCTCTAGCTCCTGATTGGCAAGCCTGGCTGACTGTGCCTGGGATGCCAGGGTTAACAGACAACGCATATCTGCTTGTATACGGGCGTCCGGTTGCGTCGCGGCGGCAAAGCTGTCGACCAGCTGCTCAAGCTTTCTCAGTTCATCCGGCGTTGAACGTTGAGCCGCAAGCCTGGCGCTGTGGCCGATCACAGCACAGTGAAACTCGCTGAAATCCGCCAGTTCACCTGAAGCTATCAGCCGCAACGGGTGATATTTCCGCATTATCTCAACGGAAACTTGGCACACAAAACTACCACCATGACGCCCGCGCCGAGTCTCAATCAACTGTCTGGCACGTAGTGTGTTCAGGGCGTCACGAACTGTGACCGGTGACACACCTAATAACCGCGACAGTTCGTTTTCATTAGGCAACTGCTCATCGGTCTGTAATATCCCGGAGATGATCGCGTTGCTTAAACGCATCACAACCTGTTCGGTCCGGGTAGCCTGATCAAGCGGTGCATAGACGATGGAATATGCTGTCATTCTCTAATTCCTGATCGAAATAACACGGGATTTCAGCATGTCTGCAAGCAACGCTAAAAAATACCGTAGCGATGCAACGCCTGCGTATCCTCTGGTACTGGGGTTATAGCATCCCAAAGTTCAGCCACTTGGCCGTTCTCAACACGCCATAGCTCAAAGTAACTGTGACGTGCTTCAACAATACTTCCTTCCGAATGGGTCAGAACAAACTGCCCGTCAGCTACTGTGCGGTGGATTTTTGCATAATGCAGGCCTCTCCCTTCATCTTTGAGTTGCTTAAGAAACGCAATGACCGCAGCCGTACCATCGGGAATATCGGGGCTGTGCTGGCGGAACTTTTCACCATTGGTGTAGTTCCAAAACTCATCATAGTGCCCTTCGATCAGGGTACGCGTGAAAAAGTTAACCACCAGTTCACGGTTTTTCTCCCTGTCATGGCTATGGCCCGTTTCAGTCGGGCCATCTAACTGAGTTCGGCCACTAGCATTGGGCGCGGACTGTGGCACTAAGCCGTCCCAATGCTCCACAATTAAACCATCGGCAACCCGGTACAGATCAAAGCCGACCAACGGCTGATCGTCTAACCCCGTAAAACGGCCGTGGATAGCAACCAGATCACCATCCTGTAGTACACGATAAGTTTCATGGTGCAGTTCAGGATGTGCCTGAACCAGCTCACGCAATCCGGTAAGACCATCTTTGACCAACGGCGAATGCTCAATGAAATTCGGCGCAAAATAACGCTCAAGCGCTTCCACATCACGGCCAGTAAACAACTCGTGGTGCGCGTGCGACACCAAGTCGCGCGGAGATCTATTTTGATTCATTATGGATGTCCTGTATCAGTCGTTGGAACTCATCACGTGTTTAATACGCGTATATTCATCGAAACTATAAACCGACAGATCTTTACCGTATCCAGAGTTTTTAAAGCCACCATGCGGTGCTTCTGCCGTAAGAGGAATATGTGTGTTAATCCAGACCGTTCCAAAATCAAGCTCACGCGACAAGCGCAACGCACGACCATGGTCGCGGGTCCAGACACTGGAGGCCAGCCCATATTTGACATCGTTAGCTTTCTCTATGGCATCCTGTTCGGTTAGGAACTTCTGTACTGTGATAACAGGGCCAAAAATCTCGGTCTGAATCATTTCATCGTGCTGCTCCAGACCGGTAATCACCGTAGGTTCAAAGTAATATCCCGAACGATCGGCCTGACGGCCTCCTGTTTCGATACGGGCATGAGCGGGCAGACGCGCAATAAACCCTTTAACCTGCTCCAACTGACGAATATTATTAAGCGGCCCATACAACGCCTCTTTATCTTCTGGATCACCAAAACGGATGGCCTTAGCTGCTGATACCAGTTTGGTAATGAAGATATCGTAAACAGATTCATGCACCAGCACACGTGAAGCTGCTGTGCAATCCTGACCGGCGTTGAAGTACCCAGCGGTAGCAATGGTTTTGACCGCTTTCTCTATATCCGCATCGGCAAAAACAACCACCGGTGCTTTGCCTCCCAACTCCAGATGCGCTCTGGTGAGATTAGCCGCCGCTGAAGAGGCAACCTGCAAACCTGCACGCACGGAACCAGTGATGGAAACCATAGCCGGCATTTTGTGTGAAACTACCAGAGCACCCGCGCTGGCATTACCCAACACCACGTTGAAAGTGCCGGCAGGAAAGAGCGGAGCGGACAATTCAGCCAGTAACAGAGTACTCTCCGGTGTAGTGTCGCTCGGTTTAAGCACCACAGCATTACCCGCTGCCAGAGCAGGTGCTATCTTCCACACCGCCATCATCAACGGATAATTCCATGGGGTGACCTGCCCCACCACGCCCAGCGGTTCACGCCGGATGCTGGTGGTCATACCGGAAAGATATTCAGCAGTAGCCTTGCCTTCCAAAAAGCGAGCTGCACCAGCGAAAAAGCGGATATGATCCACCGACGTCGCAACCTCCTCAGAGGCAATCAGGTGCTTGACCTGCCCTGTATTGCGGCTTTGCACCTCAATCAGACGTTCAGCGTTTTTTTCTACCGCATCAGCCAGTGCTAGCAACGCTTGCTGGCGTTCTGAAGGTGTGCTGCGTCCCCATATTTTGAATGCCGCTTTAGCCGATGCATAAGCATCATCAACATCCGCCGCGCTCGCGTTAGGAGAACGCGCGTAAGATTTACCAGTGACCGGACTTACCAGATCAAAATATTCGGAACCTTTAGATTCGATATACTGACCATTAATAAAATGCTTGAGAGTTGGTATCGGCATTGCTACCTCCTGGTGGACTGAAGATAAAATATAACCTATGATTTAATATATTTAATGGTTGTGTTATCGTCAAATTTGTAGCAAAAATGTAAAAATCAAGATGATTTAGATACATACATGCAACTTTCAGCATTTCCATCAAGAAAAATATGCAAATCTGTGAGTAAGATCGAGGATTTCCATATCATCAGTGAAAAACAGGTAGATTGGTGATAATGCAGGCGATGTTCTCGCCTGCCATGTTTGGTTATGATTTTAGTCTCCCGGAATTATTCTTCTGTAACTTCTTCATTTAGCCTGCTGCGGAGTATTTTCAAAACATGGTTCATGGTATGGATATCTTCCAGTGATATCCCTTCTGCCAGTCGATTCATCCATGGCGCTTCCAGCGCCATGGCATGACTGAAAGCCTTACGACCATTTTCCGTCAATACAACCAGATATGCCCGCTTGTGATGAGGATTTTGTACAAACTCCACTAACCCTTCTTTTTCCAACTCATTGATGAGGCGCTGCACATTCTGTCGGTTCATGCCCATATCTCTGGCCAGCCATGCGACAGGCTGAGGATTTTCAGCGGACACAATTGTTCCCAACACCTGCCAGCGGGCGCTGGTCAAGCCAATATTGGCTACCAACCGGTTTCCCTCGGTCAGCAAGCTGCTAGCCACCCTGAATAAATTAAGTGCCGAGGCACTTAATGCTGCGCCAGCCGGAGTTCTATTCATTTCTTTCATATTGTAACCTGTAAAATAGTTTGACATCATTAATTCATATTGACATTATAGTGTCAATATGAATTAATTGTCATAATAAAAGTTAATTTGTGGCGGTATCAGGATCAAATATCCCAGTACCAAAATCTTCCCTTATACCCGATTGGTGAAACATGCGTACAACAATCATCCATAGTGTTTCCGGTACACTGGCCATGCTTCTTATTGCTACATTCTGGACATCCACTGTGATTTCGGAACTATTTTTGGATACCACAGCAGTAGTGGTAGTCAAACATTGTATCGCATTTTACGGGCTGGCAAGCCTTGCAATACTGATGGCTATAACAGGAGGTTCTGGATTTTCGCTGAGTAAAGACAGGAAAGGTCGCCTGATCGACGAAAAGAAAAAACGCATGCCGATCATTGGCATCAACGGGCTACTGATCATGATCCCAGTAGCCATATTTCTGAATATAAGGGCCTCTGAAGGGATGTTTGACACCTGGTTCTACACAGCTCAGGCTTTGGAGCTGGCAACAGGCCTTGTGCAATTAACTATGATGAGCAGAAATTTTCAGGCAGGCTTACGACTTGCAGGGCGTTTACGAGTAAAAACTCCCCGCTGATCAGTTTGTTCTCCATTTTCATTTACACTTATTATGAGCCCGTAAAGATGGAGTACGGGCAACCTACAAGCTGTTTCAGATTATTTTATTACCTGGAAGTTTCCCCGCAATCCTATTAAATTACCAAATGGTTCTTCTAATCTATCTACAAAAAGAGGACAACTATGATTGTTTTTGTGACAGGGGCGACAGCTGGTTTTGGTGAAGCGATTACACGAAAATTTATTCAACATGGCTCTATGGTCATTGTCACAGGGCGTCGTAAAGAGCGTCTGGATAAGTTAAAAGAAGAATTAGGTGAAAATATTTATCCTATCCAGCTAGATGTAAGAGATCGAGCCGCAATCGAGCAAACTATACGGGAATTACCCGATAACTTACGTAATATTGATGTTCTTGTGAACAATGCTGGTCTTGCATTAGGGCTAGAGCCAGCATATCAGGCCAACCCTGATGATTGGGAAACCATGATTGATACTAATACAAAAGGTTTGGTGAACATGACCCGAAGCTTGTTGCCTAAGATGGTAGAAATCAATCACGGTCATATCATTAATATTGGTTCAATAGCAGCAAGTTGGCCATATGCGGGTGGTAACGTATACGGGGCAACAAAAGCATTTGTAAAACAGTTTAGTTTAGGGCTTCGTGCTGATTTGCTAGGAAAAAATATTCGGGTAACGGATATTGAACCAGGGCTGGTTGGAGGGACAGAGTTTTCTCAGATTCGCTTTAAAGGTGATAATGAAAAAGTGAATAAAACTTATGAAGGTGCTGATGCCCTGACCGCTGATGATGTTGCAGAAGCTGTATTTTGGGTTGCGAATCTACCTGCCCGCGTCAATATCAATACATTAGAAATGATGCCGGTTTGCCAAACATTTGCAGGTATGAATGTACACAGGAATTAATATTCCATCTTTTGATGAATCGTTAGTGCTATAGGTGTTATTTTATACCCGATATAACGTAGATTTCTAATATTGATATATTTTATTTCGGGTATCACTCAATGAATACTTTATGAAAGAGGTTAAAACATGAATATTCATCATTCCTTAATAGCCAAGATTATCCCTGTGATTTCTCTCCTTTTGCCATTATTTTGGCAGACACCTGCTTTTTCCAATCCTTGTACATCAAGTAATTGCATCACTATCAATGGTGGGGGTGAAAACTCAATGACCAAAGAAGATGCTCGACAGAGCAAGGAGGAATGGAACGATCAACGGTCTCTACGTAATAAGGTTAATAAACGTAGGGAAAAAGATTTTAATAAACATGAAATTGACGTTGACAATCGTGATGCTTGTTTGAAAAACTCTAACCTGAATGCTTATTGGGAACCGAACACAAAACGCTGTCTGGATATCAAAACAGGTCGCTCTATTGACCCCGAATAAGCCACACCGACTTCAATAAGATAAGGAGATAAGGTGAAAAAACTCTTGCTAACCGGGGCTATGTTTATTGCTGCTTTTGTACCTTCTGTCACACAAGCTTCGCAAGATCTACAAAGCCAAAACTCACAAAATATAGTGAGTTCACAAGGTATAAGTTCACAAGGTATAGTAACGTGCGAAAGTCTGAAAGAACAGATTGCCCAAAAAATCATTAATAATGGTATTAAAAAAACGGACTTCAGCCTTGAAGTTGTTGCGAGTGATCAGATGGATTACGGTAGTGGGAAAATTGTCGGAAGCTGTAATCGTGGTAAACAAAAAATTATTTATACCCGATTCACTCACTCCGCTGACGAGAAAAAGTCCGCTAACTAACACAATTAAAAAAACAAAAAGGGAGTATATGTTAACTCCCTTTTTTGTTTCCATTTTTTCTTAATTACCAAAAGATAAAGTATCAAATGCCGAGATAACTGAGATATCCAGATAATGAGACAAATCCCGCTCTTCTGGCCTTAAAAGATAGGGAATTTCACCTAATTGAGGGGCTGGTATATGACAACGTAACCTCTCTAATACTATTGCATAATGTGCCAATCCAGGATTAATACGATTGGGTATCCAACCAATCAGTGGTAACCCGTCACTAATAATCGATTGGGCAGTCAGAATGGCATGGTTGACACATCCGGCTTGGATCCCAACGACTAAAATAACAGGCAGTTTTTCCTTCATTACCCAATCAGAATAGAACGCATTATCTTGTGATAATGCACGCCAGCCACCCTCTCCATCAACAATTACGCGGTCTGCTTTATGACTCAATTTGTTAAGACAGTTTGTCATTTGAACAAAGTCAATTTGACTTTCTTCCCTTGCAAGAAGTTCATATCCTACTGCGGTTGTCCCTTCATGATTAAAGATTTGCAGTAAAGCGCGGGTAACAACTGTTTTACCGATGTTGGTATCCGTGCCTGTAACAAATAAGCGCGTTAACATAAATTCATTTCCGTGGTAACAGATAAACTGGCTACTAAAGTTTATAGCGAGCAGACTTGAAGTGTAGGAGATGTGTTTGGGACAGGGATTGCGTTAGCTCAATGTTTTATCAAATGTGTTCTATCCTTGCATGATTTCGAGCAGCAACTGACCACTGTATAGTGATTGCTTAATCAATGATGCCGCTGGCAGAGTTCCTGAATTAGTAAATTCAGTAGCAACAATATCAACTTTTTGACTGTATCCCGGAAGTGAAAGCTGAGTGATTTTCTGTTGAATGACAGGATAAAGAATATGTTGCGCTGCATTCAGCGGCGAACCAATCAGTATTTTGTCAGGATTGAAAATGTTGACCATAATCGCCATGATATCCCCGATTCTCTTCCCAACATCACGGATAATTTCTATTGCAAGAAGATCACCTTGCTGTGCAGTCTGACAAAGCCATTCAACTGTCAGAGGTGTTTTTGTAGACATTAACGAATCAGGCTGTTTTTGAGCTAACTGCCGTGCTTTTATCAAAATGTTTTTGATGCCGACAACAGTTTCCAGGCAACCAGTATTACCGCAATAGCAATGTTCACCATCAGGCTCGACTTGCGTATGCCCTATTTCGACAACACTTTGATTTCCTGCATGAAGTATTTGCCCTGCTGTCATAATACCGACACCGACATTGTCATCAATGACAACCTGGATAATATTCTGACAATTCTTCCCTGCCCCGTATAAAGATTCTGCAATTGTCCACGCAGTAATGCCATGCTGCAAAAAAATAGGCACTCCGATACACCGATATAAAAATGACCCAAGAGGAAGGTTCTGGATATTGTAATACGGTGAACTATGAACAACTCTATTAATCGGATCAACAATCGCATTAGTGGTAATACTGATAGCAGTCAAACGCTCAAGACGAGATTGATGCCGAAAGAAAAAATCATCAATCAGGGCAACAAGATCGTCCAGAAAATCTTGGTTTTCGGATGAAAGAAATGGTAATTCTTGTTCAGCAACCAAGTTGTTGCTTAAATCCCGAAGCCCAAATGCGACGCTACCATTATCAATACGTATACACAGAAATTGCCACCCTTGACTATCAATTTTCAATCCGGTCGCTGGACGTCCACGAAACCCCAAATCAGGAAACTCGACTTCTTTCACTAAGTGAGCATCCAGCAGCTCTCGTGTAATCTTCGTAATACTGGCAGGAGCCAACTGCGCTTTTTTAGAGAGTGCAATACGTGAAATAGGTCCATATTGATCAATCAGACGATAGACCAGACCGATATTAATTTGCTTAATCTGGTCAACATGGCTTGGCTGTACGTCCACACTCACTGTGCCTCCCGCTATTTAATTTGCGCCTCTAAATAATTAGTAACGATTATGTCGCGGTTTAAAGCAGAAGGTATCCGTTTGAAGCAAAAATGTGATCTTTCACACGAACTTCTCGTGATTGTTACTTTTGATTAACAATTTGCATCAATAATATTTGAGAACAAATGTTGTGTTAAACGCTCTGTTGCTGGAGTGAATCGGTATATAAAGGAAATCATGTGGGTATTAGTAGAAATTCAACTATCTCTGATGTTGAAATAGAGTGAACTGTCAATATGCATTGGGCAAAACTGTATTTATCAAAAAGGTGTATCGAATCGTTATTGCCCATGCATGCCTGTTATAAATTAAGTGAGGGCGCGAGCGGCTCGGATCAGACTCTCTCCAAGATAATCATACTTGGATGATATACCCGGTAGAACCAGATAGTAGCCACCGCCGAAAGGTTTAATGTAGCGCTCTAAGGGCTCACCATTTAACCGTTTTTGGGTATCAATAAAGCCTTTTTTCAGGTCATTTTGGAATGAAACAAAAATCAGCCCCATATCGAGTTGCCCTGTTGATGTTAACCCAAGTGAGTAACTATAACTGCGCCGACGTAATTTGGAAACATGCCGTTCGGTTGTTCGAGGCTCCGCTCGACGCATATGGGAGTCAAATAACACCCGATCGCCATGTGGATCACGATTAAACTCGGGGTCGTCGTGCTCATGCTGCTTTCCCATCGGCGCCCCGCTCGCTTTATGTCGTCCAAAATCATTCTCTTGATCTTCAAGCGGGGTTCTATCCCAAAATTCCAATGCAAAGCGGATGAGACGAACGGCTTGATAACTGCCATTTTCTATCCACGCAGGTTCTTTTTTCGTAACCCAGACGAGGGAGTTCATTAAGTCATCATCTTTCGCATCGGCATTGCCTGTGCCATCTTTAAATCCAAACAAATTGATAGGCGTTGTTTTGCATTCAATATCGCGAGCAGGTAAAAAACCATCTATCTTCCAAAGCGGTGCAACCTTTCCCGATAGCTGACGCAAAACATCACGTAATGCATAAATCACAGTTTCTCGGCTATTGGCACACAATTGCAGTAAGAGATCACCGCCACACCACGACGCTTCTAAGCGGTCATTTGGGAACGCGGTCATCGCAACAAATTTTTCCGGTTTTAGCGAGGTTAACCCAAAACGGTTATCAAAGAGCGAATGACCGAGTGAAATCGTCATGGTTAAATCATCTGCCGCTAAATAACTACCGAGAATCCCAGATTCTGCTGGCGGCATACGATCATTCGTGATTTTTTCCGCCTGCCGGTTTTGCGTTAATCGAGCAATACATTGTGTCAAGCGCTTAAAAACGTCTTCAACCTCATCAAGCGTGGAAACTGTTAAATTCAGCGACAAAAAAATCGCTTCTTTTTGTTCTGGCGTGATCACGCCCGCCTGATGTTTTCCTAAATAAGGAATGGTATGTGTGCGGCTGAGGTTGTCACATGTTTTCGTTTCCGGTATCGCCATTGTCGGTAAACTCAGCGTCCCACCGGATAACAGAATGCTGCCTGCTCCTAGCCATTTCAACGTCGTGCGTTTACTCAGCGAAATCGATTCATTCTCACTGGGGATCGTGTTTTTTTCGTGTTTCATGGTTCGTTCCGGTATTTATAATACACATCTATCTTCAATGCTGTCCGCAGTCCAGACAACGCCTCCGCTAACTGTGTCAGTTGGGCGTAAAGCTGTTGTTTATCCCGATGAGAGAGTTGCTCATAATGGAAATATTGCCCTTGTGCAGAGCGATAATTCGCCATCACGGAATCAAGCGTATCAAATTGCGTATTGAGTGATGTCACTATTTCAGAGGGTAAAAATGGCGCCAACCCGTCAACTATCCAGCGCGCACCTTGCAAATTTGCCGCAATATCCGCCAAGTCACTGCGACTATAGCGGTTTTCATCACCGCCGAGTTTTGTCTCTAAAATAAGCTCAATGCTGTCATCCGCGGATTGCACTAATTTTGCTATCGGGAGCGTTTCCACCGCTACACGCTGTTTTAAATCTTGTACATTACGCAGTAGCGCTTGCGTTGCTGCCAAAGCATCCGATTTATCGTTCGTTGAAAACAGTGCGTATTCAACACGATGAAAACCGATAAATTTCGGATCGCGCTCCTGTTCAAGAAAATAACTAGCGTGGGGGTTAATCACACGATCTGCATGACCAAAAACAACAACCACCGCGCGGATCGTCTCATAATCATAATGAGCCTGAATATACGCTTGCTGCGCCGCTTGCCAATTTCCTGCGTTTAATGCACCTTGCAATGTTATTAACTGCGCTTCAATGGCCGCCACTTGTACGCCCATCGTTTTCATATAGGCCGCAATCATCGGTTGATATTGCGTCGGTGTAGGAATATCCCCTTTGGCAATAACGATTTCATTACCGATGTTTGGAAGCCCCGCACGATACTTTTCCGCCCCCGCGCCTAAACTCAATAACAGTAATAGTGAAACAGTCATTCTCAACGTATTACGTAGCATGACGATGCCCCCGACGACGGAATAACGCAATCACGATGACCCAATAAACGGCAAACGTCAGCACACTTACCCCAATAGGTTGCGCCCGATACCCAAACAGGGTAGCCATAAAATTCCCTATCAACCCTGAGTCATCTAACCAATTGCTGGTATCCCATAATGGGTAGATGAGAAAATCATTCAGCTCAATATCGTGTTCTAACAGCACATTGGAAATCTCTTCCACGCCTTTGAGAAGCAATGAACATGCTAAGAAAAGCAGTACGATACCAGTGATACGGAAAAACCATTTCCACGCAATTTTTTTATAGCTAAGTAAGAACAAATGCAATGTCAGTGCAGCTATCACGATCCCTAATACTACTTCCCCCGTAAACGACCACATGGAATCTCGCGTTAGCCCCATCACGATACTGGAGAGAAAAACAACGATTTCACTACCTTCACGCGCAATCGCGATCGCGACGATAAACAATGCTCCCCACCAAGAGTGGTTTTGTGCGCTACGAACCATTTCGTGTTCAATACCCGATTTAAGTGAGGCGCTGTGCTGGCTCATCCAGTACACCATTTGTACGATAAGGACACAGGCAAAGAGCGACATCCCAATCATAAAATAGGTTTGTCCGCTGTCATCGAGCACATTAAATACGCCGTAAATTAACAGGGCTAAAAAGAGGGATAAGGCCCCCCCAAGTGCGACACCGCTCCATAAATAACGGCGCCCTGCCTCTGCATCAGGGTGTTGTTTGATCCACGCATAAATAATGCCGACTACGAGTAGCGCCTCAAAGCTTTCGCGCCATACCACAAAAAGAACTTGTCCCATACCATATCCTGCAACCAAATGATTACTCAGCTATTATCTCACCGACGGGGTGCGCGAGATGAAAATCATCAAAAAATGTATATTTTCCCGGTTTAAGCGGTGCTATCACCACCACCGAGCTCGCACCGGGCGCCAAGACTTTTTCTTTACGCAATTGCGTGCTTTCAAATTCAACAGGCTCCGTACCGGTATTGCGAATTTTGATCCGAACGGGCGTTTTCGCAGGCACATTTAACACCGGTGGAGTTAACTTACCGTTATTCATTTCAAGTTCAATGGTAAATTTTTCAGCGGCAATCACCATGGGCACATAAATCAACGATACGACCGCGATGCACAGAGTGAAAATGAATGATTTCATGATAAACCTCGACGAGAGCGTGACGTCCAATGTCTAATAACAGCGAGCGCTTTATTATTGCTCGCTGTTTCCAATAACTTAATAACTGCCTTTGCGACCCGTTCCGGCGTAATCGAAGTCCCACGAAACACTAAATGGTTCGAACCATGCCGCCACGCCAGTTTCTTTATCGATATGACGCCCGAATGTAACCTCATCATTCATACTTGGCGGGGAAATACGATATTCCACACGGTATTTTCCATAACCATTCAGTTTCAAATTTTCACCATAGTGAGGACCATCGCTGGCGACCATTGCCATAAATGTGCCGGATTGTGTTTTTTTCGGCTCATCTAACTTAGTAACCTTATAATCGACTTTCAAATATGGGATCCAATCCCCTTCGGCAAAACCATTTGGATTCTCTTCGACCGCGTGAATATCCGCTTCCAGATGAATATCGGATTTTTCAGCCGCCAGATGGTGCATTTTATGTTTGCCTTCCATCGACATGGTGATCGGTTGCAAGTAAACACCTTGAATTTCCATGCCATTTTTGATAACTGGTTGCCCCAGAGGATATTCCAACGCCATAGCCGATGTTGATACCACTCCCAGTAACGCTGCCGCGACACTCATCCCAATACGCATTTTGATACCTCGTTGTTATTGTGCAAATAGTGATATTAATAATAATCATCATCACTTTTGTTATTCAAGAAAAATTGTTATTTATACTAGATTTTTTCAATGTCATTTGTGACCCCCAGTGAATTAAGCTTGGGGCTCCTATTTTGTTATTATGCAGGTTCAAGTATATCAGGAACATTAGGCGGAATGTTTTAGTCATTTTATCAATGGAATGGTGTTGCCATTTTTATTTCATTATTAACAATACTTACTTTTTATTTAGGAATGAAGCTCAATAAATTAACAGCATAAAGTTTAATGATTAATAATGTGATTCTGTTGGTAATAAATTAACCTTGCTTAAATAACCATCAATTATTTCAATGTGTTTGTCTTTTTTTAGAGAAAATAATATACGCTGTATACAACTACGTGAAAGTGTGCATCGCTGTTCTATATATTTGATAACAGATATATTTTCTCTGAAATCGTCTGGCAAAGTGATAAGGCGGGATAATAAGCTGCATACAATCTCTTTAGCGCCATGACGAAATATACTGATATCCCTCGCATATAAAAAAGCCATTTTATAAGAGACTACTCTCATCCACTCCCTGTAAAGATCGTGTTTCTTTATAGCACCTAACGCACTAATACGAGGTAATTGATATATCTTACAGTCAGGGCCAAGTTCGATAGAGTAATAAACTTCTGCACCAGAATAGAAAGATAAGCCCAGAACATACGGTGAAAACACTGTTGCAATGATTAAATCATCACCTAGCCTGCGAATATTTACATATCCCTTCTCAAGTAAAAAAAACTTAGCAAATTCACGCTCAACTTTAATCAACGTACCTTGTGTTGGTTGTTCAGATGAGACTGACTCAGAATATGGTAATAATGTATCAACGATCTTGGTAAAAGAATTTACTGGCTTAATTAATTTATTCATATTAAACCACCTCTGCATGTAAATTTTACAAATAAAATTTTTAAAATTGAAAGAATTTCTTATGAGTTTGCTAACTAATTAGTTATTCACGATCACTAATTTAAAAAATTAAGGGGATACTTGTTTTTAGTTTTTAACACAATCTATAAATGTTTATCAATAACCCATTTCAAAGATTAATTCTCCTTATCTGCCCTATTTGACTTTATTTTTTTCTTTTTTGGGTGGTTGAGCTGTTTTTTGATTTTGTTTAATAGTATGTTGTAACTAAATGAGTAAAAAATCGTTGGCTTGAAAATCAGAGCAATAAGATATGAATAAATACCTTTCAATAGAATCACTTACATCCTGTTTTAAAAAACAGGAAGAAAAATTGGCTGAGCTGATTGAGTTGTTGATAAAATATCCGCTTATTGATGCCCGGGTATTTCAATTACCACAAATTGAAAAAGGCGAAGAACATGAGCAAATTACCGAAATTAATGTGAATCCATTACAAGGAAATGAAGCACTTAGCTTAGGTTTAAGCTTCTATCAGAAGCTATTCATACACCATAACCACCCTAATATCAGCAGCAAAGCAGCAAGTCGATTGCCAGGCGCACTATGTTTTTCTGTAAGCCACCAGCAATATAAAACTGCAATGGATGTTATAAAAGAAGTTAATCAACTCAAAGCCGAGCTGGAAAACATCGTAACTAAAGAATCAGGGGTTAGCAAAGAGCAACGATTTGAATTTGTCCACGATCATTTACGTGGTTTAATTACCTTAAATGCCTATCGCACGATAACTCCCCTCGTGAACCCAGATACCATCAATTTTGGTTGGGCCAACAAAAACATCATTAATAAAGTGACCAAACAACAAGTTCTTGAACGGTTGGAAAAAAGTTATAATGCCGGAAAAGCCGTTCCCCCCTACTCCAGCGATCAATGGGCTGCATTGGTTGCATTAGAAATCACAGATATCAAAAAGCTACCCGATGATGTAGTTTTGAAAATTAAACGACCAGTAAAAGTACAACCCATAGCTCGCGTTTGGTATTCAGAAATACAAAAACAGGTTCAGTATGCCTGCCCTCTGCCAATCATCGCTTTTTATACTGAAAACAGTGAGATCAAACCCAAAGTGGGTACGTTATCGAACTATAATGCCAATGCAATCAAATACCGCCATAAACCTAAAGCAAAACCACTTGAGCTCGTGATACCGCGTTTACACCTTTATCGGGAAATATAAGGCGACCAATTTGGCTGATGTAGAAATAGAAAAACCGGAGGATTTACCCTCCGGTCTTACATCAGCCAATACCAAAATCAGCAAGAGTTATTATTTCATGCTGCCAACCATATCTTCCGGGCGCACCCAAGCGTCAAATTCAGCTTCGGTCAGATAACTCAGTTGCATTGCTGACTGTTTTAGAGTCAGACCTTCTTTATGTGCTTTCTTAGCGATTTCTGCCGCTTTGTCATAACCGATATGGGTATTCAGCGCAGTTACCAGCATCAGAGATTCATTCAACAACTGAGTAATACGGGCACGATTAGGCTCAATACCGATAGCACAATGTTCACTGAAACTGCGCATACCGTCCGCCAGCAAACGAACAGACTGCAAGAAATTATGAATAACCATTGGGCGGAAGACGTTCAGCTCAAAGTTACCAGATGCGCCGCCAATGTTAATCGCTACGTCGTTACCCATGACTTGCGCACATAGCATAGTCATCGCTTCACACTGAGTCGGATTAACCTTACCTGGCATAATAGAGCTGCCCGGCTCATTTTCAGGAATGGAGATTTCACCGATTCCACAACGAGGGCCAGAAGCCAGCCAGCGAATATCATTGGCAATTTTCATCAATGATGCAGCCAAACCTTTCAATGCACCATGGGAATGAACCAGTGCATCACAAGTACCCAGTGCTTCAAATTTATTTGGTGAAGTTACAAAAGGTTGCCCGGATAATTCAGCGATCTTTTTCGCAACACGAACTGCATATTCAGGATGAGTATTCAAGCCCGTTCCAACGGCTGTTCCACCCAGCGCCAATTCACATACATGAGGAATGCTATCTTCAATGTGTTTCAGATTATGAACCAGCATTGCGGCCCAACCTGAAATTTCCTGACCTAAAGTCAGAGGTGTCGCATCTTGCAGGTGAGTACGACCAATTTTTACAATGTCTTTAAATGCTTCTGCTTTATCTGCCAGTGTTTTTTGCAGTACTTTCAGCTCAGGCAATAGATGCTCACTCAATGCGATAACGGCCGCAACATGCATTGCTGTTGGAAACACGTCATTCGAACTTTGACTCTTGTTAACATCATCATTAGGATGGATCAAGCGTTCATTGCCTCTTTGACCGCCAAGGATCTCACTACCACGGTTCGCCAGCACTTCATTCATGTTCATGTTGCTTTGAGTGCCCGACCCCGTCTGCCAGATAGCAAGAGGGAATTCTGTTGGGTGTTTGCCTTCTAATACCTCTTTCGCCGCAGCGATAATTGCCTCACCACGTTCCTTCGGTAAGAGGCCCAGATCCATATTGACACTGGCCGCAGCCTGTTTAGTCAATGCAAGAGCATGGATCAATGCAACTGGCATTTTCTCCTGAGAAATACGGAAATGTTCCAGTGAACGTTGAGTCTGCGCTCCCCATAATTGGTCAGCAGGTACTTCAATTGGCCCCATTGAGTCTTTTTCAATGCGAGTGGCTGCCATTACTATCTCCTTAGCACACAAAATAATTGAATACGCCAGATCAAACTTTGCAGATAAATTAGTCGGCATTTGTTTATAGTGCCATAAATTTACTATCGATAATGCGACCTAATCGTGTTTATTGTATTGTTGTTATATAAGTAGGTATATTTTTTATTATAGGAAATCCAGCCATGCTGAAAATGACCAACCAGATCCAACATTATGATTGGGGGAGTAAAACCGCCCTGACAAATATTTATGGCATCGAAAATCCTGACAATCAGCCAATGGCAGAATTATGGATGGGAGCACATCCGAAATGCAGTTCTCAGGTTACTGATCCTGCAACAGGCGAACCTATCACATTAAAACAGCTTATCGCTCAAAATCCGGAAAAGTATTTGGGTAAAAAAGTAGCGGATCAATTCCAACGTCTGCCATTTTTGTTTAAAGTGTTATGCGCCGCTCAACCTCTTTCTATTCAGGTACATCCTGATAAACCATCAGCAGAAAAAGGGTTTGCTAAGGAGAATGCTGCGGGTATTCCTTTGGATTCACCACAACGCAATTACAAGGATGATAACCATAAGCCAGAGCTAGTGTATGCACTAACGCCATTTAAAGCGATGAATGCTTTCCGGCCTTTACCAGAAATTGCTGAGCTTCTTAGTTACGTTTCTGGCGCACATCCCAATATCCAAACATTTATGCAAAACCCCACTGAGCAAAATTTATCATTTCTTTTTTCTCAGTTACTGACCATGCAGGGCAAGCAGAAAAGTTTAGCCATCGCAGTATTAAAATCAGCATTAAATAGCCGCCGGGGAGAACCTTGGGATACCATCAGAAAGATGACTGTGTTCTATCCTGATGATAATGGCCTGTTTACCCCTCTTCTGCTCAATATCGTTGAACTGCAACCAGGACAGGCAATGTTTCTCTATGCCCGCACTCCTCACGCTTACCTTGAAGGTATTGCATTAGAAGTTATGGCTAATTCAGATAATGTTCTGCGTGCTGGTTTAACCAGTAAACATATGGATGTCCCTGAATTAATGGCTAATCTGGATTTTATCTCTAAATCGGCCGATACGTTGTTAACTATCCCAACTCAGGAAAAAGACGCTCTAAATTACCCTGTTCCCGTCAACGATTTTCATTTTTCAATTTATACTGTTTCAGCACAACCGATAGTATTAGAGAATGATTCTGCATCAGTTCTATTTTGCTTTGATGGTCAGGTGACTATAAATTCTGGTAAGCAAGAATTGAGAATAGTCTCAGGTGAATCAGTCTTCTTATCTGCTATAGAGAAAATCATGACTGCTCATGGCAATGGGAAACTTGCCAAGGTGTCAAATAAATAGATTAAATTCATATAGTTATACTTTTACCCATTGGTTGTTAATCACATTTTTATTGAAAAGCGATTAAAAGTTCTTTAGTTAACCTATACAATTAACAACTTTTTTTACCCAAAGACATATCGCATATATCCCAATGATATTGTATGCGCAAAATAAGGATGGAATTCCCACATGAAAAAATCGTTAGTAGCTGTAAGCGTAATTGTTGCTTTAGGTGCAGCGTGGACAGGTGCGTCCTGGTACACAGGGAAGAAAGTTGAAGCTCGTTTGGATAAAACAGTCCAGAAGATGAACACAGAACTTACAGATGCATTCCCCGATAGCAGGCTTGAAATGCAGGTAAAAGATTTCCAGCGTGGTATTTTCAGCTCTGACGTCCGTTTTATCCTGAGTGTAAAAGATGATGCAAAAAATGCGGGCATGAAACCAAACGAAAAAATAATCTTCAAATCTCATATCGATCATGGCCCATTCCCAATTTCAGTCCTGAAAAAATTCAATTTCGTCCCTAAAATGGCCTCTATCCATTCAGAAATTGAACAGAGTGATCAACTAAAAGAACTGTTTGAAATTACTAATGGTAAATCTCTGTTTAACATTGATGCTAGTGTAAGTTATAGCGGCAATTTATCTTCCAATATTGAGATTGTGCCAGTCGAACATACGAATAAAGACGGAACTAAGATCACTTTTTCCGGTGCCAAAATCAACACAGATATCAGCCGTGATTTAAGTGAGCTTTCTTTCAGTATCAAAAGCGATGAACTGACCGTAGATGTACCTTCAGAAAAAAGAATTATCACTCTCAAGGGTATTGATTTTAACGCTGGTGACAATAAAAAAGGTAAATTCGATCTCTATTTGGGCAATCAAAACTATGCTATTGGCGAAATAACCTCGAAAAGTTCCAATGGTAAAGACGATTTCCTTCTCACGAATTTAAAAATTTCAACCAAAATGAGTGAAAACAAGGAGAACGTGAATACTGGTGTTGCTTATGAAATCGATGGACTCAAAATGGGCAATCTGGATTTCGGTTCAGGTAAACTCGTGTTTAACGCAGATAATTTGGATGGTCAAGCCGTTCATAAATTTTCGCAAACCTACAATGATATTATAGCAAAATCATTTTCTACCAAAGAGTTAGAACAATCATCTCAGAATATGGCCGCTGATCTTTTCAGCCACTTGCCAATACTGCTGAAAAACAATCCACACTTCAGTATCGTGCCATTTAGCTGGAAAAACAGTAAAGGTGAAAGCACATTAGATTTTAAGATTGCGCTGCAAAACATTCCTGAAGATCTGAATAAAATCGCTCAAATGGGAACAGAAGAACAGCTCCGTACCCTACTCCAGGAATTATCACTTAATGTCAAATTGTCTAAGCCCATGCTGATTGAACAAATCACCAAATCAGGCGAATATTTAGGTGAAGATAAAAACAAAGCTGAAAAAACCGCTAACATGCAGGTTCAATTTATAGCCGCTCAAGGTGCTGCACTTAACGTTGTGACTAACACCGATGACGCCATTGACCTCAACCTCCACTACGCCAACGGCAAAGTGAAATTAAATGGTAAAGAGTCCAGCTTACATCAATTCCTGCTTGATAATCACCTCATCGACTCCCATGATAATGCAGGTGAATCAAATCAGCATGATAGTGAAGCTGAATTTCCTGCTACTGAGTAATAGAACAGAACCCGATTAGGGTTCCCTACAAGAAAGTACACGCTGAAGGTTAAAAAGACCGACACAGTAAAAACATCGTAAAAAAAACGATAAATAGTGCTTTCATTGCCAGTCAATGCGTTGACTGGCTTTTTTGTATATTTTTCTGATAAGAAGGACAAAAAAATGATTGATACACAGCTTCCACTCACTGACTTACACCGTCACCTTGATGGTAACATTCGCTCTGAAACCATTCTGGATCTTGGTCGTCAACATAATATCGCTCTCCCTGCTTATGAACTGGAAACTCTGCGTCCCCATGTCCAGGTCATTGAAAATGAGCCAAATCTTATTAGCTTTCTGCAAAAACTTGATTGGGGTGTTGCTGTACTGGCTGATTTGGATGCTTGCCACAGGGTTGCGGTAGAAAACGTAGAAGATGCAGTCAATGCCGGACTGGATTATGCTGAACTCCGTTTTTCACCTTACTATATGGCAATGAAACACCAGCTTCCGGTTGAAGGTGTCGTAGAAGCTGTCATTGACGGTATTCACGCCGCCAGCAAACAACACGCTATCCAAATTCGCCTGATTGGTATTCTGAGCAGAACATTCGGAGAAAAAGCCTGTTCTCAAGAATTAGCAGGCTTGCTTGCCCATAAACAACATATTACTGCGATGGATTTGGCAGGTGATGAACTTGGTTTCCCCGGGCAGCTGTTTGAACCACATTTTATCCAGGCACGTGATGCGGGTTGGAACATCAGTGTACACGCAGGAGAAGCAGCCGGCGCAGAAAGCATCTGGCACGCGATCCGCAAGTTGGGAGCAACCAGAATCGGCCACGGCGTTAAGGCTATCACCGATCCTGCGCTCATGGATTATCTTGCGGAAAACCGCATTGGTGTTGAATCCTGCCTGACATCAAACCTGCAAACCAGTACCGTCAGCTCCTTATCAGCTCACCCGCTGAAAAAATTCCTTGAGCATGGCATTCTGGCATCAATCAATACCGATGACCCGGCCGTTGAAGGAATTGAAATTCGCAATGAGTACAACGTTGCTTCGCCTGCCGCTGGACTATCGCCAGAACAGATACGACAGGCACAGATTAATGGGTTGGCAACAGCATTCCTGAGTGAAACAGAGAAACAAGCATTAAGCGCTAAAGTTGCAAACCGCTAACAGATGATAACAAATCGTACTTTTTACTTTTAAAGGCAGAAGATCACTCTGCCTTTTTTCGGCGGGCAGCATACCGATTTGCAAGTACCGCACAGACCATCAATTGGATTTGATGGAAGATCATTAACGGCAACAGCATAATGCCAACCATTGCAGCCGGAAATAAAACATTCGCCATCGGCACTCCATTGGCGAGGCTTTTCTTGGAGCCACAAAAAACGATGGTAATTTCATCTTCTTTGCTGAATCCAAATAAGCGTGAGCTGCATACATTAATGGTTAATACCATTGCCAGCAGAACACAACAGACAATACCAATCATAACCAGTGAATAAGCATCAATTTTATGCCAAATGCCTTCTACAACCGCTTCGCTGAATGCAACATACACCACCAGTAAAATAGATGAACGATCCGTCACATTGACCAACTTTTTATGCCGTTCTACCCAATCGGCAATCAATGGGCGTGACAAATGACCAACAATAAAAGGCACCATTAATTGCAGGATAATATCTTTTATCGCTTTCCATGTATCAGGATGAACAGCACTATTACCAGTACTATCACCAACACCATCATGAATCTGGATCAGAAAACCAACAAGTAATGGAGAAAGAAAGACTCCCAACAGACTAGATGCTGAAGCACTGCATATCGCGGCAGCTACATTTCCTCTGGCAACAGAAGTAAAAGCAATCGCTGACTGCACAGTGGCTGGTAAAGCACAAAGATACAAAAATCCCATATAGACCGTTGACGACATCCATTCCGGTACAATGAAATGTAACCCCATACCTAATATAGGGAATAAAACAAAAGTACTAAAAAAAATAATTAAATGCAGACGCCAATGCCCTATTCCTGCCAGAATCGCATCACGTGAAAGTTTGGCTCCATGCATAAAAAACAGCAATGCAATAGCTGCCGTAGTTAAATGTTGGAACCACGTCTTTACTTCTCCTTCACAGGGGAAAAATGACGCAATCATTACTACGGTAATCAGTGTTAACAGAAAAGGATCGATTTTTAACTTTTGCCACCAGCCCATCAATGCCATTCCTCTTACTTTAAAGTTAATCAATTGAGGTTAATCAATCACCACAGTACGTTGCTCTTTCGCTGATTTTTCACCTGCCTCAATCAACTTCATAATCAAGATAGCTTCATCTGCGGTCACAGGGTTAGGTTTTCCTGTCAAGATAGCATCACGAATAGCAGCATAATAAGCACCATAGTTACCCGGTAAATTAGGAATGGCTTGCGTAATCAAGCCATCACCTTGTGACAACGTCACATATCCATAGCGCGCATCATAACCCCAACCTTCCTGCGATGGCTTTTCGCCTGCTTTCAAACACTCTTCCTGTGTATCTAAACCATATTTTATGTAACTGCCCGCCATTCCATGCAGGGTATAAATGGGAGATTCCGCTGCTACAAGCATTGATGCATGTAATACCACTTTTAACCCGGGATACTTGAGTTGTGCATGAAAATAATCTGGTGTTTCAGCATTTGGGCGTATCATACCTAAGTCTGTTGTAATGGCTTGAGGCTTACCAAAAAACTGAACTGCCTGATCCAATAAATGAGGGCCCAAGTCATACCAAATCCCACTACCCGCTCCTGCCGCTTCTCTCCAGCGTTGACGAACAACCGGACGATAGCGATCAAAACGGGATTCATAATACTTTAATTCTCCCAATACATTTTCTTTAATCAGCGATTGAACGGTCAAAAAACCTGCATCCCAACGACGATTATGGAATACAGACAACAATAAGTTAGCATCTTTCGCCTGCTTCTTAAGTGCCTCTGCCTCTTCCACCGTAACCGTAAAAGGTTTATCAATCACAACATGCTTACCAGCAGACAATGCTTTTTGCGCTAATGGGTAGTGGGTATCGTTGGGAGTCGGGATAACAATGAGGTCAATATCTGGATCGTTGAATAACGCTTCTGGTGAAGAGACAACATTAATGGTTGGCCAATCTTTTTTAACTTTTTCTATATCACTACTGGAAATGGCAACTAACTCAACATTTGGCGTCTCTGCAATTAATGGTGCATGAAATGTCTTACTGGCATAACCATATCCAACCAAACCAACTTTCAGAGAATTACTCATAACTGCCTCTTAACATTTGTTAAACTATTATAACAAAGCATCAGAAAATACCACCAGCTCTTATTCATTAGCAAATAATCTTAATTCCTGTGTTACTATCTTTTGGTATCTGAATACCCATCATGGAGAGAATATTTTTTATGTATCAATCCAATGATTATTACCGTATCAACGGTTGGTTATTGGCTCCTGCCGCTTATTTAATCATGACGCTTATCGCTGCCAGTTCAATGTTAGTGTTATATGTCATAACTTTTTTTCAGCAAGGCAATGTCATTCACCAAACAGGAGGTAATTTCACTATCCTGTGGTATATCTCTGTATTAACCACGGCTATTATGTGGTGTTTTACGTTTTGGGTATTAAAGTTGCTTTTTATTCGTTCAAAACGATTCCCACGTATTTTTATCATCTGGTTAACACTTTCTGTTCTTATTGCCATTAAAACATTTGCTTTTTCTCCTATTCCCGACGAAATGGCTATTCGCTCACTACTTTGGCCCCTATTAGCTGCTGCTGTTTTTGTTCCTTATATCAAGCGCTCTTATCGGGTTAAAATGACTTTCACACAAGATCGATAACATCCCCTAAAATTGATTGTTATCATTGCCCCCGCTTGCCTCACC
Organism: Xenorhabdus budapestensis; assembly: GCF_002632465.1. Classification (GTDB taxonomy): domain Bacteria; phylum Pseudomonadota; class Gammaproteobacteria; order Enterobacterales; family Enterobacteriaceae; genus Xenorhabdus; species Xenorhabdus budapestensis. The sequence goes on along the minus strand of NZ_NIBS01000004.1, from coordinate 229,135 downwards.
ACAAGGCGGGGGAGTTTCTGTCATTTTCACGACTATAAACATATATTGTTTTCATCAAATCTCTTATTTTCAGGATAGCAATGACTGAATACCTTCTTTTATTTATTGGCACGGTCTTGGTCAATAACTTCGTTTTAGTGAAGTTTTTAGGCTTATGTCCATTTATGGGAGTATCCAAGAAACTCGAAACTGCCATTGGCATGGGGATGGCAACCACTTTTGTCCTGACCCTCGCCTCTATCAGTTCATGGTTGGTAAATACTTTCATTCTTGTTCCGCTGGATCTGGTTTATTTACGCACCTTAAGTTTTATTCTTGTGATTGCCGTTGTTGTCCAATTCACCGAATTAGCAGTTCGCAAGACCAGCCCTGCACTCTATCGCTTATTAGGCATCTTCCTGCCATTGATAACAACAAACTGTGCTGTGCTTGGTGTGGCTTTGCTGAACGTCAATCAATCACATAATTTTTTACAATCTGCGATATATGGTTTCGGGGCTGCCGCTGGATTTTCCCTTGTCATGGTGCTATTTGCCGCAATTCGTGAACGTTTGGCGGTTGCCAATATTCCGGCCCCTTTTCGTGGTTCATCGATAGGGCTTATTACTGCTGGGTTAATGTCCCTTGCATTTATGGGCTTTAGTGGTTTGGTGAAATTCTAATGATATCTTTATGGATTGCTATCAGTGTATTAAGCATACTCGGGTTAATCTTTGGGTTAATTCTGGGTTTTGCCGCTCGCCGTTTTAAAGTGGAAGAAGATCCGATTGTTGAAAAAGTCGATAATCTGCTGCCACAGAGCCAATGCGGGCAATGTGGTTATCCGGGTTGTCGCCCTTATGCAGAAGCTGTTGCCAACAATGGAGAGATGATCAACAAATGTGCCCCGGGCGGAGAGCAAGTGATGCTCAAGATGTCAGAATTACTGGGGGTTGATCCACAACCATTGAATGGCGATGAAAGCATACAAAACCCGGTTAGGAAAGTTGCCTTCATTGATGAAGAAAATTGCATAGGTTGTACAAAGTGCATTCAGGCATGTCCTGTTGACGCCATTATCGGCGCAAATCGCGCAATGCACACTGTAGTTGAAGATCTCTGCACTGGCTGTGACTTATGTGTCGCACCTTGCCCGACCGACTGCATTACGATGATCCCCGTTGCAACCACAACATCAAACTGGAAATGGGATTTAAACTCCATTCCGGTTAAAAATATTCCAGTTGAGCCAGAACCCATGTTGATATCTTCTGCTAAGCCTGTTGAGGTTAAAGCCAATGTTTAATCTATTCAATTTGCTTAACAAAAACAAAATATGGGATTTTGATGGCGGTATTCATCCACCAGAGATGAAGCTGCAATCCAGCCGTACGCCATTACGCTATGCTCCGTTACCAGAAGAATTGATTATTCCCTTACAGCAACATATTGGCCCGGAGGGAGAGCTACTGGTTAAAGCCGGGGACAAAGTACTTAAAGGCCAACCGCTGACAATAGGGATTGGCAGAACTGTACCCGTTCATGCATCCACTTCCGGTACTATCACGGCGATTGAACCTTGTGTTACAGCCCATCCTTCTGGGTTGAAAGAACTCTGTGTCCGCCTGCGTCCAGATGGAGAAGATCAATGGTGTGAACGCATCCAAACCGCGGATTACACATCCCTTGATGCTGATACTTTGCTGCAACGTATTCATCAAGCCGGTATTGCTGGTCTTGGTGGTGCAGGATTTCCAACCGCCGCAAAATTAAAAGGTGGTGGAAGTCATATCAATACTTTGATCATCAACGCAGCGGAATGTGAGCCTTATATCACGGCTGATGATCGCTTGATGCAGGAACATGCCGGTGAAATTATCGAAGGCATACGCATTTTGATACATTTGCTCAATCCGAAACAGGTTTTGATCGGGATTGAAGATAACAAACCTGAAGCAATTGATGCCCTGAAAAATGTTCTGAAAGACGATAAATCGATTGCCGTGCGCGTTATCCCAACAAAATACCCATCCGGTGGTGCAAAACAGCTCACCAAAATCCTGACGGGCAAAGAAGTCCCTACTGGCGGACGTTCTTCCGGTATTGGTGTTCTTATGCAAAATGTTGGTACGGTGATGGCCATCAAACGAACCATTATTGACGGAGAACCCTTAATCGAACGCGTTGTCACTCTGACGGGAGAAGCCATCAACTCACCGGGCAATTTCTGGGCTCGTTTAGGTACACCTGTTCAATTTCTGTTACAACAAGCCAAATTTAAACCTCAGTCAGAGCAAATGGTCATTATGGGTGGGCCATTAATGGGCTTTTCTTTACCTGATCTGAATGTGCCTATCGTCAAGATCAGCAACTGTATACTTGCCCCTTCCACCCAGGAAATGGAACCTAAAGCGACTGAAGAAGCCTGTATCCGTTGTGGATTATGTGTTGAAGCTTGTCCGGCCGGGTTATTACCCCAGCAACTTTACTGGTTCAGCCGTGGTCAAGAGCATGAAAAAGCCAAGAACCACAACTTATTTGACTGCATTGAGTGTGGTGCTTGTGCTTACGTATGCCCTAGCAATATTGCTCTTGTTCAGTATTATCGGCAGGAAAAAGCCGAAATACGCGCTATCGATGCCGAAGCTCGCCGATCAACTGAAGCTAAGCTTCGGTTTGAAGCTAAACAAGCACGTTTGGAACGCGAGAAACTGGCTCGCGAAGAACGCCATAAAAAAGCGATAGTTCAAATAGACAATCAGGATAAAAGTGCTGTACAGGCGGCTCTCGCTCGCGTGAAAGAAAAACAGTCCAACGCTGGCGAGTCAATCACCGTACAAGCCGGGCAATCACCTGATAATGCAGCAGCCATTGCAGCACGCAAAGCCAGAAAAGAGCAATTACGTGCTCGTCAGACAGAAAAACAGGTATCGAATACTCAAACCACAGCAACAATAACATCCGCTGAAAGTGAAGATCCTCGTAAAGCTGCTCTTGCCGCAGCTATCGCCAGAGCAAAAGCGAAAAAGGCCACACAACAAAACCAAGAAGTGACAACGTCACAAGAAATTTCACAACAAAATAGCATGGATGAAAAACAAGATCCCCGCAAAGCCGCTGTCGCAGCCGCCATTGCCCGTGCAAAAGCAAAGAAAGCCGCTCAAACTCAGCCTGAACCTGCTCCACAACAAGAAGCTCAAGCCGTGGTTACCGAAGAGGTTGATCCCCGTAAAGCTGCTGTCGAGGCCGCCATTGCCCGCGTAAAAGCGAAAAAAGCCGCTCAAGAAAAACAAGAAACTCTAACAGAATAGTGACATTTATCGATGAAATTTAGGCCAGTCAAAACTGACAATAACCTGTTAAAAGTCGCCAGTTCGCCTTTTACACACAGTAAGAAAAATACCAGCCAGCTTATGTTATGGGTGGCTTTAGCTGCTATACCGGGTATCGCAGTGCAAACCTATTTCTTTGGCTATGGAACTTTGATCCAAATCCTGTTGGCAATCATTACCGCATTGATGGCTGAATCTGTAGCTATTGCATTAAAGAAACAACTGGTCATTCCCTACCTTAAAGATAATTCGGCATTAGTGACCGGATTACTGCTTGGCATTAGTCTGCCGCCGCTGGCACCGTGGTGGTTGATCATACTCGGTACTTTCTTTGCCATCATTATTGCTAAACATCTTTATGGCGGGCTTGGACAAAATCCATTTAATCCGGCTATGGTAGGTTATGTTGTCTTACTTATTTCATTTCCTGTACAGATGACAAGCTGGATGCCACCAGCCTCGTTACAAATCATGACGTTGACTCCGTGGGATTGCCTGATGGTGATCTTTACAGGACACACACCTGATGGTTCGACTCTGATACAACTTCAACAAGGAATTGATGGATTAAGTCAGGCTACGCCACTGGATAGCTTCAAAACCGGCAGACTGACCCACAACATTAATGAAGTATTACAGCAACCGATATTGCAAGGTACTCTGGCAGGAATTGGCTGGCAGTGGGTCAATGTGGCTTACTTGTTTGGTGGATTAATCATGCTGAATCGCAAAGTGATTAACTGGCAAATCCCGACCACATTTATCCTTGTACTGGGAAGTTGTGCTTTAGTTAGCTGGCTGATCGATCCAAGCCGTTATTCACCTCCTTTATTGCAAATTTTTTCCGGCGCAGCCATGTTAGGCGCATTCTTTATTGCGACGGATCCGGTCAGCGCATCAACTACACCGAAAGGCCGTTTGATTTATGGAGCCGTAATTGGTTTGCTGATTTGGGTTATCCGTGTCTATGGTGGCTATCCAGATGCCGTGGCTTTCGCTGTTTTATTAGCAAATATCTGCGTACCACTTATCGACAATTACACACAACCCCGTGCTTACGGCCATAAATAAGGGAGCTGCCATGTTAGAAACTATGCGACGTCACGGTATTACCCTCGCAATTTTTGCCGCTTGTACCACCGGGTTAACGGCAATTGTTTATTCATTGACAAAAGACCGGATTGCAGAACAAGCAGCGTTACAGCATAAGGTATTATTGGATCAGGTTGTTCCTCCCACGCTGTATGACAACGATATGCTAAGTGAATGTTATCTGGTAACCGCAGATGCTTTAGGTAATCAACAATCCCATCGTCTCTATCTGGCACGTAAAAACGGTACTCCGGTTGCTGCTGCAATAGAAAGCACTGCACCTGATGGCTATTCAGGAGCTATTCAACTACTGGTAGGCGCAGATTTTTCTGGCAAAGTACTTGGTGTGCGTGTTACCGAACATCATGAAACTCCGGGGTTAGGAGATAAAATTGATACCCGTATATCCGATTGGATCTATGCTTTTTCTGGCAAGAAAATCGCTTCCAATAATGATACTCATTGGGCGGTTAAAAAAGATGGCGGGGAATTTGATCAGTTTACGGGAGCAACCATCACTCCTCGTGCTATTGTCAATGCCGTTAAACGGACAACTCTCTATATGGAAACCATTCCGGCACAACTTTCTTCATTACCCACATGTGGAGCAAAATAAATGAGTGAAACCAAAAACCTATTTCTTCAGGGGTTATGGAAAAACAACTCCGCATTAGTACAACTTTTGGGGCTTTGTCCCCTTTTGGCGGTTTCTTCTACTGCTACTAACGCACTGGGACTGGGATTGGCAACGACACTGGTTCTGTTGAGCACCAACATCGCCGTATCAGCTTTACGCCGTTGGGTTCCTCATGAGATCCGTATCCCTATTTATGTGATGATCATTGCATCTGTTGTCAGTGCCGTTCAGATGTTAATCAATGCTTTTGCATTCGGATTATATGAATCATTGGGGATCTTTATCCCGCTAATTGTGACTAACTGTATTGTTATCGGACGTGCAGAAGCCTACGCATCAAAAAACTCAATCTATCACTCCGCGCTTGATGGTATTGCAATGGGGCTTGGGGCAACATTTGCCCTGTTCGTACTTGGCGCCATACGTGAAATTCTGGGTAATGGCACACTTTTCGACGGTGCAGATCTATTATTAGGCAGTTGGGCTAAATCATTACGTATTGAAATTGTGCATATGGATTCCCCATTCCTGCTAGCCATTTTACCACCAGGTGCATTTATTGGATTAGGTTTGATGCTGGCCGGGAAATATATCATTGATGAGCGAATTAAAAGCCGTACAGATGCTAAAACGCGTCGCTATGACAACATAGAAAAAGGCTGTGGCAGCCATATCACAAGAGGATAAAGGCGTAATCAGATATGAATAAACAAAAACGGGTCGAAATTTTAACCCGCTTACGGGATAACAACCCTAATCCAACGACTGAACTGGTTTTCAATTCACCATTTGAACTGCTGATTTCAGTATTGCTGTCAGCACAAGCAACGGACGTCAGCGTCAATAAAGCAACTGCAAGACTTTATCCGGTTGCCAACACGCCACAGGACATCCTTGATTTGGGCGTTGATAGCTTAAAAGAGTATATAAAGACTATCGGGTTATATAACACCAAAGCCGAAAACGTAATTAAAACCTGCCGGATCCTGCTGGAAAAGCATCAAGGCGAAGTACCGGAAAATCGCATAGCGCTTGAAGCATTACCGGGCGTCGGTCGTAAGACGGCCAATGTTGTTCTGAACACGGCCTTTGGCTGGCCGACGATAGCTGTCGATACCCATATTTTCCGTGTCAGCAATCGGACTCAATTTGCTCCGGGAAAAAATGTCGATGAAGTCGAAAAGAAGCTATTGCAAGTTGTACCTGATGAATTCAAAGTAGATTGCCACCATTGGCTGATTTTACACGGTCGTTATACCTGTATTGCCCGTAAACCACGCTGTGGATCTTGTATTATTGAAGATCTGTGCGAATATGCGGATAAAACAGAGTAATACATCTCTTCTATTAGCTCCCGCCTAATCTGGCGGGAGCTAACCCTAATTTACAGAGAAACAACAATATTAAAGAGGCATCTCAAAAATCCGGTATAAATAATCGATACCGGATTTTTATAGTAAGGTGAAATTAATACTATTGCTCTGCTGATATCAGAATATCAATTTCCCTGATCCGCTGTTGGGGGTTATCTACCATGGTTTGCAGCACAGTAAGCAAATAGTCAATGTGCCGCTCTATGGTCGATTGATCAAACAGGGCGGTGGCATAACTTACCGCCCCAGCAACTATGCCATTCTCTTCAAAAAACTCTATTTCGAGATCATAGTTGGTAATATTTAAATCATGAGCAATTGATGACACTGTCAGCCCCGGCAATGTCCAGTCGGAATCTTCATAATCCTGCCAGGCAAATACGGCCTGACACAACGGAATATGGTCTAGCTGGCGTGACGGTTGTACAATTTCCATCATCTGTTCAAACGGCAAATCCTGATGCGCCTGTGCCGCTAACGTGGTTTGCCGGACTTGTGCCAGCAACTCCGCTACCGTCAACTCACCCGAAACTCTTGTGCGTAACGACAGTGTATTCACGAAGAATCCAATTAATGGCTCCACTTCCTGACGACTACGGCCAGAACTGTGGGTTCCAACAATAATATCCTCCTGACCGGACAAACGCGATAAGACCACCGTCCAGGCAGACAATAATGTCATAAATAACGTGACATTGTGCTGCGCACTCAGGCGTTTCAGAGCGGTTATTAATTCCACATCCAAATTGATGGGTAAAATCTGCCCGACAAACGACTGCTCCAACGGGCGTGGCCGGTCTGTCGGCAAATTCAGCAGAGCCGGTGCATCAGCCAACGTCGTGCGCCAATAGTCAACTTGCGCCTGCATATGTTCAGAGGAAAACCACTGCCGCTGCCAGGCTGCATAATCAGGGTACTGGATCGCCAGCACGGGTAAAGGATCCGGTTGCCCGGACAGAAAAGCCGTATAGAGAGAGTTCAGTTCATCTATCAGTACCTTCACTGACCAGCCATCGGAAATAATATGGTGCTGGGTCAGTAAAAACTGATAGTCGTCATCCGCCAGCCGGATAAGCATCGTCCGAACAAGCGGCCCTTGGCTGAGATCGAATGACTCATACACCTCCTCAGTACGCAGTCGTTTTAACTCTGTTTCGGCATCCGGGCACCCGCGCAGGTCATGATAAACCAACGGCAGTCCACGGTCTGCCACCAGCAGGCGGACCTGAGGCTGACCGTCAACAGAAACAAAGACCGAGCGCAGGGCTTCATGACGGGCAAATAACACATCCAGTGCCTGCTGCCAGGCTGCGATATCCAGTTGCCCACGCAAATGTAACACGAGCGGCATATTATAGTGTTCACTGGCACCCCTAAATTGCGTCAGAAGCCACATGCGCTCTTGAACGAATGACAGTGGCAGTCCCCCCTCACGGGAGACAGGCAGGATAGGAGGCAATGTGATTTGTTGATCAAACCGAATATGGAGTTTTTCAGCCAGGGCCGCCAAAGAAGGGGAGCTAAACAGTTCACTCAGTGGCAACTCTCCCCCTAAAACTGCTATCCGGTTCATTACCTGCATCGCCAGCAATGAATGACCGCCCAGGGCAAAGAAATTATCATGCCGGCTGATCTGTTCAATCCCTAAGACTTCCCGCCAAATCGCCGCCAATGCGATTTCCATTTCTCCGTGTGGGGCTTCATAAATCTGCCGGGCAAAGGCTTCTCCATCCGGGGCCGGCAGCGCCCGGCGATCCAGTTTACCATTCGGGGTTTGTGGGAAGCTGTCCAGACACACAAAGGCCGCCGGCACCATATAATCCGGTAAAATTGCACTCAGGTGAGTACGCAGGTTGTTGACCAACGCTTCATCTGCTGCCGCGACGATATAGGCCACCAACCGTTTACCCTGCCCGTCATCTAATGCCAACACAACCGCCTCCTGCACCGCCGGGTGTTCCAGCAAGCGGGTTTCAATTTCCCCCGGTTCTATACGGAAACCACGAATTTTCACCTGCTGGTCATTACGGCCAAAGAATTCCAGACTACCGTTCGGCAGGTAACGAGCCATATCCCCGGTACGGTACATCCGGGCACCCAAGACAGGGCTAAAGGGGTCAGGAATAAAACGTTCTTCACTTAAAATGGGTTGGTTCAGATAACCTCGTGCCACCCCCACGCCACCAATATAGATTTCCCCCACACTGCCTAACGGCACCGGTTGCCCGTGGCTGTCCAGCAGATAAATGCGGGTATTGCTGAGCGGCCGACCGATGGAACGGTCATCCTCAGGGGAGACAACGGTCTGACAGGTGGCGGTGACGGTATTTTCTGTCGGACCGTAGGCGTTTAATAACCGGGGACGGTGACCGCCCTGGGCAAACCAGTCCTGAAGGGCTTTTTTCTGCACGGCCTCGCTACCAATAATCATCAGTCTGAGCGCGTCAGGCAGCGCTAACCCTTTGTCTCTGCCCGCCAGTTCAGACCAGAATAACGTGGGCAGGAACAGCACCGTGATACGGTTTTCGCCGGTTAAGGTAATAAATTCCGGTATGGACGCCAGCCAGCTATCATCACGAATAACCAGCGTGGCTCCGTTACAGAGTGACGAGAAACATTCCTCGACGGCAACATCAAAGGCAAACGCCGCAAACTGCAATACTCGATCTTGTGCCGTCACGCCATACCGTTCATTCACCCCTAGCGTACGTTGATAAATCGCCTGATGTTCCACCATCACCCCTTTCGGCGTGCCAGTCGAGCCGGAGGTGTAAATCACATAGGCCAGATGCTGGGGTGTTAACGTTGAAACCTGTGGGTTACTGTCCGGTTGATCTGGCGGCATCGTCGGGTCCAGTACCGTCAGCCCGGCCAATACCTTGTCACTCAGTGCGGCCTGCCCGGTTCGGTCTGCCACTACCACGGATGGGGCACTGTCACTCAGGATATAAGTCAGACGCTCTGCCGGATAGGTTGTGTCGAGTGGCACATAGGCCCCCCCCGCTTTCAGGACGGCCAAGAGGGACACCACCATGGCCGGTGAGCGGGCCACGCAAATGGCGACCCGTTGCTCCGGCCCGACCCCTGACTCAATCAACTGATGCGCCAGCCGGTTAGCCCGGGCATTTAATTCTGCGTAACTGAGCGTTTGTCCCTGATATTCCAGCGCTATGGCCTGCGGGGTGTTTTGTACCTGCTGTTCAAACCATTGATGAATACATAACGCCGCAGGAGGATAAGGGGTCTCCGTTGTGTTCCAGGTGGTTAATAATAAGGTACGCTCCGCTTGCGGCAGGATGTCCAATTCCCGCACAGGCATAGCCGGGGTGTGCTCCAGTGCGTCCACCAGACTTTCCAGCGCCTGCTGCATATAGCCGCATATCCGCTCCGGCTCAAACGGCAGCACCACACTTGCCGTCAATCCCAACGCGTCACCAAAATCTTCCACCGACAACCCAAAGGGGTAGTTGGTTCCTTCCTCTCCGTCTAAAAATTCAATGCCTGCCAATGGTTCATCCGACGGCGCTGAGAGCGTATTGTGCCGATAATTTAACAGAGCACTAAAGAGCGGAGTGCCACGTTCAACCCCGCTACACTGTTGGGCCAGCGCCAGTGACGCATGCTCATGGGTTAATAATCCCGCCAGCCGGCGATGAGCGGTTTGTACGCTGTCCTGTACCGGGGTGTCATCCATATCTAACCGCAACGGTAAAGTATTAATAAACAGGCCCATGCCATTGCCTGCCCCTTCTCCCGCAGCCATGCGTCCAAACAGTACGGTGCCGAATACCACTTTTTCCTGTCCACTGCTGCGCGCCAACACCTGTGCCCAGGCCAGATGACACAAAGCCGCCAGACTCACTCCTTGCTGCCGGGCCTGATGGCGCAAACGGTCATTCAGTTCCGGTGTCAGTAGCTGGTAAAATTCTCTTTCCTGCGATCCATCAAGATGGACGTCCGCCAGCCCGAATGGCAAGGTTGGCTCCGCCACGTCCGCTAACATTTCAGTAAAGAAACGGGTATGGGCTGCCTGACTCACCCCCAACCGGACCTGCGCCACCAGATTACGGAACGGCACCGGCGCAGGCAGGCTTGCCTCTTGCCCTGTCAGGCAGGCCTGCACTTCACGGTGCATTACTTCCACCGTTTCATGGTCGCCAATCATATGATGATGTAATTCCAGTAAGAACCAGCGGCCATCGGTTTCCTGTGCCACCACAAAGTGCAGTAACGGCGCCTGACCCAGGTCAAGACGATAATGACTGCGATCAAAACGTCGGCTTAACTGGTCGATGACTGGGCCGTCAGCCGGATCCAGCGTCAGCTCTGTTACGGATAAGGAGGCATGACGCCAGACAACCTGCACTGGCACTGATATCCCTTGCCAGATAAAGGCAGTACGTAAAATATCGTGCCGGTCGACTATCCGTTGCATTGCTGCCAGATAACGATCCAGCAAAGACCGGTCAGCAAACGCCATCTGACCACTTAACAGATACGTATCTCCTTCCCGTACCAGCAAATGGTGGAACAAAATCCCGTCCTGCAACGGCGATAAGGCGTAGATATCCTGAATATTTTCTACCCCCCCCGGCACCTGTCTGACAATATGGTCAATATCTGCCTGGGTTAAATCCACCAGCGGTAACATCGCCGGGGTCAGTTGCTGTGTTGCGGGAGTAATCACGTTGGGCGGGATTTCGATGGTCTGATGCTGCCCCAACATTTTCGCCAGATCGGACAACACCGGCGACCGGAACAACTCCCGTGCCATCAGGGCCAACCCCTGCTGACGCAGGCGCTCAATCATGCGCACGGCAAGCAGGGAGTGACCGCCCAACGCAAAGAAACTGTCATGGCGGCTGATCGACTCAATGCCCAGTAATTCCCCCCAAATCGCTGCCAGCGTCATTTCGGTTGCCCCCTGTGGGGCTTCATACGCCTGCCGGGCAAAGGCTTCTCCGTCCGGGGCCGGCAGCGCCCGGCGATCCAGCTTACCATTCGGGGTCTGCGGGAAACTGTCCAGCCGCACAAACGCGGCCGGCACCATATAATCCGGCAAAACAACACTTAGATGGGTACGCAGATTGTTAACCAGCGTTTCATCTGCTTCTGCTACCCCAGTTTCCGCCACGACATAGGCCACCAGCCGTTTACCTTGTCCGTCATCCCGTGCCAGCACGACCGCCTCCTGCACCGCCGGGTATTCCAGCAAGCGGGTTTCAATTTCTCCCGGTTCAATCCGGAAACCGCGAATTTTCACCTGCTGATCATTACGGCCCAGAAACTCCAGGTTACCGTCCGGCAGATAACGAGCCATATCCCCGGTACGGTACATCCGGGCATCCGATACCTGACTAAAGGGATCGGAAATAAAACGTTCTTCACTTAAGATCGGCTGGTTCAGATACCCCCGCGCCACCCCAACGCCACCAATATAGATTTCCCCCACACCACCTAACGGCACCGGTTGCCCGTGGCTGTCCAGCAGGTAAATGCGGGTATTTTTAAGTGGCCGACCGATAACACGGTCATCGTTTGGGGAGAAAACTTCTTGACAGGTAGCCGTAACGGTATTTTCTGTCGGGCCATAGGCGTTTAATAACCGGGGACGGTGGCCGGCCTGGGCAAACCAGTCCTGAAGGGCTTTTTTCTGGACGGCCTCACTGCCAATAATCATCAGTCTGAGCGCGTCAGGCAGCGCTAACCCTTTATCTCTGCCCGCCAATTCAGACCAGAATAACGTGGGCAGGAGCAGCACCGTGATACGGTTTTCCCGGGCTAAAGCAATAAATTCTGATATAGAAGCCAGCCAGCTATCATCGCGGATCACCAGCGTGGCTCCGTTACAGAGTGACGAGAAACATTCCTCGACGGCGACATCAAAGGCAAACGCCGCAAACTGCAATACCCGATCCTGTGCCGTCACGCCATACCGTTCATTCACCCCCAGCGTACGCTGATAAATCGCCTGATGTTCCACCATCACCCCTTTCGGCGTGCCGGTCGAGCCGGAGGTGTAAATCACGTAGGCCAGATGCTGTGGCGTTAACATCGAAACCTGTGGGTTACTGTCCGGTTGAACCAGCGGCACCGTCGGGTCCAGTACCGTCAGCCCGGCCAATACCTTGTCACTCAGTGCGGCCTGCCCGGTTCGGTCTGCCACTACCACGGATGGGGCACTGTCACTCAGGATATAAGTCAGACGCTCTGCCGGATAGGTTGTGTCGAGTGGCACATAGGCGCCACCGGCTTTCAGTACCGCCAACAATGACACCACCATGATCGGTGAGCGTGCCACGCAAATGGCGACCCGTTGATCCGGTTCAACACCCAATGCAATCAACTGATGGGCCAGTCGGTTAGCCCGGGCATTTAATTCTGCGTAACTGAGGGTTTGTCCCTGATATTCCAGCGCTATGGCCTCTGGCGTTTTCTCTGCCTGCTGTTCAAACCATTGATGAATACACAACGCCGCAGGATAAGGGGTCTCCGTCCTGTTCCAGGTGGTTAATAATAAGGTACGCTCTGCTTCCGGCAGAATGTCCAATGCCCGCACTGGCATAGCCGGGGTGTGCTCCAGTGCGTCCACCAGACTTTCCAGTGCCTGCTGCATATAGCCCCATATTCGCTCTGGCTCAAATGGCGGCACCACACTTGCCGTCAATCCCAGCGCGTTACCAAAATCTTCCACCGACAACCCAAAGGGGTAGTTGGTGCGTTCCTTTCCATCTAAAAATTCAATGCCTTCAAATGGTTCATCCGACGACGCTGAGAGACTATTGTGTCGGTAATTGAGCAGGGCGCTAAAGAGCGGCGTACCGCGTTCAATCCCGCTACACTGTTGCGCCAGCGCCAATGACGCATGCTCATGGACTAATAATCCTGCCAGCCGGCGATGGGCGGCCTGTACGCTGTCTTGTACCGGGGTGTCATCAATATCCAGCCGTAACGGCAGAGTATTAATAAACAAACCCATTCCCCCCTCTGTCCCTTCGCCGCCGGTCATCCGCCCAAACAACACGGTGCCGAATACCACTTTTTCCTGTCCACTGCTGCGCGCCAACACCTGTGCCCAGGCCAGATGACACAAAGCCGCCAGACTCACTCCTTGCTGCCGGGCCTGATGGCGCAAACGGTCATTCAGTTCCGGTGTCAGTAGCTGGAAAAATTCTCTTTCCTGCGATCCATCCAGATGGACATCCGCCAGCCCGAAAGGCAGCGTCGGCTCCGCCACTTCCGCCAGCATGTCGGTAAAGAAACGGGTGTGGGCTGCCTGACTCACGCCCAACCGGACCTGCGCCACCAGATTGCGGAACGGTACTGGTACAGGCAGGCTTGCCTCTTTCCCTGCCAGGCAGGCCTGCACTTCACGGTGCATCACTTCCAGCGTTTCATGGTCGCCAATCAGGTGATGGTGCAATTCCAGCAAGAACCAACGGCCATCGGTTTCCTGCGCCACCACAAAGTGCAGTAACGGCGCCTGACCCAGGTCAAGACGATAATGACGCGGATCAAAACGGCGGCTTAACTGGTCAATGACCGGGCCATCAGCCGGATCCAGCGTTAGCTCGGTCACTGACAAGGGGGCATGACGCCAGACCACCTGTACCGGCACCGATATCCCTTGCCAGACAAAGGCGGTACGTAAAATATCGTGCCGGTCGACTATCCGTTGCATCGTTGCCAGATAACGATCCAGCAACGCACGGTCAGCAAACGCCATCTGACCACTCAACAGATACGTATCCCCTTCCTGTGCCAATAAATGGTGGAACAAAATACCGTCCTGCAATGGCGATAAGGCGTAAATATCCTGAATATTTTCTACTCCACCCGGCACTTGTTCAATAATATGGTCAATATCTGCCTGGGTTAAATCCACCAACGGCAACATCGCCGGGGTCAGTTGCTGTGTCGCGGGGGTAATAACATTGGGTGGGACTTCAATAACTCGATGCTGTCCCAACATTTTCGCCAGATCGGATAATACGGGCGACCGGAACAAATCCCGTACCGTCAGTGCTACCCCCTGCTGACGCAGGCGTTCAACCATGCGTACGGCAAGCAGAGAGTGACCGCCCAACGCAAAGAAACTGTCATGGCGGCTGATCGACTCAATGCCCAGTAATTCCCCCCAAATCGCTGCCAGCGTCATTTCGGTTGCCCCCTGCGGGGCTTCATACGCCTGCCGGGCAAAGGCTTCTCCGTCCGGGGCCGGCAGGGCCCGGCGATCCAGCTTACCATTCGGGGTCTGCGGGAAACTGTCCAGCCGCACAAACGCGGCCGGCACCATATAATCCGGCAAAACAACACTTAGATGGGTACGCAGATTGTTAACCAACGTTTCATCTGCTTCTGCTACCCTAGTTTTCGCCACGACATAGGCTACCAGCCGTTTATCCTGCCCGTCCTCCCGGGCCAGTACCGCCGCCTCACGCACCGCAGGGTGTTCCAGCAAGCGGGTTTCAATTTCCCCCAATTCGACACGGAAGCCGCGGATTTTTACCTGCTGGTCATTGCGGCCGAGGAATTCCAGACTGCCGTCTGGCCGGTAACGGGCCATATCCCCGGTACGGTACATCCGGGCATCCGATACCGGACTAAAGGGATCGGAAATAAAACGTTCTTCACTTAAGATCGGCTGGTTCAGATACCCCCGCGCCACCCCCACGCCACCGATATAGATTTCCCCCACACTGCCTAACGGCACCGGTTGACCGTGGCTGTCCAGCAGGTAAATACGGGTATTGCTGAGCGGCCGGCCGATGGAACGGTCATCCTCAGGGGAGACAACGGTCTGGCAGGTGGCGGTGACGGTATTTTCCGTTGGGCCATAAGCATTTAATAACCGGGGACGGTGACCGCCCTGGGCAAACCAGTCCTGAAGGGCTTTTTTCTGTACAGCTTCACTGCCGATGATAACCAGCCGGAGCGCGTCCGGCAGCACTAATCCCGGCTCTCTGGCAGCCAGTTCAGACCAGAATAATGTTGGCAGGAACAGCACCGTAATACGGTTTTCGCGGGTTAAGGTAATAAATTCTGCCATGGAGGCCAGCCAGCTATCATCACGGATCACCAGCGTGGCGCCATAACATAATGAGGAGAAACATTCCTCGACAGCGACATCAAAGGCAAACGCCGCAAACTGCAATACCCGGTCCTGCGCCGTCACACCATACCGTTCATTAACACCCAGCGTACGGTGATAAATCGCCTGATGTTCCACCATCACCCCTTTCGGCGTGCCGGTCGAGCCGGAGGTGTAAATCACGTAGGCCAGATGCTGGGGTGTTAACGTTGAAACCTGTGGGTTACTGTCCGGTTGATCCGGCGGCATCGTCGGGTCCAGTACGGTTAATTCAGCCAGTACCTCGTCACCCAATATGGCCTGTCCAGTGTTATCCGCTAAGATGACGGATGGAACGCTGTCGTTGAGGATATAGGCCAGCCGCTCTGCCGGATAAGTGATATCCAACGGCACATAAGCGCCCCCCGCTTTCAGGACCGCCAACAATGACACCACCATGGCCGGTGAGCGTGTCACACAAATGGCGACCCGTTGATCCGGTTCAACACCCAATGCAATCAACTGATGGGCCAGTCGGTTAGCCCGGGCATTTAATTCTGCGTAACTGAGCGTTTGTCCCTGATACTCCAGTGCCATGGCCTCCGGGTTTTTCTCTGCCTGCTGCTCAAATAACTGATGAATACACAAGGCGTCAGGATAAGGGGTTTCCGTGGCGTTCCAAGTTTTCAGCAACAACTGGCGCTCTGCCGATGTCAGGATATCAATGTCCCCGATCCGCCGTTGGGCGTTAGCCACCATGGCTTGCAATACCGTATGCAAATAGTCAATGTGTCGTTCCATGGTCGTTTGATCAAACAGGGCGGTGGCATAACTTAACTCACCGGCAATCTTGTCATTCTCTTCAAACAGCCCCAGTTCGAGATCAAATTTGACAATCTCAACATCTTGATCAGCCGGTGACACGGTCAGCCCCGGCAATGTCCAGTCGGTATGTTCATTGTTCTCCCAAGAGAACATGACCTGAAACAGGGGCGTATGATCCAGCCGACGTGTCAGTTGTACGATTTCCACCACTTGCTCAAACGGTAAATCCTGATGCGCCTGTGCCCCTAACGCAGTTTCCCGGACCTGTGCCAGCAATTCCGCTACCGTCAACTCACCCGAAACGCCCATGCGTAACGCCAGCGTATTGACAAAGAAGCCAATCAACGGTTCCACTTCCTGACGGTTACGGCCGGCACTGGGGGTGCCAATCATGATGTCCGTTTGGCCGGATAAACGCGATAAGACCACCGTCCAGGCGGATAACAGCGTCATAAATAAGGTGACACCGTGCTGCGCACTCAAGCGTTTCAATGCGCTCGTTAATTCCGCATCCAAATTGATGGGTAAAACGTGTCCAACAAACGACTGCTCAGACGGTCGTGGCCGGTCTGTCGGCAGATCCAGCAAAACAGGGGCGTCAGCCAACATAGTACGCCAATAATCAGACTGCACCTGAATACGATCAGCAGAAAGCCATTGACGCTGCCAGACCGCATAATCAGGATATTGAATTGCCAGCGGTGCTAAAGGATCCGGCTGTCCGTCCAGCAACGCTGTATAGAGTGTGCTTAGTTCCTGTATCAGCACATTAACTGACCAACCATCGGACACAATATGATGTTGGGTCAGCAAAAACTGATAGTCGTCATCCGCCAGCCGGATAAGCATTGCACGAATAAGCGGGCCACGGTTGAGCTCAAATGGCGCCGACATTTCTTCCGCGCACAGTCGTTCCAGTTCCACTTCGGCATCCGGGTGTCTACGCAGATCATGCTGAACCCATGACAACCCATGGTCCGCCGCCAGCAGGCGGATCTGAGGCTGACCATCAACGGAAACAAAGACCGAGCGCAGCGCTTCATGGCGGGCAAATAACGTATTCAGTGCCTGCTGCCAGACCACGATATCCAATTGACCACGCAAACGTAGCGCAATGGGAATATGATACGTTTCACTGACACCTTCAAACTGAGTCAGGAACCACAAACGCTGTTGCGCGAATGACAATGGCAGTATGCCCTCACGGGAGACGGGCATAATGGCCGACACTACATTATCTTGTTTATCAATCCGGGCCTGCACTGCCTCAGCCAGAGCCGCCAAAGAAGGCGTGCTAAACAGCACAGGCAGCGGCAATTCGATCCCCAACGCCGCTAGCCGATTCATTACTCGTACCGCCAGCAGTGAATGGCCACCCAGCGCAAAGAAATTATCATGCCGGCTGATCGATTCAATTCCTAAAACTTCCCGCCAAATCGCTGCCAACGCGTTTTCTGTTTCACCCTGCGGGGCTTCATAGGCTCGCCGGGCAAAGGCCTGATTGTCCGGTGCCGGCAGTGCCCGGCGATCCAGCTTACCGTTCGGCGTCAAGGGAAACGCATCCAGACGGACGAAAGCGGCCGGCACCATATAATCCGGCAACCGGGCACTCAGGTGGACACGCAGGCTGTTCGCCAGCCCTTCATCCGCTTCCACCGCCTTCGTTTCTGTTTCTACCGTTTCTGTTACCACATAGGCCACCAGCCGCCTATCCTGCCCTTCTCCCTGCGCCAACACTACCGATTCACGCACCACTGAGTGCTCAGCTAACCGGGCTTCAATTTCCCCCGGTTCAATGCGGAAACCGCGGATTTTCACCTGCTGATCATTACGGCCGAGAAATTCCAGATTACCGTCCGGCCGGTAACGGGCTAAGTCCCCGCTCCGGTACATCCGCGCATCCGGGCTATCACTGAACGGATCAACAAGGAAACGTTCAGCCGTTAATTCAGGCCGGTTCAGGTAACCCCGCGCCACCCCCACTCCGCCAATATACAGCTCACCCACAGCCCCCAGTGGCACGGGCTGACCATACTCATCCAGCAAATAAATCTGAGTATTCGCCGTTGGACGCCCGATAGGCACCCCGGTATCGGTATAGTCTGACGGACACGGCCAGACCGTGGCACACACCGTTATCTCGGTCGGGCCATAGGCATTGAACAGAGTGACCCGGCCACACAGCGCCTGGATTAACGCTGTACTGGGCGCTTCGCCCCCCAATATCAGGGTGGGTTTGACCGTTAATGCCGGTATATCCGCCCGGTCATGAAGCAGAGCCGGGGGCAGACAAGCATGTGTTATCGCCTGAGCTTCCAGGTAATGCCATAAAGCGGTCGGGTTCTGACGCACATGGCCGGCGGGAATAGCCAGCGCGGCACCGCTGCACAGTGCCATCATCATTTCCCAGACACTGGCATCAAAGCTCAATGAAGCAAACTGCAATACCCGGCTCTCCGCCCCAATCGCAAATTGCGTGATTTTCTCCTGAATCAGGTTGACTAACCCACGATGTTCAACCATCACCCCTTTCGGGGTGCCGGTCGAACCGGAGGTGTAAATCACGTACGCCAGATGGCGTGAAGTCAATACCAGTATCTGCGGATTACTATCCGGCTGGTTGAACGGGGTATTCGGGTCGAGCACGTTTCGTTCTGCCAATACATGCTCGCCCAATGCTGACCGGCCGAGACTGTCTGCCAGCACCACTGCCGGTGCCGTATCCCTCAGATTGTCAGCCAGACGCTCTCCCGGATAAGCCGGATCCAGCGGTACATAGGCTCCGCCCGCTTTTAAGACAGCCAACACCCCGACCACCATGGCCGGGGAGCGTGCCACACAAATGGCAACCCGTTGCTCCGGTTCAATGCCCAGAGCCATTAACTGATGCGCCAGCCGGTTAGCCCGGACATTTAATTCCGCATAACTGAGGGTCTGGTTTTCATAGACCAGTGCCGTGGCCTGCGGGGTTTTCGCCACCTGCTGTTCAAACCACTGGTGAATACACAAGGCCTCAGGGTAGGCAGTTTCCGTTGTATTCCAGGTGCTTAATAACAGTGTACGTTCTGCTTCCGGCAGGATGTTCAACTGCCGTACCGGGGTTTCCGGCGCCTGTTCCAGCGCGCCCACCAGACTTTCCAGCGCCTGCTGCATATAACCGCATATTCTCGTCGGCTCAAACGGCTGCACGACCTGCGCCGTCAACCCCAACGCGTCACCAAGATCTTCCACTGACAGTACAAAGGGGTAGTTGGTTCGTTCCTGTTCACCAACAAACTCAATCCCACTGACCAGTTCACCAGACATACCCAATAAGACATTGTGGCGGTAATTCAACAAAGCACTAAAGAGGGGTGTACCACGGTCAACGCCGCTACACTGCTGCGCCAGCGCCAGAGAAGCATGTTCATGGGCTAATAATCCCGCCAGCCGGCGATGGGCGGCCTGCACGCTGTCCCGTACCGGTATGTCATCCATATCCAGCCGTAACGGTAAGGTATTAATAAACAGCCCCATCCCACTCCCTGTTCCTTCGCCTCCGGTCATGCGTCCAAACAACACGGTGCCGAATACCACTTTTTCCTGTCCGCAGACCCGTGACAACACCTGAGCCCAAGCCAGATGACACAAAGCCGCCAGACTGACTCCCAACTGCCGGGCCTGACTGCGCAAGCGATTATTCAGCTCAGGCGTTAACATTTGGTGAGATTCCGTCACCTGTGAACCATCACGATGCACCTCTGTCAAACCAAACGGCAGCGTCGGCTCTTCCACCTCGGCTAACATTTCAGTAAAGAAAGCGGTATCGGCTTCCTGACTCATCCCCAACCAGGACTGAGCCACCAGATTGCGGAATGGCACCGGTACAGGCAGGCTTTCCTCTTGCCCTGTCAGGTACAACTGCACTTCACGGTGCATCATTTCCAGCGCTTCATGGTCACCAATCAGGTGATGGTGCAATTCCAGCAAGAACCAGCGGCCATCCGTTTCCTGCGCCACCACAAAATGCAGGAGCGGAGCCTGATCCAGATCAAGACGATAATGGCGCGGATCAAAACGCTGGCTTAACTGATCAATGACCGGGCCGTTAGCCGGCTCCAGCGTCAGCTCTGTGACGGATAAGGAGGCATGACGGCAGACCACCTGCGCCGGAACCGATATCCCTTGCCAGATAAAGGCGGTGCGTAAAATATCGTGCCGGTCGACTATCCGTTGCATCACTGCCAGATAACGATCCAATAAAGACCGATCAGCAAAAATCATCTGGACGGTCAACAGATACGGATCGCCTTCCTGAGCCAATAAATGGTGGAATAAAATACCGTCCTGCAATGGCGATAAGGCGTAGATATCCTGAATATTCGCTAGCCCACCCGGCACTTGTTCAACAATATGGTCAATATCTGCCTGGGTTAAATCCACCAACGGCAACATCGCTGGGGTCAGTTGCTGTGTTACAGGAGTAATCACATTGGGCGGGATTTCGATGGTCTGATGCTGTCCCAACATTTTCGCCAGATCGGATAACACGGGCGATCGGAATAAATCACTCGCCGCCAGCGCCAACCCCTGCTGACGCAGGTATTCAATCATGCGCATCGCGAGCAGGGAGTGACCACCCAATGCAAAAAAGCTGTCATGGCGGCTGATCGGCTCAATGCCCAATAACTCACCCCAGACTGTCGCCAGTATCGTTTCCTCTCTCCCTTGCGGGGCTTCATAAGCCTGTCGGACAAACGCTTCTTCGCCCGGTGCAGGTAATGCCCGGCGATCCAGTTTGCCGTTCGGAGTTTGCGGGAAGCTGTCCAGACGCATAAAGGCTGCCGGCATCATATAATCCGGCAAAAGAGCACTCAAATGAGTACGCAAGCTGTTTACCCACTCGTCATTTTCTTCCGCCATCACAGTTTCTGTCACGATATAAGCCACTAACCGCCTACTTTGCCCGTCATCCCGTGCCAGCACTGCTGCCTGATTCACTGCTGGATGCTCCAGCAAGCGGGTTTCAATTTCCCCCAATTCGACACGGAAGCCGCGGATTTTTACCTGCTGGTCATTACGGCCCAGAAACTCCAGGTTACCGTCCGGCAGGTAACGGGCCACATCCCCAGTACGATACATTCGGGCACCTGATACGGAGCTAAAGGGGTCGGGGATAAAACGTTCTTCACTTAAAATTGGCTGGTTCAGATACCCCCGCGCTACCCCCACCCCACCAATATAGATTTCCCCTGCACAGCCTAGCGGTACAGGTTGTCCGTTACTGTCCAATAAGTAAATGCGGGTATTTTTGAGTGGTCGGCCGATGGAACGATCATCGTCGGGGGAGAAAACTTCTTGACAGGTGGCGGTGACTGTATTTTCCGTCGGGCCATAAGCATTTAATAACCGGGGGCGGTGTCCCACTTGGGCAAACCAGTCCTGAAGGGCTTTTTTCTGCACGGCCTCGCTGCCAATAATGATCAGTCTGAGCGAGTCAGGCAGTGCTAATCCCGGCTCTCTGGCGGCCAGCTCAGACCAGAATAACGTGGGCAGCAACATCACCGTAATACGGTTTTCCCGGGCTAAGGCGATAAATTCTGTCATTGAATCCAGCCAGCTATTATCGCGGATCACCAGCGTGGCGCCATAACATAATGAGGAGAAACACTCCTCAACCGCGACATCAAAGGCAAACGCCGCAAACTGCAATACCCGATCCTGCGCCGTCACGCCATACCGTTCATTGACGCCCAGAGTACGTTGATAGATCGCCTGATGCTCTACCATCACCCCTTTTGGCGTGCCGGTCGAGCCGGAGGTGTAAATCACATAGGCCAGATGCTGTGGCGTTAACGTTGGAACCTGTGGATTACTGTCCGGTTGATCAGGCTGCATCGTCGGGTCAAGAACGGTCAACTCGGCCAGTACTTCATCACCTAATATGGACTGTCCGGTGTCATCCGCCAATATTACGGATGGGGCACTGTCGTTGAGGACATACGCCAGACGCTCTGCCGGGTAGGTGATATCCAGCGGTACATAAGCACCACCCGCTTTCAGTACCGCCAAGAGGGACACCACCATGGCCGGTGAGCGGGCCACACAAATGACGACCCGTTGTTCTGGTTCAATTCCCTGCTCAATCAATTGATGGGCCAGTCGGTTAGCGCGGGCGTTTAATTCGGTATAACTCAGTGTTTGCCCCTGATACTCCAGAGCCGTAGCCTGTGGGGTCTTTTGAACCTGTTGCTCAAACCACTGATGAATACACAAGGCTTCAGGATAAAGGGTTTCAGTCAGGTTCCAGGTTTCCAATAGCAATGTCCGTTCCGCCTCCGGCAACAAATTAAGCTGCCCGATAGGGATGTCATCACTTCTTTCTTTTGATATCAACAATGCCTGTAAGTGGTCATCCATGCGCGCAATCACTTCCGCACTCAGGCGATTTTCATCATAGATCCAACGGAAACCGCCCTGCTCATTTATCTGAAGTGTCAGCAATTCACCCGATGCTTTTTGATCACACTGTCTGTCATCCTGTATCACAGAAACCGCTATCGACCACGGATAGTGAGTGCTTAATTCAGGGATGGCGTACAATGAAGGTAAATGAGAAAGGCGGTCATAACTGAATGTCTGGTGTTGCGCTAGTCGGGCAAGTTCATCATCAACCGTGTCAGCTACCCCACACCACGGCTGATCCAATGCCACTGCAATGTCCATGGGCACCACTGAGGCCAGATTTGCCCGGTTATCGTTTAATGCCACCCCCCAGCCGATTTGGTATGTCGGCTGCTGAGTCAGACGCGCAAGATAGATAACAAATGCCTGCAACACTATTCGCCATGGCTCTTCTTGACCACTTTGGGGAGACGGGGACTGCCAACGGCTGATTGCCCAACGGGGTTCAGCAATCTTATGGGGAATGTCGAAAGGTAACTGGAGGGGTTGCAACGCGGTAATACGCTGATACCAAAATAGTTCACTGGGTGTGAGTGATTGAAGGGTATTTATTTCAGAAAACGCTTCACAGTTAAAACTATTTGCCACTGTAGCAATGTTATCTTTCATTTATTACCTCAACGAATCTGTTAGTTGTTTGAAAATGATCAATCTGTGGGATCATCAAAAATATTTTTTCTTACTTTTTTCATTTGACTGGAGAGCAATACAACTCATGCATAAAACATGGATCAAGATATTTAAACAGTACTTTTTATCAGGCTTTAAATACAATAGCCCGATGAATAGTGATAATGTTAACGTTATGAAATAATAATTAGTCAGATAAATTGGAATAGGACATTCTATTTTTATTAACTCCATTTACTATCCTCATAAATAGCAATAGAATCTCAGATTAAAAATACTTAAACCCTAATTTATTTTATAATCATTGGAGCCATTTTATTTCCCTACTTCAAGATACAGGTTTAAAATTATTTTACTTATAATAAATAGAATTATTTAATTAGTTTACATTCTTGGGTATTAAAATATATACAATCAATAAAAATATTATTACTCTCAATCGTGCAATAATATATACCCACTTAACTTGAAGATGCAAATTTCATTACCAGAAAAAAGTTTATTTGCTTTTTCTTGGAGAGTGACATTAAAAAAATGATGAACACAGTTGCATTGATAATAGCCACCTGTAACAAAAAAATCAGGAAAAATTTTCAAGAAATTCTCCACCAAAATATAAGTGAGGATTTAAAATAAACGGCCATTTTTTGCGTAGCTATAAGATATTATCTTCAATGATAAGGGTAACAAAAACAGTCAGATTTTACGGGCATAATTTATTTAAAACCAGTATCTTCAAGTTAAATGGGTATATATAGTATAGGTTGAAGAAAAATAATCTTGATTCAGGACAGAAATCACGCTTTTCATCACCGATGCCACATGGTGTATATAGACTTGTCAAGATCTTTTCCAGCTAGCCAAACATAAACAGCACAATTATTAGTCTTTACTAACAGTTTTTCGTGTTTTGATAAGATGTTACTTGCTCCATAACCTCGATTCGCGTAAAACTGTTACCCAAAATTACCGATAATAACTCCATAACTCTCCTGATTATTATGTTTCAAAACAATCCGCTGCTTGCTCAGCTAAAACAGCAACTTCACGCTCAAACCTTGCGTGTAGAAGGTTTAGTCAAAGGAACTGAAAAAGGCTTCGGCTTTCTGGAAGTCGATGGTCAAAAAAGTTACTTTATTCCACCACCTCATATGAAGAAAGTGATGCACGGTGACCGCATCACAGCCGCTATTCACACCGACAAAGAAAAAGAGATCGCTGAACCAGAAACGCTGATTGAACCATTCCTGACCCGTTTTGTAGGAAGGATCCAGAAAAAAGAAAACGATAACCGTCTATGGATTGTTCCTGATCACCCATTGTTAAAAGACGCTATCCCTTGCCGGCCGGCCAATATGGTTACCCATAATTTTGAAAATGGTGATTGGGCTGTCGCTGAAATGAAGCGTCATCCATTGAAAGGTGATCGTGGATTCCATGCAGAGGTAACAGGCTATATCACCCGTGGTGATGACCACTTCGCTCCTTGGTGGGTTACCCTGACACGTCATAATCTGGAACGTGAAGCACCAGCCATAACAGATTGCCAATTGGATGATAATTCTTTTGAACGTGTTGATCTGACCTCTCTCGATTTTGTGACCATTGACAGTGCAACGACTCAAGATATGGACGATGCACTACACATCGCCCAGAATGATGACGGAAGTTTAAAGCTCTCCATCGCCATCGCTGATCCAACCGCTTATATCAAAGCTGACAGTGAACTGGATAAAATCGCTTACCAGCGTAGTTTCACCAACTATCTGCCGGGTTTCAATATTCCTATGCTGCCCCGCGAACTTTCTGATGATCTATGTTCTCTGCGTCCAAATGCCCGCCGCCCTGCTCTGGTTTGTCAGATCTCGATTCTGGAAGATGGGCAACTAGGTGATGATATTCAATTTTTCACAGCCTGGGTCGAATCGAAGTTCAAATTAGTTTATGACGAAGTTTCTGACTGGCTGGAAGGTCAGGAAGGTTGGAAACCGAGTTCTGAAGCTGTTGCCAAGCAAATCACTCTGCTGAAAGAAATGTGCGAACGCCGTAACAACTGGCGTCAACAGCACGCCCTTGTGTTCAAGGAAAGACCAGATTATCGGTTTATTCTTGATGATGGGGGGAATGTGACAGACATCGTTATCGAGCAGCGCCGTTCCGCAAATCGTATTGTTGAAGAAGCAATGATCGCGGCTAACTTATGTGCGGCAAAAATCCTGCGCGATAAATTAGGTTTCGGTATTTATAACGTTCATACTGGATTTGAACCAGCACAAATTGAGCAAGTCGTTGAAGTACTTAAGGAACACAATATTGAAACCTGCCAGGAAGCTCTGTTGGGATTAGAAGGGTTTTGCGAATTGCGTCGTGAACTGGATAAACAACCGACACAATTCCTTGATAGCCGTATCCGCCGTTTCCAGACTTTTGCCGAAATTAAAACGGAACCCGGCCCGCATTTTGGACTCGGTTTTGATGCGTACGCAACCTGGACATCTCCTATCCGTAAGTACAGTGATATTATCAACCATCGCTTACTGAAAGCGATTATTCAACAAACAGAAGCAGAAAAGCCAGCCGAAGAAATTTGCTTGCAATTATCTGAGCGCCGGCGGGCAAACCGTATGGCTGAACGTGATGTAGGTGATTGGCTCTATGCCCGTTTCCTTACCCCTCACGCTGGTACTGATAAAACTTTTTCTGCTGAAATTATTGATATCACTCGTGGTGGCCTGCGCGTTCGTCTGGTTGACAATGGCGCAGTTGCTTTTGTCCCAGGCCCATTCCTGCATACTGTTCGTGATGAGCTTCAATGCAGTCAGGAAACAGGTTCCGTATTAATTAAAGGCGAAACAGTCCACCGCCTGAATGACATCATCAATGTGCGTATTGAAGAAGTCAGAATGGAAACCCGTAATATTGTGGCACGCCCTGTTAGTTAATCTGGTTAGTTAAACGTAACAGGAGATGCCCAATAAAACGGGGCTTCCAGAACAATAAACACACTGCTGCTATTATAAGCGGCAGTTTTACAACAAATATTAAACAATTATTCAAATTTTCATATGAAACTTCTTACATTAAAATTCACGCGCATTTGCGCAACGATTTTGCCTTTATTTGGTGTCTTAATGACTTCACCTTCCCAGGCATCCATTACTCAGGCTAATACGGATCAACAAGAACAGATTATTAATCAATTTATCGCCTTAGAAAAAAGTGCTAATGGACATCTTGGTGTGTTCTTAATCAATACAGCAGACAATTTAACCATTGGCTATCGGGCAAACGAGCGTTTTCCGTTGTGTAGCACCAGTAAATTTATGGTAGCCTCTGCACTTTTGAAAAAAAGCGAAAAAGATGAAAACTTACTGAACCAGCGTATCAACTACAAACAGTCCGATATTGTTGAATATAGTCCGATTACTGAAAAACATATTGCAAGCGGTATGACATTAGCAGAGTTGAGCGCAGCAACTTTGCAATATAGTGATAATACAGCTATGAACTTGCTACTTGACCAATTAGATGGCCCACGTGGTTTGACAAAATTTGCCCGTACTATCGGCGACAATAAATTCCGGTTAGATCGCAAAGAACCTGAATTGAACTTAGTCAAACCGGGTGATGAACGTGATACATCCACACCTCAAGCCATGGCGGAAAGTTTATACAAGTTGACTTTAGGTAATGTGTTAGCAACCAATCAACGTGTGCAACTGGCAGAATGGCTGAAAGGAAATACGACTGGTGATGCCAGTATTCGTGCCGGAGTACCAAAAGATTGGGTTGTGGGAGATAAAACTGGTCTCTGTGACTACGGTTCAACCAATGATATTGCCGTGATCTGGCCGACGGAAAACAAAGCGCCATTAGTATTGGTCACTTATTTCACCCAACCTGACGATAAAAACGCTAAAGCCCGTCGTGATGTACTGGCAGAAGCTACCCGCATACTGATTCAAACTAAATAAAGACCCACAAGCTACACGGTTAATTTACTGTGTAGCTTGTGAAGATTTATGAAAATACATACCTGCCATGAATTAAGTCAATTTCTCGCCAAATTGCCTGTGGCCCGTCATCTTTGTTTACCTTACTGATGAACACATCGGGGCAGCATGATGGGAGTGTCATAGATTTGTTAGCACACAATCGTGCAATGAACTTACCGTAAGCTGCAATTCTTGCTGGCGATTTCGCCAATCTTCTTCACCTCCTCTCAAATAGGTCTCCCGCGCATCGGCTAAAACTGCGACCTGTATGGCAGGAAGGCGAGCAGCTGCCCAATCGGCAGCAACATCCTTAGAGACAAACTCTCCAGTAACTAATGTTCGCCACATGCACGCCAGCGTTAGCAGAACATTGCGTTCATCTGCCTGTAGCGTTTCAATTAAATCCGGCAGGACATCTTTAATAGCTCGACGAATGTCCGAACCTGGAATAGCGGGCAGAAGACTGCTTGCGTCCGGGCCGACCAGAGGTATCGCTTCCTGTCGTGATTGAGCCAACACCAAGGTAAATTCTGGATCACAAACAGGCTTGGGAATTTCTCCCACCTCATATTCGTGACGTAGCCACTCACCGTAAATGAATTCGCACCGAGCTGGATAAAGCGATGCAGCAAGATCGGAGCACAAAAAAACAATCAGCTCAACAGGGCGACGTCCACCAGGATCAGAAGGATATCGGCCCGATATCATCATTAAATCGGCAACAAGACATTCCCGAACCATAGACGTCATCGGCCGGTCAATGACCACTAGCAAATCTACATCGCTGTGGGGCCGAAGACCACCAACCACAGCCGAACCATGAAGATAGACAGCTACCAGCGATTCCGCTAATCGCTTCTGGACGATCAACAACGCTTTATCTGCTTCGGAAGGAATAGTCATTATTCAGCTCATCTTGGATATAGCTAGGATAATTATAGCTAGGATAATATTTCTGAGGATTTTACCTCCTCATGCGGCTCCGTCAATCATATTTGACATTGTTCATAAAGGGGAAAATTGGCGATTTTTTGCGTGTGATACATTAAAACAAGACTTCATTGAAGCTGCAAACCGACCCTGCCCGTCCTAAACATTTACTAACAGAAACAGGAGTCGGTTATCGATTCATACCTAACTAGTTATTAACATCTTCCCACCGTGAATAACGGGATTTTACAGCATCAGGTAAAATATTCGCTCAAGAGACTCAAAACAGCTTGCCCGGTTTCGTTATTTTCTACGAACAGGTAAACCTGTTCCACGCATTCCTTCTTGCGGTAAAACCAGTACGGCTGCCGACCATGCAGGCATTGTTACTTCGCCATCCTCAGTGATCCGTATCCCTGCGGCCAAAGATGTCTTGTCCAATTCACGTTGAATATCATTTAACTTCAATCCGTTGACATTAAGATCTCTAACAGTCACAGACCAAGATGCAGCGTTAATAACGATAACCAGTCCATCAAACCGCCAGTCAAGATCACGTGGAGTCATATTGCCATCATCAATCGTCATGACCATTAAACCCATTTGCTGATGAGGGCCAACATTAACAAAATCGACACGTTGCCTGACAGCAGCTCCATTACCAAGCGCCATCAATGGTGAAAACTGACGTAGCTGCAATAACTCCTGATAAAACGCCATCATCTGTAATAATTCATTTTGGCCTGGTTTTTTCACCTGATTTTTCACACGATTAATCAGTGGGTAATTCTTACCATCATCACTCTGTGATGGCAGCCCCACATCATAATTATTGTCCTTATAATCATAACTAACACGATTAAACCAGTCGCCAGCATTGTAAGAATCACGGGTAAAGGATTTTGAACGCAACAATTCCGACCCATGTTGATCGAAAGCCAGACCTTGCCCAAGGAATACTGTAGCAAGGGAGATCGCCTGCATACGAACCCGTGTCATCAAATCCGCTTCATAGGCAGCTTTATAGCTAATAATGTCCCACAATGTTTGATTATCGTGTTTAGATACATAATTCAGTACTTCAAGCGGAGCTGATGCATAACCCGCAATAGTGCCCTTATAATCAATTTCGCTACCTGTTTTCACTGCTCCGTCTTTATCGATCATGACAAAATCAGCCAGATTACCAGCCATACCAAGCCGTACCAGATCCCATAAATGACGAACGTTATCGGCATCTAACCTGGAAATTTCATTAGGCAATATTTCAGCACCATTACCGACCCCCTGATTACTGCGAATACTGTCGGCAACATCAAATGGCCCACCGCCACGCACCGCATCACGCAACCTGTCAGAGAAAGTACCAATGCCAGTTCCTTTAAGATTGATTTGAGATGCTATTTCGAATCGATCATCCTGCCCAGAATTCCAACCTTCTCCGAAAAAGTAGATCGATGGGTTAATAGCCCGTACTTTTTCTAACGCCGATATAATTTGTGCTTTGGGGTGATAACCCATTAAATCGAACCGAAACGCATCTATTTTATAATCTTTAACCCATGTCACCAGTGAATCTTCGATCAATTTGGCAAACATGCGATGCTCCGGCGCAGTATCAGAACAACAGGTATTATTTTCAACCTTGCCTGTTATTTCATCCAAACGGTGATAATACCAAGGTACAATCTTATCCAACACCGATGTTCTGGATATCGGGCCTGCTGCATTGGTATGGTTGTAAGCAACATCCATGATCACATTCATACCCAATTGCTGCTTGATGGCTTGCACCATGGCACGAAACTCTTTTATACGAACAGAACCTTCTGGCTCAGTAGCATAAGAGCCTTCTGGTACTGAATAGTGAAACGGATCGTAACCCCAGTTATAGGAATCCGTTTTTGCCACCATTGTATTCAATTCTTGCACTTGCGGATTGCTAATATTGTCATCACGCTGCAACTGCTGCAAAACCTCCCGCACAGTTAATGAACTGTGGCAAAACTCCGCAAAACGACTGTTCTTCACTATGGGATTAATTTGACACAAGCGGCTAAAAGGATGATCAAGATCAGCCACCTGATGGCTAAATTCATTGATGGAAGCAATATCAAACACAGGCAACAATTCCATATGAGTCATTCCCGCCTGACTCAACGCCTTAAGATGCTTGAACATATCGCTGTTATTGTCAGTCAGTGCCAGATATTTACCGCGCCAGGCTGCGGGCATCGTACTGTCTGAAACGGAAAGATCACGGATATGCGCTTCATAAATGGTCATACGTGCAATATCCGCTGGAGTATTTTGTGAATGCGGTGCCAACAGGTTATCCCAGTTGTGAGGCTTTAACGCCTCATCATTCAAATTGACGACCTGACTATATTCCGAATTAGTAGACAAGCTATAAGAATAGGGATCGGTAACTTCGTAGCGTTCTACATTGCGAGATTGCGGGTGGTAAACCTGTAAGGCATAGCGGTAATAAGCACCGATCAATTTCTTGTCACCTTGCCATGACCAAGAACCACTGGCTGTATCACGTTGCATTACGTGATTAGCGATAACCTGTTTATTTTGATCATAGATAACCAAATTTACCTTTTGTGCCGTAGGTGCCCACAACCTGAAAATCACACCTTTATTATTGATCCTGGCCCCATATTCCAATTTATCAGCCACATCGGCGAAACAATCGTCCAGTACCCCCGCCGTTTGTACTTGAGTTGCTGATAGGAATAAACCTTGCTCATTGGCCGACAAAATCACCAAATCTCCAGTCAGCAGTCGATCAATATCCACATTTTCAGGCAAGCGGAAAGCTGGCCACTTTGCCAAATGAGGGAATTTTTTTGCGGTTTCCTGACTTAAAATGGTTGGTGTGAGTGTCAGATAATTATCAGTAAAATAGCCCTGATCATTAACCTCTACCTTATTACTTTGATTATGGTATAGGCGAACAACAAATTTACTTTCACCCCCTGACCATAATAACGTCTGCCTATCAACCCAATGTGCAGAGGCCTGAGATATTTCTGGCACAGAATGGGAGGTGTTAGTATGACAACGATAGATTTGTTCACTACCTGATATTTGCTTCACACGATGTGCCATCAGTGTCTCCTGGTTTTTAAACAAATAACACTTATTTTGTATGAAACTATTTTTCATAAATCTATTTTGTATAAAACTACTTTGTACACAGCTTGTAAGTAATAAAATCAATAGGCTACTAAATACAACAAGGTAAACCTTCCTCCAAAAGTTAGATTTCACAGTCAAACCTTTTTAATCGAAAGATAACATTAACCATTTATACCCTATGGATTTCAAGATGCAAAGCGACGGCAAGGGAGCAAATCCCCAAGAGTATAGATAACGATGTGATTAACATCATTTCTCGTAGTGACTGTGTAATATTGGCCCGGTGTCTAAATATCTATTTTCATCATACCGCGTAACAGACACCGGATTAACATTATTCTTCTTTGTGAATCATATTATTGTAACAAATAAAGACTTCTTCAAGGATCTGAAATGCTTCGTTTATGGTTTTTATATCAATATTTAATGGAGGTAATAACCGAAGCACAGTATCATTACGGCCACCAAGCTCGGTAATAAGTCCACGTTGTAATGCCAGTTTCTGTATTTCTTTAGCACCTTTTTCATCAGCTTCTTCACGTTCAGGATCTAATATTTCCACCCCTAACATAAGGCCTTTACCACGAATTTCACCAAGGAATGGAAATTTAATTTTCAATGCATTCAATTTGTCAATGATTATTGAAGACATCATTTTTACATTATCCAGAACGTTTTCTTGCTTAATTATTTGAATAGCTTTTACTCCCGCACTAAAAGCAAGCTGATTTCCTCTAAATGTACCTATGTGATTTCCTGACAGCCAATTTTTATATGTTTTTTTATAAAACATTAATGATGAAGGAAGCCCTATTCCACTGGTTCCTTTTGATGTAACAAAAATATCAGGCTCTATATCATACTGTTCGAATGCATACCAAGTTCCGGTTCTACCACAACCTGTTTGAATTTCATCAATAATTAGAGGAATATTGAATTCTCTCGATAACTGATAAATTTTAGATACAAAAGATTTTTCGGCAACATAAAGACCACCTTCTCCTTGTACCAATTCAAGAATAATCGCAGCAATATTTCCAAGACCTGAGTTTGCATCCCTTAATGCAGATTCCAGAAACATGCCAGCATCAAGTTGCTGTGAATTCATCACCCAACTGGTTTGAGAATGTGATTCTGAGCCAAACGGGAAAAAATGCACTCCCGGCATCAAGCCCAAAAAATCTTTCTTCATTTGACGATTGCCAGTGACTGCTAAAGCTCCTGTAGTACATCCATGGTATCCGCCTCTAAAACTGATAATTTCCTGATGACCT
Source organism: Xenorhabdus budapestensis (assembly GCF_002632465.1). GTDB lineage: Bacteria > Pseudomonadota > Gammaproteobacteria > Enterobacterales > Enterobacteriaceae > Xenorhabdus > Xenorhabdus budapestensis. Next base: position 196,407 of record NZ_NIBS01000004.1, on the reverse strand, counting down.
GTTGACACTTTAGCTAATTTAATCGCAGCTTCCACTGCATCAGCTCCTGTAGGCCCACAAAAATGTAGTTTGTAAGAATCCCGCAGCTTTTCAGGTAACATACTAAAATGAGCTTCAGTAAATGTTTCTTTTATTGGTGTAGGAAAGTCTAAACCAAGACTTAGTTTTTTCGCCTGTTTACATACCTCATCAACTAACTCTGGGTGTGAATGCCCCAATGGTAACGACCCTGCTCCCAATAAAAAATCGATAAATACGTTACCATCAACATCTTGCACGTAAGAACCACACGCTCTGTCTAAAGCTATTGGTAATCTTTTCGGATAAGATATTGCATCGGACTCCCATTGAGCCTGTTTTTGTAAAGCAATTTTTGATTTTGGTCCAGGAATTTCAGTTTTAATTATTGACTTTTCCATTATCCATTCTCTTTTTTAATTTAATCTTGAAATTGTTCATAACTGTATTAATAATCTTAAGTTATTTTCACTTAATAGCCATAACATCAATGTATTTTTATTATAATTTTCACTTGTAATAATTTCATCATATAATCCTACCCTGCTCACCTTATCTATTTTACCCCTTGATCTGAGAATAAAAATATTAATAATAAGTTCATGAAAGATAATTTCTTACTTGAAACATAATTAATTAATCTCATATCAAATAATAATTATAAAAATCCTTATTAATTTTTATTTAACCGATATCTAAGTGTAAAGGTGATTTCTAATTTAATAGAGCAATTATTATATTTTTTAATATGCATATAAAAAAAGGGAGTTATATAAAGTGAACCACCCTGAAAATATGAAACCATTTTCCTTATCTGAAGCTCAAAATAGTCGTTGGTTTCAATATCAAATTAATCCAACCCAACGGGGAAAAAATAATAGTGCATTTTGTGCTCGGGTTAAGGGTTTAACTGTTGAACGTTTAGAAACTGCAATCAATCATCTGATAAAACGGCATCCTATGTTACGGTCTAGCTTTGGGTTATACGATGGCAAGTTGGGATACCGTATTGCAGAGTATGTTGAAATACAGATCCAACGACATAATGCTAAACATCTCGACGAAAATACTCTTCAACAGCAAGTGCGCCAAGATTGCTGGCATACTTTCGATTTGGAATATCCATTGCGGGTTTATGCCAGTTGGTATCAATACCATCCCCAAGAAAACATCATGGTACTAACTTTTGACCATCTGGCAGTTGATGGTTGGTCTTATTGGTTATTATTAGAGGAATTAGGCAATTTATTAGCCTCACAAGCCTTAGAGCCAATATCAGAACATAGTTTTCAAGACTATGTTACATGGCAGCAGCAATGGCTGAACAGTAACAGTGCAAAAAAACAACAAAATTTCTGGCGTAATAATTTGGCTGGTCATCCGAATACACTACAGTGGCCAAACATAAAATGGCCAACAGAAAACAACTCTCTTAAAAACACCCCAACACCATTAACTGATAAGATCACAATTTCCCGCCTAATTCCAGATATATTAGCGGATAAACTCCATGCTATGGCTTCTGAATATGGGAACAGTCTGTTTGCTATTTTTCTGGCTACATACCAGATCTTATTGAATCGCTACACAGAGCAGAACGATATTATTATAGGCTCAATGATGCCGGGGCGAAGCCGTGCACATTGGGGAAAATTGGTCGGTGAATTTGTTAATCCGGTCGCATTACGTGGTCAAATTAACGGTGATATGAGCGTTCGTGAACATATTTTGCAAGCACAGAAAAGCATCCGTCAGGCCATTGAGAATCAAAAATATCCCTTTGCTAAGGTACTGGAACAACTAAAGTTACAACGCCATGCAGAAACTCATCCCGTTTTCCAGACTTTGATGACTTTCCAACAGCCTCGATATATTGGTGACCTATTATTGTTATGGATGGACGAAGATAATAGTACGACGGTACATTGGGGAGGCGCAGAATTACGGCCCTTCTCCTATCCCCTTTATGCTGATACCCCCGTCCCTTTGATGCTTAATATATTGGAAGTCAATACACAAATTCGGTGTTATTTCCATTACGATCCCCAGTTGTTCGATACTGAGTTAATCCATCAACTCATGGAAAATTTCTTCGTTTTACTTACTGCAATGGCTGATAACGAACAACAGAAAATTGACTATTTGCCACTGATGGATGAGCAAGAACGTAAACAAATTCTCTGTAATTTCAATACAACAAATAAAGCTTTTCCTCAACACGCTTTGATTCACCAATTAGTGGAACAGCAAGTCACACACACGCCAAACGCAATTGCCCTGATTTATGAAAACCATAAATTGAGTTATGCTGAATTGAACCGACAAGCCAATCAATTAGCCCATGCTTTGGTTGAATTTGGTGTTTGTCCAGATGACCGCATCGCCATTTGTATGGAACGCAGCCCAGATATGGTGGTTGGTTTGTTAGGAATACTCAAAGCAGGTGCCGCCTATGTACCTCTCGACCCTGAATATCCCATAGATCGTCTGAATCACATACTATCGGATAGTAATCCAATACTCGTACTGACGCATCAAGATCTAAAAGGGGACTTACCAGAAACAACTGTCCCTGTATGGCGATGGGGCAGCGAAGAACTTCAAACAAAAATGGCTGTTCAGGGGGAAAATAATTTGTCAGTCACCGATTTAGGACTGACATCCCACCATTTGGCCTATGTACTCTATACGTCAGGTTCAACGGGTCTACCCAAAGGAGTTATGAATGAGCATCGTGGCGTTGTAAATCGTTTACTATGGGCTAAAGATGAATACCGATTGAATCAACATGATCGTGTATTGCAAAAAACTCCGTTTAGTTTCGATGTTTCAGTATGGGAATTTTTCCTGCCTTTGCTCTCTGGCGCTCAGTTAGTCCTGGCACGCCCTAATGGCCATAAAGACCCCGTCTATTTGCTGGAAGAAATTGAACTCCGTGGTATTACAACTATTCACTTTGTTCCTTCTATGCTGCACAGTTTCATTCATCATACTCCAGCAAAGCGTTGCCCTTCTTTGCGTCAAATTTTATGCAGCGGAGAAGCATTGTCGTACTCTCTGCAACAGAAATGTTTGTCTCATTTACCTCATAGTGAGCTGCATAATTTATATGGCCCGACTGAAGCCGCTATCGACGTAACATCCTGGCGTTGTGGATCAGAAAAATATTCCGCTTTAGTACCAATTGGTTACCCTATTGCCAATACGAAAATCTATATTCTTGATAAATATGGGCAACCCGTACCCATCGGCATTACCGGTGAAATCTATATCGGTGGCATTGGTGTTGCCCGTGGCTATTTAAATCGTCCTGAGTTGACAACAGAACGTTTTATTCCTGACCCATTTAGCAACAACAAAGATGCAAGAATGTACAAGACGGGGGACTTAGGACGTTGGTTGCCTGATGGAAGTATCGATTATTTGGGTCGTAATGATTTCCAGGTCAAGATACGCGGAAACCGGATTGAATTAGGCGAAATTGAAACCTGCCTGACTCAATGTGCCGGTGTTCAACACGCTATTGTCATTGTGCATGAATACGACGCTACAGATAAACGATTAGTTGCTTACCTTATACCCGAACCGGACATTACCTTGAGCATTCCCAAGCTGCGGGAACAACTGAGCATTAATCTACCTGATTATATGATCCCCAGTGCATTTGTCATGCTGGATGCTTTTCCATTAACTCTGAATGGTAAGCTGGATCGCCGAGCGCTGCCAGTCCCCGACCATTCATCAGTGATCACACAAGAATATGTCGCTCCACAAGGTGAGATTGAAGAGCAATTAGCCAATATTTGGCAAATGCTGCTGAAAATTAAGCGCATAGGACGCCATGACAATTTCTTCGAACTTGGCGGGAATTCACTATTAGTACTACAGCAACAATCAAGAATATGGGAAATATTTGGTGTAGAGCTTTCTGTTCAACAACTATTTTCACACACCACCCTCAGCCAACTTAAAGCGTGTATTGTCGACGCTCAATTACTGCAATTTGACGCTGAATTACTAAAAAATATTTATAAATCAATGAATTAAACTTTAACCTTAAATGGCACTTAAGCATGAATATTAACGAATTAAATTCTTTACCATTAGCGGAACGTGAAAAATTACTTGAATCAGCTAAAGCAGCAAAGCTAACTCGTCAATATACGCAAAGAACATCAATTACTGTACAGCCTCGTGAGGGTGATATTCCATTATCTTGGGCACAACAACGCCTTTGGTTTTTAACTCAACTCGATCCTGCGGCACAAACAGCCTACCATATGTCGACAGGGCTTCACCTCCAGGGTCTCCTGAATCAGAACGCACTTAAGGCTGCGTTAGATAGGATTGTGGCTCGCCATGAAATCCTGCGAACAACTTTTGTGTCGATTGAAGGTACTGCCCGGCAAGTTATCGGGGATGCCAACTGTGGTTTTGCTTTAACGACTGAAGATATCAGTCATTTGCCTGCGTCAGAAAAACAGACTACGGTAGAAAAATGTGCCCAGCATGAGGCCATCACCTCTTTCGATTTTACCCAAGGGCCGTTGTTCAGAGGGCATTTGCTTCGTTTAGCAGAAGATGAGCATATTCTACTGTTAACACAGCATCATATTATCTCGGATGGCTGGTCAGTTAATGTATTGATATATGAGCTATCCACTCTTTATCACGCTTTTTGCCAGGGGCTAGTTGATCCATTACCTGGATTACCGCTCCAGTATACTGATTACACCCTTTGGCAACATCAGTGGTTACAAGGGAACGTTCTGGAAAATTTGTTGAATTACTGGCGCAATGAATTGCAAAGTGCGCCAGTACTTCTGGAGTTACCTACGGACAAACCACGCCCGATAAAACAGAGCTATATTGGCAACCGAGTTAATGTAGCCTTTTCCCCTACTTTAAGCTCTGCATTAAAAGCACTTAGTCAACGTCACGGTACGACTTTATTTATGACCCTACTGGCAGGATGGTCGGTGTTGCTTTCTCGTCTCAGTGGTCAGCACGATCTCGTGATCGGCACTCCCGTTGCCAATCGGCAACAGCACGAATTAGAACCATTAATCGGTTTCTTCGTTAATACGTTAGCTTTACGGATTCAATTAAGTGACAACCCCAGTGTCAGTGAATTATTGAATCGGGTGAAACATAAAGCTTTGAGCGCTTATGCACATCAAGATTTGCCATTCGAACAGTTGGTGGAGGTGTTGAAACCGCCACGTAATCTAAGCCATAGCCCTATCTTTCAGGTCATGCTGGCTTTGGACAATACGCCAGGGCAGCAAAATTTCGAGTTATCTGGGTTACACGTGAAAGAACTGTCACATATCAGAAATAGCGCATATTTCGATCTAACTTTATCTCTGAATGATACAGACCAAGGCTTAGTCGGTGATTTGGAATATTCCAGTGATATTTTTGAACACGCTAGTATTGAACGCATGGTCGGTCACCTACAGACGCTATTAGAAGCGATGATCGCTGATGACAGCCAGCAAATAGAAACTCTTCCATTGCTGACGTCCTCACAACGTTCTCAATTACTGACCAATTTTAATCTCACTGCGCAAGACTACCAGCAGGATAGGCTTATCCATCAATTAGTTGAACAACAGGCTGCATCCAGACCAGATGCTATTGCCCTGATCGGGGAAGAGGGTCAACTCAGTTATGCCGAATTAAACCAACACGCCAATCAACTTGCACATGCCATCAGAGCATCGGGAGTACGTCCAGATGAACGGATAGCCATTTGTGTCGAACGCAGTCTGGAAATGATCATCGGTCTGTTAGGAATTTTGAAGGCGGGAGCCAGCTATGTTCCATTAGATCCAGAACATCCTACAGAACGGTTAGTTTATATGCTGTCAGACAGCCAGCCAGCACTCATCCTGACCCAGCGGCATCTGAGCGCCCGCCTGGTCAATACTGACCTGCCCATTTGGGCACTGGATAGCACAGAACATCAAACTCATATCGCCAGTCACCCCCAAGACAATATTTCAATAACTCAGTCAGGACTCATTCCCTCAAATCTGGCTTATGTACTGTATACTTCCGGCTCTACAGGGTTGCCTAAGGGAGTCATGATTGAACACCGGCATGTCGTCAATTTTATTCAGGCGCAAATCCAGACAACCGCCTTAACATCGCATGATCGGGTACTGCAATTCGCTTCCTTTGGATTTGATAATTCCGTGGCGGAAATCTTCCCCACCCTGGCGGTGGGCGCCACCTTAGTCTTACGCCCGGCCCACCTCAAAGTGCCGGATACTGACTTTATTACCTTTCTGCAAGAAAATCACATCACAGTGGTCGATTTACCCACCGCGTTCTGGCATCTCTGGGCCCAGGAAGTCAAGGCGGGGTACAGCTGGCCGCCCCCATCCCTGCGCTCGGTGGCCGCCAGCGGCGAAAAGGCGGAAGCACGCCACCTGAAGGCCTGGTTAGCCAGCCCGGGAACACAAACGTGCCGCTGGATTAATTTCTATGGCCCGACAGAAACCACCGTCAATGCCACTGCCTGTATTTATGAGCCCGGTCATCCCCATTCTGTTGAAGATATCCCCATCGGCCGGCCGATGGCCAATACCACCGCCTATATTCTGGATACCCAGGGGCAACCCGTGCCTATCGGAGTCACCGGCGAGCTTTATATCGGCGGCGAGGGGGTGGCCCGCGGATATCTGAACCGGACGGAATTAACCGCTGAACGGTTTATCCACGATCCCTTCAGCAATCAACCAGCTGCCCGTCTGTATCGCACCGGGGATTTAGGCCGCTGGCTGCCGGATGGCAATATCCGTTATTTGGGGCGTAATGACTTTCAGATCAAACTCCGCGGATTCCGCATTGAATTGGGCGAAATTGAAACGCAACTGGTGGCGTGTACCGGGGTGAAGGACGCCCTGGTTATTGTCAGGGAAGATGATAGCGGGGATAAACGGTTGATCGCATATTTAGTCCCCGACTCCCCTAGCCCGCTGAATACGGCCAGCCTACGTGAACAACTCAGCAGTAACCTCGCCAGCTATATGATCCCCACTGCATTCGTTACCCTTGAAGCCTTCCCATTAAATCAGAGCGGTAAAGTAGACCGAGCAGCCCTGCCCGCTCCTAATCGCTCTGCCAGTGTTAGCCATGAATATGCCGCACCACAAGGAGAAATAGAGCAACAACTGGCAGAGATTTGGCAAAGTTTATTGGGCCTGGAACAAGTCGGACGCCATGATAATTTCTTTGAGTTAGGCGGACACTCTTTATTGACCGTACAGGTAGCGTCTCGCTTACGTCAGACTCTGAATATCAATGTCACACTGCAAGATCTGTTTCTTCAACCAACATTGGCCGATTTAGCACAAACTTTGGTAGTAGAAACTCAATCAATTCAACCCGACATCGTACCTGTCAGCCGCCAAGAACCATTGCCACTCTCCTGGGCGCAGCAGCGCTTATGGTTTTTGGCGCAACTCGACCCCGCGGCACAAACCGCCTATTACGTATCAGGTGGTTTACATCTGCACGGCGCCCTGGATCTGCCGGCCCTCACCGCGGCATTAGATCGCATTGTCGCCCGGCACGAAATCTTACGCACCACCTTCCGGCTGATCGACGGGCAAGCCCGGCAAATCATCGGCAAGCCGGACAGCGGGTTCGCCCTGACGGTCCACGATTTCAGTCAATTACCCGCCGCCGGCCAGCACGCGGCCATTGAGGCCGCCGCGGAATGGGACGCCAGCCACCCCTTCGATTTTAGCGCCGGGCCCCTGATACGCGCGCAATTACTGAAACTCGCCGATCACCAGCACCGCCTGCTGTTAACCCAGCACCACATTATTACGGATGGCTGGTCCCTGAATATTCTGCTGCATGAACTGTCCACGCTTTACCAGGCCTTTACCCGGGGGCAGCCCGATCCGCTGCCGCCGTTGCCCGTGCAGTACGCCGATTATGCGCTGTGGCAGCGGCAATGGTTACAGGGGACGGTGCTGGACACGCAGCTGGCCTTCTGGCGCCAGGCGTTACACGGTATTCCGGCGTTACTGGCATTACCCACCGATCACGCCCGGCCCGCCGTGCAAAGTTACCGGGGCGACCAGGTTCCCTTTACCTTACCCCCGCCCCTCGTGGCCGCTTTAAAAGCCTTAAGCCAGCGGCATGGCACCACCCTGTTTATGACCCTGCTGACCGGCTGGGGGATTTTACTGGCCCGGTTAAGCGGCCAGCCGGATATCGTGATTGGCACGCCCGTGGCCAACCGCCAGCACAGTGCGTTAGAGCCGTTAATCGGCTTCTTTGTCAACACCCTGGCCTTAAGGGTCACGGTGGACGATAACCCCTCCGTGCAAACCTTACTGGCCCGGGTAAAAACCCACACGGTGGCGGCGTATGCCCACCAGGATCTGCCGTTTGAACAGCTGGTCGAAGCCCTGCAACCCCCGCGCAGCCTGAGCCACAGCCCGCTCTTTCAGGTGATGTTTGCCCTGGATAACACCCCCAAAAATCACCGGTTCGACTTACCCGGGTTAACCCTGACCGAGGTGCCCGCGGCCCGCAACAATGCCCAGTTTGACCTGACGTTATCCCTGAATGAAACCGCCGCCGGGATCACCGGGGATCTGGAATACGCCACCGACCTGTTCGAGCGGGCGACCATTGAACGCCTCAGCGGCTACCTGACCCGGCTCTTAACGGCGATGGCCGCCGATGACCGCCAGCCCGTCGGATCCCTCCCGCTGCTGACCCCGGCACAGCGCCGCCAATTACTGACCCAGTTTAACGCCACCGCCCGGGCTTATCCGCGCGAGCCGCTTATCCACCAGCTGATTGAACAGCAGGCGGCCGCCACCCCCGCGGCCCTGGCCCTGGTGAGCGAGGCGGGCCAGCTCAGTTATGCCGACTTAAACCGGCACGCCAATCAGCTGGCCCATGCCCTCCGGGCCGCGGGGGCCCGCCCGGATGACCGCATCGCCCTGTGTGCCGAACGCAGCCTGCCTCTGATCATCGGGATGCTGGCCATCTTAAAGGCCGGCGCCAGTTACGTGCCGCTCGATCCCGACTACCCCACCGACCGGTTAACCTATATGCTGGCAGACAGCCAGCCGGTCCTGGTACTGACCCAGCGTCATCTGAGCGCCCGCCTGGCCAACACTGACCTGCCCCTTTGGGTACTGGACAGCGCAGACCATCACACGCACCTCGCCAGTCAGCCTCAAGACAATATTCCAATCACCGTCTCCGGCCTCACGCCCGCCAATCTGGCGTATGTGCTGTATACCTCCGGCTCGACCGGCCTGCCGAAAGGGGTGATGATTGAGCACCGGCAGGTCGTCAATTTTATTCAGGCGCAAATCCAGCTCACCGCCCTGACGCCGCGTGACCGGGTGCTGCAATTCGCTTCCTTCGGGTTTGATAATTCCGTGGCGGAAATCTTTCCCACCCTGGCGGTGGGTGCCACCCTGGTCTTGCGCCCGGCCCGCCTTAAAGTGCCGGATACCGACTTTATGGCCTTTCTGCACAAGCATCACATCACGGTGGTCGATTTGCCCACCGCGTTCTGGCATCTCTGGGCCCAGGAAGTCCGGGCAGGGCACAGCGGGCCCCCGCCCGCCCTGCGCTCCGTGGCCGCCAGCGGCGAAAAGGCGGAAGTGCGCCACCTGCAAGCCTGGTTAGCCAGCCCGGCGACCCAGGCCTGCCGCTGGATTAATATTTACGGCCCGACCGAAACCACCGTCAATGCCACCGCCTGCCCTTATGAGCCCGGCCATCCCGCGCCCGCTGACGATATTCCCATCGGCCGGCCGATGGCCAATACCACCGTCTATATCCTGGACCCCCAGGGGCAGCCCGTGCCTGTCGGGGTCACCGGCGAGCTCTATATCGGCGGCGAGGGGGTGGCCCGCGGCTACCTGCACCGCCCTGACCTGACCGCCGAACGGTTCCTGCCCGATCCCTTCCGCCCTGAGCCGGCCGCCCGGATGTACCGCACCGGGGATTTGGGTTACTGGCGGCCGGAGGGCACTATCCATTACCTGGGGCGCAATGATTTTCAGGTCAAACTCCGCGGATTCCGCATTGAACTGGGCGAAATCGAAACGCAGCTGGTGGCGTGTCCCGGGGTGAAGGACGCCCTGGTTATCGTCCGGGAAGATGACCCCGGGGATAAACGGCTGGTCGCGTATTTAGTCCCCGACGCCCCCCGGCCGCTGGATGCCACCCGCCTGCGGGACCAGCTCAGCCAGCACCTGGCCAGCTATATGATCCCCAGTGCCTTCGTGACCCTGGATGCCTTCCCGCTTAACCCGAGCGGCAAAATCGATCGCCGGGCTTTACCGGCCCCGGACCGGGCCGCCCGTGTCAGCCGGGACTATGTCGCCCCGCAGGGCGGGGCCGAGCGGCAACTGGCCGCGATTTGGCAAGCCCTGCTCCGGCTGGCCCAGGTCGGCCGCCACGATAATTTCTTTGAACTGGGCGGGCATTCGTTGCTGGTGGTCACCCTGATAGAGCAGCTGCGCCAGCACCACTGGACCCTGCCGGTCAGCGCCGTGTTTGCCGCCCCGACCCTGGCCGCCATGGCCCAACAGCTGACCCATGAACCGGCGGACAGCCCCGTCCCGGACGTGCCCGCCAGCCTGATCCCGCCGGACTGCCCGGCCATCACCCCGGCGATGTTACCGCTGCTGACCCTGACCCAGGCCCAGATTGACCCGGTCATCGCCCGGGTCGCCGGCGGCGCGCGCAATGTGCAAGACATGTATCCCCTCGGGCCCTTGCAGGAAGGGATTTTATTCCATTATTTACTGGAAACCCGCGGCGACACCTACCTGGACCGCCAGTTTATCCGCTTCGACAGCCGCCCGCGGCTGGAGGCGTTCTTACAGGCCCTGCAACAGGTGATCGACCGCCATGATATTTTGCGCAGTGCGGTCCACTGGCAGGGCTTGCCCGAGCCCGTGCAGGTGGTGTACCGCCAGGCCCCCCTGCCCCGGACCGAAACCGTGCTGGCCCCCGGGGAGGCAGCCGAACAGCAGTTACGCCGCCTGACGGACACCCGCCTGACCCGCCTGGATATCACCCGGGCCCCGTTATTAGCCGCCACCTTCGCGCAAGAGCCCGGCAGCGCCCACTGGCTTCTGGCCCTGCAACACCATCACCTGGTGTGTGATCACCTGTCCCTGGACATCATCTTTAGTGAGATGCAGGCGCTGCTCGCCGGCCAGGGCGACACGCTGCCCCCGTCACTGCCTTACCGGCACTTTATTGCCCAAACCCGGGCAGTGCCGGCTGAAACCCACCAGGCTTACTTCCGGCAGCTGCTGGGGGATGTGGCAGAGCCCACCCTGCCGTTCGGCCTGGCCGACACCCAAAACCTCCCTGCCGATATCACCGAAGCCGTGATGCCGCTGGATAACGCGCTCAGCCAGCAGATAACCGCGTGTGCCCGCCAGCAGGGGGTCAGCGCCGCGGTCTTGTTCCATGTCGCCTGGGCCCAGGTGCTGGCGCTGTGCAGCGGGCAGGACGATATTGTGTTCGGCACAGTGTTACTCGGGCGCTTGCAGGGCGGGGCCGGGACGGCTCAGATATTCGGCATGCTGATCAATACCCTGCCGGTCCGTATTGCGCTCCAGGATCGCACGGTGCAGCAAACGGTACAGGCCACCCATCAGCAGCTCAGTGCCCTGCTGGCGCACGAGCAAACGCCGCTGGCCCTGGCGCAGCGGTGCAGCGGCATTCCGGCCCCGCAGCCCCTCTTCAGCAGCTTACTCAATTTCCGCCACAGCCAGCGGGACCCCGGGCCCGCCGCCTCGCCGGCCTGGGCCGGGATCCAGGTTCTTTCCGATGAAGAACACAGCAACTACCCGTTATCGCTGGATGTGGATGCCTTTGAGGACGGGTTTGCGTTAACCGCCCAGTGCCCGCAGCACCTGAATCCGGCCCGCATTAATCACTATATGGTGTCGGCATTAAGCCAGCTGGTGAGCGCCCTGCACACCGCCCCGGCCCGCGCTATCCGGTCCCTGACTATCTTACCGGACGAGGAGCGTACCCGGTTACTGGTGGCCTTTAATCCGGCGGCGGTCACGGCAGCGCCGGCCGGCCTGCTGCACCAGGCTGTTGAGCAGCAGGCCGCCCGCACCCCGGCGGCCACCGCCCTGGTCTGGGGCGACACGTCACTCAGTTACGCCGCGCTCAACCGGCGCGCCAATCAGCTGGCCCATGCCCTGATAGCCGCCGGCGTGCGGCCCGATGACCGGGTGGCAATTTACGCCGAGCGCAGCGTAACGCTGATGATTGGCCTGCTGGCTATCCTCAAAGCGGGGGCCGGTTATGTGCCGCTGGCCACCGACCACCCGCGCGAACGCCTGGCGTATCTGCTGTCAGACAGTGCACCGGTTTTACTGCTGACGCAAACCCATTTACACCCGCACCTGCCTGACACCGCCGTGCCCACCTGGTGCCTGGATGAGGCCCGCCAGCAGGCCACCCTTGAGACGTCTGCGGCGGAGAACCCGGACCCGGCCCGGCTGGGGTTACAGCCGCATCATCTGGCCTACGTGATTTACACCTCCGGTTCAACCGGGTTACCGAAAGGGGTGATGATTGAACACCGCAATGTGACAAGCTTTGTCGCCGCGCAGTTGCAGGCCAATCCCCTTACCGCCCGCGACCGGGTGTTGCAATTTACCGCGGTGGCATTTGATACCGCGGTCTCGGAAATCTTCCCGACCTTCGCCGCCGGGGCCAGCTTAATCCTGCGGCCCGACGCCCTGCAAGTCCCCGACAGCGCATTTAGCGCGTTTCTGCACGCACAGAAAATCACCGCCCTGGATGTGCCGGCGGCGTTCTGGCACCTGTGGGTGCAGGAGCTGGCCGCCGGCCGGTGCCCTTTCAGCCCTTATTTACGCACGGTGACGGTGGGCGGCGAAAAAGTGGAGGCCCGCCACTTACAAACGTGGCAGGCGTTACCCGAGACACAGCCGTGCCGCTGGCTTAACGCCTATGGGCCGACGGAAACCACCGTCACGGCCACCGCCTGGGCAGGGGATAACGCCGGGCCGGCCCCGCACAGGCCTGCTCTCACGGCCGCCGTCCCGATTGGCCGCCCGCTGGCCAACAGCAAAATCTATATCCTGGATGCACACGGCCAGCCGGTGCCTGTCGGGGTCACGGGGGAAATTTATGTGGGGGGCGCGGGGGTCGCCCGCGGTTACCTGCACCGCCCTGACCTGACCGCCGAACGGTTTATCCGTGATCCGTTCAGTGCCCAGCCGGGGGCACGCATGTACCGGACCGGGGATCTGGGGCAATGGCTGCCGGAGGGCAATATCCACTATCTGGGGCGCAATGATTTTCAGGTCAAGATCCGCGGATTCCGCATTGAACTGGGGGAAATTGAAACGCAGCTGGCGGCGTGCCCGGGGGTTAAAGATGCTGTGGTCATTGCACGTGAAAATACAACAGGGGATCAATATCTAGTCGCTTATCTAATACCACAACCCAATATTTCTTTAGATCCCAATGAACTGCGTGAACAACTCAGCCGTCACTTGATGGAGTACATGCTTCCTCAGGCTTATATGATATTGGACACCTTGCCTCTCACCGCAAATGGAAAGCTGGATCGTCAAGCACTGCCTGCGCCGGATCGTTCCTCTATTGCTGTCCATACATATGAAATTCCTCAAGGGGAAATTGAGCAGCAACTTGCCACAATTTGGCAGGATTTGTTGGGGTTGGACCAAGCTGGACGCCATGATGATTTCTTTGTATTGGGAGGAAACTCACTTTCTATCATGCAATTATCCAGACGCCTGCGTAATACATTTCATCTTGATATATCGGTTGCAGATATCTTCCGTCATTCAACTCTATCTCAACTTGCTGAACTTATTTCATCAATACAACAAGATATCAGTTCCATACAACAAGAGCTTGATGATCTGTCTGAGGATGAGTTGCTTGCCATGTTACGTGAAGATTAATAGTGAACAAAATGGACAAAATAAACAAAATGAATAATAACGAACAGAGACTAAATCAGTTAAAGCAGGCAGTACTTCAGAAAAAATTGAAAGGGAGAATTCCAGATAGGCAAATTGAGGAAAGATATCAGCTAACCAGTAGAACCAATCCCAAACAAGAATTGCCACTCTCCTGGGCGCAGCAGCGCTTATGGTTTTTGGCGCAACTCGACCCCGCGGCACAAACCGCCTATTACGTATCAGATGATTTACATCTGCACGGCGCCCTGGATCTGCCGGCCCTCACCGCGGCATTAGATCGCATTGTCGCCCGGCACGAAATCTTACGCACCACCTTCCGGCTGATCGACGGGCAAGCCCGGCAAATCATCGGCAAGCCGGACAGCGGGTTCGCCCTGACGGTCCACGATTTCAGTCAATTACCCGCCGCCGGCCAGCACGCGGCCATCGAGGCCGCCGCGGAATGGGACGCCAGCCACCCCTTCGATTTTAGCACCGGGCCCCTGATACGCGCGCAATTACTGAAGCTCGCCGACCACCAGCACCGCCTGCTGTTAACCCAGCACCACATTATTACGGATGGCTGGTCCCTGAATATTCTGCTGCATGAACTGTCCACGCTTTACCAGGCCTTTACCCGGGGGCAGCCCGATCCGCTGCCGCCGTTGCCCGTGCAGTACGCCGATTATGCGCTGTGGCAGCGGCAATGGTTACAGGGGACGGTACTGGACACGCAGCTGGCCTTCTGGCGCCAGGCGTTACACGGTATTCCGGCGTTACTGGCATTACCCACCGATCACACCCGGCCCGCCGTACAAAGTTACCGGGGCGACCAGGTTCCCTTTACCTTACCCCCGCCCCTCGTGGCCGCTTTAAAAGCCTTAAGCCAGCGGCATGGCACCACCCTGTTTATGACCCTGCTGACCGGCTGGGGGATTTTACTGGCCCGGTTAAGCGGCCAGCCGGATATCGTGATTGGCACGCCCGTGGCCAACCGCCAGCACAGTGCGTTAGAGCCGTTAATCGGCTTCTTTGTCAACACCCTGGCCTTAAGGGTCACGGTGGACGATAACCCCTCCGTGCAAACCTTACTGGCCCGGGTAAAAACCCACACGGTGGCGGCGTATGCCCACCAGGATCTGCCGTTTGAACAGCTGGTCGAAGCCCTGCAACCCCCGCGCAGCCTGAGCCACAGCCCGCTCTTTCAGGTGATGTTTGCCCTGGATAACACCCCCAAAAATCACCGGTTCGACTTACCCGGGTTAACCCTGACCGAGGTGCCCGCGGCCCGCAACAATGCCCAGTTTGACCTGACGTTATCCCTGAATGAAACCGCCGCCGGGATCACCGGGGATCTGGAATACGCCACCGACCTGTTCGAGCGGGCGACCATTGAACGCCTCAGCGGCTACCTGACCCGGCTCTTAACGGCGATGGCCGCCGATGACCGCCAGCCCGTCGGATCCCTCCCGCTGCTGACCCCGGCACAGCGCCGCCAATTACTGACCCAGTTTAACGCCACCGCCCGGGCTTATCCGCGCGAGCCGCTTATCCACCAGCTGATTGAACAGCAGGCGGCCGCCACCCCCGCGGCCCTGGCCCTGGTGAGCGAGGCGGGCCAGCTCAGTTATGCCGACTTAAACCGGCACGCCAATCAGCTGGCCCATGCCCTCCGGGCCGCGGGGGCCCGCCCGGATGACCGCATCGCCCTGTGTGCCGAACGCAGCCTGCCTCTGATCATCGGGATGCTGGCCATCTTAAAGGCCGGCGCCAGTTACGTGCCGCTCGATCCCGACTACCCCACCGACCGGTTAACCTATATGCTGGCAGACAGCCAGCCGGTCCTGGTACTGACCCAGCGTCATCTGAGCGCCCGCCTGGCCAACACTGACCTGCCCCTTTGGGTACTGGACAGCGCAGACCATCACACGCACCTCGCCAGTCAGCCTCAAGACAATATTCCAATCACCGTCTCCGGCCTCACGCCCGCCAATCTGGCGTATGTGCTGTATACCTCCGGCTCGACCGGCCTGCCGAAAGGGGTGATGATTGAGCACCGGCAGGTCGTCAATTTTATTCAGGCGCAAATCCAGCTCACCGCCCTGACGCCGCGTGACCGGGTGCTGCAATTCGCTTCCTTCGGGTTTGATAATTCCGTGGCGGAAATCTTTCCCACCCTGGCGGTGGGTGCCACCCTGGTCTTGCGCCCGGCCCGCCTTAAAGTGCCGGATACCGACTTTATGGCCTTTCTGCACAAGCATCACATCACGGTGGTCGATTTGCCCACCGCGTTCTGGCATCTCTGGGCCCAGGAAGTCCGGGCAGGGCACAGCGGGCCCCCGCCCGCCCTGCGCTCCGTGGCCGCCAGCGGCGAAAAGGCGGAAGTGCGCCACCTGCAAGCCTGGTTAGCCAGCCCGGCGACCCAGGCCTGCCGCTGGATTAATATTTACGGCCCGACCGAAACCACCGTCAATGCCACCGCCTGCCCTTATGAGCCCGGCCATCCCGCGCCCGCTGACGATATTCCCATCGGCCGGCCGATGGCCAATACCACCGTCTATATCCTGGACCCCCAGGGGCAGCCCGTGCCTGTCGGGGTCACCGGCGAGCTCTATATCGGCGGCGAGGGGGTGGCCCGCGGCTACCTGCACCGCCCTGACCTGACCGCCGAACGGTTCCTGCCCGATCCCTTCCGCCCTGAGCCGGCCGCCCGGATGTACCGCACCGGGGATTTGGGTTACTGGCGGCCGGAGGGCACTATCCATTACCTGGGGCGCAATGATTTTCAGGTCAAACTCCGCGGATTCCGCATTGAACTGGGCGAAATCGAAACGCAGCTGGTGGCGTGTCCCGGGGTGAAGGACGCCCTGGTTATCGTCCGGGAAGATGACCCCGGGGATAAACGGCTGGTCGCGTATTTAGTCCCCGACGCCCCCCGGCCGCTGGATGCCACCCGCCTGCGGGACCAGCTCAGCCAGCACCTGGCCAGCTATATGATCCCCAGTGCCTTCGTGACCCTGGATGCCTTCCCGCTTAACCCGAGCGGCAAAATCGATCGCCGGGCTTTACCGGCCCCGGACCGGGCCGCCCGTGTCAGCCGGGACTATGTCGCCCCGCAGGGCGGGGCCGAGCGGCAACTGGCCGCGATTTGGCAAGCCCTGCTCCGGCTGGCCCAGGTCGGCCGCCACGATAATTTCTTTGAACTGGGCGGGCATTCGTTGCTGGTGGTCACCCTGATAGAGCAGCTGCGCCAGCACCACTGGACCCTGCCGGTCAGCGCCGTGTTTGCCGCCCCGACCCTGGCCGCCATGGCCCAACAGCTGACCCATGAACCGGCGGACAGCCCCGTCCCGGACGTGCCCGCCAGCCTGATCCCGCCGGACTGCCCGGCCATCACCCCGGCGATGTTACCGCTGCTGACCCTGACCCAGGCCCAGATTGACCCGGTCATCGCCCGGGTCGCCGGCGGCGCGCGCAATGTGCAAGACATGTATCCCCTCGGGCCCTTGCAGGAAGGGATTTTATTCCATTATTTACTGGAAACCCGCGGCGACACCTACCTGGACCGCCAGTTTATCCGCTTCGACAGCCGCCCGCGGCTGGAGGCGTTCTTACAGGCCCTGCAACAGGTGATCGACCGCCATGATATTTTGCGCAGTGCGGTCCACTGGCAGGGCTTGCCCGAGCCCGTGCAGGTGGTGTACCGCCAGGCCCCCCTGCCCCGGACCGAAACCGTGCTGGCCCCCGGGGAGGCAGCCGAACAGCAGTTACGCCGCCTGACGGACACCCGCCTGACCCGCCTGGATATCACCCGGGCCCCGTTATTAGCCGCCACCTTCGCGCAAGAGCCCGGCAGCGCCCACTGGCTTCTGGCCCTGCAACACCATCACCTGGTGTGTGATCACCTGTCCCTGGACATCATCTTTAGTGAGATGCAGGCGCTGCTCGCCGGCCAGGGCGACACGCTGCCCCCGTCACTGCCTTACCGGCACTTTATTGCCCAAACCCGGGCAGTGCCGGCTGAAACCCACCAGGCTTACTTCCGGCAGCTGCTGGGGGATGTGGCAGAGCCCACCCTGCCGTTCGGCCTGGCCGACACCCAAAACCTCCCTGCCGATATCACCGAAGCCGTGATGCCGCTGGATAACGCGCTCAGCCAGCAGATAACCGCGTGTGCCCGCCAGCAGGGGGTCAGCGCCGCGGTCTTGTTCCATGTCGCCTGGGCCCAGGTGCTGGCGCTGTGCAGCGGGCAGGACGATATTGTGTTCGGCACAGTGTTACTCGGGCGCTTGCAGGGCGGGGCCGGGACGGCTCAGATATTCGGCATGCTGATCAATACCCTGCCGGTCCGTATTGCGCTCCAGGATCGCACGGTGCAGCAAACGGTACAGGCCACCCATCAGCAGCTCAGTGCCCTGCTGGCGCACGAGCAAACGCCGCTGGCCCTGGCGCAGCGGTGCAGCGGCATTCCGGCCCCGCAGCCCCTCTTCAGCAGCTTACTCAATTTCCGCCACAGCCAGCGGGACCCCGGGCCCGCCGCCTCGCCGGCCTGGGCCGGGATCCAGGTTCTTTCCGATGAAGAACACAGCAACTACCCGTTATCGCTGGATGTGGATGCCTTTGAGGACGGGTTTGCGTTAACCGCCCAGTGCCCGCAGCACCTGAATCCGGCCCGCATTAATCACTATATGGTGTCGGCATTAAGCCAGCTGGTGAGCGCCCTGCACACCGCCCCGGCCCGCGCTATCCGGTCCCTGACTATCTTACCGGACGAGGAGCGTACCCGGTTACTGGTGGCCTTTAATCCGGCGGCGGTCACGGCAGCGCCGGCCGGCCTGCTGCACCAGGCTGTTGAGCAGCAGGCCGCCCGCACCCCGGCGGCCACCGCCCTGGTCTGGGGCGACACGTCACTCAGTTACGCCGCGCTCAACCGGCGCGCCAATCAGCTGGCCCATGCCCTGATAGCCGCCGGCGTGCGGCCCGATGACCGGGTGGCAATTTACGCCGAGCGCAGCGTAACGCTGATGATTGGCCTGCTGGCTATCCTCAAAGCGGGGGCCGGTTATGTGCCGCTGGCCACCGACCACCCGCGCGAACGCCTGGCGTATCTGCTGTCAGACAGTGCACCGGTTTTACTGCTGACGCAAACCCATTTACACCCGCACCTGCCTGACACCGCCGTGCCCACCTGGTGCCTGGATGAGGCCCGCCAGCAGGCCACCCTTGAGACGTCTGCGGCGGAGAACCCGGACCCGGCCCGGCTGGGGTTACAGCCGCATCATCTGGCCTACGTGATTTACACCTCCGGTTCAACCGGGTTACCGAAAGGGGTGATGATTGAACACCGCAATGTGACAAGCTTTGTCGCCGCGCAGTTGCAGGCCAATCCCCTTACCGCCCGCGACCGGGTGTTGCAATTTACCGCGGTGGCATTTGATACCGCGGTCTCGGAAATCTTCCCGACCTTCGCCGCCGGGGCCAGCTTAATCCTGCGGCCCGACGCCCTGCAAGTCCCCGACAGCGCATTTAGCGCGTTTCTGCACGCACAGAAAATCACCGCCCTGGATGTGCCGGCGGCGTTCTGGCACCTGTGGGTGCAGGAGCTGGCCGCCGGCCGGTGCCCTTTCAGCCCTTATTTACGCACGGTGACGGTGGGCGGCGAAAAAGTGGAGGCCCGCCACTTACAAACGTGGCAGGCGTTACCCGAGACACAGCCGTGCCGCTGGCTTAACGCCTATGGGCCGACGGAAACCACCGTCACGGCCACCGCCTGGGCAGGGGATAACGCCGGGCCGGCCCCGCACAGGCCTGCTCTCACGGCCGCCGTCCCGATTGGCCGCCCGCTGGCCAACAGTAAAATCTATATCCTGGATGCACACGGCCAGCCGGTGCCTGTCGGGGTCACGGGGGAAATTTATGTGGGGGGCGCGGGGGTCGCCCGCGGTTACCTGCACCGCCCTGACCTGACCGCCGAACGGTTTATCCGTGATCCGTTCAGTGCCCAGCCGGGGGCACGCATGTACCGGACCGGGGATCTGGGGCAATGGCTGCCGGAGGGCAATATCCACTATCTGGGGCGCAATGATTTTCAGGTCAAGATCCGCGGATTCCGCATTGAACTGGGGGAAATTGAAACGCAGCTGGCGGCGTGCCCGGGGGTTAAAGATGCTGTGGTTATAGCGCGTGAAGAAAAGGACGGTAATACCAATCTGGTAGCTTACATTATTCCACAGTCAGATATCACGCCGGATGCCATTCAGTTGCGTGAGCAATTAGGTACACATTTAATGGAATATATGCTGCCTAGTATATTTGTGACATTGGATGCTTTTCCACTTACCCCAAATGGAAAAATAGATCGCAAGGCATTGCCAACACCTAAACACACAGATGTCATCAGTCGTGAATATCAAGCTCCTGTCAACACAACTGAACAGCAATTAGCCACTATCTGGCAAAATCTGCTACAACTGGAACAGGTAGGACGTCATGATAACTTTTTTGAATTAGGAGGACATTCTTTACTGGTCGTTGGCCTAATAGAGCAACTACGCCAACACGGCTTTACATTGCAAGTCAGTGCCGTATTTTCATTTCCCGTCTTAGCAGATATGGCAAAACATCTAATTAATAAGACCACTGATGATTCTACAGCACAAATCATTCCACCTAATCTGATCACAAATGATAGTCAAACTATCACACCAGATATGTTGCCATTGGTGTCACTAACACAAGAGCAAATTGATCAAATCGTTGCCAGCGCGGCTGGGGGTGTTAGTAATATTCAAGATATTTACCCATTGGGGCCATTACAAGAAGGGATTCTGTTTCACCATTTACTGGAAACAAAAGGTGACATTTATCTGGACAATATGATGATAGCCTTTGACTGTCGTGCGAGGCTGGAGACATTTTTGCAAGCACTACAGCAGATAATCAACCGTCACGATATCTTACGTAGCGCGGTTCATTGGAATGATCTTCCTGAACCCGTGCAAGTTATTCATCGTCAAGCACATCTTCCTATTACCGAACTGACATTGTCACCCGAAGGTGAGGCTGAGCAGCAATTACTCCATCATACTGATCCACATTTGATACGTCTGAATATCACACAGGCTCCATTATTATCAGCCACCATTGCCAAAGATCCCCATAGCGGAAAATGGTTGCTGGCCTTGCTACATCACCATCTGGTTTGTGATCATCACTCACTGGAAATCATATTCAATGAAATTCAGGCAATACTCTTGGGGCAAGGTAATCAACTTCCCCCTCCTCTGCCTTACCGTAACTTTATCGCCCAGCTCCGCATGGTGCCTCTTGAGCAACACCAAGCTTACTTCCGCCAGCTTTTAGCTGATGTCGATGAACCGACTTTGCCTTTTGGTTTGTTGGAAGTTCATGGCGAAAACAGTGAACAGTTCGCAGAAGCTGAATTCGAATTAGAAACATCACTGGCACAAGCATTGCGAAATTGTGCTCAACAACAAGGAGTCAGTGCAGCAGTACTGTTCCACGTCGGCTGGGCACAAGTACTGGCACAATGCAGCGGACGAGATGATGTTGTTTTTGGCACTGTGCTGTTGGGACGTTTACAGGGGGTAGTCAATTCAGACAAAACTCTCGGTATGTTTATGAATACACTTCCCATCCGCATTAAATTAGGTGGTTTCACTGTGCAGCAAGTTGTTCAGCAAACTTACCAGGTATTGAGTGAATTATTGGAACACGAACAAGCTCCACTCTCATTGGCTCAACAATGCAGTGGCGTCAAGGCACCTTTACCTCTGTTTAACAGTCTGTTGAATTATCGCCACAGTCCAAATAATGATAACGACCAGAATACGCGATCTGCTGAGGAAGGTATCGAGCTGTTAAGTTCTAATGAACGTACCAACTACCCACTCAGTTTGGCAGTTGATGATACTGGACAGGGATTCACGCTGACTATGCAGTGTGTATCATTCCTTGATCCCAAACGGATTAACGCCTTCATGCACACTGTGCTATATGACTTAGTCGAGATTTTGCAAAACTCACCAGAACATATCTGCCAACAATTGAACATTTTGCCACAGGAAGAGCGTATTCAACTCTTGCAAACATTCAACAATACTCATATTGCATATTCGCAAGATGATTTAATCCACCAACGCTTTGAGCAACAAGTGGAATATTCTCCTACAGCTATCGCCTTAATTTACGGCGATCAACAATTGTGTTACGACGAACTGAACCGAAAAGCTAATCAGCTAGCGCACTATTTAATTGAACTTGGTATACGTCCAGATGATCGGGTAGCAATTTGTGTTGAGCGCAGTCTGGATATGGTCATCGGCTTATTAGGCATATTGAAAGCAGGCGCGGGTTATGTTCCTCTTGATCCAGACTATCCTACTGAACGACTGTCCTATATGCTGTCAGACAGCCGGCCTGTAGTATTACTGACCCAATATGCCCTGCAAGCTCGTTTCTCCGATACAGAAGTTCCCTTATTGGTACTGGATGATAGCGAGTACCAAGCAAAGATCAGAAATCAGCCAGATTGTAATTTGTCAGCCTCTGATTTAGAAGTTACATCACGTAATCTAGCGTATGTACTGTATACCTCCGGCTCAACAGGACTACCCAAAGGTGTAATGATAGAACATATTAGTGTGGTTAACCTGCTGCTTTCAATGCAAGAGATATTGCAAATTACTACCGACGACACAATGCTCTTCTCCACTACCATTGGTTTTGATATAGCCGGGCTGGAGCTTTATTTACCCTTATTCAGCGGCAGCCGTATTGTCTTAGCGCCATCACGAATAGCCAAAGATCCTGAACAATTGGCAGCATTAATTGCATTGCATAACATCAAAATTGTACAGGCAACACCTACTGCCTGGAGAATGTTGCTTGATTCTGGATGGATAGGTGCAAACGTCAAGGCATTAAGCGGGGGTGAAGCGTTATCTCACGAACTGGCACAACGTTTAAAACAAAAAGTCAGTAGCTTATGGAATCTGTATGGACCAACAGAAACAACTATCTGGTCAACAGCATCCACTAACATTTTGGCGGAGCAAATCAACCATCACACGAAATCTCAAATAACGATTGGTCGTCCAATAGCCAATACTCAAATTTATTTACTTGATAAACACAACCAGCCTGTCCCCATTGGAGTAATCGGTGAAATTCACATCGGAGGGATCGGAGTGGCTCGCGGTTATTTGAATCGTCCAGAACTTACTAATGAACGTTTTGTTCATAATCCTTTCAGTGAGCAAGTTGATGCACGAATGTATAAAACAGGAGATTTAGGACGTTGGCTTCCTGATGGTACTATCGATTATCTCGGACGTAATGATTTTCAAGTCAAGATCCGTGGTTTTCGAATTGAACTGGGTGAAATTGAAGCCAAACTACTTGCCTATTCTGAGATCCAAGAAGCGATTGTGATGGTGCGTGAAGATATCATGCATGATAAGCGTCTAGTGGCTTATCTGGTTTTGCAGCCAGAAATAACTCTGAATCTGGAACAATTGCGGGAAACTTTACATACCAGTTTGCCCCACTATATGATCCCTAATGCTTTTGTAACATTAGATTCATTCCCACTAACGCCAAATGGTAAGTTGGATCGCCAATCTTTGCCATCACCAGATGCGTCTGCCGTGATTACTCAAGACTATGAAGCACCTACCGGTGAAATAGAGAACATTATTGCTGAAATTTGGCAAGAAAACCTCGGATTAGACCGCATTGGACGGCATGATCATTTCTTCGAACTCGGTGGGCACTCTCTACTGACATTGCAAATCGTTGCACGCTTACGCCGGGCTTTAAACATCAACATAGCAATACGAGATCTATTCCTTCACCCAACAATCAGTAAACTTGCCTGTTACCTCCAACAGCTTTTATCTGGTAGCCATCAGGAACAGCAAAAAAATGTAGTCACTATCCGCCAAGGTAAAGGTGAATCATCACTGCTTCTTGTCCATCCAGCAGGAGGTGGCATCCACTATGCCTATGATCTTGCTTCTCATATTCATGATCAAGACATGACAATTTATGGCATTACCGCCAGTGACAGATTCGGAGATGAAAATCTTCAATTAACATTTAGCGAAATGGCTAAAGAATATATTACCTCTATTCGTCAGGCCCAAATATCGGGACCTTATACGATTGCTGGATGGTCAATCGGCGGAACTCTTGCATATGAAATAGCTAATCAATTGATAGCCGAGGGAGAAACTGTCGATTTCATAGGATTAATTGATTCGGTTGCTAGCTATCAAGATACATTCACTCAGGAAGATAAACAGGCTGGATTATTATTTAATGCAAAAAATACTTTGTATGATCTACTGGTGGAAGAGACAGATATCTCCCTTCATATGGATGAGAAATTACAAAGGATTACAGATAAACATGACTACAATGCTCTACTGGCTTTTGCCCAGCAGAACGATTTACTACCACCTCACATTCCTTCAGATAATATTCTCTACTATCTGAGCCTTTATCATAATATTACGGTGGCGGCTTATCACTATACTGCCCCAACAAACATTGCTTCAGAAATACCTCTTCATGTCGTCTTATTCAGGGCAACAGAACAAAATGAGCAGCATAGTTATGCTCTTGGGTGGGAGGATGTCATTCCATCAGAACAGCTCTCTATTGTTCCTGTTGTTGGTTCTCATGAATCCATTATGAAGTTGCCGCATATCAAACATGTCGGTCAGGCCTTATTGAAAGCCATTATGGCGGCAAAAGAGAATTATTAACTGAATACCACCTCCTATGGAGGTGGTTAACAACAGGTTGGCTGCGCCAAAAATAATATCCCCTTCTATGAAGAGATGTTTTTACTATTACTGAGAAAAAAACATGATATTTGAAACGATAAGAATAAAATCCTGCCTTAAAATGTTTACCTTCATTTTTAGCTCAAGCTTATTGGCGGGTTGTCTGCATCACACTCCTACGACCCAAGCTAATAGTCATTTGGATAAATATGCAGAAATACGTCGCACCAGTTTAGGCATTCCACATATTAAAGCCAAAAATTGGGTTGGATTAGGTTATGGCTATGGTTATGTTCAGGCACAGGACAACCTTTGTACTATAGCAGATTCCTTGCTGACTTATCGTGGCGAACGATCCCGATATTTTGGCGGACAAGCCACACTGGTTTATGAAGGGATAACGGATAGAGTGAAAAATCTGGATTCTGATTTTTATCACCGCCATATTCTTTCAGAAGATATGCTGGAGCGTATGATTCAAGCCCAACCTGAAAAAGTCAAACAGCTTGTTTCCGGCTTTACGGCTGGTTATAACCGATACCTGCACGAATTACCCCTTCATAACACTGCTCATCACGCTTGCCGCAATAAAGCCTGGATACAGCCAATCAGTGAACAGGATATTTACCGACGTATGTACGCTGTCTTATTCGCGGAAGGGTATACCCGTATGTTAACTAATATTGTCAGTGCCCAACCTCCCACTACATTATCAACTACAGATATTTCACCCCCAGAATCACCAGTGTCGATAGCTTCATTTCATTTGAACCGTTTGGCAAGTAGAGGCGTTGGCAGTAATGTTTATGGATTTGGAACACAAGCTACCAATTCAGACTCCCCTCTATTATTTGGCAACCCGCATTGGTTTTGGTTTGGCCCAGACCGTTTCTACCAAGCTCAATTCACAATCCCTGGTGAAATCAATGTTAGCGGAGCGTCGTTTTTAGGTATTCCCATTATCCAAATTGGCTTTAACGATAATATTGCATGGAGTCATACCAATTCGGTAGCAGCCCGCATGGGTTTTTATGAACTCAGTTTGGCACCTGATGATCCATTAAGTTACCTCCGTGATGGCAAAAAAATAAAAATGCAAGCCAACATCATTACAGTTCAAGTTAAACAAGATTCTGGCGCTTTGACTCCCGTTACTCGCACATTGTATAAGTCAGAATATGGGCCACTGGTGAATCTTTCCCCGCTACGTTGGGACACAGAAAAAGCATTTGCAGTTCGCGATATTAATCAAGAAAATTTCCGCTTATGGCGAAACTGGTTACGCTGGGGTCAATCTCGTTCTCTTGACGAATTTATTGCTATCCAACAGCAAGAAGCGGCTATGCCCTGGGTGAATACCGTCGCCGTTGGTCGTGGCAATGATCAGGCCTGGTATGCGGATATGGGGGCTGTCCCTAATGTTTCCCCAGAGCAAGTGAAAATTTGTACCACCAAATCCCGCCAAATCTTGGCTGCTCAATTGGCTCCGGGCATTCCATTTTTTGACGGTTCACACAGTTTCTGCGATTGGCAAAGTGACCCTGACTCAGTTCAAACCGGTGCTGTAGGGCCAGCGCGAATGCCCAATTTGCTACGCACTGACTATGTCGCCAATATGAACGACAGTTATTGGCTTACCAATCCCCAATCACCCTTGACGGGTTATCCTGTCATCTTTGGCCCCGATGGTAATAAGCCTGTCAGTATGCGTACACGTTTAGGCCATATAATGGTACAAGAACGTTTACAGGGTCGTGATCAATATCCGGGGAAATTCATCAATAATGAAGTACTCCAGAAAATGGTTTTGAACAGTCGCGTTTTGACCGCTGAATTATTCAAATCCCAACTGTTAGAAAAAGCCTGTCATTCACCGCTGGTCGATGTACAACATGACCCTCTGAATGACATAACCTACTCCTCTCCGCAACGAGTTAATGTAACCACAGCCTGCCATATTTTAAAGGCTTGGGATAATAAAGGTAATATCACCGCACAAGGAGCACATATTTGGGATGGTGTTTGGGATCGTCTGCTGGATTTACCGGATCACATTTTATTTGCCATTCCCTTTAACAAAAATGATCCATTAAATACACCACGTAAACTGCATGCTGATATAACAGAAACACTCCGGCAAGCACTGGGAGCCACTGTGCTGGATTTAAATCACCGTGGATTATCACTGAATGCACAACGGGGTGACTATTTATATTTATCGCGAGGAAATAATCGTGTTCCTTTATATGGTGGCTGTGATGAAATCGGGTATTTCACTATCGCTTGTGTAAAAAAGATCGATGATACAAAACTCGATACCTTTGGCAACAGTTACTTACAGCTTATTGGTTTTCCAAATAATAAAGTAGAAGCTTATACTTCACTATTAACCTCATTGTCAGATGATCCTGCTTCGCCGCATTATAGTGACTCCACCCGTTTCTATAAGGCTAAACAATGGTTACATTTACCATTTGAAGAATCAGAAATCATCTCAGACCCAAATTATAGTCTTCTGATTTTAAAAGATTAATGTCTGGACGTTATTTGAGAAAGCCTACTGTAGATGAGCTGTATGTTTATAAAAACGGTGACCGAGGTATAGTTGAAAAAAGAGTAGCGCAGCCAACAAAGCTGCAACTTGAAAGACGACAGGTATAGACTATTATCACAAGCTACGCAGTTAATTTACTGCATAGCTTGTGAAATTTATGAAATGAGTATCAGGTGAGGATGAGAAACTAAATCAGCCACCAGCTAATTTCACTTTCATTCCTTTCGCTTCCAGTAATTGTTTCAGCAAATCACGCTTATCACCCTGGATTTCAATTTCACCATCCTTAGCAGAGCCACCACAACCACATTTTTTCTTCAATTCTGCGGCTAGCTTGGCAAGCGTTTGGTCATCAACATCAATACCTGTGATCACACAAACTCCTTTCCCTTTACGCCCACTGGTTTGACGTTGAATACGCACGATACCATCACCTTTAGGACGAACAGATGCCACTTTTTCTTCTTGAATACGACCAATATCTGTCGAATACACCAGGCGAGAATTATTATCCATGAACGATCCCAATA
Organism: Xenorhabdus budapestensis; assembly: GCF_002632465.1. Taxonomy (GTDB): domain Bacteria; phylum Pseudomonadota; class Gammaproteobacteria; order Enterobacterales; family Enterobacteriaceae; genus Xenorhabdus; species Xenorhabdus budapestensis. The sequence continues at coordinate 168,509 of NZ_NIBS01000004.1, read as the reverse complement.
GATTGATTAATTCGCTGTAATGCCAGTGCGGGATTTTCAGCACGAGTAATCGGACGACCAATGACCATATAATCCACACCTGCCTGAATGGCTTGTGGTGGCGTCATAATACGGCGTTGATCTCCGGCATCTGAACCTTCAGGACGAATACCCGGTGTAATCAATTTGAATTCCTGACCATATACCGCTTTCAATTGCTGAGCTTCATGGGCTGAACAAACCACACCATCTAAACCACATTGTTTGGTTAATTTTGCCAGACGTTCAGCATGTTGTGCTGGTGCCACATTAATACCTGTTCCCAACAGGTCAGACTGTTCCATGCTGGTCAAAACAGTTACGGCAATTAACAACGGAGCATCTTTACCATAAGGCAATAATGCCTCTTTGGCTGCGGTCATCATTCTCTCCCCGCCACTGGCGTGAACATTGACCATCCAAACCCCCAATTCTGCCGCCGCAGCCACGGCTCTTGCAGTTGTGTTAGGAATATCATGAAACTTGAGATCCAAAAACACGTCAAAACCACGTTGATGTAATACCTGAATAAATTGTGGGCCATTTAATGTAAATATCTCCTTACCCACTTTCAGACGGCAGGACTGTGGATCAATCTTATCGACGAATGCCAGTGCTGCATCCTGATTGTCATAATCCAATGCAACAACAACGGGTGATTCAATCTGTTTACCTAAAGCTTGGGTTGTATGAGATGTCATTCTTCGGCCTTTAATTTACTAATGAACTTTATTTCGTGAATGAAAACTTCATAAATGAAAAAAACATGTCGAAAAGTGCCACCAATAATCGTGACACTGTCACTGACCATCTAAGCCACGAATGGGTTTGATGGTGTCCCATGAGCGACATGAAGGGCAATGCCAATAAAGGGAGCGAGAAGTAAAGCCACATTTATAACATCGATAATCTGGTTTAGTTCGGATCTGCTCACCCACCATATTACGCAGAAGGATTAAACTTTCTTTCGCCCGGCCTTCTTCTGCATCTGCCAAATGGTAATCCATCAGGCGATAAAATAGACGCATTGTCGGGTGACTTTCCAATTGACGATTAATGTAATTTTGGGCGATATCACGCCCCTCTTTTTTCTCAACAATATCAGCCAAATGAAGTTCAGCAATTGCACCACAATCTTCTTCTACACAGCGTCGAACAAATGTTTCCCACTCTTCTGGTTGGGCAAGATTCTGATAACACTCCTGCAACATTGGCAAGGATTCGCTGACTAACTGTTTATCCTGCTCAAGAATGCGTTTAAGTACCTCAATCGCTTTGAGATATTCTTTTTGCGCCATATAAATACGACCGAGCATGATCGAAACACGGGCACAATTCTTATCTGCCTGAGCTGCTTTGCTCAAATACCCAATGGCATTACTGAAATCCTCTTCTCCCATACCTTGCAAAGCCAATTCACAATAAAAGTGGGCAATCTCTTCCCGAAACTGCTGTTTACCCAATTTGACCAATTTCTCAGCGACATCAATAGCTTTGCTCCAGTCGCTGGTTGATTGATAAATAGTTAGCAAGGAGTTAAATGCATTCTCACGAAAATCCTTTTCATTGACTAACTGAACAAACATATTTTCTGCACGGTCATACAGCCCGGCCACTGTATAATCTCTTCCAAGCTGCTGAATAGCGAGTAAACGTTGTTCAAATGTCAGGGAGGCGCTTTCCATAAGGGATTGGTGAATACGGATGGCTCTTTCAACTTCACCACGAGAACGGAACAGATTGCCTAGCGTTAAATGCGCTTCAAACGCTGAACTATCTTCCTTTAGCATATCAAGAAATAGATCAACCGCCTTGTCTTGCTGATTGGAGAGTAAAAAATTAACACCATTAACATATTCACGCGACAGGCGGTTTGCGGATTGCTGCTTATCTTGTTGAGCACTTCTGCGTCCCATATACCAACCATAAGCTGCAGCAATGGGAAGCAACAGAAACAACAGCTCTAACATGGAGAATTATTCCTTGTTTAAAACTACTGGAGAGGCAGTTTTAGCGGCTGGTTCTTTAGCGGGTAGCTCAACTGGTTGTTCCAACTGAGTCTCCAGACGCTTAATTTTACGTTTGGCGCGTCTTAGTGACATACAGGTACGCAGATAAAATCCCCCACAAATTCCCCATCCAAGAGCAAAACCGATGGCAAACAATACCGCCAGCAGAGTGGATATCGAATAATCGCCTTTGGCAATCAGATAATTAAATGTTACTACTTGATTATTATTCGTTCCCAGAGTGACTGAGATAACAAAAACAACCAGTGCCAGTAATAAAATCACAAAATATTTCACATTGTTTCCTGTTATCGATTGTTGCTGATTAATATGCCGAATAACAGACATAGCGGCTTGCTAAATTAGCATTTCTCGTCTACGCAAAGGAAGCACTTTATCGCACCAAACCAATATTTATCCCTTTTTGTGGCAATATTCTACTTCGCTTCCCCGCAGTTCCGTCACTATATTGAAATGACAACATCCAATCTTTCTCCCAAAATACGTTTATAGTTTAGCATGCTAAATTACTGTAATTAATTTCTCTCATGTGTTATCTGCAAACATCTTTATCTACGGACAAAAATATAATTTCTGTTATAATCCGAACGCGTACATGCGCTGTAATCAGAGAAAATTTTGCGCGATTTTAGCTGATTTCCAAACTGGTATTGTTCTAAGTATCACAATATTTATACCCTATTGAATTCAAGATGCAGCGTGACGGTTAAGGGAACAGATCTCCGGGAGCATAGATAGCTATATGCTAGGTGACTGGGTGAACGAACACCGCCAACAAACTGTGGCTTGAAAACAACGGGTATATAACGAGCTAAATCAACATATGAATACAAAAATGCAGCTAAAACGAGTAGCTGAAGCTAAGCTGCCTACTCCCTGGGGCGAATTTGTGATGATTGGGTTTGAAGAGATAGAAACAGGCCGTGACCATGTTGCCCTCGTGTATGGTGACATTTCAGGTGATAACCCTGTTTTATCCCGCATCCATTCAGAATGCCTGACGGGAGATGCTTTATTTAGCTTAAGATGCGACTGTGGTTTTCAGTTAGAGGCTGCTCTGTCACAAATCAGCAAGGAAGGCCGGGGTGTTCTGCTGTATCACCGCCAAGAAGGTCGTAATATTGGTCTGCTGAATAAAATTCGCGCCTATGCATTACAAGACCAAGGCGTTGATACTGTCGAAGCCAACCATCAGTTAGGTTTTGCTGCTGATGAGCGGGATTTCACTCTGTGTTCAGACATGTATAAGTTACTGGATGTTCGTGCTATTCGTCTTCTGACAAACAATCCGCAAAAAATTGAGATTATGCTAGGAGCAGGCATTAACATTGTCGAACGAGTGCCACTGGTTGTCGGGCGTAACCCTAATAACGCTTACTACCTGGATACAAAAGCTCGTTTAATGGGGCATTTATTGTCCAAATCCAGTTAATAACTTTTTTTGTAAAAATGAAGACTGTGAAAAATAAAAACTGCGTCGGTGTGGGCGCAGTTTTTATTTCTGTAGATTTGAACTTTGTAGCTTTTATTGCTGGATATATATCACTGGATATCGCTTTCGCTATTTAATTTCTGCTATTTCGACATATTACGGATCACATAATGCAATATGCCGCCATTGTAGAAATATGCCAGCTCAGTGTTGGTATCAATACGACAACGGGCATTAACCCGTATTTCCTCCCCGCTGGCATAAGTGATTTTTACCACAATAACCTGTCCGGGTTTGATGTCACTTAATCCGTTGATATCAATACGCTCGTCTCCCGTCAGATTAAGTGTTTTGCGACTGACACCCTGCGGAAACTCTAATGGCAATACCCCCATACCAATCAGGTTGGAACGGTGAATACGTTCAAAAGATTCTGCAATGACTACCCTTACTCCCAATAGCCTGGTTCCTTTCGCCGCCCAGTCACGACTGGAGCCAGAACCATATTCTTTGCCAGCAATAATAGCCAGCGGGTTTTTCTCTTCCTGATAGCGCATGGCTGCATCATAAATAGCCAGCTGAGTTTGCGATGGAATATGACGTGTATATCCACCTTCAATACCGGGCACCATTTCATTGCGGATACGAATATTGGCAAAGGTTCCACGCATCATAATTTCATGATTTCCACGCCTTGAGCCGTAAGAATTGAAATCTTTCGGAGCCACACCATGTTCCTGCAAATATCTTCCTGCCGGACTGTCAGTCTTGATATTTCCTGCGGGAGAAATGTGATCCGTGGTTACCGAATCCCCCAGAATTGCCAGAATATTGGCCTGATGGATATCAGTCATCGGCTCAGGTTCCGGTGTCATGTTATTGAAGAAAGGCGGAAGACGAATATAAGTTGAATCTTGCTGCCAGGAATAAGTGACTGAACTTTCAACTTCCAATGCCTGCCAATCTTCATCACCGTCAAAAACAGCGTTATATTCTTTATGAAACATCTCTGTTCTGACTTTTTCGACTGCTTCAGCCACTTCTCTGCTATTCGGCCAAATATCTTTCAAATAAACATCATGGCCTTGTCGGTCTTGCCCTATTGGCTCTCTGGTCAGATCCTTCTTCATGCTGCCGGAAAGCGCATAAGCAACGACAAGTGGTGGAGAAGCTAGCCAATTGGTTTTGACCAAAGGATGAATGCGCCCTTCAAAGTTCCGGTTACCAGAAAGTACCGCACCAACGGTCAGATCAGCCTGTTTAATCGCCGCCTCAATCGGATCTGGCAATGGGCCAGAGTTACCAATACAGGTAGTACAGCCATATCCCACGAGATTAAAGCCTAGCTTTTCAAGGTAGAGCATAAACCCTGCCAGTTTCAGATACTCTGTTACGACTTTTGACCCCGGTGCCAATGAAGTTTTAACCCACGGTTGCCGTTGTAAACCTTTTTCAACCGCTTTCTTAGCAAGTAAACCAGCGGTCATCAAGACACTGGGATTCGAGGTGTTTGTACAAGACGTGATAGCCGCAATAACAACAGCACCTTCCTGTAACGAAAAAGTATGGTTATCAAAAATCACAGGTACAGCTGTCTGACCCCCTTGTTTTTTCTGGAGATCCAGATCCATAGCGGATTGGAAAGCCTTTGGAACATCGCACAGTGCAACCCTGTCCTGAGGCCGTTTTGGCCCCGCCAGACTTGATTCCACCGTAGACATATCTAACTCCAGACTACTGGTGAAGATAGGTTCATCACCTGCATTCCGCCATAACCCCTGCTGTTTGCAATAAGCTTCAACCAGTGCAACTTCATCTTCACTACGTCCGGTTAATCTCATGTAATCTAAAGTAATTTCATCAACAGGGAAGAAACCACAGGTCGCACCATATTCCGGTGACATATTGGCGATAGTTGCTCTGTCAGCCAATGGTAAATCAGCCAGACCATCACCATAGAATTCTACAAACTTACCGACCACACCGTGCTTACGCAGCATTTGTGTTACAGTCAGAACCAGGTCCGTCGCAGTGATCCCTTCACGTAATTTACCTGTCAGTTTGAAACCAACCACATCAGGTATCAACATGGAGACAGGCTGCCCTAACATCGCAGCTTCGGCTTCAATTCCGCCAACACCCCAACCGAGCACACCAAGCCCGTTAATCATCGTAGTATGAGAATCTGTGCCAACCAATGTATCGGGATAGGCAAAATCTTTTCCGTTATGATTTTCATACCAAACTGCCTTACCCAAATACTCAAGATTAACCTGATGACAGATCCCCGTTCCGGGCGGTACAACGCGGAAACGATTGAACGCTTTTTGCCCCCAACGCAAAAATAAATAGCGTTCATAGTTACGTTCCATTTCGATCTTAACATTATCTGCAAGTGCCTGTTCAGTGCCGAATTTGTCCACCATAACTGAATGGTCAATCACCAAATCAACGGGAGATAATGGATTCACTTGTTCAGCATTTCCGCCAAGCCGTAAAACAGCTTCTCTCATAGCTGCAAGATCGACTACAGCAGGTACTCCGGTAAAATCCTGCATCAATATACGTGCCGGACGATAGGCAATCTCCCGCTCTGCATGGCCGCTTTGTTGCCATGCCACCAGCGCTTTCAGATCATCTTCAACAACAGAATCACCATCAATGTTACGCAGGAGGTTTTCAAGCAGGACTTTCAGAGATTTCGGAAGACGGGATATTTCACCTAATTGCTCAGATAACAAAGACAGACTGTAATAATGGTAGGTTTTACTGCCAAGGGATTTACTGTTAATGGATTTATTGTTAATGGAAAGTGTTGAGGCACAGTCCGTTTTCAACTTAAACGACATAACTCCTCCATTTTTATATTTATGATCAGCGACACCATTAAACATAACATATTCGTGAATAATTGTTGTCCAGCTATCACACATTTTACTAACACTCTGTAAATCCTCATTTATTGATAAATTTTAGTGATGACAACCGCAAAATGGATGTGTTTTATTAACGAGCGGAACGGATATTCAGTGCTCTGAATATATCCTAAAAATAATTATTTCTTATTAATGATTGGAGGTGAACTATGGATAAAGAAATTATCACAAAACGTGAAGAATATTTAGATCAGATCAAGCAAGCCGAACAATTTTTCTTCTATGATATTGAAGACCATTTCACCTTGTCTGATCATCGATTCAGTGATACCGATGGCCTGGTTCAGTTTGTCATTACTTCACAACTCAGTGATAAATCCACTATTATGAAGAAACTGAATGAAATAAAGAAAATCCAGATAGCACTTTCTTCCATTGCTACTGATTATATCATCAAATATTCCAATACTCGTGGACGGCAATACAGAACAGATGTGCAATTTTGGGGTGATGTTATGGGCAAACTACCCTTAGTGAGCATCCGAAATATTGAAGAACAGACATACCATCACGTTATGAAAGGATTTTCTATAGCAACAAATTTACTACAGCTCATTATGGATATCGTTGTGAATACACAGTCCCCAAGTATGAAAAGCTTTTCTCAGTTCCTGCAAAAACAAGGAGATGCCATCAGACTTGGATTGAAAAAAAATAGCGATCACTATTCCACTCTCACATTAGCAAGTGTCATTGAAGCTGTTGGGAGCGAAGATCAAGTGATATATATTCCCAAAATGAAACTCTACAAACTGGATTTTGATAGAAGTAATTCAGAAGTCACATCAAATTGTGCTTCTAATGAAACTATTAATGTTGAATTTATCTACTCTTGCTGCGTATCATTATTTGATTATCAAGCATTAGAAGATCCTGAGATAAAAACTGCCTTTGAACGATTTATCCTTAAAAATAAACAATCCTCGATAGAAAGATCAGATAATTTTTTTAATGGCGAATTTTAAATTTAGCTTGAATACATAATCCAGGCAATTAACATACCAATTTGTCAGCGCTATTCTTAAGCCACTTGAACAAATCTATATCGGAGTCACAAACATGTATATACCTCATAAAATGAAAATGAAAAACCAAGAAGATATCACTAAATTTATTTCTACTTATAGCTTTGGATTATTAGTTTCTCCCTCTTTAACCGGAACACATCTTCCATTTATATTTAATCCTCATGAAGGAGAAAGAGGTGTTTTATACGGCCATATTGCCAAAGCTAACCCGCACTGGAAAGAGCTGGAAAATCAAAACGTTTTAGTTGTTTTTACTGGCCCACACTCCTATATATCCCCTACGTGGTATGAATCCACTCATGCCGTTCCAACCTGGAATTACACGGCTGTTCATTGTTACGGTGTCACAAAATTTTTAAACTGTGAAGAAACCAAATTGGCTTTAGAAGAATTAGTCAACAAATATGAGCCTGGGTTGATGAAAAATACCGAATTAATGCCAGAAGAGTACCTTAGTAAACAACAACAGGCTATTATCGGATTCAAAATTATCATTAATGAAATACACGCTAAGGAGAAATTAGGACAGCATAAAAATCAAGGCGATCAAAAAGGTGTCTTTACTACCTTACAGGCAAATAAAACAGAAGATAACAAAGAACTCGCTAATTATATGAAAGTGCGTAGTATCGGCACAGGAGAATCATAAGCCACTTTTCGTATTATTTTGAATAAGTTAAGTATACGAATCTAGCTTAAATTATTATTACCTATTAAAAAATATCTCTCCAGAAATAATAATATTTCAGAATGAAAACAACATGCCATATGAAACTAAACAACAAGTATACATTAGCAAAATTTGCTTGTTATTTGGTGATAATAGTTGGATAACTATTTATCATAGTAATTGTTTTGCATTTTTACGGAGAGATATATGATTTATTTAGCCAAGTATTTCGAGCAGTTACATAAGAACCGACTTATTAGGGAATATACAAGAAGCTCCGATGGAATAAAATCATTACACATAAGATATAATGATTTCAGTCAATTACGTATCCCGAATGAACCACAAATATCAGACGATATTATACATAACCTATTGGCAAGTATGGGGTTCACACAAAATAGTCCTGGAAGGTATATATTGTGGAGTGGTCATCCCTATAATATAAATCTAAGTACATACATGCTTTCTATTGTACCTCATCTATCATATTGCTCTAATAAACATGAAGCATTAGAAAAATTTAAATCTTCATACAACATTTTTCTTTCGTCACAATTACAACAATCTTCCTCGTCCACGCCTCTTCCATCACAAGAATATTATGAACACTACATGAGTGGGAATATTCCAGGGCCATCGAACTTACAACAACCACTCACACAGCCAAGAACCAGAAATCTGCACAGAAGAGGTTTTCAGCCTCCATCTAGTACAGTATCCGAACATAACCCTCCTCCTTATGAAGCACCACCCACCTATTCCTCAGCACCTTCCTATGAAGCACCACCTAGCTATGATGCGCCTCCCAGTTATGATTCATTAGGCTTTGGCCAAGGTTCATCAGCACCTTCACAAGCAGGAAACAGAAGTTCCAGAGGAGCTAAACATCGCAGAGGATCCAGAAGATAAAGACGCTATTCACAAACGACAAAAACCGAGGAAAATAACTCTTGCTATTTTCCTCGGTTCTTATTAGCTCTTTTTACTTTTTTATACAATCGGTAGTTCAATATCCTTGAACATTTCTTCAATTTCTTCATTAGACCGCAATGCAATAGCTCTATCCACAACATCACGGGTTAAGTGTGGAGCGAAACGCCAGATAAAATCATACATGTAACTACGCAAAAAACTGCTGCGACGAAAACCAATCTTAGTTGTGCTGTAACTGAACTTATCACGCATATCAATTCGCACCAAGTCACTCTCCTGAATGGGTTCTACTGCCATACTGGCAATAACCCCGACTCCCAGCCCTAAACGAACATATGTCTTAATGACATCCGCATCTGTCGCAGTAAATACAATTTTAGGTTTAAGACCAGCACGATCAAAAGCGACATCCAACTCGGAGCGCCCCGTAAAACCAAAGGTGTATGTCACAATCGGATACTCTGCCAGCTCCTCAATGGTTACATTTTGCCTTTCTGCCAGTGGATGATCTTTAGTGACTACCACAGAACGATTCCAGTGATAACAAGGTAGCATGATGAGATCGCTATAAAGGTGAAGCGCTTCAGTTGCTATTGCAAAATCACTATTCCCTTTACAGACTTCCTCTGCAATTTGGGTTGGAGAACCCTGATGCATGTGAAGGGACACATTAGGATAACGTTTAATAAAACCTTTAATAATGGGAGGTAAAGCATACCTTGCTTGTGTATGTGTGGTGGCAATATATAGAGAACCACGATCCGGATAGGTATGCTCACTGGCAACGGAGCGAATCGAGTCAATTTTCGACAGGACTTCACGGGAAATACGGACAATTTCTTCACCAGCCGGCGTAACGTGTGTCAGATGTTTTCCACTACGCGCAAATATTTGGATACCCAACTCATCTTCAAGCATCCTTACCTGTTTGCTGATCCCTGGTTGAGAGGTATACAACCCTTCCGCCGTAGAAGATACATTCAGGTTGTGGTTAACCACTTCTACAATGTAACGTAATTGCTGCAATTTCATATCAGCACTGTCCCTAAGTAGTGTTATGTACGAATGTTTTTGTAGTTTAAATCAGCTCTATATTGCTAATAGTTATTCACTTATAACCATATAGAATATATTCTTATAGGCATATAACTACTATATCACTTGCTGTATATATATATAACAAATAATTAGGGTCGATAACGATTATTAAGCACACATTACTGAAATATTATGCTTTCATTCTAAATGAAAACAAAAAAAGCCAGTCCTGACAACTGGCTTTTCAGAAATAAAAGTTATACTTTAAGTAAAAAAAGAAATATCTATCTGATTATATTTCAATATACTGACTGACAATCCAACATCAAAATCATTATTTCTCTTTAACTATCCAGGCACCATCAACAAAAAATGCTGTCCATCCGGTCGCTTTGCCATTCTTCTCTGAAGAAACATATTGTTGTTTTGTCTTACGACTAAAACGCATAACAGTCTTATTACCTTCAGGATCGGCCACAGGCGCTTCCGCCAGATAACACAGTTTCTCCGGCAGACGCTCCTTAAACCTCACAAGTTCTTCAACTAAAGGTGCGCGTGTTTCACGTGATTTCGGGAATGTACTGGCAGCTAAAAACACACCAGCGGCACCGTCACGCAGGACAAAATAGGCATCAGATTTTTCACATGGCAATTCAGGTAAAGGAATGGGATCTTCTTTCGGTGGTGCAACTTCCCCGCTACGAAGGATCTTACGGGTATTTTTACACTCTTCGTTTGTACATCCCATATATTTACCGAAACGTCCCATTTTCAGGTGCATTTCTGAGCCACATTTATCACATTCAACAATAGGCCCATCATAACCTTTGATACGGAATTCTCCGTTTTCTACTTCATAACCATCACACGCAGGGTTATTACCACAAACATGCAATTTACGCTGGGTATCAATTAGATAGCTATCCATCGCCGTCCCACATTTGCTACAACGACGACGGGCACGCAGCGCATTAGTTTCCGCATCATCCCCTTCAAGAATATTCAGTATTTCATTTTCCGGGATCAAGTTAATGGTTTGTTTGCAACGCTCTTTTGGTGACAGCGCGTAACCTGAACAGCCAAGAAATACGCCTGTAGTTGCCGTGCGAATCCCCATTGGACGGTTACAGGTCGGACACTCAATAGAGGTGATAACCATTGGATTCGGGCGCATTCCGCCCTCTTCTGGGTCTTTGCTGGCAACGTCTAATTGCTGACTGAAATTGATGAAAAACTCATCCAGCACTCCTTTCCAATCAGCTTGATCATTCGCAACGTGGTCAAGTTGATCTTCCATTCTTGCCGTAAAATCATAGTTCATCAATTCGTTGAAATTCTCTCCCAAACGATCATTGACAATTTCACCCATTTTTTCCGCATAAAAGCGACGGTTTTCAACCCGCACATAACCACGATCTTGGATAGTGGAAATAATTGATGCATAAGTTGATGGGCGGCCAATGCCACGCTTTTCTAATTCTTTGACCAGAGAGGCTTCACTGAAACGCGCTGGTGGTTTAGTGAAGTGCTGACTTGGCAGCAACTTTTGTAAATCAAGATCAGTACCTGTTTCCACAACAGGCAAAGTACGATCATCGTCCCCTTTACGTAACGCCGGCATGACTTTTGTCCAGCCATCAAAACGTAAAGTACGGCCTTTTGCCCGCAATTCGAAATCACCCGCCTGAACTGTCAGCGTAGTAGAATCGTATTTCGCAGGTGTCATCTGACAGGCAATAAACTGACGCCAGATAAGCTGATACAGTTTCTGGGCATCCGCTTCCATGTCTTTCAGCTCTTCAGCCATGACATCAACATTAGAAGGCCGGATAGCTTCATGAGCTTCTTGCGAATTCTCTTTGCTGCTATAGACATTAGCCTCTTTAGGCAGGTATTTGTCACCAAAGTTGTCACGAATGTAACCTCGAACCATACCCAAAGCATCCTGACTTAAGTTAGTTGAGTCAGTACGCATATAAGTAATGTGACCTGCTTCATATAACTTTTGCGCCATTGTCATGGTTTTCTTAACACCAAAACCAAGTCTGGTGCTGGCAGCCTGTTGCAAGGTAGAAGTAATAAATGGTGCACTCGGCTTACTTGAGGTTGGGCGGTCTTCGCGATCGATGACTTTATATCTGGCTTTTTCAAGCAGAGACACCGCCGCTTGTGCCTGCTCCGCATTAACTGGCTTGAATGGTTTCCCCTCTTGATGGGTAACTTCCATATGGAGCTCAACGTCCCCTTTAGCCATTAAATCCGCATATATCTGCCAGTATTCTTCAGGAACAAATGCTTTGATTTCGCGTTCCCGTTCAACAACAAGCCGAACCGCTACGGATTGAACCCGCCCGGCAGACAACCCCCTGGCAACTTTTTTCCATAGTAGTGGTGAAACCATGTAACCAACTACACGATCCATAAAGCGACGTGCCTGTTGTGCGTTAACACGATCAAGGTTCAAGTCACCCGGTTTATCAAAAGCCTGAGTGATCGCATTCTTTGTAATCTCATTAAATACAACGCGACTGAAACGCTTATCATCCCCGCCGATCACTTCCCGCAAGTGCCATGCAATAGCTTCTCCTTCGCGGTCAAGGTCCGTTGCAAGATAGATATGCGCTGCTTTTTCAGCCAGCGTTTTCAGCTCTGCCACCACTTTTTCTTTGCCGGGCAAAATTTGATAATTCGCTACCCAACCATGATAGGGATCGACTCCCATTCGGCTAATCAGTGCTGTTTTCTCATCTTTTTTGGTTTTCTTTTTATTCTTATCGGTAGATGAGCTCGAACTCTTTTGACTTGCCGCACCACTGGTCGGCAAATCACGGATATGGCCTACACTGGATTTCACAACGTAGTCATTCCCCAGATATTTATTGATTGTTTTGGCTTTTGCCGGGGACTCCACTATAACAAGAGCTTTACCCATAGTTACCTTTACCTAATTATCTTCTTTTCAGATGGCGAAAATTACGGAGTTATATTGCGTGCGGTATATAAAATAGATCTCTTTTTATATTGCGATAGATTCACAAGATATCAACTAATTTTTATCTTTGACTTTAACTTCACCGCCAAACCCTTTGAAATATATGAGATATTTTATACATAAACGCATACCATGCAATTGTATGGTTTAACCGTTGTAAACAAAATCTTCCATCTGCGTGACAAAAATCCCACACTCTACCTGATAAAAAACGATGCGCAACAACTTATTTTTTTGAGAAGCACAATAGATGAAAACTGAAACAATCCCGGCTAAGTAAGTGTGGTACAAAAAAGTCTTGCACTGATTTTATGAAAAATAATGCGGATAATAGAAGCATAAACCATCATATTATCCGCCATATCTGTTAACGCTTACTGCATGTTTTTACTGTCAATTCACTGTCAAAGCAGCGGTTTTTGGCCTCTTTGCCACCAGCGCATAAACAATTTATCAACATTTTCCATTGCACTTCCCATGAAACGCTCCACCACACGTTTACGGCGAGAATAATTAACACCAATAACTTCACAGTGTTCAATTTGTGCAATCAAAAAATCATCACTAACACCGATTTCATCAATCAGACCATGCTCTTTTGCCTGTGTACCATACCAATATTCACCAGTTGCAACTTTTTCTACATCCAAAGCAGGACGATATTGATGAATAAATGATTTAAATAATTTATGAGTTTCATTCAGATCTTCCTGAAACTTCTGCCGTCCCTGCTCTGTATTTTCGCCTAAAAAAGTCAAAGTACGCTTATACTCCCCGGCAGTATGAAGTTCGATATCAATATCATTTTTCTTGAGCAACCGATGGATATTTGGCAGCTGTGCCACTACGCCAATTGAACCGATGATAGCAAAAGGTGCAGAAATAATACGATCAGCCACACAAGCCATCATATAACCACCACTTGCCGCAACCTTATCTACAGCGATTGTCAGACGTATACCTTTTTGTTTCAGGCGAGCTAACTGAGATGCGGCAAGCCCATAACCATGTACCATCCCACCGGGGCTTTCTAAACGCACTAAAACTTCATCTTTGCTGTCAGCCACAGCCAGGATAGCACTAATCTCTTCACGCAGAGAATCCACCTCGTGGGCATCCATGCTACCTTTGAAATCAACAACATAAAGGCTAGGTTTCGGTGAACCTTTCTGACCAGCTTTGGCCGTGGCCTTTTTCTGTTTAGCCTCATCTTTCTGCTGTTTTTTTAGCTCCTTCTGCCAGATTTTTTGCTCTGCTTCACTCATTCGAGCCTGCTGCATCTGACGCTGCTTTTCCTTATATGACTCACCAAGATTGGTCAGCCGTAATTCTCCTTTATGCATCGTCTTACGCACACCTACTCCAATACAAAATACTGCCAAAATGACGACTGCCAAGACTATAGTCACTACTTTGGCCAAGAACAGTCCATATAGAGAAAAATACTCCACAGATCCACCTTTCTTCATTTATGATGAACAATACGCTTCATTTTAACTAAAAACCTGAGATAGCGCTCTAACAGTTTACTTTTCTCGATTTCATCAAAGCTATTCCGTTCTATCAAAGTTATTCCATCAAAACCATTCATTAGCATCGCTCATACAAGCACATACAGATAAAGGGCATACATTCTTTTGTCAATTTGACGAGAGCACTAAGTTTTGTTCTGATAATAAATTGTATATGTCACCTTCAGATTTAAAACAGTTTATGGAAAATAGTCAGATGTTAGATTACCAACCCAATAATGACCTGCTGCAACAGAAAATCATTTTAGTTACTGGTGCTGGTGATGGTATTGGTCGTGAAGCGGCATTAACTTATGCCCGCCACGGCGCACAGGTTATTTTGCTTGGGCGCACAACTGCAAAACTGGAAGCAGTTAAACAGCAGATCGAATATGAAGGCGGTTTACCTGCTACTGTTTATACAATGGATCTTTTAACTGTGACTGCTGAAGAGTGCCAGACCTTTGCCGATGAACTGGCACAACGTTATCCCCGTCTGGATGGCATGTTACATAACGCTGGTTTGTTGGGGGTTGTTGCTCCCATCACAGACCAACCCGTTCAACTTTGGCATAATGTTATGCAAGTGAATGTGAATGCCACTTTCATGCTGACTCAGGTTTTGATCCCGTTGTTACTGAAATCCCCCAATGGTTCTTTGGTATTTACCAGTTCCAGTGTGGGGCGTGAAGGAAGAAGTGGCTGGGGCGCTTATTCTGTTTCCAAATTTGCTACAGAAGGTTTAATGCAGGTTCTGGCAGAGGAATACCAGGATACACCTCTGCGGGTCAACTGCATTAATCCAGGTGGAACCCGAACCACCATGCGTGCCAGTGCATTTCCTGATGAGAATGTGGCGAAATTAAAGACACCAGCCGATATTATGCCGGTATATCTTTACCTGATGGGAGAGGACAGTTTGCATGATTCAGGCATTAGTTTTGATGCTCAACCGGGCCGTAAGGCAGGGCCAGCCAAATAATGACAAGAGATAACAGCCAGTACCAAAAGAGACAACAACGTCTGAAAGAAAAAGTTGATGCCCGCATTGAAGCAGCACAACAGGAACGAGGTATTGTCATGATCTTCACCGGAAATGGCAAAGGGAAAACAACTGCTGCATTTGGCACTGTTACCCGCGCCATTGGTCATGGGCAACGTGCTGGCGTGATCCAATTCATCAAAGGAACATGGGAAAACGGAGAGAAGAATCTATTGGCACAGCACGGTGTTGAATTTCATGTTATGGGAACCGGGTTTACATGGGAAACACAAAATCGTGAAGCTGACATCGCAGCTTGCCAGTTTGTGTGGCAACATGCCCTGACGCTGTTATCCGACTCTTCAATCCAGCTTGTTGTGCTTGATGAACTGACGTATATGGTCAACTACGGTTATCTGGAACTTACCGATGTTCTTACAGCCCTCAAACAGCGCCCTGCCAACCAGTCCGTCATTATTACCGGACGAGGTTGTCATCGTGAGCTGCGTGAATTTGCGGATACAATTACAGAGATGCGACCAATCAAGCATGCATTTGATGCCGGCATTAAAGCGCAGAAGGGCATTGATTGGTAATATATTGATTAGTAAAATATTGATTGACTAATAAACTAATGAAAGCCGCTATTTCAAAGATCAGTAACTCAACTGCTTTATTCAACTGAAATAGCGGCCTGAGAAGATTAACGGCCTTTAAGCGTCGTTTTTCTTCCTGTATTTTGGCGAGAGCTGCTTGCCGGGCGTTTTCCGGCTGGGCGGGAAGTCACCTGAGCATGTCGCCTTACTGCACGACGGATCTGATTGGCTTTGATACGGCGTTGTTCGCGTTCAACCGCAACTTTAGATACGGTCTCTTCATTCAGGCCAACCAACTCACGCAAATAGTTAGTCTGCTCCAGCCCTAATTCAGTCCAGCCGCCACGAGGTAAACCTTTCGGCAGGTCAATATCACCGTAACGGACACGGATCAAACGGCTGACCTGTACCCCAACCGCTTCCCACAAGCGTCTGACTTCGCGGTTGCGTCCTTCTGTCAATGTGACGTTGTACCATTGGTTTATACCTTCTCCGCCTTTAAAAGAGATAGTTTTAAATGAAGCAGAACCATCTTCCAGTTGTACGCCTTGTGTCAACTGACGCAATTTGGCATTGTCCACTTCGCCAAAAACACGAACAGCATATTCACGTTCAACTTCACGGCTCGGATGCATCAGACGGTTTGCCAGTTCACCATCTGTGGTAAACAACAACAGACCACAGGTATTGATATCCAGACGTCCTACAGCAATCCAGCGAGCACCCTGCATTTTCGGCAGGCGGTCAAACACCGTCGAACGCCCTTCAGGATCGTGTCGGGTGCACAATTCACCTTCTGGCTTATAATAAGCCAAAACACGACAAACTGTTTTTTGTGACTCTTTGATATTTAAGAGTCGTCCGTCAAAGCGGATTTTTGTGGCGGGTTTAACTTCGATTCGATCACCCAACGTTGCGATCTTACCATCAACACTAATGCGCCCCTGTTGAATATATCCTTCAATTTCACGGCGTGAGCCATGACCAGAACGCGCAAGAATTTTTTGTAACTTTTCTGTTTTATCGCTCATTGAGCAACCTCTGTTGTCGCCTTCACAGGCGTCGTATGATAAAAAAATAAAAAAGTGGGGACTTCATCTTATAAAAAAGGCGTCACATCACCTTCGCCTTCGCGAAGAACCACTGGTGAATCTCCAGTTAAATCCACTACCGTTGTCGGTTGCTGCCCAAGATAGCCACCGTGAATGATTAAATCAACTTGTTTACTCAAAGTATCTTTAATCTCTTCCGGATCAGACTCGGCAAAGTCATTGCCCGGTAAAATCAGGCTACATGACATCAAAGGTTCACGCATTGCTTCCAATAACGCCAGCGCAATAGGATTAGAGGGAACTCGCAACCCAATAGTTTTACGTTTCTCGTTCATTAAACGGCGAGGTACTTCTTTTGTTGCCTGTAAAATAAAGGTGTAATTGCCGGGAGTATTATTCTTGATTAACCGGAACGCCTGATTGTCCACATGGGCATAAGTTGAGATCTCTGACAGATCACGACACATCAGAGTAAAATTGTGCCGTCCACCTAATTGACGGATACGACATATACGGGTCATGGCATCCTTATTCTCAAGGCAACAACCAATGGCATAACCTGAATCAGTAGGATAAATAACAACTCCACCCTTTTTCAGCATCTCTACACTTTGCTCAATAAGACGGGTTTGGGGATTATCAGGGTGGATATAAAAAAACTGGCTCATAATGATAACCTCTACTTCTATTATGCAGCTTTAAGTTCTATGCAGCCCCAAGCCGTGACCAGTCGTGCCATATCGGTACAACATCACCGGGTAACCACAAATTACGACCGAGTTCTATCCATGAACAAGGTTGGTGAAAATCCGATCCTAATGATACTTTCAGCTCATATTCTCTTGCCAGTTGACCAAGTTGTTGCCTTTCATTAGGTGCTTGTTGACATTGCGCAACTTCCATTGCATCACCGCCATGTTGTTGAAACCAGGCTATTAAGCGTTTTAGCCATTTCATCGACAAACCATATCTGCCGGGATGAGCAATGACAGCCTGCCCTCCCGCTTGGTGAATGGTTTCAACAGCCTGCTCGATTGTACACCATTGGGGCGGAACATAACCGATTTTTCCCTTTGCCAGATATTTTTTGAAAACTTTCTGGATCGTCGGCTCAACTCCCGCTTCAATCAAATAACGGGCAAAATGTCCGCGAGTAACCTGCCCGCCATTAGCTAATCGAGATGCCCCTTCCCACGCATCGGGAATACCTGCTTTAGCTAACCGACGCCCGATTTCAATGCCACGCTGTTTCCTTAAATCAACCTGATTAGCCAGAAATTTTCTTAAGGAAACAGAATTGATATCAATATTTAAGCCAACGATATGAATTTCCAAATTCTGCCATAACGTCGAAATTTCAACGCCGGATATTAACATTAGTGGCAAGTTATTTTGCTGGATATAGTTTAAGGCAGGTGAAATACCTTCCGTCGTATCATGATCAGTGACTGCTAATACATCAATGCCCATGGAAATCGCTCTGTCCACGAGCTGTTCAGGTGATAAAACGCCATCTGAAGCAGTCGTATGGCTATGCAGATCATAGCGTCTTGTCATTTCACTGGCAGCTTCAGCCATTGTTTTTTACCTGTTTTGTTGGGTGGGGAAACAAGAAAACTATCTATCACGTGATATCAAGCACGAAGCGAGAATAATAACACAGTAGGTGGAATTAAAGGGGTTAATTCCTGAATAGATTTCATTATTGACTGGAAAAAAAATTGAAACCCTATCTATCTATGATTCAAGTACCAAGTGACAATGATAATATAGAAGATAGGGTTGAAAGTGCATGATTATTGGTTGTTTTTATTTCTTATAAATCCAAATCAAAAGATGAAATATTCATCTCATATATGGACGATAACAAAACTTTCTTTCAACCTGAATGAATTGCCCACAAAATTGTGCAGAAACCGTTATATTTTGCTTTCCAAATTGACTGAGTTTTGCGTCAAAATGCCAGTATCCCTGATCATCAGCCACTATACTTCCTTTTTTAGTATCTCTAGGTGGAAAGGGCTCTTTAGGTAAAAGAGTTCTATGACAAAAAAAATCCCCATCATTCTGAACGTTATATGAAAATTTTATTTTTGGCAGCGCATTTCCCGTTACTTTCACATCTATTGGAGGATGATATGAAACTTTAACAGCCCCTTCTGACGGTACTGAAATACTCAAAACAGACGCATCAACACTACCTTCTTTCATTTTTTTATGAAGCTGGTCATTAACCGTAATAGATTGTGTGGCTTCTATCTGATATGTTCCCGGCTGTACATTATGTAGACTACAACTCCATTTACCATCCGTTTTTGAAACCTGTACAGGGCCACAGTTCCGAGAATCTCCATTTTCAGATGTAGCTTTCAAAGAAATATAAGCACCTTTTGTTGCTGTTCCTGTAATAGGAATAGAAATAGTCCCATTACTTTTCATCATGGGAGTAAATTCCTCTGATGATTTTGCAATTTTACTTGCACTTGAAGCTGTACAGATCGGTTTAGCTGTAGGATTAATAGTAATATCCGATATGTAAATCACTTCAAAATTACGTGTTACTGGCTTTCCTGGAGGCTCATTATCTACCCATTGCTGTGCCAAAATCCTATAATCTCCCGGTTTGGATTCGATTTCGTCAGGACAAACCCAATTCTGATTTTCATCCACATCAACTTCGCAGATTTGCTTACCGGAAAGAGAAACTGTGATACGGGCCCCCGCCTGCCCCTTACCATTGATAGCATACGTCGGAGTCGCAATTTGTTCCCCTTCCGCAGGCCTAAGCACACGCATTTGTAAATTAGCCCCATAACGCACTTTAAAACCTCTAATAATCTGAGAGCCTGCATCATCCACAATTGTCACATCGTAATCCCCCGGCACAGAACTATAAGGCCCACATGTCCAGGTGTAATCTTCCTTATTGAGTTTCGCAGAGCAATCATCATGACCGCCAAATGCTTTTACCGTAACGGTTTTTGCATTACCCGGCATCGTACCACTAAAGGTATATGAAGGTGTTTTTATGATTTCAGCTTCCTTAGGGGATTTCACTGTTAGCTTGATTTCTCCGGGAGCAGGAACTATCTCAAATGTAACTTTCGCGGTGGATTGCCTTATCTTGTCCAAAAAGGCTGTAGCTGCCAGTTTTTGTTCTCCTCTGACGGAAGTATCCAAACCATCAATCCATTCCCAATGCCCTTTATCATCCACTGTGACTCCATTCTGACAGATCTGTGACAACGCTTTCTTGTCCAGACACACTACCGTTCCCGGCTCTCCGGTGCCTTTAGGCAGAATGTTTTCGAGATGCTGATACACGCCGCCGTTGTGTGGTTGTGTGATAACCACTGGCTTAATGGTTTTGGTTTGTACTTCAAAAGAAACAGATGAACTTGAGTTCAATGTGTTATCAATAAACTGCTCTGCTGCAACAGAATATTTCCCCCCTTCCGGCTGATAAGGTCCACAAGACCATTTACCCGATGCGTCAACGGCGGTATTACAATCTTTAGTGCCTCCAAACCCCTTGATATATACCTCAGCCCCTTTTTCACCCGTACCTGCAATAGTAAAAGGCAGCGTCGTTATCTTTGCTCCATGAGAAGGGTGAGTAATCTGTATTTTTGTTTTGGTGACTTCGTATTTGCGCGTCACTTGCGAAGTTCTTTCATAAGTCCCGCCAAACTCCGTCGAACTTGTTTTTTTATACTGAGCGGCATACAGAGAAAATACCCCTTCATTAATCGCCGTCAATGCAGGTTGATGAGAACAAGCCCATTTTCCGGTTGAATCAACCGTGACGAAACAAATTATTCCCTCATTAGACATCGGTAATGTCATCTTTCCTTGTGGCAGAAACTCTTTCGTCGCGGCGACAAGAACAAGCTGACCAGGACTTCCCTGGCCTTCAATGGTAATCCCGTCGTACAGACGATATTGCGCTCCCTTGGCAGGAGATGTGATACGTATAGGGATAGTAAAATGCAAAATGACAGGATCTCCGACGTGTACCCCATTTTTAGTTTCCTGCATCCCTAAGGTATAAGTATCTCCGCCTGAAATAGCCTCAGGCATGATCGTAAACTCCCAAAAGAAGCCAAGACCACTGCTGAGGGCAGAACCAACCAAAGATTCAACACCGCCAAAAACTGCTCCGGTCAAACTACTTAAGAAACCGCCAAATCCGCCGCCTACACTACCTCCAGAACCACCATACTTACCAGAAAGACGGATTGGGTTATCCGGATCAACAGTTGAATTATCCTTGGGATTATCGATTTCAAGTTTTTCTTCAGGGTTGTCATCGTCATCATTTTTATCTTTAACAGTAAGACGTGTAACATCTGTGGCAACCACTTTCCCTTCTTTAATTAATTCAGCAGTGAGTTCATAAGTACCCTTAGAAAAAATGATTGGTCTGTCGCACTGCCAGTTACCATTGTCACTAACCACAGCACCTGTACAGATAGAGGTCTCTTTAACAAGTCCTTGATTGCCTCCCTCCAACTTTGGTGAAAAAAGATCTATTCTGCGCCTTTTGACATCAACTTCATCTCCGGGAACATTAGAACTACCTGATAAAAAACTTGAAGTACCCACTGTGCTTGTCTCACCTGTAGAGGGAGTTGTAATTTTAATTTCAGGAGTTGTTATTCGGAAATAACTTCTTTCAGGAGGTGAACCTGCCCAATATTTTTTAAATTTCTCCAATCCCAATGGATGATATTTATCCGCTACTTCAACATAGTAAAGTCCATCTTTTAATGAATAATATGGAAGAGAAATATCCCAAACAGGAAGATTGTTTTGCCCAGAATATATTGGAATAGAAGAAAATAACCGATGTTCACCTAATTTTATCGGAGAAAAAATATTTTTATCCTCTTCTTTAATGTTTATGGAATATTCTGATGGTAAAATTATATCACCATTTGGCCAAATATATTTCTGCCTATCACCGCCATAGCCAGAAAATGATTGATTTTGTTGATCTTTGGAATCTATCTCTCTCGGATTATTAATATCATTTTTATCCTTAAATGTTGGGCTTAAATACCCTCCTAGTTCACTGGCTCTATTCCATAAGACTGGATCAAGCGGGTCAACGTGCTCAATTTTCTGTATTGCGAAAATACTGAATTGCCGTAACCCGGCATTTAATCCATCTACTTTCTTATTAGGAATATAAACTCTACTCATCTTGTCATTAACATCATTACAGTCTAAATATGACTGATTAAAAAAACAAAAAAAACTTGCGGCATTATCTAGTCCCAGATCAAAAGGTAACATTTTACTGTACTTGCTGTATAAGTTATCTTTAATTAGTTTAATATTTGGTCTTTTAATTTCTTTAGGTTTAAACAGTATATTAACTTGATCATAAATATTTAATTTATCAGTTTTTTGAATCGCCGTTATTTTCCATTCTGTTTCACTACTAAGCTCTTCAGATTCTTCAATAACTGAGTAATTTACAGTACATGACCAAAATCCATAATCTGTTGTTTCTATTAACTGACTATCAGTTATTCCCTTGCATAGTTCGTCTTGTGTATAGAAATCACCACCTACAGTAGATTGCAATGTAAGTTCAACTGTTGACCCAGGATCAGCATATCCACGTATCGTAAAATCCTTCGTAAATACCGTTGATTTATCTGCTGGATAAACAATACCAAACTCTTTTGAAATGGAAGATATTTTTGCTTGTACGCTATCTTCTCTCCACGATACACTTTCTGATAAATTATCAGATGATTCCTTAGCTGTAATAATTACATTATGTTCTTCTTCTTTATTAATTTCAGTGAAAAAATCATTATTCGGGATGTTACACTTCCATTCTCCATTATTATCAACAACATCTTTACATTTAAATGATTTTTTTTGTCCATCATTAATAGAATAAATTAATTCTATTACACTTTTTGGTCTTCCCCATCCCTTAACAAGAATATCTTCATCTCTCTTTCTTAAATGAGCATTCCAATCTGGGGTATCAATCCAGATCTGCTTCATTGTCTGAGAAAACCATTTGCCAGGAAAAAATTTATCGATAAAACCGAGCTTATTATACTTCCCAGTAACATCCGAAACGACAAAAAAAGGATAATCACGCTTATTATCAGTTTTTTGTTTTACACTAGCTACCTCAAATCCAAAGGAAGACACTCCAATAATTGTATCATTCCAAATAATCGGACCACCGGAATCCCCATGTTGTATAACACCTGGTTTTAAATCTTCCTTTTTACTTGCTGCTATAATCAGCCCTTGGTTGCCAAAATAATCAAAAGCTGGAAAAACAATTTTAACATCAGCATAATACTGAGCATTGTCGCTATTCCTTTTCGGCTCGCCTGTTGTTTCATCAATTCCTCTATAACCATACCCATAAATAGAGGATTGATAATAACTGCTATCTAATTTTTCATAAGCTTCATCATAATTGAAGAAACGACGAATGCGGCCATATTTTCCATCCAACTCTAACGGTTTATCCAGCTTTAAAATCGCTAAATCATGCGGATCCGGTCCAAATGCCCCCGGAATTTCCATCTTTATAAAATTATAGGTAGATGCAGTGACTTTTTTACTTTTATCATATGAACTAATCACATAATAATTTTTAGCTTTTACTTCTTCACAATGTGCAGCGGTTAGAACATAGTTTGGTGCAATCAATGAGCCGGTACATAACATCTTTTCTTCGTTTTTTTGATCAACATAATAAATACTAACGACCCAAGACTTGCATTTATCGCTGTTAATATCCTTACAACTTTCTTCTCCCCCTGCAATAGCCTTTAAAGGTAGCGATTTAAGTGCACTATCAGAAAATGAATTACTACAATGGAATAAAAGTAGCAATATAAATATTACTCTAATAATCATCATTTCAATCTCCTTAAATATAATTCGACAACTAATTTTCATTAATGCAATTCATTCCTAAATCGCTACCTATGCATTTAAATTTTTTATAATCTCTACCTTTATAAAGATGGCTATCGCTATTTTCTTTGAACTTAAAAATATACTCTCCCCTCTTGGCATAATGTTTATACTCATATGTCCAATTGCCGTTTTCATCTGATTCAGCATTTTCTGAACACTCAAATCCATCAATAGATATTTCGACATCAGACATCAAAGATCCTTCATTAACATCAATAGTTGGCATAGATGTTCCATAAAATTCAGTGAAAACACTATCGTTTCTAGTTTTTACAGAAAAAACTTTAGAGCTAAATATTATCACTTCATCTTTGTTATTTTGAATAGGTTCATCTGAGGTATTTCTACCAACTGCACTTATCGTTATAAAACCTACAGGCACTCCCTGAACTTCATAGCTCCAATTATTACTATCAGAACTTACAGAATATGATGGAGATTCAAAATCATTATATTTATATGATACATCGACGGTGCTTCCATTAGATGCTTGACCTTCAATCAGGATATTCTGTGTATCTTGAGTCGTTGAAGAAACCATCTCATCTTTTTTAGGATTGGTTATCTTTACAGGGCAATTTTGCACAGAATACTTCACTTCTTCTTTTCCTGATTTTTCTGGTAAGAAAGATTGATGAGTGGCCTGTGATTCTGATGAATAACCGGATACAGATGCTTTATATTGAATAAAGCAAAATGCCTCTAAACCGTCCAGACGCCATTCACCTGTACCAGTATCAACATTAGGAGTATAACTCTTTGTTGGCGTATAAATCGTCCCATCACTGTTATAACCCGTGATTTGAACCTGCATACGCCTTGCATCATCAGCCGTATCGCTATTCACCCGGCCCGATAAATTGTATTTCCCGGCAGAGATGGTTTGCCCATCCTGCATTGAGGTAATAGTTGCTCCACATGGCGGGCCATTAAAAGTTACATCAGTATTATTTATCCCAAAGATGCTAACTGTACCGGTAATACCACACTGCATCCAGAGTTGCCCTTCCCAATTATCGCCATCTCCTGTAGATTGAACTTCATAATAATAGGCATTGAAACTTGTCTTAAGACTAGGAAGATTTCCATCCTGGTTACGCCCTTTTCCTGAAATTGTAATATAGTTATTTTCTACGGTTGAATTAGTCTTAGGACTAGTTATCTCTGGAGGGCAATTTTGCACAGAATACTTCACTTCTTCTTTTCCTGATATTTCTGGTAAGAAAGATTGATGAGTGGCCTGTGATTCTGATGAATAACCGGATACAGATGCTTTATATTGAATAGAGCAAAATGCCTCTAAACCGTCCAGACGCCATTCACCTGTACCAGTATCAACATTAGGAGTATAACTCTTTGTTGGCGTATAAATCGTCCCATCACTGTTATAACCCGTGATTTGAACCTGCATACGCCTTGCATCATCAGCCGTATCGCTATTCACCCGGCCCGATAAATTGTATTTCCCGGCAGAGATGGTTTGCCCATCCTGCATTGAGGTAATAGTTGCTCCACATGGCGGGCCATTAAAAGTTACATCAGTATTATTTATCCCAAAGATGCTAACTGTACCGGTAATACCACACTGTATCCAGAGTTGCCCTTCCCAATTATCGTCATCTCCTGTAGATTGAACTTCATAATAATAGGCATTGAAACTTGTCTTAAGACCAGGAAGATTTCCATCCTGGTTACGCCCTTTTCCTGAAATTGTAATATAGTTATTTTCAACTGTTGAATTAGAGGAGGGCGAAATAATTCTGGGAGGCTCCCAAGTATTATCATCTTTGATAGTGATGACAATATTACTGGGGTTATAACTTGTATTACTATTAACGCTTGTATTTAAGCAGATTGAACCATCACATGTTGCAGTTATTCCAAGATTGCAACTCCCGCCAATAGGGTGTAATAAGTCGGTAAAGGTAATATCACCTGTTTCAACTACAGTTTGCCACACAAAATAAGGTAAATAAGTTTTCATTCTAAAATAACATGATTTATATTTCTCTCCGTTCTTATAAGAAATAGCTTCCCATGTTATAAATTTATCTATTCCTGAACATCCATTAAAAAATCCATTATTATCTCTGAGACTTTCATAATATTTATCTCCTGATTTTAAACTAATACTTTCATCCCCAGTTTTATACATACATTGATAATCTGTAACTTTGATTTGTAAATCATCATATTTGCTTTTATTCTCAAAAATTAAATTATAATCAGCATATAAAACACTTCTGTTTTTATTTTTATCAAATTTATAACCTACTTCATTAAAAATGACATTATCACTTTTCAGATCAATTGCAAAAGAGTTGTTAAAAAAAATAGATATAATAAAAAACAAAAAGATACATAGACTTGTTTTTATTACAATCATAATTATAACCCTCAATTAAAAAATTGTATTATTATGAAAATTAAAATGACTCTTTTAAATCATACCGATCTATTAAATCAAATTTATGACTAAATTATTTCCATAAAAAAAGAAACAATGGTAATGAATATAGTTGCATTAAATTGAAATAAAATATCATTAACTATCTAAAAATAAGAATATAACCGACATTCCGCACCGCATTCGTAATTTATTGTTTTAATTAAGAATTAACATTAGCGTGAATTTTATACAACCGTTTTAAAATCAGTATATTACAGATTTAGCTGCGGAATGACGGATATAATTTTGTTTTTATATTTTTTGACTAATCTCCATTAATTTTGCATTTTCTACAAACACAAAAAACCATTGACAAGTGAATCTCGAATCAGTTTACTAGTACGCAAGATTGATTTGGATACATTTAACTAAAACTCTACTTAACAAGGCACTTAAGATGATCAGACTTATGAAAACTACTCAGGAGATGCGTTGGTGGCTCAATTTCCCCATTCAGGGCGGTTGAATTACGCACATAAGCAGAGAACCAAAGTGCCAAGAACCCGCTCTGAAAAAGCGGGTTTTTTTATACCAATTTTCTGTAGATAAAGATAACAAAAGGGGTGGGTATGATAGGTAAGGACTTCAATATTTCAATAAATCAAATAGAAGCAGTCT
Organism: Xenorhabdus budapestensis; assembly: GCF_002632465.1. GTDB lineage: Bacteria > Pseudomonadota > Gammaproteobacteria > Enterobacterales > Enterobacteriaceae > Xenorhabdus > Xenorhabdus budapestensis. Next base: position 141,255 of record NZ_NIBS01000004.1, on the reverse strand, counting down.
ATCAGGCTGATCCTACACTACTTTTCAATCAACTTTGCAACAACCGACCAGCAACGTTATTGCTAGAATCTGCTGAAATAAACAGTAAAAAAAATCTTAAAAGTATGTTGATCATTGATAGCGCGATACGTATTACCGCCAATGAGCGACAGGTCAATTTTACAGCGCTTACTGAAAATGGCCGAAATTTGCTGCCTGTTCTCGCTGATTTACTGTCAGAGAAAGCCCAAATCAGTATTGATACGCACTCCTTTCAGGCACAATTTCCTATCATTGAAAAAAACTTAGACGAAGACAGCCGATTAAAAGCGGATTCTGTTTTTGACGCATTACGCGTTCTAACCACGTTATCTTCTCTTTCAGGAACACCTGATGCCATTTTCGCAGGTGGATTATTTGCCTATGATTTAGTAGTCGGGTTTGAACCACTCCCCAAAGTCAAAACTTCTCAACGCTGCCCTGATTTTTGTTTTTATCTGGCAGAAACCTTAATGGTGATCGACCATCAAAGCCGGCACACCTTGTTACAAACTTCACTGTTCGGTGAATCAGATACAGAAAAACAACGCCTTGAAGAACGCTTATCCGCACTGACTGACATCATTGCTCAACCTCGTCAGCCATTGGTGCCCATAACATTACCTGGTATGGAGATTTCCTGTAACCGGAGTGATGAACAGTACGCAGATATCGTTCAGCGATTACAGCAATTTATTCGTCAGGGTGAGATATTTCAGGTAGTTCCATCCCGGCGTTTCACATTACCCTGCCCTTCCCCATTAAATGCTTACCGTACCTTAAAAAATCAAAATCCTAGTCCTTATATGTTCTTTATGCAGGATCAGGATTTTTGCCTGTTTGGTGCATCACCTGAAAGTGCCCTTAAATATGATGCTAATAGCCGACAGGTTGAAATTTATCCAATAGCAGGAACTCGTCCCCGTGGACGCAATGCTAATGGTGAGTTAGATGCCGATCTTGATAGCCGAATTGAGTTAGAAATGCGTACCGATGCCAAGGAGCTGTCTGAGCATGTCATGCTGGTTGATTTGGCCCGCAATGATTTAGCCCGTATCTGCGAGCCGGGGAGTCGCTATGTCGCTGATTTAACCAAAGTCGATCGCTATTCGTTTGTTATGCACCTTGTTTCACGTGTTGTCGGCACAATTCGTCATGACCTGGATATCTTTCATGCTTATCAGGCTTGTATGAATATGGGAACACTGACAGGAGCACCAAAAGTCCGGGCGATGCAACTTATTACTCAATATGAAGGTGAACGTCGAGGCAGTTATGGCGGCGCTGTCGGTTACTTCACCGGCAAAGGAGATTTTGATACGTGCATTGTTATTCGCTCTGCCTATGTAGAAGACGGTAAAGCCACTGTTCAGGTAGGTGGAGGCGTGGTTTTGGATTCCGTTCCCGAAGCAGAAGTCACCGAAACTCTCAATAAATCCAGAGCTGTCATTCGTGCTATAACTCAGGCTCACAATACGGAGGTTGCATTCTAATGGCAAATATTCTTCTGCTCGATAATGTAGATTCCTTTACCTACAATCTCGTGGATCAACTCCGTGCCAGTGGTCATCAAGTGGTTATCTACCGTAATACGGTTTCCACAGAGACAATAATAGCGCAACTTGGAAAGATAGGCTCCCCCTTGCTGATGTTATCCCCTGGCCCAGGAAAACCGTCAGAGGCCGGGTGCATGCCACAATTACTCAGGCAGGTCATTGGGCAAATCCCAGTGATTGGTATATGTCTTGGGCATCAGGCGATTATCGAAACATATGGCGGCGATATTTCGGCAGCCAAAGAAATTCTGCACGGTAGATCAACATTGGCGACACATGATGGACAAGCCATGTTTTCCAATCTGCCTAACCCTCTCCCCGTTGCCCGTTATCATTCTCTTGCAGGCGTTAACATTCCGGCAACACTGACTGTTTCGGCTTCTTGTGGTGAGACAGTCATGGCTGTACGTCACGATGATGACAGAGTTTGTGGATTCCAGTTCCACCCTGAATCAATCCTGACAGCGCAAGGAGCCAGGTTGCTTGAACAAACTCTGGCATGGGCGCTGCATCCAAAGAGACTCAACAGATAAAAAGAAGAGGATGAAGAAAATGCAATTAATTTTCAAAAAACTGTTCAGCGCCCAACCCCTGACCCAAAAAGAAAGCGAAAAACTCTTCACTGCTATTATTTGTGGTGAATTAAGTGAGCCTCAATTAGCTGCTGTATTAATCAGCATGAAACTGCGGGGCGAACAGCCACAGGAAATTGCAGGCGCGGCACAGGCACTATTAACCCATGCTTCTCCTTTTCCACGCCCTGACTATTCCTTCTGTGATATCGTCGGCACAGGCGGAGACGGTACAAACAGTATCAATATTTCAACTGCCAGTGCTTTTGTTGCCGCTGCCTGCGGCCTTAAAGTCGCAAAACATGGCAACCGCAGCATTTCCAGTCGTTCAGGTTCATCTGACTTACTGACTGAATTTGGTATAGCACTGGATGCCAGCGCTGAAAAATCCCGCCGTGCCTTGGATGAAATTAATATTTGTTTTCTATTTGCGCCGCAATACCACAGTGGATTTCATCATGCAGTAACAGTTCGCCAGCAATTGAAAACCCGTACTTTATTCAATGTACTTGGTCCACTAATCAACCCTGCCCGACCGCCTCTCACCTTGATTGGTGTTTACAGCCCAGAATTGGTAGATCCTATCGTGCGTACATTACAAGTATTGGGATATCAACGTGCTGCGGTGGTACATAGCGGGGGCATGGATGAGGTTGCTTTGCACGCTCCTACTCAAATTGCTGAACTTAATTACGGTGAAATTACTCAATATCAGTTAACAGCGAAAGATTTTGGGCTGCCCAATCATCCGATATCATCGCTGAATGGCGGAACACCGCAAGAAAATTGCCATATGTTGAGTTTATTACTGCAAGGACGGGGGGCAAAAGCTCATGCCGATACAGTGGCAGCTAATGTCGCACTCTTAATGAAAATACATGGGAACGAAGATTTACGGCAAAATACCCAACTGGCATTAGATACAATTTATAGCGGCCAAGCCTATGAAAAAGTGATCGCATTAGCGGCAAGGACTTAATCATGAAAAGTAATGTATTACAGAAGATTGTTGCAGATAAGGCACTATATCTCATCACTCGCAAGGAAAAACAGCCACTGGAAAGTTTTATTGATTCCGTTGTACCAAGCCACCGTCAGTTTTATCAGGCACTGACTCATAAGCAGACGGTTTTTATTCTGGAATGCAAAAAGGCTTCTCCTTCAAAAGGCTTGATACGCACAGATTTCGATCCAGCGCGCATTGCCAAAAATTACCAACCCTACGCAGCAGCGATTTCTGTACTGACTGACGAAAAGTATTTCCAGGGTAGTTATGATTTTCTTCGCGTAGTCAGTGCGGCTGTACATCAACCCATTCTGTGTAAAGATTTCATTATTGACCCTTATCAGGTTTACCTTGCCCGCTATTATCAGGCCGATGCTATCTTGTTGATGCTTTCTGTTCTTGATGATGATACCTACCGTCAACTATCCGAACTGGCACATAGCCTTGATATGGGAGTATTAACAGAAATCAGCAACGAAGAGGAACGCCGCCGGGCAATAGCGCTGGGTGCAAAAGTGATTGGTATTAATAATCGGGATCTGCGTGATTTGTCTATAGATTTAGATCGTACCCGCAGGCTGGCCACCGATTTGCCAGAAGATACCATTGTTATTAGTGAATCCGGCATTTACCTCCACCAACAAGTACGAGAATTAAGCCAATTTGCCCATGGATTCCTGATTGGTAGTGCTTTGATGGCTCAATCCGATTTGGATCTCGCTCTACGACGACTGATTCTGGGTGACAATAAAGTTTGCGGTTTAACCCGTTCACAAGATGCTAAAGCAGCATTACAGGCTGGTGCCGTTTATGGTGGTTTGATTTTTGCTGAAAAATCACCGCGTAAAGTAAGCCTGCAACAAGCACAACAAATAATTAATGAAGTCCCTTTGTTATATGTCGGTGTATTTCAGGATCAGTCAATTGAATTCATCAATCATACTGCCCGCAATCTTTCACTAACAGCCGTTCAATTGCATGGTCATGAGGATCAAACCTACATCAATGCACTCCATTCTGTACTACCGGAAAATTGTGAGATCTGGAAAGCGATTGATATGTCACAGGCAGAAACGCTTTTCGATATATCCAATTCCAATATTGATCACCTATTATTGGATAATGGCTTTGGAGGTACAGGAAAAGTCTTTGATTGGCAATTAATCGACAAAAGTTTTCAGCATAACAGTGTATTAGCAGGTGGTTTAAATGCAGAGAACTGTCGACAAGCCGCAGCTCTGGGTTGTTACGGACTGGATTTTAATTCCGGTGTTGAAATCAGGCCGGGGATCAAAAGTAGCCAGAAAATAAAACAAGTATTCCAACAACTACGCTGTTATTAGTCATATTTTCAGAAAACCAATATTCAAAAAACTAATATTCGGACAGTTAAATTTTAAACAGAAAGTGGGAAATAAAAATAATGACTAAGTTAAATCCGTATTTTGGTGATTTTGGCGGGCAATTTGTTCCCCAGATCCTAATCCCTGCCCTTGATCAATTAGAAGAAGCATTTATTGAGGCAAAGAATGATCCTGAATTTCAACAAGCATTTCATGATTTATTGAAAAACTATGCAGGCCGTCCTACTGCTTTAACACTATGCCAGAATTTAACCAAAGGCACGAAAACCCATTTATATCTGAAACGAGAAGATTTACTCCACGGAGGGGCACATAAAACCAATCAGGTATTAGGGCAAGCATTACTGGCAAAACGGATGGGAAAAGAAGAAATTATTGCTGAAACGGGCGCCGGTCAGCATGGTGTGGCAACTGCCCTGGCATGTGCGCTTTTAGGTTTGAAATGCCGCATCTACATGGGAGCAAAAGACATTGAACGTCAATCTCCCAATGTATTCCGTATGCGCCTTATGGGAGCTGAAGTCATTCCTGTTCACAGCGGCTCCGCAACACTAAAAGATGCCTGTAACGAAGCCATGCGTGACTGGTCTGGCAGCTATGATAAAGCACATTATTTGCTCGGAACTGTTGCTGGCCCACACCCTTACCCCACAATGGTACGTGAATTTCAACGCATGATTGGTGAAGAAGCCAAAGCCCAGATTTTGGAAAAAGAAGGACGCCTGCCTGATGCTGTCATTGCCTGTATTGGCGGTGGCTCAAATGCTATTGGATTATTCGCAGAATTCATTCCAGAAACCCACGTTCGGCTGATTGGTGTTGAACCTGCCGGGCATGGTATCGAAACCGGGGAGCATGGTGCACCATTAAGACACGGTAAGTTAGGAATTTACTTTGGCATGAAATCGCCGATCATGCAAACAGAAGATGGGCAAATAGAAGAGTCATATTCCATCTCTGCCGGATTGGATTTTCCTTCCGTTGGCCCTCAACATGCCTATCTTAACAGCATTGGACGGGCCGATTATGTTTCCATCACTGATGATGAAGCACTGGATGCGTTTAAGGCACTATCAATCAATGAAGGTATTATTCCAGCCTTAGAATCTTCACATGCGCTTGCCTACGCGTTGAAAATGATCCATCAAGAACCGAATAAAGAACAATTATTAATCGTCAATTTATCCGGTCGTGGCGATAAAGATATCTTTACCGTTCATAATATTTTGAAATCAAGAGGGGAAATCTGATGGAACGTTACGAATTGTTATTTAAAAAGTTAGAAAAACAAAATCAAGGCGCTTTCGTTCCCTTTGTCACTCTTGGCGATCCTAATCCTGAATTATCTTTAGATATTATCGACGCTCTCATTTCCGGTGGAGCCGATGCCTTAGAAATCGGCATTCCATTTTCCGACCCTTTTGCAGATGGCTCGACGATTCAAAATGCTAATCTGCGTGCGTTATCTGCCAAAGTCACACCGACATTATGTCTTGAGTTATTGGCACAAATTCGGACAAAACATCCTGATATTCCAATCGGACTGCTGATGTACGCAAATCTGGTATTTCATCATGGGATAGATGAATTTTACAATCACTGTAAAAAAGCGGGTGTTGATTCGGTTCTGGTTGCTGATGTGCCATTATCTGAATCACGCCCTTTTTATTCAGCGGCCATAAAACATGGCATTGCACCGATCTTCATCTGTCCACCCAATGCAGATGATAATTTGCTACGTGAAATTGCCTCATTAGGGCGCGGTTACATTTATCTGCTGTCAAGAGCCGGTATCACAGGAACTCAAAATCGGATGGAACAACCACTGACACATTTGGTTAATAAACTAAAAGAATATCATGCAGTACCTGCTCTACAAGGGTTCGGAATTTCTGAACCAGAGCAAGTCATATCTGTCATCAATAGTGAGGTTGCCGGTGCTATTTCAGGCTCTGCTGTGATAAATATCATTGAGAATAATTTACATCAACCTCAAATTATGTTGGAAAAACTCACGATATTTGTCCGTTCCATGAAATCAGCAACCCAGAAATAATCACTCTCTTTCCTCCATAGCTCAGTTTATGGAGGAAAATTGCTGTCTGAAAAAGAACCTCCGTTATTTGTAATTTATTCTGTCTTCAACAATACTTCTTAATTATCGTCATCACATTATTACTCTGTAATAAAACCATGTAACCAAATGAAATGAAAAATCAAAGTAATAGAAGAATAATATTTATATTTAACAACATTATTTTTTGACATCAATGGAGACTTACTATGAAAAAATTGAAGGCCATTTCTGCATTTCTTATTGCGGCAGTTATAGCCGTTACGGTATCTGCATGTGCTCCAACGGCAACAACAGAAAGCACTGGAAACTACATTGATGATACGGTGATCACTACCAAAATAAAAACCGCACTATTTGAAGCTAAGAATTTGAAATCCAATAACATTAGTGTAGAAACCTATAAAGGACGTGTGCAATTAAGTGGATTTGCACGTTCTCCTGAAGAAGTCAAACAAGCAATTCAAATTGCAAGAGGGATTAAGGGAGTTAAAACCGTTATTAACTCCATAAAACTCCGGTGAATAAGTTGGGAAAATACCTAAAAATGGGGCAAGCATATGCTATGCCCCATTGATTCTCTCTTAGACCCTTTATCTTTTAAGTTGCAGCTAACAAAGCTGCAACTTGAAATCTATTGGGTTATCAAACACACAGGTTAATTACACTCGCATCATCAAATAATCAGAATTTATAACCGACACCAAACATAAATACCCAAGGATCAAGACGGGTTTTATATTTATAATCTTTATCGCCTGCTTTAAATTTCACATCAGTTTCAATATTCATCCACCAGAGTGAAGTATTCAACATCCAGTTTTTATCCAGTTGATAATCTAAACCTACCTGACCTGCAACCCCCCAGGAATCTTTCAGATCCAGACTATTTAAATTCGCCGCTTTAACAGTTGCGTTATTATTAAATTTTTCATCAAAGAATGTTGTGTAGTTTACCCCTACACCAATATAAGGACGTAAATTATTTTCTTTATCACCAAAATAGTATTGTGCCATTAATGTTGGTGGTAAATGTTTAACCCTTGCGATCTCACCAGCTTTCGGCAGGTTAACATTATGCTGAAATGGCGTAGCAGCCAATAATTCAACACCAATGTTATCAGTGACCATATAACCAAAAGTTAAACCTAACTGTGTGTTATTATTTACATCAAATGAACCTAAACCTAAAACGTTATCAGAGCCAGCATTTGGTCTTACCGTTGCTGTACCTGCACGGAATAGGAAATCACCGGCTTCATGGGCAAAAGTCAATGATGGAGCCAGAGTTGCAGCAGCCAAGACAAGCGCAGAAATCTTTTTCATTATCAATCCCATTTATGTGGTTTTGTTATTTACAAATTTATTATTTCATCTATGGAATATTTTTAATTGATCCAAATCAAAATTACTTGAATATATATTTATGGTGAAGTAAATATTAAATTTTTATATCAATTTTTGATTACAACTTATAATTAAGAACATTAGTATTATATTGACAACTAATATATATCAATTAGATCCTGTTCAGTTAACACAGAATTAACGCAATTATCATAAGAACAAAAATTAACCAAAAATCGTTTCTGGTAACAAATATTCTGCAATAGTGACTAACTTTATCTTTTAGGTATCCAATAATCTGTCGAACAAGGTACAATTAGGTATCATCATTGTTTCATCTGATAGGAGCCATTTTCATGCCCATCACGGCAAATACCCTGTATCGTGACAGTCTCAACTTCTTTAAGCATCAACTGTTGAATATTGTCATACTCTCTGTTTTGGCCGCGTTGGTGACAACACTGCTGGAACATGTTCTCATGCCTGATGGTGAGCAACTCAAGTTACTGGTTGAGATACAAGATGCTTTCAAAGAATCAGGCAATGCGGGCATTAAAAACTTCGTAGAGCAATTGACCCCGGAAGAGCAGTTAATGTTCCTGCGTACAGCATTCGGGATCCTATTTTCCAACATATTTGGCGATACTTTACTCACTGTCAGTGTATTGATACTTATCAGTGCTATTTCAAATGGGCATCAAACCAATGCATTACAGGTCAGTAAACTATCGCTTATTCAATTACCTAAGATGTTATTGCTGATGTTTATCTGTACTCTATTGGTTCAGATAGGTCATGCGTTGATGTACATCCCAGGAGTTCTATTTTCAATTACATTTGCATTTGCCCCTATTTTTCTGCTTGATAAAGGTAAAGGGGTCTTTGCTTCCATGCAAGAAAGCTGGAGATTAGCGTTCAATAATTTTCGCCTGTTAGTTCCTGCTGTACTACTATGGCTTGCAATAAAACTGATTTTAGTACTGGGTTTGTCCAAACTGCCTGATATCGCACTATCATCACTGAATAATCTGCTGTCTTCTATATTGCTGATTTATCTATTCCGTTTGTATATGCTGACTAAACCACAAAATCAGTAAATTACAAGTTAGTTACACATAAGAAATCAATTGCCTCGCCCTACTCAGCGAGGCTCTTCTCTTCAACTTGTTTCTTACTCTGAATCAAACGAATAGCAAAATAGAGATCAGGAACAATAATTAAATCCTCATCACTGCGCTTGAGTTTGTTTTGTTTGATCCAGTTCTTCAATTCAGTTCTGCGGCCAGCAAGGATTAACGTTATCCTTTTTCGTTTCAGTTCCGTAATGAGTTCATCCAACGCAGCAAACACACTCACATCATCATAGGTAAAACTGACTGTTGCATCCACAACCAACCATTCAGGACGTTTTAAGGTGCTATTTACATGCTGTAAAATCCGTTTCTTGAAATACCCGACATTAAAATAAGTTAAAGGTGAATTAAAACGATACATCATGACTCCATCCACTGGTTCAATATCATTGCCTTGATTGATTGAACGGATCATACCTTGCTCATTTACACCCAACAGCTGATCAGAAGGACGAAAAATAATACGTAAAAATTGCAATAAACCCAATAATACAGCAAAACCAATACCATCAATCACACCGACTAATAAAACTGCAATCAATGTGAAAATGGATAATATAAAAGCCTGACGATTACGTTTCCGATATGCCCAGATATTCTTTAACCCGAGTAATGACCATGTAGAAAAGATCAGGACAATGCCTAATGATGATAATGGGATATATGACAGAAATTCAGTCATAAAAAACAATACTAATAATATGGCTATTGCAGAAATAACCGATACCATCTGCGTTTTCCCACCAAGAGCATCATTGACTGCGGTACGGCTGCTGGCGGCACTGACTGCAAATCCTTGTGATAACGATGACGCAATATTGGCGATGCCCAACGCCCGTAATTCTAAATCAGCATCCACCTGATAACCATTTTTACTGGCAAAACTGCGTGCTGTCATCATGAAACTGACAAAACTGATCACCGCAAGGTTGATGGAAGGAACAACCAAATCACGTATGCTGCTGAACTCGAATTCAGGCATTGGGACAATCGGCAAACCGTCCTTCATATGACCAACAATTTGAATACCATATTGATTCAATTCAAATTGCCAACTCACATAAGTAGAAATGATCATCGCCAGCAACGGTGCAGGCCAACCTGGTCGCAGAAAACGTACACTCAGCAAAACTAATAACGTCATTGCGGACATCCCGACAGTCGGCCAATGAGATGCCAGCAACTTATGCGCTAATGCAACCAATCGTTCAATCAATTCTGGTGGTAAACCGGAAAGCCCAAATACTTTGGCGATCTGATCCGCCACAATAGTAATCGCCACCCCATTAATAAAACCTTTTAAAATGGGCCGGGAGATAAAATCAGCAAATGCTCCCAGCCGAAAGTGACTTGCCAGTATGCACCAAAATCCCGTCATCAATGTCATCACGATGGCGAGCTGCCAACGAACATCTTCATTCCCTAACGCCAGCGGAGTAACCGCAGCCGCGATAACAGCACATGTTGCAGCATCCGGCCCGACTATCAACTGGCGAGATGTTCCAAACAACGCATAAGCAATCATGGGTAAAATACAAGCATACAGGCCAATGATAGCGCTTATTCCCATTAATTCAGCATACGCAATCGCAACAGGCAAAGCGACAGCAGCAACAGACAAACCGGCTCGCACATCATGACTGAAATACTCTTTACGATAGTGACAAAGACTCTCCAATCCCGGCATCCAGCGATATAACCTTTTCCACTTCAACACGCTTTTCCACAATATTTTTTTCCACAACATAGCATTACAGTCCTTTCGTGAAATGAGGCACATTATAATGCTGTGTTAAATCAAAACTCACAATCCTCATCATTCCGCTCCCAACCTTTTTCTTTAAACCATTTCATTGAGATCTGATACACTCTGGCATAAATTCAGGAACATGCCACCATCGGTATTAAAGTGAGTCCAATTTATGAAACAACTTTTAGACTTTTTGCCATTAGTCGTTTTTTTCGTCGTCTACAAGATGTATGACATTTTCTATGCTTCAGGAGCGTTAATAGCAGCGACAGGCCTGGCCGTTGTCATCGCCTATTTGATGTATCGCAAAGTTGAAAAATCCTCCTTAATTACATTTGTCATGGTTGCCATCTTTGGCACATTAACATTGGCTTTTCACAGCGATTTGTTCATTAAATGGAAGGTAACTGCCGTTTATGCTATTTTTGCCTTAGTTCTGCTTATTAGCCAGTGGGTTATGAAAAAGCCACTGATCCAACGGATGTTGGGTAAAGAATTAAAATTACCTGATACTATCTGGAACAAGCTGAACATGGCTTGGGCAATCTTCTTTATCGCCTGCGCGTTGGCAAATATTTATGTTGCTTTCTGGCTACCTCAAAATATTTGGGTTAACTTTAAAGTGTTCGGGTTAACAGCATTAACACTGGTCTTTACCGTGTTGAGTGTGATATATATCTACCGCCATCTGCCTCGCAAACAAGAATAATAATAACTTTCATATGGATACCTGCCGAATTACTGGCAGGTATTGTTGTAATCACCAAATAAAGCAAGTTTTCTAATGACACAACAACAATGCTTACCAAACGGAGAGTTGGTTCTCCGTACACTGGCCATGCCTGCTGACACTAACGCCAATGGGGATATCTTCGGTGGCTGGCTGATGTCTCAAATGGATATTGGCGGCGCAATTCTGGCAAAAGAAATTGCTCTGGGACGCGTAGTTACTGTTAGCGTAAATGGAATCAGTTTTCTAAAACCAGTTGCGGTAGGTGACGTCGTTTGCTGTTATGCCCGTTGTCTGAAAACGGGAAATTCATCCATCACCATTCATATTGAAGTTTGGGTGAAGAAAGTGGCCTCTGAACCAGTTGGGCAACGTTACCGGGCAACAGAAGCTGTTTTCACATACGTGGCCGTTAATGAAAATAATACTTCCCGTCCTTTACCGGAAGGGAAAAGAAACTTCAAACTGGAAAGCAGTGATTCAGAGTAACGATTCATTAGAAAAGTAACTCACAAACTAAAGGAGCACATTGAATGAGCTCCTTTTTTATTACTAATTTTTATTGCTAATAAGTTATGATAGTGAAATGCCTGACAACCTAAATTCAATAGTAGTCACATATCCCGTTGCCGGTTTCTTTTCATACCGCCATTTTCTCATGGCTTTTTTCACCTCACGTTCGAAAACATTTTTAGGATCCGCAGAAATAATTTCGATATTCTTAACCCGACCATTTTCATCAATATCATATTTTACCCGCACAGTGCCTTCTGTACCCAACTGTTGCGCTCTGGATGGATAAATAGGATCCATCCTGCTCAATGCCTTCGGCCCACTTTGTGCTCTAGAAGTGTCTCTGATGGCAGAGTCAGTTGGTTTCTGGTCATTCAAGTTTTTTGCTAACAGCAGTTCTTGATCCGTAATCGGTTTCACAGGTTCTTCTGACGTTTTTTCCGTCTTTATCTCTTTTGGCTTAGACTCTTTTTTAGCAATTTTCTTCTTTTCCGGTTTCTTTTCAGGCTTAGGTTTAACTAGCGCTATTTTTGCAATAGGTTCCGGTTCAGGCTCTGGTTCAGAAACGGATTCAGGCATAGCAGGTTCAGAGACAGGAGACTCTTCCGCCGCCAACTGGATCATGGCTACAGACATCGGAGGAGCTTCCGGCGGTTCTCCAGATTTAATGGAGCCAAAAAGCGCCGCGGCAATGAAAATATGTAAACAAACAGAGAGTAGTACTGGCCAATGTATCCAACGCATAAGAAAATTCTTGATTAGCAGCATGATAGTTAATTTTAAGATAGCCATTAGTTTAAATGCAAATGACTATCATATTCAATAAAGATCCAAAAACATCTGCATCATGCCACATACACATATCATATTTAAAACAGCTACAGCTCTGCGTTTTGTATGAACAGAATCGACCTGCGATGTTTGTAATTATTTATCTTACGTAATGTATAGATACGTGAATTTCGGCGTGATTGACCTTCTAACCAACGACGACGACGGCGGATATTTTGACGAAGGAGACGCCATCTTCCTACTTCATTCCTGCTTTTTTTCATAAAATACCCTGGTTGTTTAAACTTTCTCTCAATACAAGTGAATAGCAGTATTCTTAAATGTCAATATCAAGGATGTCAACTAATCACAGATTTGTCTCAATATTCATATTGAATATGTTTCATCATAATTTAACAAAACAAATAACATCTGATTGAGCCGAACCCAATCATATAATATATAAGACTGTATTTGATTGGATATTGGCAGTATTTTGATTATTTTTTGCTAATTTGACTGTATCCCCTTGATAGTTTTTCTAAATTTCCAGAAACTTACACTAACAACAGTATTAAAATACCTAAACAGGATTGATTGCCACCTATGACAACCATTTATTCTGTACTAAGCTGGCTGGCGTTTTTCTTATACTGGCTGATTATTGCCGGTATCACCATTCGAGTCCTGATGAAACGTCGGCCAGTGACATCAGCGATGACTTGGGTACTTATCATTTACATCCTTCCTTTAGTCGGAGTTGTTGCTTATCTGTCATTTGGCGAACTGCATCTGGGTAAACGCAGAGTTGAACAAGCAAAACAGATGCGCTCGTCCGTAGCTAATTGGCTCTCTGAGCTAAGGAAATCGAAACATATCTTTGCCAATGCAAATAGTGAAGTGGCTGCGCCACTGTTCCGGTTATGTGAACGCCGCCAGAAAATAAAAGGAGTCAGAGGCAATCAAATGCAACTCATGACTTCTTATGAAGAGTCTCTGAAATCTATCATCAATGATATAGAAAATGCTGATCATAGTATCGAAATGGTGTTTTATATATGGCAGGCTGGCGGGTTGGTTGATCAGGTTACTGACGCTTTAATGCGTGCAGCTAAGCGCGGTGTCAAATGCCGTATAATGGTAGATTCGGCCGGAAGCTGGCAATTTTGCCGCAGCCCCTACTCTGACATTATGCGTAAGAGCGGCATTGAATTTGTAGAGTCACTAAAAGTTAATATCTTTCGTCTGTTTTTACGTCGTATGGATTTGCGGCAGCATAGAAAAATTATTCTTATCGATAACTATATTTCATATACCGGTAGTATGAATATGGTAGATCCCCGTTTTTTCAAACAGGATGCAGGAGTTGGTCAATGGATCGATATCATGGTAAGGATGGAAGGTCCTGTCACAGCAATATTGGGAATTGTCTATGCTTTCGACTGGGAAATGGAAACGGGTCAACGCCACCTGCCCCCGCCACCTGACAATAATATCATGCCTTTTGAACAGGCATCCGGGCATACCGCTCAGGTCATTGCCTCCGGCCCCGGTTTTCCCGATGAGTTGATACAGCAATCCCTAATGACTACTATTTTTGCTGCCAGAGAGCAACTCATTCTTACTACGCCCTACTTTGTGCCCAGTGACGATTTAATGCACGCAATCTGTACTGCGGCCATGCGTGGGGTTGATGTCAGCATTATTATGCCAAGCCAGAACAATTCATTCCTTGTGCGTTGGGCAAGCCGGGCATTTTTTACAGAATTGCTGGAAGCAGGCGTGAAAATTTATCAATTCGAGGATGGGCTATTACACACAAAAAGCGTTTTAGTGGATGGGCAACTCAGCATGGTTGGCTCTGTCAATTTGGATATGCGCAGCTTGTGGTTGAACTTTGAAATCACAGTTATTATTGATGATGGGCTGTTTGGCAGTGACTTAATGCTTGTTCAACAGGATTATATTACCCGATCTACACTGCTTGATAGTGAAGAATGGCTAAAGCGCCCTGTCCGGCACCGCATCCTTGAACGTCTTTGTTATTTTTTCAGTCCACTTTTGTGAGTTGCAGCGCAAAAAGCGCTGCTGAATACGGATATATGAACATTCATCATAGCCCCATCAATACCAATGGGGCTATTATTTTAGGTTAACAGTACCCAACCACTGTTGTTCATGTTTTAATTTCTCTCAGTTATTTATTAAGCTCAGGTAATACCACCATGGAAAATCGACCAACACATCCACATTTTCTGCAATTAGACCTTAATAACCGAATGACCGAAGATGAGGCACTGGAAAAAGCCTACGACATATTTCTGGAACAAGCAGTCGCCAATCTTGATCCTGCGGATAGTTTACTGTTTAGTTTACAGTTTGAAGAACGTGGTGGTGCAGAGTTATCAGAACCCTCAAAAATATGGCTCGAACAAGTGGATTTTGAGTTAGATCCTGATTTTTTTTCGGAGGTGATTATTGGACTGGCAGAATCTGATGACGCAGAAATCGATGATATCTTTGCGCGGGTACTGATTTGCCGGGAAAAGGCGCATCCGACTTGGTGGGTATTGTGGAAGAAGTAAAAATAACAAGTAATATTTCTTAGGGTAAATAATTACATTGATTTTTGTTGATACCCATCTATATGAACGCATCCCAGTTAGTAAGGCTTCCGGTATCTTAACTTTGACAAAGCAAACTACAGCTCTATATCTGTACGTGATCTCCCACATATGAGCAAGAGAAGTGTATCTGGCTGAGGTCATGATGCCTCCGTACTATCTCCGTACTATTTTTAACCTTCATATAAAATGGGAAGATTAACTCTTTGTTCATCCATAAAGAAGCCCTCACAATGAGGGCCTTGAATAAATATTAGTGACAGCATCATATAAACGATTTACTTACCACAACCTCTTGTTCACTTGCTATAACGGATCAACCTTAAGACAAGAAACCGCATGTTTAAAGCTACCTTCCAGTAATGGGCGCGTTCTGGCACATTCTGTATCAGCCATCGGACAACGAGTGCGGAATACACATCCGGATGGGGGGTTAATCGGTGAAGGGAGTTCCCCCTCCAGCAATTCAATATGTTTATTACGTTCTTTATCTGGATCAGGAATAGGTACTGCTGACATCAATGCGCGGGTATATGGATGCAAAGGATTGTGATAAACCTCGTCGTAAGTCCCCAGTTCCACTGCGTTTCCCAAATACATGACCAATACTCGATCTGAGATATGTTTTACTATTGAGAGGTCGTGAGCGATAAAGATCAAGGAAAGCCCCATCTCCCGTTGTATTTCCTGCAATAAGTTCACAACCTGCGCCTGGATAGAAACATCCAATGCGGAAACGGGTTCGTCACAGATGATCAGTTTAGGCTCCAGAATCAAAGCTCGGGCAATGCCGATACGCTGACACTGACCGCCTGAAAATTCGTGGGGATAGCGGTTAATCAGGTTAGGCAATAAACCTACCTTCATCATCATCTTTTTAACCTTTTCTTTTACCTCCGCATCTTTCATTTTGGGGGAATAAGTTTTTAGTGGTTCGGCGATGATGTCACCAATCGTCATACGTGGGTTAAGGGATGCCAGCGGGTCCTGAAAAATCATCTGAATGTCATTACGGATATCCCGCCACTGCTTTTCATTGATATCAAAAAGGTTTTGACCAAGCCAGGTAACCGAACCACCAGATGCTTTGACTAATCCAATAACCGCTCTGGCAAGGGTTGATTTACCGCAGCCTGATTCACCCACGACTCCCAGCGTTTCTCCTTCGTATAGTCTCAAGGTGACGCCATCTACGGCTTTCAATGTTTTCGCTGATTGCCAGAACCACTGCTTGCCATCTTTGATATCAAAATAAACTTTTAGATCGTCAACTTCCAGGAGAACTCGTTTTTCAGTTGTTGTATTCATACTAATTCCTCCTGACGTCTGAAGCAGGCACGTAAGCGCCCAAGGTCAAACTGTTCCAATGGTGGTTCTTCACTCACACAATGTTCAGTAGCAAACTGACAACGTGGCTGGAATGGGCAGCCTTTTGGCAAACGCAGCAAATTTGGAGGATTGCCCTGAATTGTTGCCAGAGATTCTTCATCATCATCCAGTCGGGGAACGGCATTCAGCAATCCAATCGAATAAGGGTGTGTCGGACGATAAAATACGTCGCGCGCAGTACCATATTCCATGGTTCTGCCTGCATACATAACCAACACTTTGTCACAAATACCAGCCACCACTCCCAAGTCATGGGTGATTATAATGATGGCAGTGTTAAATTCTTTTTTCAGTTCGTTAAGTAAAGTCATGATCTGCGCCTGAACAGTGACGTCCAGCGCAGTAGTAGGTTCATCCGCAATCAGCAATTTAGGCTGACACAATAGCGCCATTGCTATCATGACGCGCTGACGCATTCCACCAGAAAATTCATGCGGGAACATTTTCATGCGTTTACGCGCTTCTGGCATTTTGACGGCATCCAACATTCGGATGGATTCTTCAACAGCTTCACTCTTGCTCATATTTTTATGCAGCATCAGCACTTCGGTCAGCTGATCACCTACCCGCATATAAGGATTGATAGATGTCATAGGATCCTGGAAAATCATTGAGATTTCTTCCGCTCTCATCTTATTCAGCTCTTTTTCTTGCAGGTTAAGAATTTCGCGCCCGTTAAAAACCGCTGATCCACTGACAGCACCATTACTGGCCAGCAATCCCATTAATGCAAATGCTGTCTGAGATTTACCGGAACCTGATTCACCCACAATGCCCAGAGTCTCCCCTGCCTGTAAATCAAAATTCAGTTTATTCACTGCTGTTACGTTGCCATCAGGCGTACTGAATACCACGTTTAAATCTTTCACCGTTAATAGCGGTTCAGCATGTTTTATCGTTTCTACGCTATTCATAGGCTCTCCTTAACGGTCTTTCGGGTCGAGGGCATCTCGCAGGCCGTCACCAATAAAGTTAAAACAAAATAGGGTCATTACCAGAAAGCCCGCAGGAAATAAGAGTAACCACGGAGCCACTTCCATTGAGTTAGCACCATCACTTAATAAGGCTCCCCAACTACTTAGGGGTTCTTGAGTTCCCAATCCAAGGAAACTCAGGAAAGATTCAAACAG
Source organism: Xenorhabdus budapestensis (assembly GCF_002632465.1). Lineage (GTDB taxonomy): Bacteria > Pseudomonadota > Gammaproteobacteria > Enterobacterales > Enterobacteriaceae > Xenorhabdus > Xenorhabdus budapestensis. Next base: position 123,278 of record NZ_NIBS01000004.1, on the reverse strand, counting down.
GATCATACTTGGCACCAGCAATGAAGCATAAACTACCACCACACCCAGTACGTTTGGCACGATATGACGTAAAACGATGTGACGAGTAGATACACCACAGACCAATGCAGCTTCAATGAATTCTTTGCGCTTGAGGCTCAATGTCTGGCCCCGGACGATACGTGCCATGTCCAACCATGACACCATGCCTATCGCAACAAAAATCAGTAGAATGTTTTGCCCAAAGAAAGTCACTAACAGGATGACGAAGAACATAAATGGGAAGGAGTTCAGGATTTCCAGCAAACGCATCATGACCATATCGACTTTGCCACCAAGATAACCTGACATCGCGCCATATAATGTGCCGAATATCACAGCAATCAGAGCAGCCGCGATACCAACCATTAATGAAATGCGTCCGCCGATGGCTACACGAACTAACAGATCACGACCGGATGAATCTGTACCAAAATAGTGGTGCGATTCAAAATCAGGTGGCATGGTCATCATGTTCCAGTCAGTGTCGTCATAGGTATACTGAGATAACATTGGTGCCAGAATGACAAACAATGTAATTAAAAATAGGATACATAAGCTTGTAATTGCTGCTTTATTGTGCATAAAACGGCGGCGTGCATCCTGCCACAAACTACGGCCTTCAATTTCCAGCTGCTCAGAGAAATTTTCCAGAGCTTCGCTATTTTTCTTATTTATTAACATTGCGTGCTCCAGTCTTTAGTAACGTATTTTCGGATCGATAACGGCATACAGCACATCAACGATAGCATTGAACATAATGGTCAGCCCACCTACCAAAATCGTCAGGCTCAACACTAATGAATAGTCACGGTTTAAAGCGCCATTAACGAACAATTGCCCCAGACCGGGTAAACCGAAGATAGTTTCAATAACCATTGAACCGGTAATAATGCCCACAAAGGCTGGCCCCATATAAGAAATCACTGGTAATAAGGCAGGTTTCAATGCGTGGCGGAAAATAATCTTTCGTAATGGCAGCCCTTTGGCTCTTGCTGTTCGGATAAAGTTAGAATGCAGAACTTCGATCATGGAACCACGGGTAATACGGGAAATACTGGCGATATAAGAAAGGGATAAAGCAACCATCGGCAAGAGCATATATTTAGGTGCGCCACCATTCCAACCGCCCCCCGGCAGCCATTTTAATGTAATGGCAAATATCAGAACCAATAAAGGGGCCACCACGAAACTCGGGATAACAACCCCCGTCATAGCAAACCCCATTACCGTATAATCCCATTTAGTATTCTGATTCAGTGCAGCAATAACCCCCGCACTGACACCAAATATAACTGCCATAATAAAAGCAGCAGCACCTAATTTAGCAGAAACGGGCAACGCTTCTGCCACCAAATCATTTACACTGTAGTCCTTATACTTGAATGAAGGGCCAAAATCCCCTTTGGAGAGTTGGATTAAGTAATTGAAATATTGTTTATAGATAGGATCATTCAAATGGTATTTTGCTTCAATATTCGCCATCACTTCAGGTGGCAGCTTTCTTTCTCCGGTAAATGGGCTACCCGGAGCAAGCCGCATCATGAAGAACGAAATCGTGATGAGAATGAAAAGTGTCGGGATCGCCTCTAAGCAGCGGCGTAAAATAAATTTAAGCATTGCCCGTTCCTATTGTCTGACCAAACCTTGGTCTTAATTATTGATACGCAGGCAGCTCATCACTTAAGCCACCTGCTGATTCCTAATGTTTTATGATGTACATGTCCTTGGTGTGGAAATTATCCAGCGGATCTTTGCCAGTGTAACCACCTACATAAGGTTTTAATAAACGGGTGTTTGTATAGTAAAAGAGAGGAACCACCGCGGAATCTTTATCCAATTGAGCATTAGCCTTAGCATAGATTTCGGCTCGCTCTTCATCAGTTTTAGCTTGCAATGACTGTTTCATTAAAGCGTCAAATTCTTTGCTCTTATAATGAGAAGTATTGTTGCTGCTATTGGATAACATAGGGTTCAAGAAGGTAGAGGCTTCGTTATAGTCAGCACACCACCCGGCTCGGGCGACGTCATAATTACCCTGATGACGGGAATCAAGGAAGGTTTTCCATTCCTGATTTTCGAGAGAAACTTCAACACCGATATTCTTTTTCCAAACAGACGCGGCTGCAATGGCTAATTTTTTATGTAGATCGGAAGTGTTATACAGTAACTTAATTTTCAGTGGCTTATCTTTGGTAAATCCAGCTTCTGCCAGTAGCTTTTTCGCTTCTTCGTTACGCTGCTGTTGATTTAGTTTTACGTACCAATCTGGTTTCTCATCTTTAAAATCGGCGATATAGGGTGGTGTATAACCATAAGCCGGTATATCACCCTGATTTTTCACCTTATTAGTCATAAGATCGCGATCCATACCTAATTTTAGCGCGGTGCGTACTCGAGGATCATTAAATGGCGGCTTCTCATTATTAATTTCGTAATAGTAGGTGCACAATTTCGGGTTAGCACGTAATTGTTCAGGGATCTCTTTTTTCAGTTTTTGGAATAACTCAACGGGTAAGTTGTCATAACTCATCTCAATTTCGCCGGCACGATAACGATTGACATCAGTGACTTCAGAGAAGATAGGTAGGACAGTGACTTGATCAATGACTGTATTTTTATTATCCCAATACATTGAATTACGTTCTAAAACAAGGCGCTCATTAATCACCCAACTTTTCACTTTATAAGCACCATTGCCGACAAAATGCTGGGGCTGTGTCCATCTTTCACCATATTTTTCAACAGTCGCACGATGGACAGGTGATGTTGATGTGTGAACCATTAATCGGACTAAATAAGGTACAGGTTCTCTGAGTGTTAATTGTAATGTATGGTCATCTAATGCTTTAACACCCAATGTTTCCGGTTTTTTCTTACCTTTGATAATATCATCAACATTCAGAAGATGAGCATATTGCATGTAACTTGCATAAGGGGATGCAGTGTTTGGATCAATCGCTCGACGCCAACTGTAAACAAAATCTTGCGCCGTGAAAGGATCACCATTTGACCATTTTGCGTCTTTACGCAGGTGGAATGTCCAGACTGTGAAATCCGGGCTATGTTCCCAGCTTTCGGCAACACCCGGAATAATTTTGCCATCAGGCTCATTAATCACTAGTGTTTCAAACAAATCACGGGCAATATTTGATTCTGGTACACCTTCTATTTTATGTGGATCCAGTGATTGTGGTTCAGTGCCATTATTGCGTACCAGAGTTTGTTTTTCTGCCAGTTGTACACCCGCAGGAACTTTAGCAGCAAATGCCTGTGCCCCGATCATCATGCTTAATGCTACCGTAACGCCAGCAGCAATCTTCTTTTTTATTGTGTTTTTCATCTTTCTATTACTCCTATTGATTCATCAGGCTTTTATAAAAGCCACCCTATTTTCAGGATTAATTATTTTCTCATTTCCAAAGGAACTGCTTTATTTACATTTACAGCAATAGAATTACTGTAATAACAGTTAGTTATCTATTTTTTTGATATATAAGTTCTTAAGATCAACGTAATCTAAAGGATCTTTTCCTGTCATTCCTCCGACCGTTGGGCGAATCAGGCGCGTAGAAACCCGGTAATACACCGGAATCAACCCCGAATCAGCATCAAGCTGAGCCTCTGCCAACTGATAAAATTCCTTGCGTGTTTTTTCGTCTTTAGCTGTCAGAGCCTGCTTAAGATAATTATCAAATGCGGCGCTCTGATAGAATGCCGTATTGTTGCTACTGTCTGACAATAAATAATTTAAAAAGGATGAAGGCTCGTTATAATCGCCACACCATGTAGCTCTCGCCACATCATAATTTCCCTGGTGGCGATTTTGCAGTGAAGTTTTCCATTCCTGATTTTGCAATGTGACTTTTGCACCAATGTTTTTCTGCCACATGGACGCGGCGGCAATAGCCTGTTGTTTGTTCTGCTCTGAGGTGTTATAGAGCAAAGTAAATTTGAGTGGATTATTGGCATCAAAGCCGGTTTCTTTTAATAACTCTCTTGCCCGTTGATTGCGCTGTTCTTGTGTCCAATTCGCCCATTCTGGATTAATCGTAAGACCACCACCAATAAAAGTAGGAGTGAAACCGTATGCCGGAATTTGCCCCTGTCCCATAATCCTTTGAGTGATAATGTCCCTATCAAGACTCAGCTTAATGGCTTCACGCACTCGTTTATCTTTAAATAATGGCTTTTGGTTATTAATTTCGTAATAAAACGTACATAGGTAAGGTGAAGTTTGCACTTGCTCAGGAATATCCCGTTTCATTTTTTGATACAGTTCTGGAGGAATAGCATTGTTGGTAATATCTACTTCCCCACTGCGATAGCGATTTACGTCACTGATACCTGAGACAATAGGTAAGAAAGTACCTTTTTCGATAATGGACGCTTTATTGTTCCAGTATTGCAAATTACGTGTTAAAACGATTCGCTCATTAATAACCCAATCCTTTAATATATAAGCTCCATTGCCGATAAAGTTTTCTGGTGACGTCCACTTAATACCAAACTTCTCCACAATATCTTGCCGGACGGGTTTCAGCGGTGTGTGGCTCAACATATTAATAAGGTAAGGAACTGGACGACTTAATGTCACTTGAAAACGGTGCTTATCCAGCGCTTTAACACCCAGTTGATCAGGCGATTTTTTTCCTTTTAAGATATCATCTGCGTTCAATACATAGGTATATTGCAAATAACTGGTATAAGGCGACCCTACTTTTGGATCAGAGAGACGACGCCAGCTATAAACAAAATCCTGTGCCGTAACTGACTTACCATCACTCCACTTGGCATTGTCACGTAGATAAAATGTCCATACCTGATAATCATCAGTTTCCCATTTTTCTGCGACTCCCGGCACAATTTCACCGTTTGGCCCGGTGCTTACCAATCCTTCAAGCAAATTACGAATAATGTTGGTTTCCGGACCACCTTCAACTTTATGCGGATCCAGTGATGTAACCTCAACACCATTATTAATAATAACTTCTTGCTTCTCTGCCAACACTACACCTGCGGGAACCTGCGCAGCAATTCCTTGCGTCATAGGAAACGATAATAAAACGATAGAGGAAATCAACTGACTCAACTTTGACGGTATTTTTCTCATTATTCTTCTCCAAGTGATAAACAGCGAATTACTCGTTTTTTAATCTAGCAACCCCGACAATTCATTTTATTAAATAAGAACAATTTATGTGTTAGACATTCAATCTCTATAAGGTTTGTTATGATATTTTTTATAATATGTTTATTAAGCTGTTAAAGTAATTATTTATTCTTACATAGAATACATTCACATAAATAACAATAAGATACTGATAAAAAATGATTTTTTATTTATTTTTATCTATCGGAACACCTAAAGACTCCAACAAAAAAGAAAATAAACATTATTTTAACAAAATGCAATCATCACAGATTAAAAACCCATATTCATCACAAAATGGTGAAACAAGACACCAATTATGACTCGCTATAGCAAGCAATATAGTGTGAAAAAAAACAGTATTTTTTAGAGAGAAGAAGCAAATTATCAAATAAAATATAAAAAGTAAGTTCTTGGCAAGATACGAAAATGCTTTTATCAACTATCTATACTCTTTATTGGTTGTCTATTAATTATTTTTCACTTATTTCTTCTAAAAAAATATTATCAAGATTTATTTAACAAAATACTCCATAAAAATTAAATAATATTTAAAAACAGTCCTAATAATTTTTTGATATCTAATAACAAAAACCTATTAACTAAATGGTGTCAGCTTGCTGTTTTCATGATCTAAATCACTATTTGGAAACCAGTCAATGATAAGCTGTGCTCAAACAGAAACTCTCAGAAAAAATACATCCTTAACACTTAACTATTCTCCAGTTTTTCACAAGAACAAGTTGACCACATATTCCGTGCTGTGGCTCTTGCTGCTGATGCCCGCATTCCTCTGGCAATATTAGCTGTATCTGAATCAGGAATGGGCCGACAATTAATCCGACTTCAACTGCTATTTTCGACGTGGTTCCCTGCCTGTCGCTTTGGAAGAAATCGCGACAGACGGGGTAAAACATACCTTTATCGTGACAGACTCTTTCTTCAATTCGTGAAGCCGGATTTCAAGAAAGCGAGTTCTTGGCAAAAATAGATAAACTGGCAGAGGGTGCCTTTGACGAACAATGTACCAGTGCCAATCCTCGCATCCGTTAATTACTGAATTGAAGCAATTAATGTTGGATTCCTCTTATGGCCGTGAATTCATAGAGCCTGTCTTATCTAAAGGGAAAGAAAAATAATAAGAAATGATAAACCAATGTGATTTAAAAGGCATCAGGTATACCCGATGCCTTTTTATTAATTCATTTGTTTTAACTTAATCACAATACTCATACAAAAGGCATTATGTCCGCTCAGTTTTTTTAGCCTTAGCATCACGAATGACATCAGAATAGTGCCTGCGACACACTGAGACATATTTTTCATTGCCCCCAATATCAACCTGCGCACCATCATGAACAACGTTGCCATCGCTGCCAAAACGCAGTACATAGCTGGCTTTTCTTCCACAATGACAAATCGTTTTCAATTCAACTAATTTATCCGACCAAGCGAGAAGATATTGGCTACCACTAAATAACTCTCCCTGAAAATCTGTCCTTAAACCATAACAAAGAACAGGGATATCATCGTAATCAACAATTTCACAAAGCTGTTTAACGTGTTCTTTTGTTAAAAATTGGCATTCATCAATCAAAACACAATGAATCTTTTCTACTTTGTTTTCATGTCTGATAAGTTCAGCGATATTAGTTGCCGGTGAAAACAACAAGGCATCTGCGGATAAACCAATGCGGGAACTCACCTTCCCTTTTGCAAATCGGGTATCAATTTCTGCTGTAAAAATCAACGTCCTCATTCCTCTTTCGTTATAGTTATAAGAAGACTGTAATAAGGAAGTTGATTTTCCTGCATTCATGGCAGAATAATAAAAATAAAGCTGAGCCATTGGCCCGTCCATCCTTTTGTCAAATTTAACCAAACGATATATCACCGTAAGTTTACCACAAACTCAACTTAAGGTTATCCTTTGTTATTGACCAAATAAGGCATAGGAGAAAAAAACAGAACAAATATTAAATGAATAATTTCATGATAATCGTCACATTTGTGCATATAAAATCAGCACCACAAGTACTTATTGCATGACAAATGAACAAATTTAACATTAGAAAGAAATAGCTATTTTTTATTCTATTCTTTGCATATTAATAATCAAAGAGGTTTACTTTTGTACAATTTACTCCGCTATAATCATAACCAATAGATTACCCATAAAAAAAATTTCATTACTCCTTTAGACATCAACTTATTTTGGGATGAACAGTTAACATCTCTTACGGATTGACTATAAATTAGTTTTATATGTTCGAGTTTATCCTCATTCTGCTTTGAGTAATCTATGTCTAACTGTTATCGAGAAATGATAAATCCAATAGTAGAATTAAAACACAATATATCGATTATCAAAAAAATTGCATTTTAAAATGGGATGTTTTAGCCTGAGAAAGTAAATTCACTATTGCAGAAAATAAAATAGCATTCTATTATTATCCATACATCAGCCATCATCATTATAATTTGAGACCAGGACAATGAGCGAAAATTTAAAATCCTTAAATAACATCCGTACTTTGCGCGCGCAAGCAAGAGAATGTGAACTTAGCACCTTAGAAGAAATGCTGGAAAAACTCACGATTGTTGTTGAAGAACGTCGTGATGAAGAAAGCCAAGCTCGTGCTCAAATAGAAGAACGTACACGTAAACTTCAAGAATACCGTGAAATGTTGGAAAAAGACGGTATTGAATTAAGCGATTTAGTAGACGCTTTAAGTGGTAAAACTACTGGTAAATCTAAACGTGCTGCACGTCCAGCTAAATATTCATACATTGACAATGGTGAAATTAAAACCTGGACTGGACAAGGCCGTACTCCAGCAGTAATCAAGAAAGCAGTTGAAGAAGAAGGCAAGTCACTGGAAGATTTTCTGATCTAATCAGTTATTTTGCAAACTAATAACAAAAATACCCTGTCAAGGGTATTTTTGTTTTATAGTTAATATATCTAACTAAGTTAATTACAGGCTGATGTACGAAACACCATGGGTTATATTAACGGTTTAAACTCCCTTATTATTCCCAACGTGAGAAAAAGCATTTAACATCGACTTAGTTTTTTATTAACACAGAGTTAAAAAAGGAGCTAACAGCTCCTTTTTTTATTACTATTCTAATACTAAGTCTAATGTTAAGTCTGCTGGTAAAAATCCAAATACCAATCAACAAACTGTTTCACACCTTCTTTCACTGGTGTGTTGGGTGAAAAACCTATCTTCTCGTAGAGTGCGCTAGAATCAGCACAAGTGGATAGTACATCACCATCCTGAATATCCATAAAGTTTTTCTTTGCCTTTATACCTAATGACGATTCAATCGCTTCAATAAAATTACCCAATTTTGTCGGCTGACCATTACCAATATTGTAAACATGATATGGTGCAGAGCTGGCAGATATCTGTCCCTCTTCAACCGACCAATCTTTATCACAAGTGGGAATAATGGCCTGTAATCTGGTTATAGACTCGACAATATCATCAATATATGTGAAATCTCTTACCATATTACCATGATTATAAACATCAATAGACCTCCCCTCCAACATAGCTTTAGTAAACTTAAATAAGGCCATATCAGGGCGTCCCCACGGGCCATATACTGTAAAAAACCGTAAACCTGTGGTTGGTAATTGATAAAGATGTGAGTAGCTGTGAGACATTAATTCATCAGCTTTTTTGGTAGCAGCATATAAAGAAACTGGATGATCAACCGAATCATCAGTAGAAAATGGCTGTTTTTTATTTAATCCATATACTGAACTTGAAGACGCATATAATAAATGTTCAACGCGATTGTGACGACATCCTTCAAGAATATTGATATGACCAACGATATTGGCATCAATATATGCCATTGGGTTCTGTATTGAATAACGAACACCTGGCTGGGCCCCCAAATGGATAACTCGTTGAAATTGGTGTTCAGAAAACAACTCCGAAATTGCAACTCTATCAGCCAGATCTAATTTTTCAAATTTAAACCCCGGATGAGGGAGTAATAAATTTAGTCTTGCCTGCTTCAAATTAACATCATAATAATTATTGATGTTATCGATGCCGACAACTTCATACCCCATACTTAATAACCGCTGGCTAACATGAAAACCAATAAAACCAGCGGAACCTGTGACTAAAAATTTCATATCACAACTCAAATGACTGGATTAATAGAGGCACCACGACCAATTCCGTAGTATATAAATCCTCTGGATTGCAGACGTTCAGGATCATAAAGATTACGTCCATCAAAAATAACCGGGGTTTTGAGTGAATCTTTTATGACATCAAAATCAGGTGCCCTAAAGTTTTGCCATTCTGTACAAATAATCAAAGCATCTGCACCTTTTAATGCAGCTTCTTTTGTACCCATCAGCGCAAGATCATCTCTCTGTCCATAAATACGCTGAGCTTCCTGCATAGCTTCTGGATCATAAGCTTGTATTTTGGCACCACTTTCCCATAATACTTCCATCAATACACGGCTTGATGCTTCTCGCATATCATCTGTATTAGGTTTAAATGATAATCCCCATATTGCAAATGTCTTGCCAAATAGATCATCACCAAAGTGGCGCTTAACAAAAACAGGTAATTTCCTTTTTTGTTTTTCGTTAACCTGCTCTACTGCCTGTAAAATCTTGGGGGTATATCCGATTTGTTCAGAAGTGCGAATCAATGCCTGCACATCTTTGGGGAAACACGAACCGCCATATCCACAACCCGGATAAATAAAGTGATACCCAATACGTGAATCAGAACCAATGCCTTGACGCACATGTTCAATATCTGCCCCCAGCATTTCTGCCAGATTAGCAATTTCATTCATAAAACTAATTTTGGTTGCTAACATGCAATTAGCGGCATATTTTGTTAACTCCGCACTGCGGATATCCATAACAATCATGCGATCATGATTACGATTAAACGGCTCATACAGCTCTCTTATCACATCAATCACGCTGTCGTTATCACAGCCAATGATAATGCGTTCAGGACGCATACAATCAGCGACTGCGGCCCCTTCCTTCAAAAATTCAGGATTGGAAACAACATCGTATGGAATATTAGCTCCACGTTCAGCCAAAGTTGCTTGCATGACAGCTTTGACTTTATCCGCAGTTCCTACAGGAACGGTTGATTTATCAACCACCACTTTATAGTTATCCATATTCTCTGCAATAGTCCGAGCTACAGCAGTGACATATTGCAAATCGGCAGAGCCATCTTCATCAGGAGGTGTTCCTACGGCGATAAACTGTAATTTGCCATGTGCGACGCCAGCTTTAGCATCCGTTGTAAAGTTCAGACGCCCTTCCGCATAATTTTTTTTAACCAAGGATTCCAATCCCGGTTCAAAAATAGGAATATGGCCATTCTTCAAGTTTTCAACTTTTCTTGTATCAACATCAACACAAAGTACATCATGTCCGACTTCGGCAAACACGGTCGCTTGGACTAAGCCAACGTAGCCAATACCAAATACAGTAACTTTCATTTCACATCCTAAAGTACTAATAGATTATTTTTCAATCTGATCTTGCAAAGCCATAATCCAGTCTCTGAATGATTCTCCCAACTGCTTATGCTTCATACCATATTCAACAAACGCCTGCATATAACCCAATTTATTCCCACAATCATGACTGCGGCCTTTTAAGTGATACGCCTCAACCGGCTCCTTTTCCATCAGCATGGCAATGGCATCGGTAAGCTGAATTTCATCCCCCGCTCCTGGTGCTGTTTTTGCCAATAATGGCCAGATTTTCTCAGATAATACATAGCGACCGACAATGGAAAGGTTTGAAGGGGCTTCTTCTGGTTTAGGCTTTTCAACAACACGGGCAATTGGTTTACTGTCACCTGGTTGCAGGTTTTCTCCAAAGCAATCTACAATTCCATAATCAGAAACATTCTCAACAGGAACTGGTTCAACCAATATTTGACTTGTTCCGCTATCGTTAAAACGTGATAACATCTCACTCAAATTGTATTTCGATAAATCTGTACTGTACTCATCCAAGATAACATCCGGCAGAATAACAGCAAATGGTTCGTCCCCAATAAGTGGCTTAGCACATAACACCGCATGTCCCAATCCTTTAGCGATCCCCTGACGGGTCTGCATGATCGTCACATGATTAGGACAAATCGACTGGATTTCGTCCAAGAGCTGACGTTTCACTCTTTTCTCGAGAATTGCCTCTAGTTCGAAGCTGGTATCAAAATGGTTTTCTATAGAGTTTTTGGATGAATGTGTAACCAGAATAATTTCATTAATGCCTGCTTTAATACATTCATTGACAACGTATTGAATAAGTGGCTTATCAACCAGAGGCAGCATTTCTTTAGGAATAGCTTTAGTAGCTGGTAACATCCTGGTTCCCAAACCAGCAACAGGGATTACAGCTTTTTTTACTTTTTTGTTTATTACTGACATTACATAGTCTCCCACAGCTATGTTTATAGCTAAAAAACTCCTTTTGCAGCTATAACAATAGCACCAACTCTCTAAAAAATCGTATAAGTGAAAAATCGTATATGTGAAAAAAGTCACATACCTAAAAAAATAGTGCGCCAGAGTATACCAGCTAACACAGCCAGATATACAGTGAATAAAAATTTAATTATGGTTTCCATACTATGGTATTTACATAACTGATATATACACTCTGAATACACCTTTATATCAAATAGCTGTTAAATGAATTTTCTGAAGCATAAATAAGAGTACTCTCACTAAACATTGCAGCTACAGCCTGTATTCAGGTATTATTGATGGTAATCTAATCAATCATAACTATTTATACGAATATATATTTTACGCTTACATACCTTTACAGTATTAGTCATATTAACAACAACCTTTTTAATCTAACCGGAGTTATTTTGACAAAAATATGTCACTGTGGCAGCGGCTCACCTTTCGCATATTGCTGCGGCCCTTATATTGATAATCACTACCCTGCTCCAGATGCCGAATCTCTGATGCGTTCCAGATATAGCGCTTATGTGACGGAGAATGTCGATTATCTGATTACAACCTGGCATCCCGATTGTGAGGCAGAAACCTGGCGTTCAGAAATAGAACAAAGCTTTGTTGGTGTACAGTGGCTAGGGTTGAATGTAATCAACACAAATAAAGGGCAACATAATAACGAAGCCTACGTCGAATTTTCAGCTTGCTTTATTGAGCAGGAAAAGCAATATAGGCAATTGATACATGAGCGTTCTCGTTTTTTGCGTATTGACCAACATTGGTTCTATATAGATGGTGTTCGCCCTGAAACAGGACGCAATGATCCTTGCCCATGTGGTTCGGGCAAAAAATATAAAAAATGCTGTAGTTAAATCAATATTTAAATATTTTAAACACAACCATTCACACACAGTGAAAAACATTTGAGGATCACGTTATCCATGCAAAACGCAATTATACAAAAAAAAATCTTGCGTACAATTTGTCCTGATTCCAAAGGATTAATCGCGAAGATCACAAATATTTGTTACAAGCATCAATTGAATATTGTACAAAATAGTGAGTTTGTCGATCATCTCACTGGCCGCTTTTTCATGCGTACAGAGCTGGAAGGTATCTTTAATGATGAAATATTTCTGACAGACCTAGACGATGCTCTTCCTGTTGGCTCAAGTCGTGAATTGAATACAGCAGGTCGTCGTCGTATTGTCATCATGGTAACAAAAGAAGCCCACTGTATCGGTGATATATTAGTAAAGAGTGCTTATGAAGGATTGGATGTAGAAATAGCCGCTGTTATTGGCAACTATACCACCCTACAGCCATTGGTTGAGCAGTTTGATATTCCTTTCCATCATATCAGCCATGAAGGTTTGAGCCGGGAACAGCACGATGAAGCGTTAATGGCGCAGATAGATCAATATAACCCTGACTATGTTGTACTCGCCAAGTACATGCGTGTTTTAACACCGGCATTCGTTCAGCATTACCCAAATCAAATTATTAATATTCACCACTCATTCTTACCAGCATTCATAGGAGCCCGTCCTTATCACCAAGCTTATGAGCGTGGGGTCAAAATCATTGGAGCCACTGCACATTATGTCAATGATAACTTAGATGAAGGCCCTATCATCACTCAGGATGTGATTAACGTGGATCATAGTTATACTGCTGAAGAGATGATGCGGGCAGGACGAGATGTCGAGAAAAATGTGCTAAGTAAAGCATTACACTCGGTTTTTTCTCAACGTGTGTTTGTGTATGGTAACCGTACTATTATTCTGTGATAAGTTAAGGGTATTTTTGTTAGATAACAGAGTGATTATTCGATAACAAAATACCCTAATGGAATGGTATTCGAGCATAAAGTTTAAAAAAACAGCGTTCAATACTTAATTTTCAAATAGCTACTTTACAGCGGCGGTTGATTTGATATTATGCCGTCCGCTGATAATGACAGTGTACGATTCAAAATTTGGTGGGGTTCCCGAGCGGCCAAAGGGAGCAGACTGTAAATCTGCCGTCACAGACTTCGAAGGTTCGAATCCTTCCCCCACCACCATCTAATTATGTCATCTTACCCATTCCTGAATAAAAACTACTGAAAGCAAGGACAAAGACCTTCGATCGAAGTTTTAATTGAGAATTGAACATAGCAAAGTGAGATTACGCACAGCACGTTAGCCGGAAGGTGAAAAACGAGAAATGGCGCATCATCCTTCCCCCACCATATCCTAAGGTACATTCCATTATTTGCATTTACTGTTAAAATTAACAGATATACTGCTTGGGGGAAGAACAATCTAGTTTACTCAATGAGCAAATGAATATCGTAAAATTACGTGTTCACCGGATACCAATAGCGGAGCTCTGGAGGATCTGCAATTTGCTCCGCTTATGCAATCGGTTACTCCATATCACTAACGGAGTCGATAAAACGATTTAACACACTTGAGTGGGATTTAGATTTATAAACGTAACACTGATTAACTGCATCAGCCCGTGATATTGGAATAAAGCCTAGGCTTTTTCCTTCCTCCAACGCACCAGAACGGGCATCTGTAATAAAAATATAATCTTTGGATTGAATGAAATTAAGACAGCACTCCATATTGTCCATTTGTCTTATATTAACTTTCTCTCCGTTCTTTATCATATCCTCTTCCAAATTCTTTATAAAATCGCTTTTATAGAGAACTGGATCACACAACCACGTTTTCTTTTTCAATAATTGAGTTAAATCACCATTAGCTTCATCTATTAACTCTTGACGGCAGCAAATACCTAAATTCTGCCTTTCAATTTTACGAACCAAGCTGAATCTATCACTGAGTATTTTTTCTGAGCTTAAAATTATCGTATTGCCCTCATAGTCAACTATTTCATCAATGTTATCATAACTAAAGCGTAATATATTAACTTGAGCATTATTTCTGTCTGCTGCTTTATAAAGTGAAATCAGATGTCTGTCTTTCCCCCAATCGTAGTAGATATTGACACTGTTACAAATAGTTCCGCTAAAGTGTTTCTTTGTAATTTCCTTTTCTTTCAAATAAAGTTCTTTTAGGTCATTATATAGTTCCACTCCATCTTTAGTCAGTATCATCCCAAACTTCTCCCTTTTAAATAAGCGCTTTCCTAACGTCGCCTCAAAGTCTTTAATTGATTTAGCGACTGGGGGAGTCGTACGGTTCATCACTCTTGCCGCTTTGCTTAAAGAACCCATTTCCACCACCGCCATGAATGCTTCTAATTTACGAGAAAAAAACATAATTCACCGTTCCTATGTAACTTGTGGCTAAAATAATTTCCTTGAAATGGCCTTCTCATCAGGTAACCGCTAAATCAAACTTGATATTGTGAAGGTATAATTTTGTACAATAAAAATAGCTATTTTTCAAATGGCATTTATATGTAATGCCAGCCCCTGATGCAAAAATGCGGTTCAGATGAACTATATTATTCACCTGTATCATGATGAATATTCCATCGTGAATGTAAACCATTAATAAATATAAACATGGTCTACAAGTTCAATTTTCTATCAGAGATTGATTAACTCTTCTACTTTTTCATTAATTATTTTTTGTAATGCGTGACACAGAATAAATTTTAAGAATAAAAACACTCACCTAAAAATATAGTATCAGGTGTTGAATATAACAAAGAATGATTAATTAAATAAGTATTTATCCATTAATTCATCATTTACTCATCATGTGTTTTTTAATATTTATCACTATTACATACTTTAAATTTGAGTAATAAGAGCATTATACTCAATATAACATTGCATATAAGAGTAAAATAGTGAAATATCAAGATAACCTACTTTAAATTATTATTTAATAAATGGTTACATCCTTTTTTATATCTGTTAAGATTAAAAAGATAAATATTCTATAGGTGATTATAACGGCATGAAATTTGTATCATTCAATATTAATGGCCTGCGGGCTCGCCCTCACCAACTTACTGCGATTGTTGAACAACATCAGCCTGACGTGATTGGATTACAAGAAACAAAAGTTCATGATGAGATGTTCCCTTTGGAAGAAGTTAGTAAACTTGGTTACCATGTCTTCTATCACGGTCAAAAATCCCATTACGGTGTGGCCCTGCTGACACGCCAGAAGCCAATTGAAGTTCAGAAAGGTTTTCCTACGGATGAGGATGATGCGCAGCGTCGTATTATCATGGCAAATATTGAAACACCTCTAGGCTCATTGACTGTAATTAATGGTTACTTTCCACAAGGTGAAAGCCGTGATCATCCGGTCAAATTTCCTGCAAAAGCAAAATTCTACCAAGATTTACAAACCTATCTGGAAAGAAAGCAATCCCCGGAATCCAATATTCTTATTATGGGAGATATGAATATCAGTCCGACTGATCTTGATATTGGGATCGGTGAAAATAACCAAAAACGCTGGTTGAAAACCGGAAAATGCTCTTTCTTACCGGAAGAAAAAGAGTGGATGGAACGCCTTAAAAATTGGGGGCTCATCGATACGTTTCGGGCACATCATCCTGAGATCAACGATCAATTCTCCTGGTTTGATTATCGCTCGAAAGGGTTTGACGATAACCGAGGGCTTCGCATTGACTTATTGCTTGCCAGTCGTCCATTAGCGGAAAAATGCCTTTCTGCTGGTATAGATTATGGTATCCGTAGCATGGAAAAACCATCTGATCACGCTCCTGTTTGGGCTGAATTTAAAATTTGATTCTCAAAATAATAATAAAATCCAGCACCGCTACGATTTCAGTGCTGGATTTTTCTTATGGTGTTTTAAATTGTATCGTTTTGACCTTATCTACCCAGCTTTGTCAGTCTTTGTTTTCTTCTTTTTACTCTTTTTCCCTTTCACGGGAACAGGGGGTAACTCCCTAAAAGCTTTCAAATTTCGATACTGTTTTGCCTGCCAAATCAACTGCTGCAACGTTTCGTGAAGAGGCAACATAAAATCCTGATAGCGGACTTGCTTTTCACTGATTTGTGTTAGTTTTGACTCCCAATGCGCTGTCATATCGGGCAATACAGCCATATCAGGTAATACATGGATAAGCGCCCTCCCCGCAGGTGTTGCATGGATATAGCGCCCTTTTTTGTACAGAAATTCCCGTTTAAACAGTAATTCAATAATACCTGCTCTCGTTGCTTCTGTGCCCAGACCATCTGTTGCTCGTAACACTTTTTTTAGTGCTTTATCCTGTACAAATCGGGCAATTCCTGTCATAGCAGACAATAAAGTCGCATCAGTAAAAGGACGCGGTGGTTGAGTCTGCCTCTCCACCACTTCTCCTTTTTCACATAAGAGTTCATCACCTTTGGTAACAACAGGCAGCGGCGTGCCTTCATTTTCCTCATCTCGCTCTTTATTACCCAATAAGGTTCTCCAGCCAGCTTCTGCCAGAAAACGAGCTTTTGCTATGAATTTTCCACCTGCAATGTCAAGCTCGATCGTACACTTGCGGAATACCGCATCCGGGAAAAACTGCATCAAGTACTGTCTGGCAATCAATCCATAAATATGGTGTTCATTTTCTGTCAGATTAATCTGGCTGCTTCGGGCTGTGGGAATAATCGCATGATGGGCATCTACCTTTTTATCATCCCAACAGCGGTTCTTTTTCTCTGTATCCAACGCATCCTGTGGTAATAAATGTGTATGAACTGAAATGGCATTTAAGACAGCCTGACGCCCTGCAAAATGCTCTTCCGGCAAGTAACGACAATCAGAACGTGGATAAGTGATCAATTTATGCGTTTCATAAAGTCGCTGACAAATATCTAATACACCCTGAGCACTTAAACCAAAACGCTTAGCTGCTTCAATCTGTAATGAAGAGAGTGAAAATGGTAACGGTGCCGTTTCTGATTCCCGTTTATCCTGATACGCAGTAACATAAGCAGGTTGCCCCGTAATGCGCGCTACAACATGCTCTGCTAAAGGCCGATGGATAATCCGGCCCTCTTCATCCTGAAAATCAATACAGGATTCACTGGGTTGCCATACAGCCGTAAACCGTTCTTCTTTCGGAGTAACAATATAAGCTTTAACCTCAAAGAAATCTTTCGGTACAAAATGCTCTATTTCCTCATCACGACGAACAACCAATCCCAGAACAGGAGTCTGAACACGTCCGACAGATAACACCCCTTGATAGCCGGCATTCTGCCCTAGCAATGTATAGGCACGGGTCATATTAATGCCATAGAGCCAGTCCGCTCTAGCTCTGGCGAGTGCTGAAACACATAGAGGAATAAATTCTCGATTACTCCTTAAACGCTCAACCGCTTTAAGTACCGCCTGTGGATTTAAATCGTTGATCAGGCAGCGTTGGACATTTTGCTTTTTATTATTATCCAAATGCAAAAAATCCAATACTTCATCCACCAGTAATTGACCTTCACGATCAGGATCTCCGGCATGAATAATTTCATCAGCCCTTTCCAGAAGAGATTTAATCGTATTAAGTTGTTTGGCAACCGCTACTCTTGGTTTCAACTGCCATTTTTCAGGAATGATCGGTAAATCAGCCAATACCCAACGTGCATAACGGCTATCATAAGCATCTGGCTCAGACTGCTCTAACAGATGGCCTACACACCAGGTAACAAATTGGTTATTACCACACTCAATAAACCCATCTCCCCGACGATGAGGTTTTGGTAAAACATCGGCAATGGCTCGTGCCAGGCTAGGTTTTTCTGCAATAAAAAGACGCATGGAATTATTCAAAACTTCAATCAATACTTTGTTTGAGCGTGGTTCAGTCAGTTCATCTACGGCAATCAAACTAAAAAAGTGGATTGATGCGGCGGCTTTCATCTTCCCCACCACATCTGATCCACAGCATCTGGCAATATCACCAGTCACTTTAGCAATCACTTTAGAAATAACTGACAAAACCCGTTAAATCTGGTGTTGAACCTTTCGTCGGAGCTTTAAGTTCCGGTGTGCCCAAATAGAGGAATCCAACAATTTTGTCATTTTCCTCACAGCCCAAACCCGCTCTGACTGTCGGATCTTCAGTCCAGGAGCCAGAACGCCATATTCCGCCAAACCCCTGAGCTACCGCAGCCATTTGCATAGCATGAACTGAACAACCTGCCGCCACAACTTGTTCCCAGACGGGCACTTTTGCATGTTCAACAACTTTGGCAATAACAGTAATAATCATAGGTGCTCGATAAGGTGCGTTTTTTGCTTTTTCCACCACATCTTCACCCATAACACCGTCAATTGCTGATTTTTCGAGCAAACAGCTGAATTTATCAATCCCTTCCCCCTGCATCACAATAAAATGCCAGGGACGCAATGATCCATGATCTGGTGCTCGCATTCCTGCCGCAAAAATATGTTGCAATGCCTCTCCTTCCGGAGCTGGCGCGATTAAACGTGAAACAGAACGACGATTCAATAAAAGTTCCAAAGCATTCATAATTTCCTCCTGAATAAGATAACCTATCACGATCTGACATTCTCTGTTGATTCATTACTGAATGAAAGAGTAGATGTTATTATTTTTTCAATCATTCCCGTGATTTCCAGCTGACATTTATCAACCAGCTGATTAGGATAATCCTATTTGACCCCATAACTGGAGACGATATGCGTACTTTATGGAAGTTTATAGCAGCAATATTTAAATGGAGTTGGAAACTGCTAAATTTCGTTCGCCAATTTATTTCCAACCTGATTTTTATCCTATTAGTTGTATTAGTCACCACTGGTGTTCTCATATACAAAGAACAGTTCCGCTTAAGCAATGATTATAGTGGGGCATTATATGTCAACTTATCCGGTATCGTTGTTGATCAAGTGTCTGTTCTCAATCCACTGGATAAGCTCGGACGGGATCTTGTTGACTCCTCCAGCAACCGTTCACAACAAACCTCTGTGTTCGATATTGTTGATAGTATCCGACGGGCGAAAAGTGACCCTAAAATTACCGGTATGGTATTGAAGTTAGATGACTTTATTGGTGCCGATCAGTCTTCTATGAGCTATATAGGCAAAGTCATCAATGAATTTAAGGCTTCAGGTAAACCAGTTATTGCCATCGGGAATAACTATAGCCAGGCACAATATTATTTAGCCAGTTACGCAAACAAAATATTCCTTGCTCCACAAGGAAGTGTGTCCCTTCATGGCTTCTCAACCAACCATTTGTTCTATAAATCATTATTAGAAAATCTGAAAATTTCTACCCACATTTTCCGTGTTGGTACATACAAATCAGCAGTAGAGCCAATGATGCGGAATGATATGTCAGATGATGCCCGCAAAGCAGATACTCTCTGGCTTAATGAACTTTGGAACAATTACCGACAAGTTATCGCCACCAACAGGAAAATACCTCTTGACCAGGTACTTCCTGATCCTTCCACGTTTATTGAAAAATTCCGTAAGGCTGGAGGAAACGGTGCACTCTATGCATTTCAAAACGGTTTAGTCGATAAAATTGCATCTCTGAATGTCATTGAAAAGAAACTGATACATCAATTTGGTTGGGATAAACAAAATCAGCATTTCAACTACATCAGCATTAATGACTATATTGCTAAACAGCCAGTCCAAAATAGTTATCAAAACAATGGTAACATTGCGGTGATCATGATTGAAGGTACAATCATGGACGGTAAACAGTCCAATGACATAGCAGGTGGTGATACAATCGCAGCACAACTGCGAGAAGCACGTATGAATCCAAAAATCAAAGCCATTATATTACGTGTAAACAGCCCTGGCGGCAGTATCAGCGCATCTGAGCTGATCCGCAGTGAACTCATGGCAATTCGGGAAGGTACTGATGAAAATGGTAAAAAGGTCAATCAGAAACCAATCGTTGTTTCAATGGGGGGTCTGGCGGCATCAGGAGGATACTGGGTATCCACGCCAGCTAACTACATTATTGCATCACCAAATACTTTAACCGGCTCCATTGGTGTTTTCGGTGTCTTCAATACCTTTGAAAAAAGCCTGGATCATCTTGGTGTGAATACAGATGGAGTTTCAACACATCCACTGTCTGATATTTCATTAACAAAAGGTATAAACCCTCTGTTTTCTGACGTTATGCAATTGTCGATTGAAAACGGCTACAACCAATTTATCGGGCTGGTAGCAAATTCCCGGCATAAATCAGTAGATGAGATTAAGAACATCGCCGAAGGTCGTGTCTGGAGTGGTAGTGATGCTAAAAAGAATGGCTTGGTCGATCAATTAGGTGATTTCGATGATGCGGTGAAGAAAGCTGTTGAATTAGCCGACCTCAAAACAGCATCATTAGACTGGATGCAACCAGAGCTTTCCTTCACTGAAAAACTTATGCTGGAGTTTTCTTCATCTGCTCAGGCAATTATGCCAAATATTCTGCAATCAGTGCTGCCAGCATCATTTGTTCAGGCTGCACAAGATATGAAACAGCAAGCAATATTTTATAATCGCATGAATGATCCGCAGAATATTTATGCGTTCTGCCTGAATTGCGAGAATATCCGCTAGAAAGTTATTACTAAAATGCGATAACAGTTATACCCAAAAGCCTGATCCTTATATATCAGGCTTTTTTTATTCCATATACCTCCTATAATCGGCTGAATATTTTTATCAGGTACTGTTATTGGGGTACTTCCATGCAGAAGAAATCTATCTATGTTGTTTATACAGGTGGCACAATTGGGATGCGGCATTCTCCCAATGGTTACATTCCTGTCTCTGGTCACTTACAACGGCAACTTGCACAGATGCCGGAATTCCACCGTCCAGAAATGCCAACGTTCACGATCCGTGAACATCATCCTCTTATTGATTCTTCTGACATGAGTCCGGATGATTGGGGGATTATCGCCAACGATATTTACCAGAATTACCATGATTACGATGGTTTTGTGATCCTGCATGGTACAGATACCATGGCTTTCACTACCTCAGCACTCTCTTTCATGTTTGAAAACCTAAGCAAACCCGTTATCGTGACAGGGTCGCAAATACCTTTAGAAGCACTGCGTTCAGATGGTCAGACAAATTTACTGAATGCTCTGTACCTGGCAGCTAATTATCCCGTTAACGAAGTTAGCTTATTTTTTAACAATAAATTGTTTCGAGGGAATAGAACAGTTAAAGCCCACGCCGATGGTTTTAACGCCTTTTCATCTCCCAACTGCCCTCCACTCATTGAAGCGGGGATCAATATCCGTACATTTAATACTGCTCCCATACCAACCGCTCATGGCAATTTTATCGTACATCAAACCAAATCACAGCCAATCAGCGTTGTAACTATCTATCCGGGATTATCCTGTCAGGTGGTTGAAAATATCCTGATGCAACCTGTCAAGGCGCTGATTTTACGCTCTTATGGTGTTGGTAATGCCCCACAGCGCTCCGATTTGTTAAAAATCTTAAGAGAAGCGACTGAACGAGGCATCATTGTGGTCAATTTAACACAATGTATCTCTGGAAGAGTCAATATGGAAGGTTATGCCAATGGCCATGCGCTAGCTACATCAGGCGTGATCAGCGGCTATGATATGACTTTTGAAGCAGCACTGACCAAACTACACTACTTGTTGAGTCAGCACTACGAAGCCGAAGAAATCCGCTCGCTAATGCAGCAGAATCTACGCGGAGAATTGAGCTACTCCGACAAATAAAAAATAAATCGAGGAATATAATGAAAACCGCATTATTACTTATCGATCTACAAAATGACTTCTGCACAAGTGGTACTCTGGCGGTCAAGGAAAGCGAAGAAGTTATCGAAATGGCAAATAAAGCTATTGAATTGTGTCAGCAACACAACATCACCATTATCGCAACGCAGGATTGGCATCCATCCGATCACATGAGTTTTGCCGTCAATTCTGGTCAGCTTGTCGGTGAGTTGGGGGAACTAAATGGTATCCCTCAGATATGGTGGCCTGTGCATTGTGTACAGGGACAATTGGGTGCAGACTTCCATCCAGCGCTGAATCAGTCTGCTATCCAGAAAATTTTTCGTAAAGGCGAAAATTCGCAAATAGATAGCTATAGCGCATTCTTTGATAACGATCATAAAAATGCTACCAGACTACATGGTTGGCTATCAGAGCAACATATCAATCGCCTGTTGATTCTGGGAATTGCCACTGATTACTGCGTAAAATTTACGGTCTTAGATGCTTTAGCACATGGGTATGAAACTTACGTGATCGTTGAGGGTTGCCGTGGAGTCAATATTCAAGCGGATGACAGCCAACGAGCCATTGAAGAAATGACAGCCAAAGGTGCCAAGTTAACTTCATTGAATGAAATAACAACGCTTTTTTAAGTTATTTCATATGAAAAAGAAAAAATTATCTTAACCTATAGGTTGCTATAAATTTTTCTGAATATACCTGAAATCAACCTCGTCTTTTTATTGCAGACTCATTAAAAAGAGCGAGGTTATTATTTTAGCTTTTTGGCTCATTCTTCTTCTGACTGAGGTTTTAACTTAGCAACCATTTCTGATTGGAATATAGCCTTCAGTTCTTGCTTGCTTTTTATCGTAATTTGGCCATCCGTGCCAATCGTCATATGTTCAGGATCATGATTATGCCTGGCTTGCCAAAGCATCACCATTTGCAAACTATGTTCTTTCTGCTCTGGTGTTAATGGAACGCCATCTTGCCATTTGCCCAATTCAACAGCCTGAACTAATCGTTGATAAATCTCAGGTGTCATGGCAGAGAGTAAATCATCCAACTTCATCGACATTTCCTTACGGCTACATATTTTAGCTGAATCGATTCTAATTTAGTTACCAATTCATTTTGCTTATATTTATTTAAAAACACTTGCATTTGTTAAAAAACACCCGGAGTCATGATATTAACCTGCTGTTTCTTCTCCTGTTTCCTTATCAATAAACCATAAGGCAACCGAATTAATACAAAAGCGCTCTCCGGTAGGTTTAGGGCCATCAGGGAAAACATGCCCTAAATGTGCCTGACAATGACTGCAACGCACTTCTATTCGATGCATATTATGGGAGTAATCATCAATATATTTGATGGATTTATCATTGATTGGCTGGTAAAAACTTGGCCATCCACATCCAGAATCAAACTTAGTATCAGAAAAAAATAATGGCTGATGACAACACAAACAATGATAAATGCCACTTTTTTTGTTGTGCAACAGTTTTCCTGAAAATGGCGGCTCAGTACCTGCTTCCTGCGTGACATAACGCTGCATTTCACTAAGCTGCTCCAGAGAAACGGAGATATTTTTAGCCATGGAAACCACCTTTTGAGGCCAATATTTTCAATTAAAAAACACCGAAAACAACAAAAAGCAAATATTAGAATGTTAAAAGGCATTCTAACGCATTCAACATAATGATTTACTTTACTAATTGTGATAAGTCTCACATATCTAACCAATGATAACTTTAAATATCTCTTTATACCCCGATAATGATGGGCGTAGAGCTTGTTACGGTTGAATAGCGAGCATTCAGATAGTGGTTTCTAAATTGATCTTTTTCAATTGTTGACACGATTCCGCTTGACGACTGACAAGATTTTGGTAACTTTAGAAATAACTTTTAATTCACTAAAAAATAGCTGGTGGAATACTATGACTATCAAAGTAGGTATTAACGGTTTTGGTCGTATTGGCCGTATTGTTTTCCGTGCTGCACAAGAGCGTTCTGACATTGAAATCGTTGCAATCAATGACCTGTTAGATGCAGATTACATGGCTTACATGCTGAAATATGATTCAACCCACGGCCGCTTCAACGGCACTGTTGAAGTTAAAGACGGTCATCTGGTTGTTAACGGCAAAACCATCCGCGTTACATCTGAAAGAGATCCAGCTAACCTGAAGTGGGACGAAGTAGGTGTTGATGTTGTTGCTGAAGCAACCGGCATTTTCCTGACTGACGAAACTGCACGTAAGCACATCACTGCTGGCGCGAAAAAAGTTGTTCTGACTGGCCCATCTAAAGACAGCACTCCAATGTTTGTTATGGGTGTCAATCACAATGCCTATGCAGGCCAGGACATCGTTTCCAACGCATCCTGCACAACCAACTGCCTTGCCCCGCTAGCTAAAGTTATCAATGATAAATTTGGTATCGTTGAAGGTTTGATGACAACTGTTCACGCAACAACTGCGACTCAGAAAACGGTTGATGGCCCTTCTGCAAAAGACTGGCGTGGTGGCCGTGGTGCGGCACAAAACATCATTCCATCATCTACCGGTGCTGCAAAAGCAGTAGGTAAAGTTATTCCAGAACTGAACGGCAAACTAACCGGTATGTCTTTCCGTGTACCTACTCCTAACGTTTCTGTTGTTGACCTGACTGCACGTCTGGAAAAACCAGCGACTTATAAAGAAATCTGTGAAGCAATCAAAGAAGCGGCTGAAGGCGAACTGAAAGGCATTCTGGGCTATACTGAAGATGATGTTGTTTCTACCGATTTCAATGGCGAAAAACTGACCTCTGTGTTCGATGCAAAAGCGGGTATCGCTCTGAACGACAACTTCGTAAAACTGGTTTCTTGGTATGACAACGAAACTGGTTACTCTAACAAAGTTCTGGATCTGATTGCTCATATCTCTAACTAATTGAACTTTCAACGGTTGTTTAATAAGCCACCTTTACAGGTGGCTTTATTTCCCCTCTCTTCCGCAATAAGCTATCCTTGCCTTCACCAATTATCCAATTCAGGTTTATATAAGGTCATGTAGATGCTTGATAAAATTTTCTCATTACCGATTGTAAAACAAATATCTCCTTATATCAGTCAAAGGAATATTGATGAATTCCCGCTGATTGTGATTTCTCATCCCAAAATCCGGGGTGCAATCAGTATCCAGGGCGCTCATCTTATGGCATGGCAACCCTGCGGTGAAAAACCTGTATTATGGTTAAGCAATAATACAAAACTCCGCGAGGGTACAGCCATTCGTGGTGGTATCCCCATCTGTTGGCCTTGGTTTGGCTCTCTGGGCACACCAAGTCATGGTTTTGCCCGGATATTACCGTGGGAATTCAAAGCTCATCATGAAAATGAGAATGGTGTGATTTTGATGTTCACACTACAAGATAGCGCATACACAAAACAATTGTGGTCACATGAATTCACACTTATTGCCCGTTTTAAATTGGGGAAGACTTGCGAAATAGAGCTGGAATCTCACGGAGATTATCAAGTCACTTGTGCCCTACACTCTTACTTCAATATCAGTAACATCAATCAAATCCGGGTCAGCGGGTTAGGTAATCACTTTATTGATACTGTTACAAACAGAGAGCAATACACTAATGAAGACTTGCGCTTCCAAGGAAGAACGGATCGCATTTATACAGAGCCAGAGAATTTCAGTCTGATTAGGGATGAGTTATGGAAACGTACCATTGAAATTCACCATTATCACCATAGTGATGTAGTCTGCTGGAATCCCGGTGCTGAGCTAGCGAGTAGCATGCAAGATATCAGTAAGGAAGGCTATAAGAACATTGCCTGCGTTGAAACTGCACGTATCAACACCCCTCAACCTTCTAAAAATGGTTCTCCAGGCAGACTTGCTACCGTTATTCGTTGCCGCCAAAATAAAAGTTGAGTCTGGTAATGTGTGGGTTCTGAACAGGCATTTATTCCGTACAGAACTTCGCACAAAACTCTGCACGAACAAATGCCTGTCTAAAAACTGATGCTACTCTACAACGACCGGGACACGTCTGGCCAAAGCACATAGCAGTTCATAACCAATCGTTCCGGCTGACTCTGCGACTTCATCCACCGGTAATTTTTCACCCCATAATTCGACTGAACTGCCAATTGTTGCCAGTGGGCATGGAGTCAGATCAACCGACATCATGTCCATTGATATAGCACCCAATAAGCGAGTACGGATACCATCAACAATAATCGGCGTTCCTGTTGGTGCATGTCGTGGATAGCCATCAGCATAACCACATGCTACTGTTCCCACACGAGTCATACATTGGGTGGTATAGCGGCTGCCGTAACCAATATTCTCTCCTTTGGCAAGATCATGAACCGCAATGATTTCACTTTTTAAACTCATCGCTGGTCTTAAGCCTACATCCGCAATATCACGCCACTTCCCACTGGGAGATGCACCATACAGAATAATTCCAGGTCTGACCCAATCACCATGTGTTTGCGGATGCCATAAGACTGCCCCAGAATTAGCCAGACAGTGAGGGAGTGAATTCATATTCAGCCGATTAACAACGGTGAATTGCCCATCAACACCAATTTCATTATCGGAATTAGCGAAATGCGTCATTAAAGTCACTGAATTAATATTTTTTATCCCATTTGCCATTGAAACTATCTGCGGATATTCGTCTGGGGTAAATCCCAGACGATTCATACCACTATTAAGTTTCAAATAAATATCGATGGGCTTATCTAATTCCGCTTCTTCCACCCAGGGCAAACGGGTCTAAATTGCTCAATGTGATTAGCGGAGTATATTCAGTACAGAGAAATAGGAATAATCGCCGTTTGTGATTTATCATTAGCAACCT
>NZ_NIBS01000004.1:0-95967 GCF_002632465.1 Xenorhabdus budapestensis | reverse complement strand
TGAAAACTAAGCGTCAGAAAGCAGGATGGGATAATGGTTACATGCTGAAAGTCCTCACGGTGGGTTTTACGTCAGTATAATTTAGACCCGTTTGCCCTATTCTTCCACCGCCTTGAGTTGCCAATGGCTCTGCACTGTGGTTGTCAGGTCATATTGATTAATTATCTGCAAATCTTCAACTTTGAAGAAGCCTTCCAACAACAGGATTGGCCCCTGCCACCCCTGCTCTCTCAAGTAAATAGCTTCATTCATATCAAGTAGTGCAAATCCATCCGTCTGCTTAAGTGATTGCCATATTCTGTCCAACCCATGCCCATATGCATTCGCTTTCACTACCGACCAGATTTTACTATTACCGACTTTTTGGCGGATAACAGCTAAATTATGACGAAATACGTCGAGATGGATGGTTGCCAAAATAGGACGTGGCATGATGGCCTCTTTTAATTTACTTTACGCGGTATGTAAACGATGCTTCGTCCGAAGTACTTTTGTATTAAATCCATTGATATATCTGAATACAGAGAGATCATCTGCCGCAATTTCAAGCTTCCTACCAGAGATTAAGTCAGATAATAATTTTCCTGAACCACAGGCCATCGTCCAGCCTAATGTTCCATGCCCGGTATTTAAATAAAGATTAGGATATTTGGTTGGACCAACAATGGGAGTGCCATCCGGTGTCATTGGTCGTAATCCGGCCCAGAATGAGGCTTCAGTAATATTGCCACCATTATGGTAAAGATCCTCTACTACCATTTTGAGTGTTTCACAACGGCTTTTCAGCACATTCAGGTTAAAACCAACGACTTCTGCCATTCCTCCAACGCGAATTCGATTATCAAAGCGGGTAATGGCTATTTTGTAAGTTTCATCCAATACTGTTGAAGCAGGTGAGCGCATTTCATCCATTATCGGCATTGTTAGCGAATAACCTTTCATTGGATAAACCGGAATTGTGACAAGATCTTTCAATAATTCAGTAGAATAGGCACCCATTGCTATAACATACTGATCCGCTGTCATGATGCCATTATCACACTGAATACCTGTTATCTTATCGCCATCCACCAGAATTTGTTTCACCTGCCGGTTAAACACAAATCTGACACCCGCTTTTTCTGCCATTTTTGCTAATTCTTTTGTAAAGATTTGGCAATCACCGGTTTCATCATTAGGAAGCTGTAATCCTCCCGTTAATTTATGGGAAACATAAGCGAGTGCAGGCTCTGCTGATGCTAATTGATCTGAGGTTAGTAGCCGATAAGGAACGCCTTCCTGCTCTAACACCGCAATATCATTAACCGCATTATCAAACTGCTTGTTAGTTCTGAACAATTGTAGCGTACCACCTTGACGCCCTTCATATTGGATACCTGTATCCACTCTCAATTGTTTAATGCAGTCACGACTATATTCGGCCAAACGCACCATTCTGCTTTTGTTCATAGCATAATGGTCTGCATCACAATTACGCAGCATTTGCCACATCCAGCGTAACTGAAATAGTGAGCCATCAGAACGAATAGCCAATGGGGCATGTCGTTGAAACACCCATTTTATTGCTTTTAATGGGATCCCCGGTGCCCCCCAAGGTGCTGCATACCCGGGTGAAATCTGCCCGGCATTACTTGCGCTCGTTTCTTCAGCAACACTATGCTGACGATCAACAACGATAACCTCATGGCCTTCCTGAGCCAGATACCAGGCACTGGTGACGCCAATAACGCCACTACCTAAAATAAGGACCTTCATTCTGCCCCCTATTGGTGAGTAATATACGCAAGCATAATATGCTAAACATGAAAATCCAATACAGAACAATAGACTATAAAGTGATTAGTTGAATTTTAGGATTCAAGTCACAATTTAATTACAAAATAATGACGGATACCATCTCTCAAATCATGAGAAAAATATTAAAATAACTTTAAATACAACATATTAAAAAAGAATTAAATGCTATTAATTTCTTATATTAGTATCTTAAAAAGTATTTTTCTCGGCAAAAAGAAACATTTTATTCACATTTTGTGAATTTATTTAAAACCTTATTTTTATTTTATTTCAGAATAAAAATCTTAATCAATATAAACTAAGCAGAATAATAATTTAAAAATTTGAATTTTACAGTTTGGAGGGGTCAATACTGATTAAAAGGCAAAAATACCATGATATAGGTATGGTGATAAAATGAACTAAAAAGAGGCGAACTGCATAAAGCAGCACGCCTTTAAAGAATAGCTTAGACAATGAACTAGATTGGTGATGAATTTGATCAGCCTTGACGAGCTTCCGTTAACTCATTGAACATGATGCCCTGCATTCCATGCCAAATAATCCCACTTTCTTTACCATAATTGCGCACACATGCCATAATTTTGTCATAGGTCTGTTCCTGACATAGTACACTCAATTGCTGATAGAAATTTAAAGCGAGCTTACGAGCATCAGGATTCGAGAAATAATAACGACCGACACGAGTATAAAGCCCTTTCAGTCCGTTAATAATCAAACCATAAATCGGGTTCCCTGACGCAAACGCCAATCCACGGAAAATGTCATAGTCCACGGAACTGAAAGATTCAGCAGTATCCTCTACGTTGTTCTTTTCCGCCAATACTTCCAATGATTTTTCCGGATGGTGCCTGAATGCCGTACGAATAAAAATAGCTGCAATATTAGTGCGGACTGACAGTAAATTATCGACTAACTGAGGCACACGATCATGATCCAGACGCGCCAGAGTCTCCAGAATATTAAGGCCGGATGTTTCCCAGAAATTATTGACCTTTGTTGGTTTTCCATGCTGAATAGTCAACCAGCCATCACGTGCAAGGCGTTGTAACACTTCACGTAAAGTAGTTCGGGTGACACCGATTAATTCAGATAACTCACGCTCTGCTGGCAGTATGGAGCCTGGTGGAAAGCGATTATTCCATATACTTTCAATAAGATACTCTTCCGCAAAACTCGCAGGACTCTGAGCCTTAATTACCATATTTTAACTATTCCAAAGCAGTTTTCTTAGCTAATAATAGGCACTGATCATACCAGAATGCATCTGATCGACATAGTTACATAGTAAGTAAACCACGAAAGAGTGAAAGAGGTCATAAAAAAATATAATTATTATCTGATTAATTATGAGTTTATCCCCTTAAATTAGTACTGTTTAGAGCGTACTATGATTCTTTAGAATCGTCCATGTATCCATGAAGAGGAATGTTAATAATAATGGAAATCAGTATCCGACGCGCAGTGGTGAAAAACTTTCTCGGCAATTCTCCGGACTGGTATAAGCTGGCCATCATTGTTTTTCTTATTATCAATCCACTGACCTTTTTCTTTGTCAGTCCTTTTATTACTGGCTGGATGCTCGTTGTTGAATTTATTTTCACGCTGGCGATGGCTTTAAAATGTTATCCTCTGCAACCCGGAGGATTACTCGCTATTGAAGCCGTTATCATCGGTATGACTTCACCAAAACAAGTAGGGCATGAGATAGCCAACAATCTGGAAGTGATCTTGCTACTGATTTTCATGGTTGCCGGCATTTACTTCATGAAACAGCTATTATTATTTGTTTTCACTAAGCTACTGCTAAGTATTCGTTCCAAAAAAATGCTGGCACTGGCATTCTGCCTGGCAAGTGCATTCTTATCCGCTTTCCTTGATGCCCTGACGGTTATCGCCGTTGTTATCAGTGTATCTGTCGGTTTTTACTCCATCTATCACCGCTACCTTTCCAGCGCTAGCCAAAACGACAATACAGAACTCAGCGATGACAAATTCATTGATAATGAAGATAAAAAGCAGACGCTGGAGCAATTCCGGGCATTTTTACGCAGCCTGATGATGCATGCCGGAGTCGGTACAGCGCTAGGTGGCGTAATGACCATGGTCGGCGAACCACAGAACCTAATCATTGCCAAACACGTTGGCTGGGACTTCATGACATTCTTTATCCGTATGTCGCCCGTTACTGTCCCTGTCTTTATTTGTGGTCTGTTGATCTGCCTGCTGGTTGAACATTTCAAGCTGTTCGGTTATGGCGCTAAGTTACCTGAGCGCGTCCGTTCCGTTTTGGAAGATTATGCCCAGAAAGCGAGTGAAAAACGTACACGCCAAGAAAAAACTCAGCTTGTGGTTCAGGCTTTAATTGGTATCTGGCTGATTGTGGCTCTGGCTTTCCATTTAGCGGAAGTGGGATTAATTGGCTTATCAGTCATTATTCTGGCCACTGCATTTTGTGGTATCACTGAAGAGCATGCTTTAGGCAAAGCCTTCGAAGAAGCCTTACCATTTACTGCGTTATTAACTGTTTTCTTTTCTGTGGTTGCCGTTATTGTTGATCAGCAACTGTTTTCGCCGTTTATTCAATTTGTACTGCAATCTTCACCTGCTTCACAGCTCTCACTATTCTATCTGTTTAATGGCCTGCTCTCTGTGGTATCTGACAACGTATTCGTAGGTACGGTTTATATTAATGAAGCCTTAAACGCTCTCAAAAATGGCCTCATTTCACAACAGCAATATGAATTTCTGGCTGTAGCTATCAACACAGGAACTAACCTACCCTCAGTGGCAACACCGAATGGACAAGCAGCGTTCCTGTTCCTGTTGACATCAGCCCTGTCGCCATTAATTCGCTTATCTTATGGTCGCATGGTTATCATGGCATTGCCTTACACCATTGTGATGACATTAGTAGGATTATTGTGTGTCGAATTTTTGCTACTTCCGGTTACTGAATATCTCGTCAAAATCGGTTGGGTTATCCCACTATAATTAATAAAATTTATTAATTACTGAAATTTATTTTTTTGCGATTTGAAAAACGGCAAAATAAGTAACTAATTATATTCAAGATATGGGAAAAGAAGCATGTTTCATTTTTTAAAACGGAGTTCCCAAGGGCGAAGTGCATGGTTATTGATGGCGCTAACCGCTCTTATATTAGAAGCTATTGCGCTCTATTTTCAGCATGTTATGCAACTACAACCTTGTGTAATGTGCATTTATGAGCGTGTTGCTCTATTTGGTATTTTGGGAGCAGCACTATTGGGAGCTATTGCCCCCAAAACCCCGTTACGTTGGCTCGCTATTTTACTGTGGCTTTATAGTGCATGGCGCGGATTACAACTGGCATGGGATCATACCATGATGCAGTTAGACCCTAGCCCTTTTAACACTTGTGAATTTTTTGCCAGATTCCCATCATGGTTACCACTGAATGAATGGCTACCTTCGGTATTTCAAGCTTTTGGTGATTGTTCAATGAAACAATGGTCATTTCTGACATTAGACATGCCGCAATGGTTAATTGGTATTTTTACCGCTTATTTACTGGTGGGTATTTTAGTTCTAATCAGCCAGTTCTTCCCGGTTCAGAATAAATACTAAGGATAAAAATGACTTTCTCCCCCATGTGGGGAGATATAAAGCATTTTTCGCTAACTCTGATTGATAATCCCTTTTCATCCGCTATCATTGTTCCCTTTTCATGTTCTCCGCCATAAAATCATCATCATTTTTTAAAGGCCTTTAGCCGAACAGCTATCAGAAACAGTAAGAACAATCAGAGATGAACACTCAAAAAGAACAGTATAATTTCAAT
Source organism: Xenorhabdus budapestensis (assembly GCF_002632465.1). Lineage (GTDB taxonomy): Bacteria > Pseudomonadota > Gammaproteobacteria > Enterobacterales > Enterobacteriaceae > Xenorhabdus > Xenorhabdus budapestensis. Next base: position 90,347 of record NZ_NIBS01000004.1, on the reverse strand, counting down.
AAATTACAAAAGCGTCTGCGTCGTGATGTGGGCCAAGCCATTGCAGATTTCAACATGATCGAAGAAGGCGATCGCATCATGGTCTGCCTTTCTGGTGGCAAAGACAGCTACACTCTGCTGTCCATTTTGCAGAATCTGCAAAAAAGCGCCCCCGTTAATTTTTCCCTTGTAGCAGTTAATTTGGATCAAAAACAACCGGGTTTTCCTGAACATATACTGCCGGCTTATCTGGATGAACTGGGAATTGAGTATAAGATTGTTGAAGAAAATACCTACGGTATTGTTAAAGAAAAAATTCCTGAAGGAAAAACAACCTGCTCTCTGTGCTCCCGTTTACGCCGAGGTATTTTGTACCGCACAGCGACTGAGTTAGGTGCCACCAAAATTGCATTGGGGCACCATCGCGATGATATCTTACAAACTGTCTTTTTGAATATGTTTTATGGCGGCAAATTAAAAGGTATGCCCCCAAAATTGATCAGTGATGATGGTAAGCACATTGTGATCCGCCCACTTGCTTACTGCCGGGAAAAAGATATCGAACGCTACGCTGAAGCTAGAGCATTTCCAATCATTCCTTGTAACTTGTGTGGCTCACAACCTAACCTACAACGTCAGGTCATTAAAGATATGCTGCGTGACTGGGATAAACGCTATCCGGGCCGCATTGAAACCATGTTCCGTGCCATGCAAAATGTGGTTCCATCACATCTTAGTGACTTTAATCTGTTCGATTTCAAAAGCATTAATCATGACAGTGAAATTATTGATGGTGGAGATTTGGCTTTTGATCGGGAAGAGCTACCGATACAGCCTGCTATCAGCCCCGATGAACAGATTGATTTTCAAGCAGAACGATTGGATGTCATCGAAATCAGATAATGACAAAAAAACGGCCGATGCTAATTTTAGCATCGGCACAACACGTCAATTACTCTGTATAAACTCAATATGAGAAACACTACAATTATGGATATGGAGCACAACGCTCATCGCTCAACGTTGTATTCACCTGCACGGTTATAATGCCTTAACTGTAGATCCAGATTATTGATATATCTCAAACTGAATGGGATTAACCGTTTGATTTAGGGAAAGTGGATATGAAACACCGATTTCCTTATACCTCATAGCACCCTATAACCATTTGCTGCGCCTTAACCACCAGGTGAAAACAGCAATCAATAACGACAATAACAGGCTGAATAAACCAAACCCGAACTTATATTCATTCCCTGGGATCCCGCCAAGATTAACGCCAAACAACCCGGTTAAAAAGGTACTGGGTAAAAATATCATTGTTAACAAAGACATCATGTAAATACGGCGGTTCATAGCATCTGCCATAATAGAAGTGATCTCATCCGCAAGAACAGCCGTCCTGGCAATGCAGCCATCCAGATCATCTAGCCCACGCCCTAAGCGATCAGAAATTTCCTGCATCAGATGACGCTCCTCATCACTCATCCAGGGCAATTTTTCACTGGCTAAACGCATAAAGACATCGCGCTGTGGTGCCATATAACGACGCAGAACAATTAATTGCTTACGCAATAACACTAACTCACCTCGTCCGGGAATTTTCTGTTCCAGAATGCCATCCTCAAACTCAATCAAGTTATCATGCAACGCGTCAATAAAATCGTTCACTTCATCGGTAATAGAGTCCGCTATTTCAACCAACCAATGTCCCGTATTTTTTGCGCCTATGCCATTGTGCAAATTATCTAAGACCTGATCTATCGAATAGATTTTCCGATGACGACTGGAAATAATCATTCTGTCATTAATATAGATGCGGAATGAAACCAAATGATCAGGACGAGCATTTTCATTACGGTTAATTGTCCGCAATGTAATCATCGCACCTTCTCCAGTGCGAATTAGCTTAGGCCGAACACTTTTACCTGCCAGCCCTTCTTTTACCGGAGAGGGTAGCAAATTTGTATTCATAATCCATTGATAACTGGCCTGATTTTTATAATCAAGATGCTGCCAGAAAGGCTGCTCTGCCGTTGCAAGTGAATTTTCCCCAAAGCCTGTGATACCGCCCTTACCATTCAATTGGCAAGCATACACAGCATTTGAATTTTTAAATGCTGAGCCATAAATCGTTTCCACACCCACTCCTGTTTAACACTTGATGTTTAATTGCATAAAATAAATACAATACATACCAAACGTCATTGAAGATACTTTGTGTCTCGATCAGTATAGTTATCACTTTAGGAAAATTTTACTGTGACCAATATAGAAAAAGGCCGAACCGAAGTTCCGCCTTAAATTCAGAATGCAAATTTAGTGATTTATTTCCAGTTCAAACAAACGTGCATAGTTTTATTTACATGTTGTTCTATTGTCTCACTTAATTTTTCTCCATCATCAGTACCTGTATATGAAAACAGGTAATCATAAGGCGATGGCGAGTTGTCATCCCGCTCAGATGGATGGCCGAGATTATAATGTTTGCTATCAACCATTACCCAAAGGTCATTATTTTGAAACAGCTCTCTTACCTTTTGATAACTTCCTTTATCTTGTTTAACAGTTATACCGATAAAAAGTAGTGCTCCCCTCCACATATCCCGTCCGCCAGCGAATGCGTATATGTTTACAATATCTAGCTTATTTGGTCTCATATTTAAATCACCAAAAGGAGCAGCACTTAAACTCGGCCCTGTGTTTGCTCCCCAAAGAGGTTTACTGTCTACAACCCAAGTGTTAACTCCCACATTAAGATCAAATTCCAACATACAATCAACAGGTTTGGGTTTAGGTTCTGATTTCAACAGATTCCAGTCACAAGCCATTAGGTCTTCTTGTGTTGGCTGCCAATGAGCCCAATAACCCTCATTATCACTCTTTTCAATATAAGCAGCTCCATCACCTGCACTCCCCGCTTCCGATTTATGGGCAAGGCGCATGTGCTCTTTAGGGGCATTCCAGCCACTACGATACACTTGTTTCCCCAAATACACATGGCTTGACGCCCAGGCGAAAGTCCCAGCGGGGACAGTTATACTGTCCTTGCCAATCTGGTATTGTTCTGGTTTGAATGGGCAGTTGAGGTCAGTTTTTTTATCTTCTGGCTTATTAATTTCAGACATAAATTCCTCACTTATTATTTGTTAAAATTCAAGGTAATTTCATCTTACTGCCAAATAGCCAGTTAATATTACTTAAGTCAGATTTTTATATCAACAGAGAACCGTAAAGCAGCAATTAATACGCATTAAAATAGGGTTGTGCATTATAAAACTTGACTCTTCTTCGAGTGCAGGATTCACTGGGTTGTAAATTCAAAGTTTACTGCTAATCCTGAAAATGCGTTTTTATTCAATCAATTTTTATTCAAAAATATAACGTAATAACTGGTCAAACGCAGAAATACGAATTGACCAGTTTACGATTAGTTAGCTAATTTTGAAAAATCACAGTTACCAGCCTATGCAGACTAATGCTTAATGATATACATAGTATGACTATAGGCCACATCTTCAGGATTGATGATCGGGTATCCTTTTAACCACTTTTTGATTAATCGGCCATTGGTATATTGATAAATCGGTACAATTGGCGCTTGCTCTTCAATCATTTTTTCTGCCTGATTGTAATCCTGATTTCTGGCTGCGCTGTCTGTTTCCTGGCTGGCTGCTTTTAACAAGGCGTCATAGGCTGGATTATAGAATTTAGCCAGGTTCCCGCTATGTGTTGATGTTAAAAGAGACAGGAAACTTGATGGTTCATTATAATCCCCAGTCCAGGACGCCCTGACAACATCAAAATTGCCGGTATTACGGTTGTCAACATAAGTTTTCCATTCCTGATTAACTAACTTCACTTCAACGCCCAACTTTTTCTTCCATTCCGAGCTTACTGCAATGGCAATACGTTGGTTATTTTCCAGATTGTTATAGAGCAAAGAAAGTTTTAATGGATTCTCAGAGCTATAACCCGCCTCTTTTAACAGGATTTTGGCTCTCTTATCCCTTTCCTGCTGCGTCAGCCTCTCTTGTTGACTCTTTTCTGGCTGGAACCCGGCTGTAACATCAGGCGTGAAATGCCATGCAGGTTTTTCTCCCGTTCCCAGAATTTTTTCCGCAATCAGATTTTTATCGATCGTCATAGCAAGAGCTTGCCTGACCCGGATATCATTGGTCGGTGCCCGTTGAGTGTTAAATGCGTAATAATAAGTGCCCAATTGATCGGGAGTGAAAACTTCTGCCGGAATATCACGCAGTAACTTGTGGTACATATTTTTAGGAAAAGATTCTGTAATATCCAGATCTCCGGCCAGATAACGCTTAACCGCATGGGATTCCTGACTGATAGGTACAAAAGTGACTTTTTCCAATACCGTATTTTTGTGATCCCAATAATAAGGGTTAGGCGTCAAAACAATTTTTTCATTTACCACCCGCCCCGTAAGCATAAATGCACCGTTACCAACCAAATGACCGACTCTGGTCCAGTCATTACCGTATCTTTCGACACTCTGTTTATTGACCGGATAAAGACTAAAATTAGTTGTCATACTAGGAAAATAAGGTATAGGGCGATCCAGTGCGACTTTCAGGGTATAAGCATTAAGAGCTTCAACGCCTAATTTTTCGGCTGGCAGTTTACCATCAATAATAGCCTGAGCATTCTGAATACCTGACAAAGCCGCAAACCAGGAAAATGAGGAAGCATTTTTAGGATTAACCAGTCTCTGCCAGCTATATACAAAATCAGAAGCTGTCACTTTGTTACCATTAGACCAATGGGCATTCTGTCGCAGTGTAAATATCCATGTTTTGTTGTCTGTCGTTTGCCAGTCAATAGCAACACCGGGAATACGTTTGCCATAAGCATCCTGATTGACGAGACCTTCTAGCAAATCACGTAATACCTGTGCTTCTGTTAAGCCAAAAGATTTAATCGGATCAAGTGACGCCGGTTCATCTTTCAAATGTCGAACCAATTCCTGATGAGGATCTAATTGAGTCCCCACTGGTATATCAGCAGCAGAAACAGTAAGAGGCAAAGAAAGTCCGGTCATCAGTAATACAGAAGGGAATAAGGTAAAATTATACATAAATTTTTTACTCTACTGGCCTGAAAATCATCCTAAAATAAATTATAAGACACTGTTAATTAAACAATAGGTGAGTATTTCTAAATATTACATCTATTTTTGTGGGCAAGATCGCACTATTCCTTTACACTGGCACCGAAGTTTACTTATATAGAGGGATAAAATTATGACACAAACCGTCAAATTCCAAGGTAGCGATATCACCGTGAGCGGAAGTTTTCCACAAGCAGGTGAAACAGTAAAAGAATTTACGCTGGTAGCCAAAGATCTCACTGATGTGGCACTGAGCCAATACGCAGGGAAACGTAAAGTACTCAATATATTTCCAAGTGTTGATACCGGCGTTTGTGCAACTTCTGTTCGTAAATTCAATCAACATGCCAGTGAACTGAACAATACCGTCGTACTCTGCATTTCAGCAGACTTGCCATTCGCACAATCTCGTTTCTGTGGCTCTGAAGGCCTTTCAAATGTCGTCACTCTATCAACACTGCGTAGCGGCGAGTTTCAGGAAAATTACGGTGTCGCAATAAGCGAAGGCCCATTAAGCGGATTGACTGCACGAGCTGTTATTGTTCTGGATGAAAATAATCAAGTCATTTATAGCCAACTCGTGGATGAAATTACCAACGAGCCTGACTATGACAACGCATTATCAGTGCTGAAATAAACAGTACTAAAATAAATTCATTATTGGAAACAATGTATTTTCTTGCTTCCAGGCATCGTTAATGCATTGTTTTATAAATAAAGCCAACCTCTGGCGGTAATTGTTGGCTGCATAATTGCTGCCAACTTTTTTATCCTCCTTCTCCCTTTCCTCACTTTTCCTAACCACCTCTTATGTAAAGATAGTTTTTTCATCTAAATCAAAATGATTTATATTTTCATTTATTAGAAAGATACATATTTGTAATTTTAAATTTTTTTTTGTAAAAAATAGAAACATAGTGATAATAACATTGAGATACAGTTTCTTTTGTGAAATATTGTATGATAATTGAAATTAATAGCAATGAACGATCAGTAATAACAATAGAGTTTAATTTCTTATCTGGTCCTTTATTGATAGGTTCATGCGGTAGCTTTTAATTTAAAAAGGTACTCTCAATGAAAAGAAATATTATTGCGCATACCCCACTGGGTGAAGATACTTTACTTTTTAGTTCATTAAAAGGTGAAGAAAAACTATCAACTATTTATAGCTTTGATATTGAATTAATAAGTAAAAAAAAAGATATTGATATCAAATCACTACGAGGAAAATCAATTACTATTGAAATAAATAACCCTGCTAACCCGTCAGCAAACGCACGTTATCTGAATGGCATAGTTCATGATGGTATAGTATGTGATTTTTATGACTCTTATTTCTATAAATATAAATTCACTCTTCAACCAAAGTTATCAATTCTACAGAAAAGCAAGGGTTGTCAAATATGGCAAAAGAAAACTGCCCCTGAAATTATCAAAGATATACTGAATAAACACAGCATCAAGTTTGAAAGTAAATTAAATGGTAAATATCAACAACTTGAATATTGTACACAATATCGCGAGACTGACTTCAATTTTATCAGTCGATTAATGGAACATGAGGGAATTTATTATTATTTTCAACACATTGTCAGTGATCACACGCTGATATTAGCTGATTCCCCCCAATCCCATTCTGCCTTATCGGGATATTCATCTATAGAATATTATCCAAATCATTCGCCCCCAAGAAATAAAGAGAAACTCTATTTATATGATTGGAATGTCAGTTATTCAATTGCACCAAAGATCTATGCAATGAATGATTACAATTTCCTCAAACCACGGGCTCAGTTACTGGAAACACAACAAAACCCGGATTCTTCGGTTCCCGACACAAAAATATATGAATGGCCGGGAAATTATACTGAAACTTCACAAGGAAAATCTTATGTTCTGGTTTTACAGCAATCCTATACCGCTCATTGTCATTATATTAAAGCCAAGAGTCTTGAAATTGGTATAGCTCCGGGACATATCTTTACGCTGTCTAAAGCATTTAGAGACGGGGATAATGGTGAATATCTGATTGTCAGTGCCACATATGAATTTTCTGAATCTAGTTATTATTCCGGTGATATTGATACCAATGATAATAGCACAGTCAAAATTGAAACCAGTTTCACCGCGATCCCGGCCAAAGTAAACTGGCGAGCTCCCCGTTTAACACCATGGCCGATCGCTAGCATAGAAACAGCAGAAGTCGTGGGTTCGAATGGCAAAGACATCTGGACAAATGAATATGCTCAGGTCAAAGTGCAATTTCATTGGGATCAAGAAGGCGCCAAAGATGATACAAGTTCTTGTTGGATACGTTGGTCTAGTACCTGGGCCAGTACCAAATTCGGTGCAGTCCAAATCCCCAGGGTTGGAGATGAAGTTTTTGTCAGCTTTATCAACGGCAACCCTGATCGGCCACTAATAATAGGCAGTACCTTTAATAAAGAGAATATGCCACCGTGGGAATTGCCAAAAGAAGCTACAAAGATAGGCTTTATGTCACGGAGCATACAAGGTGGAAATAATAACGCCAGTTATTTATTCATTGATGATGCCCAGGATAAAGAATCTTTTGATATACACGCAGAAAAAGATATGAATATTTCTGTGGAAAATGATCAAAAGATAGCTATTGATGGCTCCCGCACAACAGAAATAAAGAAAAAACAAACTGATATTGTAGAAGAAGATGCAAGTTTTACCTATAAGGCAAAACGTGACACGACCGTTGAACAAGAAGAAACAGCAGTTTTCAAGAATAAACAGAAAACAACGGTGACTAATGGTAAAGAAGTTGAAGTCACTAGTGGTGGCATTAAATATAATATAACTGGTGATTATCAAGCAGATATCAGTGGCAATAAAAAAGAATCAATCACCGGAAACGAAGAAGGCAGTATTACAGGGAATTGGAAAAAATCTGTCACTGGCTCAGCCGAGGTGAAAGCTATTTCGACTCTCACTTTAAGTGCAACAGTAAGTACTGAAATTAAGGGCACTACATGCATTACTCTCTCTGGTGCATTAATCAAGATTGGTTGATTTTCCATTTACTATTACCCAACAAACGATATTAATAAATATTTATCAAAATACAATTCGTTAAATTAACACCTTTTCTCATAAAAAATGAATTTTATAATCCAAAAATACTTTATATATAAAAAATAAATACATACAAAGGAGATGGAATAAATAAAAACCAAAAACATAAAAATTAATTACATATTACATCAACAAAATGACATTCACTGATTACAAATGGTAACCATTATGCTTAACTCAGTAATTAGAAAACCAACACTATATATTCCTCTAACTACCCTATATTCCTGAACCTACCTGGAGTATGCGGTAGCTTTAAACAAAAGCGAGCAAATCTTATGGAGAGAATGTTTATCGCACACTCCTCATCCGATGAAACTTTATATTTTAAGTCACTGAATGGAATAGAAAGATTATCGGAAGCTTATAAGTTTGAGGTTGAATTACTGAGTGAAAAGAGATTATCCGATCCAATATCTCTGCATAATACCGTCCTGACTGTAGAAATAAAAACCCGGTCAAAACAAACAAGATATTTAAGTGGTTATATAGAGCAAATATCTTATGATCCCTTTTATAAATATGATGACAGGCTTTACTTGTACACGGCTACAGTCAGACCTAAACTATGGGAATTGAAAAAAAAACTTGGATACAGTATTTGGCAAGAAAAGACAGTACCTGAGATTATTGCGACTGTATTGGTGGATGCTGGTATCTTTTTTGAGGATCGGCTCCTTGAAAAATATCGCACATGGGAATATTGCGTTAAATATAATGAAACTGATTTTGATTTCATCCATCGGCTAATGGCGCACGAAGGGATTTATTACTATTTCAAACATGACATGGGAAGTCACACTATGGTTTTGGTAGATATGCCACAGATGCTTGGTCCCATGTCTGGATATGATACGATCAATTACTTCAATGTCGGCAAATCATCCAAAAAACCGGGTAAAGAATATATTTATAATTGGAATATTCGCAGTACCACGATACCAAACAATTTTAGTCTTGATGACTACGATTTCCGCAAACCACGAGCTAAGTTACAGGCGGCCATTCAGACATCGCTCAGTTCGATTAATAACACAGAAATATTCATGTGGCCCGGACGCTATGTAAAAAGTGGACAGGGGCAATTTTATGCTCGAGTGCTTCAACAAGCCGCAGAAGCACAAAGTGAACTGATTAATGGTAAAGGTAATGTGTTGGGCATGGCTCCAGGACATACTTTCACCCTATCACTACCTAATGATATTAAAGGTGATGACTACAATGACTACTTAATTACCAGTGCTCAATATACTTTTTATGAATCATGCTATGGCTTCGCTCTTAATTGCGAATATGACGACGACGATGATTGTGAAAACGATAAACCCAATAAAGATAAAAATGTTGTCCAATTTGATGCTATCCCTGCCAATGTCCATTGGAAACCACCAGCAGTAACCCCCTGGCCAAAAGCAACAGGTCTTGAAACCGCTGTTGTAACGGGTCCTAAAGATAAGCCCATATGGACTGATAAGTATGGTCGGATAAAAGTAAAATTCCGTTGGGATAAGAGCGATAAAAAAGATGATACCAGTTCTTGCTGGATACGCGTAGCAACCCGTTGGGCTGGCTGGCGGTACGGCAGTATGTATGTACCCCGTGTGGGTGAAGAAGTTGTTATTAGTTTTGTCAATGGTGATCCGGATAAGCCTTTTGTTATTGGCAGCGCCTATAACAATGAAAATATGCCCCCTTGGGAGCTTCCCAAATATGAAACCCGGAGTGGTGTGATGTCGAATACAAAGGAAGGTAAGCATGAACAAGCAAATTACCTCTTTATGGATGATGCTCCGGATAAAGAGTTATTTGATCTGCATGCAGAACGTGACATGAATATCTCCGTGGAAAAAGATAAGAAAGTCACTATTGATGGGAACCGTACGACTGAAATAAAAAAACAGCAAACAGATACAGTAACAGGTAAAGCAAGTTTCACTTACGAAGATGCTCGTGACACGACGGTTAAAGGTAAAGACACATTATCTGTTGAAAACAGCCAGCAAAGAACTATTAAGAAAGGAAGAAAAACAGAGATTAGTGATGGGGATACTTATAAACTTAAAGGGGATTTAAGTGCCAAAATTGACGGAAACTGGACACAGAATATTACCGGAACGACGCTAATCTCCAGTCCTAATCTCATTACGATAAAGAGTGATACTCATGTCGCAATAGATTGTCCACAATCTTTTTACACTTCCGAGATATTTAGTGTTTCTTCGGTAAAAGTGGGCATAAATTCGGTTTCAATATCATTATCCCACACAAAACTTAGTATAAGTTCAACCAATACAAGCCTCTCATCCACGACGCTTTCTATCAGCTCAACTGGGACATCCTTAAGTAAAACGGGAACAGAACTTTCGCAAGCTAATACGAAGTTGGCTAAATCAATTACTTCGATCGTACAGACAAGCGCTAATATTTTAAACAGCAGTTTACATATCATCAGTTGACCAATATATCTGGCAAATTTTAATGAAAATCGTCAAACCTCTGCGTTTAAGTGTGCTTTATCGGCCTTATCGCTGGATGCAAAAAAACCATCTCGGGATTTCTATCATGGCGCTAGCTGATATGAGTTCTACTCCACGCTTACGCCCAGAACCAGAGCTTTGGCAACTTGCAGAAAAAGAACTGAAAACCTGCAACGGTATTGTTGATCTCGCGATGCCTAAATCCTGTGCTGAATTTCTGGCCACAGGCTATGCCTATACGCATCACCAAGCCGATAAAACAGCCTGTACAGTACGTATTCAAGTGGATCAATTGGAAAAAACATTGGTTGCTTTCGGTGATCGTTATTGGATGGGTGATACTCCCTCAAAATCTGAGGCATTTGAACAAATGCGATTGGACTGGAGCCGGGCTTTTGGTGGTGAAGGCTATGAAGAGAACCCACACGGTATCGGTTTCAACCCGGAATTGATGGAAAATGGCGTAAAAATCCATCATCTGCCCAATATCGAAACATTGCACAAACAGTTGTTATCACCAGAGGTGATCCCTACTCCTGCCAGTTTTTGTCCACTGGATTTTACATGGCCGCGTCGTTTTACCCGTATTGGTAAAAAGTATGACAAAAAGTGGCTGGAAAATGAATTTCCGGGGTTTGCCCATGATATTGACTGGCGACTATTTAATGCAGCCCCAAGGGATCAATGGCTGGATCAGATAACTTCCCTGCCGGTTCAGGCTGCATGGCGTATTGAGAATATGCATCCTGAAAAACCAGTACAAGAAGGCGTTTTGCCTGCGTGGAGGGCGCGTTGCTTTATCAAGCGATTACGCCTTGATGAGGAGATTTTTGAAGAAATAGGCATGCGCCAGACGACAGTATGGTTCTTCCCTCATCTGGAACAAATGATCCTGATATGGCATGGATGTTCCCGGATTAATGAAGATGATGCAGCGGATGTATTACAAATGGTATCGGCTCTGGAATTAAATGATAATCCCCTTGCGGAAAATCATTATTTGCAAGTACTCAACCAACGTATGGATAAAGAAAAAGGCGTTTTGTATAGCTTCCGGGAAAAAGATCTCATCCCTGAAGAAATTATTGGCCCGTGGATAGATACGGAACAACCTGAAAACAATCCAATCCAAGAAACCGTGCTTAATCGTGAAAAACGTCTCCGTGAACAACAGAAAGAACGTTTAGCTGAATATGGTTACGATATCGATACTATCATTCCTGCTTCCCCCACAACATCTGCACCTCCTGCTACCCCCAGATTGGATGAACTGCCAGAATTTGTGGAGAAAATAGAGCAGGATGCTACCCAAAAGCGTGCCGAAGCAGAGCTAAAGCGAGTGGAAATGGCTGACAAAGCGAAACAACTGGGTATTGATATTGATCAATCTGTGACAGAAAACCAAGCCAGAGGGCCGGAAAATCTCTATAAGATGCGGGATATATTGCAGAAGCAACAACAGCAAATAGCGTTTGATGACCAAAAATTAGCACAAATTGAACAATCACTACGTGATACCTATTTTTTTTCAGTGCAATCACAAAACCCCGCCTTACGCCTGACCGGTAGTTTGTCGCAAATCATCCGTAAACGGGTGCAAAAGATCATGGAGCAAGACGGTAATTTCAGTGGTATGGATTTTACCGGAGCAGACTTGTCAAACATGGATCTGCGCGGAGCCAATTTTTCCCGGGCATTATTGGAAAGCGCCTGTTTCAATAACAGCCAACTGGATGAAGCCAATTTCAGTGAAGCTATGCTGGCCAGAACAGAGATCTGCAACGCTTCCCTGTCTGGAGTTAAACTGGATAATGCCAACTTAATACTGGCTAAATGTGAACAGAGCGATTTTTCTGCCACCAGCTTCAAAGAAACACAGTTACAGGAAGCACTGTTTGATCATTGCCAGTTCAACCGCGCAACATTCACAGATCTGTTCCTGCAACAAGTTTTTATTACTCATTGTGATTTTCAGCATTCCCAGTGGAAAGATTGTACCTTTGCAGAACTCCAATTACCTGCACTCAAATTCAATCATGCAAACCTGAATAAGGTATCTTTTCTCAAGTGCAAACTGGAACAAACTATTTTTGACCATGCACTCCTCGAAAGCTGTGCCTGGGTAGAAACTGAAGCAAACAAGATCCGATATCGCTCCGCTAATCTGTTAACTTGTGCTTTTGCGATGAACAGCGAACTTAACCAGGCTGATTTCAGTCAGGCTACTTTAACAGAGTGCAATCTGCGCAAAATGCCTTTGGTTCAGTCAGTATTTCACTCTACGACTTTAAACAACTGTGATCTGAGTGAAGCCAACTGCCAGTCAGCCGATATGCAGTATTTAAATACGATAAAAAGCATATTTATCAGAACAGATTTTCGGGGGGCTTTGTTGAACAATGCCAATCTGATGAATGCTCTGATGCAAAAATGCAGCTTTAATGGTACGGACTTACGGGAAACCAATCTATTCCGCGCCGATATGTCCCAATCCATCGTTGATGACTCAACCTTGTTTGAAGGTGTCTACACACAGCAAACTAAAACCTTACCTAAACGAGATAAGGAAGTGATATGAATTCGCTGTCAACAGGTGATCTGATAACAAAAATCAAACAAGGGGAGATAATTGAGAAAGTCAGCTTGCAGAATATGTCGCTCACCCGGCAGGATTTATCTGGTGGGATTTTCAGAGAAGTTGATTTTTCTGGTACGGATTTTTCTCACGCTCAACTGAAAGAAACCGTTTTTACTGAATGCCAACTCGAAGAAGCCGTTTTTGATTCAGCCCTGCTCGAACAGAGTGTTTTTGAACAATGCAATATGATCCGCACTGTATTCGACAAAAGTGAAATAACAAACAGCGTATTTAATCAATGTATTTTGCAGAAAGCACGTTTTACAGAAACTCAGCAAAACGAAACTCAGTTTATATCCAGTTCACTGCAATGTGTGGAATTTAGCAATAGTGATCTTGAGCGGGTAACATTTACTGATTCAACACTTAAACAAGCAAAATTAACGAATAACCATCTGTTTCTGGTCACTTTTTTTCGGCTGGATTTACGGGAAACAGGCTTTTCTGCCAATGAATACACTAAAGCTGTTTTTTTTGAATGTGATCTCCGTGGTCAGAACTATCAGACACAACAACTTAAAGAGTGCCTGTTCACAGACTGTCAACTTGAAGCAGCAAACTTCAATCATGCAAGGTTGACTAACTGCAATTTCAAGGGTGCCACTTTACAAGGTGCAATGTTATCGAATGTCAATGCAACCCAAGCTTTATTCATTGAAGCAGATTTAACTCAGGCATGTTGCAGCAATAGCCTGTTTGAACAGGCGATTTTCGTCGGTGCCTGTCTTGAATCTGCTGATTTCAGGCAAAGCAAATTAATTCAGGCCATTATGCACAAAGTACATGCAGTGAATGCACAATTTACCGGCTGTGATATGTCTTATGCCGATCTTTCCTATGCTAATGTCAACAATAGTGACTTTCGTACAGCACACTTTATGAGAACACTTTTTCATCGTGCCCAACAAACTGAAGCACTGTTTTCTGACCGTCGTGGCATCCTGGAAAATGATCCTGAACTGTTTGCAGCCGAAGAGTGGAGTATGCAACGTAAGATTTAACCGGGAGAATCAAAATGTCAAAACCTTCTTATGCGCTTTCTTCACACCCTCTTACTACCGAACCCTTACAACAAGTTGCAGGTCAGGTTGTTAATCGCCTTCAAGACGGTAGTTTAATGGTGGAAAATAACAACCGGGGATGGCACTGCCGACGAGCTGCCAGTTGCCTGTTGACTCCTGAACTGGGAGATACCGTTTTAGTGACGACAGTTGATGATCAACTGTGGGTTTTGGCCGTATTAGAGCGATCTGAACAACAATATCTGGCAGAAATCAGCGTGCCCGGTGATCTGGCTATCTCTTCTCAGGGAGATTTAAGTTTAAACAGCAACGGACTGAATATTGCTGCCAGCATTGGAAACTGCCATATCAGCAAAATGCAATACAGTGGTGAATCACTGTCTGCATGGGTATCAATCACCCAACTGGTTGGCAATAAATTTGAGTCTGTCTGGCAGACAGTAACACAGCTTAGCAACCGACTATTTCGTCATACAACACAGACAGAACAAGTTCAGGCAGGCCAGTTAGATATGCAGGCTGAAAGCTATATCCGATTACATGCCCAAAATACTATGGTATCTGCAAAAGCTGTCACCAAGATAGATGCTGAACAAATTCATATTGGTTAAGGAGATATCATGTTTGCCAATACTCAAGCTGGTGGAATGGATTTAGCGGCACCTGATACTTGCCTGACCCCATGCCCCTTTCCTGTACCTGTGCCTTATCCCAATATGGCACAAGGGCCTACCGGCATCACTAATGCCATGAACATCTTATTTGCTGGTTCGCCTGTACATAACATAGCGACAAACTTTCCCATGACAACAGGTGATAACGCTGGTGTTAATATGGGAGTGGCTTCCGGAACAGTAATGGGACCAGCCCGGCATACATTAGGGGCTAACTCCGTCTTAATTAAAGGCTCGCCAGTAACACGGCTGACAAGTCTCACTATGCAGAATTCAACGAACGCTGTAGGTGCCCGCATTACTCCCAGCCAGACAAAAGTGCTTATTTCAGCGGCCTGATACACTCGACTTTTTATTTTATTCAATGCTGGCTATGCCTGAATAATTAATGAACTTTATGATATTGCATTTTTCACTCAGAAAAACAATCTTAATCAAAACGTTATATTCAATTATTTATTGGATTAAAGGGGCGTTTTTATCGTCGTTTTTATTAATATCGCTTCTCTTAATAATGACAGGCTGTTCATCGCAACCGGAAAAGTTGCCCCCTTATAAATTAATTTTCAATATCGCATCTAATGTAAATGATTCAGCGCCACTGAAAGTACATGTTTTTTTATTGAAATCGAATGAAGAATTTATGTCGACAGACTTTTTTTCATTACAAGACAAAGTAAAAGACACACTAGGTGATAAATTGGTCAATGAAGATCGATTTTTTATACTTCCTTTCGAACGTGCACATTATTTGTTGGAAAAAAATCAACCAGAAATTAGCTATATCGGAATTATTGCCGAGTATAAACAACTAGATGGCAAGAAATGGCGTACTTCGTTTCCAGTCCCCGTACCAGAAAAACCCCCTTTTTACGAATTCTGGCGTTTTGCCCCCGATGAACTACAAGTGTGCGTTAAGGTTACTGGCAAAGGCTTAAGTCCCACCTTAAATTGTGCCGCAGGAAACTGAAAAAATCATGAATAGATCAGAAAAAGTCATTTGGACCGAAGGCATGTTTCTGCGCCCTCATCATTTCCAACAGACTGAAAACTATCTGGAAGCTTATGTCCGCGACTGGGGAAAATCCCAAATGTCCTATTACTGGGGTTTTCTGACACTCGAACTGGATCAAGAACTACTCAATCAGGGTAAAGTCATGCTTTCCTCAGCGAGTGGTATTTTTCCAGATGGAACCCCATTCAGTTTTGACGGCGCAAATACCCCTGCTCCTTTACAACTCGCTGAAAATCAGACAGATATTAATGTAGTACTTGCCCTTCCTCTTTTTCGGCAGGGCAGAGAAGAAGTCATTTTCAGTGAAAAAAAAGACTCTTTGGCACGTTTTATCAGCTTTGAAGCCGAAGTGAATGATTTTAATGCCATGTCAGTCGGCAGTGCCGCTGTACAATTCGGCAAAATGCGCTTGCGCCTGATGCTGGAGTCTGATTTGACACCAGAATGGACTGCATTGAGTATTGTGCATGTCGTAAATGGAACCAGTGATAATAAAATCTATCTTGATCAACAATTCATTCCTCCCCTGCTTAATTGTTACGCCAGCCCACAAGTGGCGGGATTTATCACCGATATCCAGGGGTTATTAGAGCAACGCCGCCAGCAGATAAGCCAACGTTTATTACAATTGGGACGGCACAATGATTCCGAAATCATGGACTTCCTGTTGCTGTCCCTGGTTAATCGCTATAGTGGTCAGGTAAACCACATACGGAATATATCGTTACTGCATCCGGAGAGGTTATTTAGTGAGTGGCTGCAATTTGCCACTGAATTAGCAACGTTCTCCCAAAACCGTGTACCGGATGAAATCTTCCCACTCTATGATCACGATAATTTGACGCTATGTTTCAATCAACTCATGTTCCAGTTGCGTCAAGGGCTGTCAATCATTCTGGAAGAGCATGCCATCCAGCTACCATTGACAGAATATTCTCATGGTTTGAACATCGCCACATTACCCAACGCCAGTATGGTCAATACATTCAGCTTTATTCTGGCTGTCTACGCTGATATCGCCAATGACACACTGATGAGTCATTTCCCAGCCCAAATGAAAATTGCCCCTGTCGGTCGTATACGCGAACTGGTTCAGTTGCAATTACCCGGTATTTCAATACGAGCTTTGCCATCCGTGCCAAGACAGATCCCCTGGCACTCAGGATATATCTATTTTGAACTGGAAAAAGACGGGGATTTATGGAAACAAATGGATAAGTCAGGTGGTTTTGCATTGCATTTGGCTGGCGAGTTCCCCGGTTTAAATATGGAGTTTTGGGCTGTCCGTAATCAGCCTAAATAGAGGTAATGACGCCTATGATAAGACAAGAAATGCAGGAGATTGAGCATACATGGTTTTCTGGTAAAGCCAGTGATAATCCTCTGGTTGCCGCAGCAAATCCTCTGCTGAATACTCTTCCCCAAATCCGGCATACTACTGTTCATCCAGATCCAGCGAGTTTACGTCAAAAATTGATTGATGAAATCCGACGTTTTGAAGTCGCGTGTCAGCATGCCAAACAACCCTATGAAGTCATTATCGGCGCACGCTACTGTCTATGTACTGCACTGGACGAAGCAGCCGCACTTACACCTTGGGGAAGTCGCAGTGTTTGGTCAGGTAGTGGATTACTGGTTACTTTTCATAATGAAACCTGGGGAGGTGAAAAATTTTTCCAACTGTTAGCTAAATTATCACAGAACCCCAAAGAAAATTTATTCCTCTTGGAGCTGATTAATTTTTGTCTCCAACTTGGATTTGAAGGACGTTACCGCATCATGGACAACGGACGTTCTCAGTTAGAAACGCTAAAACAACGCCTGTTTCAGTTAATTCGCTCAATCCGCGGCAATCATCCCGCTGAACTGTCTCCCAATGTACAAGTCATCACAAACCCCAACAAACTCTGGAAACCTTTTTTGCCTATGTGGATTTGTATAGCATTATTGTGTTTTCTGGGATGTATCTTGTATATCGGCCTGAATTGGCGATTAAGTGATATATCTACCCCGGTTTTATCATCTATCTATCAGACCAATCTGCCAAATGTGCTCATCGATGATCGTATATCCCCACCTGTTCCTCCGACGCTGAACCTACAAGGCAGGTTACAGGATGAAATTTCAACCGGGCTATTAACTGTAACCGATATGGCTGATAAAAGCATAGTCACCTTGAAAGGAGACGGTTTATTCAAGTCAGCTTCGACACAAATCAAAAACAGTTACCTGGATGTTATTAGGCGTATAGCGGAAGCGATAAACCATTACAAAGGTGAGATTTTAGTTGTCGGATATACCGATAATATCCCCATCTATTCTCATTTCGTCTCTAACTACTCTTTATCGCTGGCCAGAGCTAAATCTGTCCAGAGAGAACTTCAGCATTATCTGAATCAGCCTGAGCGAGTCAAAACCGAGGGAAGAGGCGCAAGTGATCCTCTTGTGCCCAATGATACTCCCAGTCACCGGGCTAAAAACAGACGAGTAGAAATCACACTGTTAGTTTCTCCAGCCGATCAAATAAAGTGAGGAAACTAAAATGTTGAATGTACTCTTTTCTATCCTTACCAGCAGATTAACGTGGAGTTTTCTCGGTGTAACGGCAATTTCTGCCATTATCTGGTTCATAGGACCCATTATTTCTGTCGGTAACTCAGTTCCTTTTGAGTCAAAATTCATACGAATTTTTACCATTATTTCACTTTTCTTAGCCTGGCTCTTAAGTCAGTTAATCCCACTGTTATATCGGACATGGCTTAACAAAAAATTAGCTAACCAATTGAATATCATTAAAGACGATAAAAAAGAACAGAAACAGGAAAAAAAACACGATGAACAATATTTCACGTTATCAGAACGCTTTTCTGACGCTGTCAAATTATTGAGAAAAGCTTATTTTTCCGGCTATTTTTCCGGGTTAAATGGTAAATCTAAACCTGGCTGGAGGGGGCTGTTCAGCCGTCAATATTTATACCAATTACCCTGGTATCTCGTTATCGGTGCCCCACATTCAGGTAAAACAACAGCGCTGGCAAATTCCGGGCTGAATTTCCCACTATTAGACTATTTCGGCAAATCTGCCCTATACAGCATGCGAGATGTGAATAGTTGTAACTGGTGGTTTACGAATGAAGCTGTCCTGCTTGATACCGCAGGTCGCTATGCTACTCAAGATAACAATCCACACGCAGCAGACAGCAGAGAATGGAAAACCTTTATCAGGCTGTTAAAAAAATATCGTCCACGCCAGCCAATCAATGGGGTCATCCTTACTATCAGTGTGGAAGACTTACTAAATCCATCAACAGAAGCCCGTGATCAACACGCCTATATGTTACGCAGACGCCTGTCTGAATTACGTGAAAAACTTAAGATCCAATTTCCGATTTACATTTTCATCACTAAAACCGATTTACTAAAAGGATTTAACGCCTATTTTACCCATTTTGATAAAGCATCGCGTGAACAAATTTGGGGGTTAACATTCCCACAAGACAAAAAAACTGACTGGAATATCAATTCGATATTTGAGGAACAATATAACCAGTTACAACTACGACTGAATGCAGAGTTACCCTATATTCTCTTAAATGAGTCTGATCCGCGGCAATGTGCCGAAAGTTATCTGTTTCCACAAGAGTTTGCTGCTTTATGTCCACGTATTGCGCAATACCTTGAAATTGTATTCGCAAGATCAGGATTTGAAGTCGCCAGTTACCCACGAGGACTTTATTTCACCAGTGGAACACAGGGAGGGATACCATTTGATGGTGTCATGGAAAAATTTAACCGCAATTTCCAATTACCAACAGACAATAACAGTATCTCAATGTCATGGGGAAATAATGATGATAAAGGTATTTTATATCAACCTCAGACTCGCCAAACTTATTTCCTGAAAAATTTACTGGATAGTATTTTTCAGGAAGCAGGACTCGCCGGCTACAACCGTTGGTGGGTATACCAGAATCGCTTGCTTAATTGGCTAGGCAACATGACATTAATAGCAATTCTGGTCTTAGTAACCACTTCATTTCTGACCAGTTATAACAATAATAAAAACTATCTGATGGAAGTTCAGGCTAAAATTCCGACCATTTTGCGTCAGGGAGCTGAATTAAATAAAAATCATGACGACACTGATGAGATAAATAACACCTATAATCTATTGCCAATTTTGAACAGTCTGGCCAACCTCGCTAAAAACCAGAACTTTTCGCTGGATGATCCCCCGATATCTTACCGCATGGGATTGTATAGTGGTGAACAGGTCAGTAATGCAAGCCGTACTCTGTATATGAAAGCACTGCAAACACTACTACTGCCACAAATAACAAAGTTAATCACCAGCCAACTACACAATGCTAACGGCAATGATACAGAGGAAACCTACAATACGTTAAAAGCATATCAGATGTTATATCAGCCCAAACACTATAACGGTGAGTTTCTACGTAATTGGGTGATGCAATATCTGAAAGCACACTTAGATCCAGAAACAACCCAGGCACAACTGCAACAACTTAACGGGCATCTCAGCCAACTACTGGATAATCAGGTTGTCACATCGCCGTACATTCGTAATGACTATCTGGTTGAACAGAAACAAGCATTAATTGGCAGCATTCCCCCTGCGCAGCGTGCTTACAATATCCTGAAACACAATTTGCTA
This sequence comes from Xenorhabdus budapestensis, assembly GCF_002632465.1. Lineage (GTDB taxonomy): Bacteria > Pseudomonadota > Gammaproteobacteria > Enterobacterales > Enterobacteriaceae > Xenorhabdus > Xenorhabdus budapestensis. The sequence continues at coordinate 69,628 of NZ_NIBS01000004.1, read as the reverse complement.
CTTGATCCCAATTTAGCATCAGTAAATTTAGTCACACTTGCCGGTCCTCAAGCTGAATTGGCTTTCTCACGCATCAGTGGAGCACCAATAACCAGTGGCATACCGGGAATGTTCACCCCTGCGGGCTATAAAAAAAGTATCGGCAAAGATCTGATGACTTTTCTTGTCACTCTGAATTCACAGGACAATTGGGTACTGGGTTCCTATGCGAGAAAACAGTCAGTTAAAGATCTCGAATTATCTGTCCGACAATTTTATATCAATGACTATATTTACCAGTGGGACAAATATCTGACTGATATTCGTTTGAACAATATTAGTGAATTAAATCAACGTGCCAGCACAGCACGTTTACTCTCTTCTTCAGCTTCACCGATGCGTACCCTGCTAATCAATATCAGCAAAAATGTCACGCTAACTAATAATCAACTCAATAACCTCATGAAGAAGGCTAAGGGTAAGATCAGTAGTAACTTCACAAACAGTAAGTTAACAAATTTAGTTCCGAAACAAATCTTGCCGGATAATGGTCAACTGTCACCGGAACAAGTGTTAGCAGAACATTTTGCACAAATTACCGCTCTGGCGAAAAGCCCGGATGGAAAAAATAAAAAAATACCTTTTGACGATATACTGAAAAAAATCGGTGACTTATATCAGTATCTGGCTTCAGTGCAAAATGCCGTCAATACAGGTATGCCTTTTCCTCCCAACAATATTATTACCCAGTTACAAACAGAATCTGAACGCCTGCCAATACCATTCAGAGATATGATTTCTGCACTGGCAATCGGCGCCAGTAGTGATACACAAATCAGTGATATGAACAATGTCGGCAAACATCTCGGTGCTGAAATAGGTGGTTTTTGCCAACAGGCTATTGCCAATGGTTATCCGTTGATGCCTAAAGCGCGCAAGGATATCAAACCTGATGACATGACACGGATGTTTGCTCCCGGAAAAGGCTTAATGGACAGTTTTTTCCAAAAAAATTTAGTGGGCAAGGTTGATACAACTCAGCCAAGATGGCGATTTATGCCGGGGGTAGATGGTAAACCTTTACCCGGTGGAGAGAAGTTGCTCAAACCTTTCCAGCAGGCACAGATTATTCGCGATACTCTCTTTGCCAGTGGTGTTCTCACACCGTCATTTCATGTCATGGTTCGCCCAATCAGTATGGATAATGAGATATTGAGTATGGTACTGGATGTTGATGGGCAACAACTGCAATATAGTCACGGCCCTCAACTTTCGCAGCTCATTAGCTGGCCAGGCTCTGCGGGAACCAATCTGGCCCGCATTCAATTAAATTTAGAAAATGGCACAACAGCAAACTTATCGACTTCTGGCCCCTGGGCACTGAATCGGTTACTGGATCAAGCGAAGCGTATTTGGCAAAACAGCACAGGAAATTCAACTCAAAGTGATGATGCTGGCTTACAGGCAATGTTTAATATCAAGGGGCATATGGTTTTACTGGAGTTCACACCAAATAGTATTTTCAGCCCGTTTCAACTGCCTGATTTCTCCTGCCCGAACCTGAAGAGTATAAAAACACCATGAATATTGATGCTTTACTTGCACCAATCAGTGAAGAGTCTCCCTGTGGGGAAAATCTCGAATACGATGATGTATTTCTTTTATTGGAACAAAGCCTTATCGGAAAAGCAGAGCAACAGTTTGGTGATTTTGTTATCCCTGCGGAACCACCCGATTGGTTAGAAGTGGAAAAACAGGCCACAACGCTACTGCTGTCCCGTACCAAAGATCTGCGTATTATCATCGCTCTCATACATGCATGGGTAGAAACCCAGGGAATATGTGGCTATGCCTATGGTCTAGGGCTACTCCGACAAACACTGGAGCGCTATTGGGAAGAGGTATGGCCAAGACTGGAATTTGATGGTGAATACGATCCCTTATTTCGCCTCAATGCTCTGGCAGATATTGAAGATGGTTCCCCTCTCTCAATAAAAGTACAACACTCCATTCTGCTGAAAAGTATTTCACAAGAATTGTCATTCCGGGAAGTTTGTTCACTGCTTGATGGTTCGATAACAGAAATTAGTGGTTACACCGGAGGGCGAACCCGCCTGCAAGATGAGCTAAAACAACAAGTTGACACTCCGGAAATATCAGCATTAGTCATCATTCGCGATCATATTACTGTCCTGCTTGATATTATTCGCCAGTACTTATCTGCCGGCCATATGCCTGAACTATCGCGATTCCTAAAAAACCTGAATACTGTTATTGAATTTAGCGCATTAAATGGACCCGCAACAACCGCTTCGGTAACTCCCGGCAATAAAGGAGAACCTAAATCTGCATCAGTGATAAAACAGGCAACAATGCGATCATCAATAGACCCATCGACTATAGATCAATCACCAACAGATACAGCAGCTCCGGCTGGTTTGTCCTCATCTAATTGGTACGGAGTAGAAGTCAATAATCGTGATGAAGCACGCATGCTATTGGAAAAAGCGAAAACCTATTTTCTTACACACGAACCAAGCCATCCTGCTCCGATGATGATTGACCGTATTCAACGCCTGATTGATCGTGATTTTATCGACATTGTCTATGACCTTGCACCAGAAGGATTAAATCAGCTCGCCATCATCTTTGGTCATACTGATAATTCTGACACTGATACAAATTAGTTGTCTCTTGTATTTATCCAACCAACAAAGAGTCAACTTGAAAGACGAAGGGTATATCGCCCGTTTATCTCTTAACTTACCTATTTAGCCAGTAATGGAGAAATTGTCATGAAATCCAGTGGACAAAAGTTTATAGCCCGAAATCGTGCTCCTCGTGTCCAGATTGAATACGATGTCGAGCTTTATGGCTCAGAAAAAGTTGTCCAATTACCATTTGTCATGGGCGTTATGGCTGATTTGGCAGGAAAACCCACAGAAGCCCTACCAGACGTTAACGACCGAAAATTTCTGGAAATTGACGTTGATAACTTTGACGAACGCATGAAGTCAATAAAGCCACGAGCAGCCTTTCAGGTTGATAACACCCTGACAGGTGATGGCAAACTAAATGTCGAGTTAGTTTTTGAAAAAATGGAAGACTTTCAACCGGATGCTATCGCTAAAAAGGTAGAACCTTTAGCTCAACTGTTGGAAGCACGTACCCAACTGGCAAACCTACTGTCTTATATGGATGGTAAAAGTGGTGCAGAACAACTGATTGCTGAAATACTGCAAAATCCTGCTCTGCTGAAATCACTGGCGGAAGCGCCAAAACCTGAAGATAGCACTTCAGCTTCAGATGAAGGTGCTGAAGATAAGGAGTAATTGATGAGTACGACTGAACAAGAAAACCTGGCTCAACAAGAGCAGGCACCGAAAGAATATACAGTTGATGAATTAAGTGTATTGCTCGGTAAGGAATTCCGTCCGCAAAGCGATCAGACACGTGATGCCGTTGAAAATGCGGTAAAAACCCTGGCCCAGCAGGCACTGGAAAATACCGTCACCATCTCTGGCGATACTTACCGTACTATCCAGTCATTGATTGCTGAAATTGATACCAAAATATCACAACAGATGAATCATATCCTGCATTATGATGAATTCCAGACACTGGAAGGCGCATGGCGTGGGCTGCATTATCTGGTTAATAACACAGAAACCGATGAAATGCTGAAAATCCGTGTGATGTGCCTTTCCAAAAAAGAACTAAGCAACACGCTAAAACGTTTCAAAGGAGTCAGTTGGGACCAAAGCCCACTCTTTAAGAAGATCTATGAAGCAGAATACGGTCAGTTTGGTGGTGAACCTTTCGGCTGTCTGGTAGGCGATTACTATTTTGACCACACCGCGCCGGATGTTGAACTTTTGCGTCAGATATCACAGATTAGTGCCTCTGCACACTGTCCATTTATTTCAGGGGCAGCCCCAAGTGTTATGCAAATGAAATCCTGGCAGGAGCTAGCTAACCCCCGTGATCTCACCAAGATTTTCCAGAATACGGAATATGCCCCCTGGCGTAGTTTACGTGAGTCAGAAGATGTACGTTACATCGGATTAGCACTACCACGTTTTCTGTCCCGTTTACCTTACGGTGCTCTCACTAATCCCGTTGATAATTTCAACTTTGAGGAAAATACCGAAGGCCCCACTCACGAAAATTATACCTGGGCAAATGCCGCTTACGCCATGGCGGTCAATATCAACCGCTCCTTTAAACTATATGGCTGGTGCACGTCCATCCGCGGCGTAGAATCCGGTGGCATTGTTGAAAATTTGCCTTGCTATACTTTTCCCTCTGATGATGGCGGAGTGGATATGAAATGTCCTACCGAAATTGCCATCAGCGATCGTCGTGAGGCTGAATTAGCCAAAAATGGTTTTATTCCACTTTTGCACCGTAAGAATACCGATATGGCCGCCTTTATCGGTGCCCAATCGCTGCAAAAACCATCAGAATATTATGATCCTGACGCTACAGCAAATGCCAACCTCTCCGCTCGTCTGCCTTATTTATTTGCCTGCTGTCGTTTTGCTCATTACCTGAAATGTATTGTACGCGACAAAATCGGGACTTTTCAGGAGCGTAGTGATATGGAACGTTGGTTGAATGAATGGATCACTCATTATGTTGACGGTGACCCGGTCAATTCATCACAGCTTACCAAGGCGAAGAAGCCACTGGCAGCCGCAGAAGTCCTGGTCGAAGAAATAGAGAGCAATCCGGGATATTATCAAGCTAAATTTTTCCTGCGACCCCATTATCAATTAGAAGGATTAACCGTTTCTTTACGTCTGGTTTCAAAATTACCCTCATTAAAAGGAGCATGATACTAAAAAATTATTTTATCTAAGCAAAATCAAAAATTATCTCGCACAGTGGGGCTTCCAGTAACAATACACATGCATTTCTAGACGTATATACGCACTCCAATACATCTATTGGATTCAATCATCCCATTCAACTCTATTAAGGCAAAGATTATGTCTAACAACGCGTTTATTACTTTTACTGGCATTAAAGGTGAATCAGGTGACGATACCCATAAAGAATGGACAGCCGTCCATGTTTTTGAACTGGGAATGACTAATGAAGTTTCTACAAATACCCAGTCTAGCGGATTGAGTTCAGGTATAGTTACCGTTCCTGGTATTACTGTAGGCCTCTTCTTTGATAAATCATGCATAAGTTTATCTAATTATTTGACGATAGGTAAACATATCAAAGAAGTTAAAATTGAAGTAATGCGACAAGGAGGTGAAAACGTACTTTGGCACAGTATAGTCATGACAAACGTTATGGTAGCAAGCACATCGCTCGGATTTTCATTTGATCAATATATTTCTACTGTTAAGTTGGCCTTCCAAACCCATAAAGAAAGCTACTATCCTCTGGACTTCACAGGTAAAAAAGGTGCTGAAGTCACCTATGGATGGGATTCTTTCGCTCATAAACCACTCTAATTACATAATTGACTACCCGATAACCTCCCTGAAACAGGGAGGTTATTTCTACTAATCTATCCTTATCAAAAAATAGGGATCTACGCTTATGCGATTCACCATTGTTAAAAACAGCGGTACAAATCAACCCATACAATTGAGTTATGACTTTTCGCCTCCGGGGGGAACTATCGGTCGCAGCAAAGACAATAACTGGATTTTACCCGATGAAGAACAGGCTATTGCCCGGCTTCAGGCCGTCGTTTCTATTTCTGCTGATGGTGAGTGTAGGATTACCAATCGTGGCTCTGCATCTGAGCTGTTACTAAACACAATACCATTGGCTCCGGATCGCCAGGTTGAAATCCGCGATGGTGATGTATTGAATATTGGCGACTATCAGATTCAGGCAGTTGATATCAATAAAAGTGCGCCTCCGCAAGCAACTACCCGGGTTATCAATACGGAATCCCAATCGGCTACCAACTGCTCAGGCATTCCCAATGAGATCTGGGATGGTCTGGAACAAATTTTCACTGCCCCCGATACTTCGTCCTCCCCTAACAGATATCAGGCAACATCAGAGGGGAATGACAATAACCCACTACTCAAATCCCAACAACAGGAAAACGACGAACGTAACCCAATTGATCCATTGGCACAAATTGAAAACACAACCGATTTAGAGACACTTCAATTACGGGCGACCGATCCCGTGACTATGTTCCACTCAGATGCCCTCTTCCAACAGGAAGATATTCTGAATAACAATACACCCACAACATTATTCCAGTACGATGACCAGGAAATTGACGACCCGCTAAACTTGATGTTAGATAATGCCGTACCACTAACATCACCTGATAACCCAAAAATTTCCGATTCTCAGTTTGCTCCTGTATCACAGCCCATATCTGCTCAGGATAAACAATCCATTGCTCAGCCACCTTCTTTACCTTCACTCTTCACAACAGAAGAGATATCTAAGGAACTCAGTAAAGATTTAGCCAAAAATTATACAGGTATAGAAGAAGCCAAAACAAAAGAAAATATTTTTCCTCCTTTTCCCCCTGTTCCTTCAAATGAATATCCTGATTATCAGGCTAGCGCTAATCACCAGACTCATATTAAGCACCAAGTGAGTAATGCTAATAATTCCCTTCACATCACTCATGACAATCATGCTTATGAACGGCTTGGTATTGATCCAATAAGCTATAGTTCCGCTAACCATCAAACAGACGGGATCAAACTGGAGGGGAAATTACTGGCATCTCTATTAGAGGGAATGGGACTCAAAAATCTTCACCAACCACAATTTGATGAACACCGCATGTATCAATTAGGTCTGTTTATCAGCCAGTTATCTCAAGGGGTCGTCGCACTCAATACTTCACGCACGATGCTGAAACGGGAAGCTGATGCGGATATGACTCAAATGCTATTGGATGCCAATAATCCATTTAAGCTATTACCTTCTGGTCAATCTGTTTTAGTGCAGATGTTTGGTGATCATATGCCTGGATTTATGCCTATTGAGCAGGCAACCCGCGATATTTTAATTGAATTACAAGCACACCAATTAGGAATGATTGCAGGAGTACGTGCCATTACGAGAGATATCCTGCAACTCTTCCATCCCGGAAATCTTGAGCAGAAAGCACAGGATGAAGGCGGCATGCCGCGTTTGTCTTTGTCGTCAACCTACAAAACATCATTGTGGGAATTTCTCACCAAATACTATCAAAAAACAGCCAATGAATTTGAGCAAAATTCAGTTCTGTTTGGTGAAAACTTCCTGCAAGCCTATGAAAAAGAGGTCAATAAATATAAAAGTTCTCAAAGTAAACTAAAAAAATAGGCAAATTAAAAATAGTTCATTGCCTCAGCAATCTTTCCCCTATTGCCCATTATCACTACGACCAATAGGTACTCCATGAATGACAATATAACTTTAATACATGGTGGTTATCATCGTCGGAGTAATGCCAAGCGTATCACTGCCAGAGACAGAATGCAGCCTTCCTTGCTGGATAGGCTCACTGATAACGACCCCGATAAGAAAAAAGAGGCAATCAGCAACTATCTGATATCACACAGTACATTACGACAAAATGTTCTGCGGGATTTACAGTGGTTGCTCAATAGCATCAACTGTGAATCCGAGCAAGATCTTACCCTGTATCCGGAAATACGCCGTTCTGTTTATAACTTTGGGCTGGAACCCCTGGCGGGTAAACGCATGTCTGAAATAGAGTGGGAAGATATTCAACATAAAATCATTAAGGCTATACATGTATTTGAGCCACGCATTATTGCCGATGAGCTTGAAGTGAGTTGTGTTTCCGATACTGATTCTCTGAACCTATACAATACATTATCCATTGAGATTAAAGGTTTTTTGTGGTGTGTTCCCTGGCCACTCGAATTCCTGTTCCGTAGTGATATTGATCTGGAAAACGGTTATTTCATTATCAAAGAAGCAGGGTAAAAACAGATACGAGAGGATACGGATACATGGATAGCAAACTTCTTGAATATTACAATCGTGAGCTAGTTTATTTACGTGAGATGGGCAAAGAATTTGCCGAACGTTATCCAAAAGTCGCTAATCGACTGGGTATGCATGGTATTGATGTTGCTGACCCTTATGTTGAACGACTTATGGAAGGTTTTGCTTTTCTAACTTCCCGTATTCAGTTGAAAATGGATGCTGAATTTCCAAATTTTTCCCAGCAATTACTGGAGATGCTCTACCCTAATTATCTGGCTCCTACTCCATCAATGACAATCGTCGAACTCCAGCCTGATACCAGTAAAGGGGATATCAGCCATGGATTTTTAGTGCCACGCGGAACGCTCATGCACTGTCAGACATTGAAAAAAGATGGCATCACATTCCAGTACAGCACAGCACAAGACGTTATTTTGCAACCATTACATTTGCAGAAAGTTGAACTGGGTAAACTCCCTGCCAACGTTCCTCTGGCAACTTTAAATCTTCACCAATCCGGTGCTATCAGTGCGCTGCGCATTCATCTCTCCTGCAAAGGAAAATTTTTCCTCAACGAATTGGATCTCAATAAACTAGTATTCTTTCTTTCAGGGCCGGATATTCAATCCCAACGATTGTTAGAATTGCTTATGGAACATTGCGTCGGCATAGTATGTCAGACCCTTGGTGATACTCCCCAATATCAAGTTTTACCTGATATTTCTCCACATCATGAAGGGTTTGATGATGATCAGTCATTGTTACCTAACGATCCGCGTACTTTCAGTGGCTATCGTCAGATCCAGGAATATTTCGCTTTTCCGGCACGTTTTCAATTTTTCAGCATTAGTGGCATGCAATCTCTGCTGGAAAAAACGCAAAAAGAGAGTGAATTTGAACTGATCCTGCTTTTGGACAAAATAGACATGGATTTGGAGCATCTGGTTGATGCCTCTTATTTAGCCCTCAATAGTACACCCGTAATTAATTTATTCCCTAAGTTGACTGAACGTGTGACGGTAGAAGAAAGTACTAATGAGTATCATTTAGTTGTCGATAATATCCGGCCTCTGGATTATGAAATCTTTTCCGTAAAACATTTGCATGGTGCAGATATTAAACACAGAGAAACACAAATTTTCAGACCTTTCTGGTCTACTTTCAGTGATGATAAAGGCAATTACGGTGCCTATTTTTCCGTGCGCCGTGATCCCCGCATTTTATCTGAACATGCCCATCATTACGGCACCCGAACCAGTTATATCGGTACAGAATCCTTTGTTTCTATTGTTGATGAACAACATTCTCCTTGGCCGAATGAACTCAAGTTCCTGACTGCCGATGTCATGTGCACCAACCGTGATTTATCTGCAATGTTGCGTCAACAAGATCTTGATAGCTTCGTTATGCTGGATTCTATCCCCATCAACCAGATTGTGTTTCTTAAAAGACCAACCATACCACGCCCAGCCTTAGCACAAGGCTCAATATCCTGGAAATTAATCAGTCACCTCCAGCTTAACTATCTAAATTTTATGGATAAAAATGATGAGCAAGGGACTCAGGCATTACGGCAATTACTCAGCCTGTATGCCAATCTTTCAGAACCAGCTATCGCCCGTCAGATTAATGGTATTCGCCATTGTTCATTAAAAACCATTTATCGGAGAGTCCCTGAACCCGGCCCGATCGTTTTTGCCCGTGGAGTCAGCATTGAGCTGGAAGTGGATGAGCAAGAATTTGCCGGCAACAGCCCCTGGTTACTGGGAAGTGTTCTGGAAAAATTATTCTCACGCCTGGTCACCATGAACTCTTTTACTGAAATGACTCTCTATAGCCAGCAACGTGGCAGGATCGGTTTTTGGCCGGCCCGGATGGGAAAAAAGAAACTGATATAGCCAGTATTTACAGATAAAAATGAATATGAGCGAAACAAGTGCCATTTCCATACATCGCATATGTCACCTGCCGGATAATTTTTGGCAGCAACTAACCCAGACACCGTGGCAATTCGATCTATTTCAGACCCTGCGCCGAATAGACGCCCAGTCCGGGGAGTATTATATGCTGGGTTCAGCCCCATTGCCGCGATACGACCTGCTGCGGTTAGGTCAAAAAGCATCAATGATATTCGCACCATCTACCATTGCTGAAGCCAAAAAACGCGAAAACTCAAAACTGTATGACATACTGATTTACAGTTTTGGCTTGTTCGGCCCGAATGGGCCATTGCCACTCCATATCACCGAATATACTTATGCGCGACAATATAACTATCAAGACCCAACACTGAACGCATTTGCCAATTTATTTCACCATCGGCTAATACTGCTGTTCTATCGTGCCTGGGCTAATTCCCAATCAACAGTGTCGCTTGATCGTCAGGATAATCAACGTTTCTGTCATTACCTTGCTTGTCTGGTTGGTATGGGGTTACCTGCTCAACAACAATCAGATTCAATTAGTGAACACGCCCGCTATTCGTTATCAGGCCATTTATCCCGGCAAGGGCATGGTGCGGAAGGGTTGGCGAAAATATTATTTAGTTACTTCAATATTCCATTAAAAGTTATACAAAATATTCCCCAATGGCTGAAAATTGAAACTCAGGATCAGGCGCGGTTAAAAGCCGGACGCAGTATGCCTCGTTTGGGCGAATCGGCCTTTTTGGGAATAGCATTATATGATGTTCAATATAAATTCCGCCTTGAACTCGGCCCGTTAACCCTAGCTGAGTATGAAGCGTTCTTACCAAACCAACCAAAGTCACTACAACTACGTGATTGGGTATATCAATATTTTGGGATCGAATACGCATGGGATATCCGCCTGATACTTAATCGAGCCGATATAAAAGGTATTCATCTGTCAGAGCCAGTAAAATTAGGATTAAGTAGCTGGCTTGGCAACATTGAACAGAAATCCCATTGTGGTGACTTAATCTATAATCCAGAATTTCACTGAATAACAATTTCAACAAACAACAATTTCACTAAACAACAATATAATCACTCTCTACAAAACACTGTCAGTAATAACATCACGGATTACACGCTATGTCAGAAATCAGCCGCTCCGTACTATTTGGTAAGCTTAACCGCACATTATTCACATCGTTAGAAGGTGCCACTGCTTTTTGTAAGTTGCGTGGTAATCCTTATGTTGAGTTAGTGCATTGGCTACACCAAATCATGCAGCAACAAAACTGTGATTTACAGAAACTTCTCCATCACTTCGGTCTGGATGAATCTGCGTTGACCAAAGACATTGTTACAGCACTGGATCGCCTGCCACGTGGTGCCAGCGCCATTTCTGACCTCTCAGAACATATTGACAGTGCCGTTGAACGGGCTTGGGTTTACGGTTCACTGAAATTCGGGGTTGATCAAATTCGCAGTGCCCATTTACTGATAGGCATATTGAAAACGTTCAATCTACGCAATGCGCTGAAAGCCATTTCTCCCCTGTTTGATCGCATTAATACAGATGTCCTGATCGATAATTTTCACGCAATATTCGACGGCAGTGATGAAGCTCAGGAGATCACAGCATCATCAACAGGTACACAAGGGGCAACAGCACAAACTGCAACAGGCTCAGCGCTACAACAATATGGTCAGGAATTGACGGCGCGGGCCCGTAATGGCGAGATTGACCCTGTGTCTGGGCGTGATGAAGAAATCCGCCAGATCATTGATATTCTGATGCGCCGTCGTCAAAATAACCCATTACTGACAGGTGAAGCTGGTGTCGGTAAGACTGCGGTAATTGAAGGATTAGCACTGAGGATTGCCGCAGACGAAGTTCCCCCTCCTTTACGAAATGTTCAGCTTTGGTTGTTAGATATTGGCATGTTACAAGCAGGAGCAGGTATCAAAGGAGAATTCGAATCCCGTCTGCGAAAAGTGATTGAAGAAGTGCAATCCAGTCCAACTCCCATCATTTTGTTTATTGATGAAATCCATACTTTGATTGGTGCCGGTGGACAGCAAGGAACTGGTGATGCTGCCAATTTATTAAAACCAGCCTTAGCGAGAGGTCAACTACGTACGCTTGGTGCTACAACCTGGTCAGAATACAAAAAATATATCGAAAAAGATCCTGCCTTGACTCGTCGTTTTCAGGTTGTGCAGGTTCATGAACCTGACGAAACCAAAGCTCTGATAATGCTGCGTAGTCTGGTCAATACACTGGAAAAACACCACCGTATTCTTTTATTAGATGAGGCAGTAGAAGCCGCAGTGCACCTCTCCCACCGCTACATCCCTGCCCGTCAGTTACCGGATAAAGCCATCGCATTACTGGACACAGCCTGTGCCAGAGTTGCTGTCAGCCAACATGCTGAGCCTCCTCAGCTAGAAAACTGCCGCCATCAGATAGATGCACTGAATGTTGAGCTGGAAATTGTGGAGCGAGAAGCAAAAGTCGGTATGGGTGACTCGCAGCGAGCAGAAAATATCCTCAATCAACTCGCCACTCTGGCAGAACAAAAAGAGCAGCTAGAAGCACGCTGGCAACAAGAACTTTCTCTAACAGAGAAAATTATTCAATTACGCATCCAATTAAATGAAGACCAAAATAATGATACCGCTACTCTCCATACTGAATTAACTGATCTGCAACAACAATTGGAAACTTTACAGGGGGAAGAGCCTCTCATTTTTTCGGCAGTAGACAGTAACGTTGTTTCCGCTGTTGTGTCAGATTGGACCGGCATCCCGCTAAGCCGCATGATGAAAGATGAAATCGAAGCCGTATTGCAGTTGGCTGATACACTCAGTCAGCGGGTGATTGGTCAGTACCACGCATTGGAAATAATCGCAAAACGGGTACGTACTTCACGGGCGAAATTAGATGATCCCAATAAACCGGTTGGTGTCTTTCTATTATGTGGCCCTTCTGGTGTGGGTAAAACGGAAACAGCACTCGCTCTGGCTGAAACACTATATGGTGGCGAGCAAAATCTCATTACCATCAATATGAGTGAATTTCAGGAAGCACACACCGTATCAACATTGAAGGGCGCACCTCCCGGCTATGTTGGCTATGGTGAAGGAGGTGTATTAACCGAAGCTGTTCGCCGCCGTCCTTACAGTGTTGTATTGTTAGATGAAATCGAAAAAGCACATCCTGATGTTCATGAGATTTTCTTTCAGGTATTCGACAAAGGCTGGATGGAAGATGGTGAAGGCCGACACATTGATTTTCGTAATACCATTATTATCCTGACATCCAATGTGGGAGCCGATTTAGTCAGTTCATTATGCCGCCAGCATAGCCAACAAGATAATAGCGTACCAGAGCCGGAACAGCTCAGTTCTGCATTACGTAAGCCATTATTAGACACATTCCCAGCAGCTTTATTGGGACGTTTATTGGTTATTCCCTACTATTCATTGAATGACGAAGTGATGACTAATATTGTCCACTTACAATTAGGGCGAATTCAAAAACGTTTACTGGAGAACCATGGCATTGCTGCAATATTTGATGACGCTATGATTGAAAATATTGTCAGCCGTTGTACTGAGGTTGAATCAGGTGGTCGTACGGTTGATGCTATCTTGACTAACACCATATTGCCACAAATCAGTCAACGGCTGCTCTCTGCCAGTGCTCAGGATGAACAATATAACCGATTACAAGTATCACTCGAACAAGGGGAACTTCAATTCCAGTTTTCGGATGATAATCAATAGATCCTGCATAACATCTTGTGTATACCCATAGGTTCAAGAGGCCATCTCCGATGCAGAATTCCTACTATAACTATTTTAATAACAGGCACCCATTATTGCAGGCATTACCTATTGGGTACTGCTTCAATGAGTTTGAAATTGAGAAGATTATAGGTAAAGGTGGATTTGGCATCGTATATAAGGCTTGGGATCACCGTAAAAAATGTGCTGTTGCCATTAAAGAATATCTGCCATCGGCAGTTGTGATCCGTCGCAATGATTTGAAATTAAACCTGCGTTGTTCAAGTCTGCAAAAGAGATTCAAAATCGGTCTTCATAGTTTTATGCGTGAAGCCCATATAATGTCTTACTTTAATCATCCATGCCTGCCCCGTTTCTTGCGTTTTTGGCAACAAAATAGCACGGCTTATATTGCCACTCCGTTTTACAGAGGCATAACACTAAAACTGTTGCAGTTAAAACACCCAAAGATCATTACACAAAACTGGCTGTGTCGTATTTTGTTTTCCTTATTTGATGCCCTCAATACGCTTCATCAGGCAGGCTATCTGCACTGCGATATTTCTCTCGATAATATTTTAATTCAGAACAATCAGTTACCAATACTGCTTGATTTGGGATCGGCCCGAAAAACAACAGAACATTTATCTGATGATGAAGAAATCACTGTCAGGTCTGGTTTCACGCCTTGTGAACAATACACTGCCAATGAAGAAGGACAGCAAGGCCCCTGGACTGATATCTATGCCTTAGGGGCTGTATTACATACTTTGATTGTCGGGAAACCACCACCCGTCAGCATTGTGCGCAGTATTGAAGATCATTATCAACCTTTAACCAAACGGTGCCCTACAGGTTATTCCTTATCATTTCTGCATGTAATTGATTGTATGTTGGCAATAAAAGTGTCAGACCGCCCGCCCTCTATTTCAAAATTAGCTGCGATGATAAAGCCCGCTATCATCCAAGCCTGTCAAATTCCCACATCGCATCTCCCATTCCTTTATCAAATCTCCTGACCTATCTGCCTTCAGGAGATCTGAGCAAGGAAGAGCAGCCGAAAATTATCTCCTGAAAAACGTTATCCCTCGGAGAAAGCCTGTAGTTTGCACAAACAGGCATTATTCATCACTCGAATCCAATTCAACTGTCTGTTTTTTTCCACTCAATCCATATTCACGCAGTTTATTGGCAATAGCGGTATGAGAAACACCAAGCCGTTTTGCCAACTTGCGGGTACTGGGATAATGGCGATAAAGACGGGTCAAGACAGAACGTTCAAAACGCTTACTGATTTCATCTAAAGAGCCAACCAGAATGTCTTCATTGATAAAGGCGGTTTCTGTTTCTAATTCCGGTAACTGAATATCTTGTGGGCTTAATTGGTTACCTTCAAGCTGCGTTAATGCCCGATAGATGGCATTACGCAACTGCCTCACATTTCCGGGCCAATAATAGCTACACAAGAATTGTTCCAGATCAGGTGAGAATTTGGGTTTTTCTACATCTTGCTCTCTGGCAAACCGGGTTGCAAAATAATTCGTCAATGGAATGATATCAGCCTGACGCTCCCGTAAAGGTGGCAAAGTGATTGTTAATACATTGAGCCGATAGTAGAGATCTTCCCTGAATTCCCCTTTTTGCACCAACTCAACCAAATTCTTCTGAGTGGCGCAGATGATCCTGACATTCACTTTAACTTCGTTATCCTCTCCAACACGACGAAATGTTCCATCATTGAGGAAACGGAGTAATTTGATCTGCATCTGTGGTGACATTTCACCAATTTCATCTAATAGAACCGTGCCTCCATTTGCCTGCTCAAAAAAGCCTTTTTTACCTTCCAGTGCATTCGGATACGCACCTGCCGCATAACCAAACAGTTCACTTTCTACTACGTCATCCGGCATAGATGCACAATTTAGTCCAAGAAAAGGTTGTTTTCCTCTTGCACTTCTCAGATGACACGCTTTGGCAAATTCATCTTTCCCTGTTCCTGTATCACCAATAAGCAACAAAGGCAGATCCAACATAGCAATTTTATGGGCCTGTTCAACGATATGAACCATCTTCGGACTGACAGCAACAATATCCTTAAAGGCCTGATCGTCATTCACTGTCAATTTTTTCTGCACAGGTTCCGCATAAACGGATGCACGTAGCATAATCACCGCTCCCACACATTTAACCTTCTGATTTTCATCAGTCAGTTGCATGGGAGTAATATCCATCAAATAAGATTTTCCTTTGATAGTTAACGTTGTCGAATGAGGCTGATGATGATCACTTTCCAACCAACGAAGGAAATTGTAATTACTGATAAGCTGGCTGATATTTTTTTGGCTGATTTTTCCTTTACTAATGCCAAACAATGTCTGGGATGCCAGGTTAGCCAAATCAATATTTCCTTTTATGTCAATGGACAAGATAGGCTCAGGCACAGACTCCAGTAATGTCCACATAGCTCTGTGCTCTTTTTCTGATGGCATAAAAGCCACTGTCCTGACATCTATCACACCATTAATACGGCGGATTTCTGCCATCAGCAGGCGAAAGGTATTGAAATCAATTTGAGTAAAACTAAGGTAAATACGACGCTCAGGAGAGATCTCAATTCCTTTCAGGTCAATATTTCTTAAAACCAATAAATCAAGTAACTCGCGAGTCAGCCCAATTCGATCCTGACAAGTAACTTCCAATCGCATTTATTCCGACCTTATTTACACAATGTTCATAGCCACCTGAAATATTACTCGTTACTGTGCAATAGATGAAGCCCCTTGTCAGCTAAAGTTGACAATAAAGCAAAGTGTCAAATTTAAATGACAGTCGCTTCTATTTGGTTACGATTTCTAGTTGGTTACAATCCCGTTTTTTTGGTTTCACTTTTGGACTTAGTCGCCAACGTATTTTTAAGCTGGTTAATCAGCTGATAACGGAAATCCCCCAATTTGGGTTTATTGTCATCAATCCAGGGTAAAGGACGACATAGCTCCATTGCCTTAATTCCCAAACGAGCCGTAAGCAACCCTGCTCCAATACCCTGCGCAGCACGGGCTGAAAGCCGGGCAGCAATATCCTGCGATAACCAATCCATTCCCACTTCTCTGACCAAATCTGACGCACCCGCAAAGGCAATATTCAGCAATACCAGCCGAAACAAACGAATACGACTGAAATACCCCAATTCAATTCCATATATTGCCGCAATCCGGTTAATAAGACGAATATTTCGCCATGCAATGAAGGCCATATCCACCACAGCAAGTGGACTGACAGCGATCATCAGTGCAGATTCTGCCGCCGAACGACGGATCTCTTTTTTGGCCTGCTCATCCAGAACAGGTTGAACCAGCTTGCTGTATAACATAACTATCTCACGGTCATTGTGAGTTTCATGCACAGCAGTCTGCCAACGTTGCAAAGCCGGATGTTGTTGCCCTATACCTGCTTGTTCTGCCAATTTTTCACAAAATTGGCGTCCTTTGCTAATGCCATGACTTTGTAATAATGTTTTGGCGATATCGCGCTCTTCTGTCCGCTGACGTAAACGATAAAGACGACGCCATTCGCTGATTACACCACCTATTCCCGCAAAGATAATCAAACTGCCTGCGGCTGCTACGCCCAACGCAATCCAATTCTGTTGTTGCCATGACTGGTATATCCACTGAATAAACTGGGCAATAACACTGACTCCCAATAATAGCACTGCGCCAGAAAAAACTTTTCTCCACAAGCTGCGCTTAGGCTTCAATGCTGCATTAACAGCTCCTTCAAATTCACTTTCCTGCTCCTCAGCATTCAATTCAGGCATAGCCGGATAGAATTCGTTCTCCTGTTCATTGAATTCTTTTTGGGATTTCAGAGAAGGTTCTGATGATGTTGATAAAAGATTATCAAAATCGACTCTTGGTTTTAAGGAACCAGATCCCTTTGGCTCCGTCTTCAAGGAATCCGTCATGTCAGTTTGTCTCCTAATAAAAACTCCATCGCACTGTCCATGCGGATATGAGGTAACGGCTCATCAATATTAACTTGTCTTGGCCGAAATGACTCAAAACTGAAACCCTGCTTTTGCCAAAAAGCATTGTCAGGCAAACGTTGTGGCACTTCCCCCGGAAAAAATGTCAATAACTTATCATCTGACAAACGGTTTCCCTTGATAGCCGGGATCTTTTCTCCCTCATGCACCACAATACCACTTTCAGTTGCCTGAACTGACGCAAGACCAACACAATCCATACTGATCCCTTCAAATGCAGCATTCTGCCATGCTTCATGTACAAGTTGCTGGAGAAGGGAAACAAGATTGGCATGTTGATCCGCTGTGACATGATCCGCTTTGCTGGCTGCAAACATTAACTTGTCAATGCAAGGCGAAAATAAACGGCGAAATAGCGTCCGTTTGCCATAATGAAAACTCTGCATTAGTTGTGTCAGCGCCAGACGCATATCGTTAAAGGCGTGTGGGCCACTGTTTAATGGCTGCAAACAATCAACCAGAACAATTTGCCTATCAAAACGAAGGAAGTGTTCTTTATAAAAATCCTTTACGATGTGATTGCAGTAGTACGTAAACCGTTCACGCAGCATACCAATATTGGTATTTTTATCCGCTTTAAGTAGTTGAGGCTCTCCGATTCGATCAATATCCGGCCAGGGAAAAAATTGCAGTGCAGGTGCTCCCGTCAAATCTCCCGGTAAGATAAAACGCCCCGGCTGAATGAAATGTAGCCCCTCTGTTTTACACTGATGTAAATAATCCGTATAAGCCTGCGCAATTCTGGCCAACAGATTTTCATCGGCAGGTGCTAGTGGGTCACACTGTTTACATAATGCCAACCACGGTTCGGCCCAGCTTAACCTTTCACCTTTCAATAATCCGTTCATCTGCCATGACCATGCCAGATAACTCTGTTCCAGCATGGGTAAATCCAATAACCACTCTCCCGGATAATCGACAATTTCCAGATAAAGGGTGGAGGTTTCTTTGAGATAACGAAATAAAGAATCTTTTGAACGATAACGCAGAGCAAGACGGATTTCACTTACTCCCCGGGTCGGAATTGGCCAATAAGGCGGTATGTTATGCAACGCGGCAATGTTTTCATCATAGGTAAAACGGGGAACACCAAAATCCCGCTGGGGTACTCGTTTCACACCTAATAAACGCCCATCACGTACAGTTGAAAACAGCGGTAACCTGACACCATTGTGAACATGCAGAAGCTGATTGACCAAAGAAGTAATAAATGCTGTTTTCCCACTACGGCTTAATCCTGTTACTGCCAGCCGTAAATGGCGATCGATTCCACGATTAACAAGTGCCGTCAGTTCATTTTGCAATCGTTTCATGTTTCTCCTGAATTAGACACTATAACATTGTTTATGCCTGCCATATTTCAATAAAGACATCTCCAATGTCGTCCATTTTTATCATGACTTGTTTATTATGGCTTTGATTTTCCGAATAGGTGAATTCCCTCACCCAACCCAATGGGTGAGAGATAATGGGCGAGGGATTGCAGCCGGAGCAACCTTTAGATCTCTGCCAATAATTCAAGTTGCCTCACTGAAAATCTATCCGGCATCGCTTAAAGCTGGCGAAAGCGGCTGCGCACATTATAGGTATCAGAAGTAACATAACGTTCCATTTGGCGCAGACGTTCTTCCCCTGCCCGCAATTGGTAGTCAACTTCATCCAACATTTTTCGGGTTGATGGTGCCCGGTTTTCCTCTGCCTGATATCCCGTAGGTGCGGGATCTAACACAAAGGTCAGGATAATGTAGGCCAATACTGTTATGCCAAATAATCCAAAGAATAGTGACAATATTGTCATGGTACGGATGAGCGCAACTGGGACACCAAAATAGTGCGCTAACCCGGCACACACGCCTTTAATCACTCCCTGTTCTGGCAAACGGTAAAGTTTTCCACGGTAAGAGTTAGACATTATGACTGTCTCCAGTTTGGATGTTCTGCATCAAGAATATCTTCCAGCGTTTTGATTCGCTCCTGCATACGCCGGGCATTTTCTGCCAGCTGCTCCAAACGTTGAATTTCATTGTTCTCTAATTTACCGCGATTCTGGTGGCTGTAATGCAGCCATAACCAGATGGGTAACACAAAGAGTACAAACAGGATCAGTGGGATCCCCAGAAATATATTGGCCATTACCTTTCCTTAGTTGTAAATGGAAGTGCAAATAACATTTGCTATCACAGTGAATCTTTCGCACTCATTTTAGCCTTGAGTGCAGCAAGCTGTGCACTAATTTCATCATCCGCTTTCAATTCTGCAAACTGCTGTTCCAGTGATTGTTTTTTCCCCAGACCAACAGCTTCCGCTTCTGCTTCCATGTGGTCAATTCTGCGCTCAAACTGCTCGAAACGTGCCATGGCTTCATCAATTTTACCGCTGTCTAACTGACGACGTACTTCACGGGAAGAAGCCGCCGCCTGATGACGCAAAGTCAAAGATTGTTGTCTTGCCCTCGCTTCTGTCAATTTGTTTTCCAGTTCAGCAATTTCTCCTTTGATACGGTCAAACGTTTCATCCAGAATAGACAGTTCGTTTTTCAGCGTTTCAACCAATTGGCTGACTTTTTGTTTTTCAATCAAGGCGGCACGAGCCAGGTCTTCTTTATCTTTACTCAATGCCAATACGGCTTTTTCCTGCCAACCTTCAATTTGACTTTCTCCGGTGCTGATACGGCGCAGAAGCTGCTTTTTCTCAGCCAATGTACGGGCAGATGTTGAACGTATCTCCACCAGCGTATCTTCCATCTCCTGAATCATCAAGCGGATCATTTTTTGTGGATCTTCTGCTTTATCCAGCAAAGAAGAGATATTAGCGTTAACGATATCAGCAAAACGAGAAAAAATACCCATAGTCATAAACCTCTTTCATTAGAATATATGTATGTTATGCCTGTGTACTGTTAAGTAAGATACAGAGTAAGGCATTCAGTTAAATACAAGATACGTGCCAACTTTTATATCTCAATTATCATATTGAAATATATCGTTTAATTTTCATTTGATTTTTTCTTACAATGTTTTAATGTAGTCAAATCAACCAGTAATTGGCTAAAAACACCATCTATTAGTGGAAAAATTATGAATCAGTTCACTGATAACCTATTAGGGGAAGCAAACAATTTTATTGAGATTTTGGAACAAGTCTCTGAATTGGCAAAATTAAATAAACCTGTTTTGGTTTTGGGAGAACGAGGAACAGGTAAAGAGCTAATTGCCCGCCGTTTGCACTATCTTTCTCCCAGGTGGCAAGGCCCTTTTATTTCACTGAACTGTGCCGCCCTCAACGAAAATTTACTGGATTCAGAGCTTTTTGGTCATGAAGCTGGTGCTTTTACCGGTGCCCGTTCGAAGCATCTGGGGCGTTTTGAACGGGCCGATGGCGGAACACTGTTTCTTGACGAACTTGCTACTGCTCCAATGCAAGTACAAGAAAAGCTATTAAGGGTCATTGAGTATGGATATTTTGAACGCGTGGGAGGCAGCCAAGCCTTACAAGTTGATGTCCGGCTGATCTGTGCCACCAATGAAGATTTACCTGCTATGGCAGCTCATGGAAAATTCAGGGCTGACTTGCTCGACAGGCTGGCATTTGATGTTGTCAACATCCCTCCATTGCGCCAAAGACATCAAGATATTATGTTACTGGCACAACACTTTGCCATTCAAATGTGTCAGGAATTAAGCCTTTCTTTCTTTCCGGGATTTACCGAACAAGCCAAACAGCAGTTACTTGATTATCATTGGCCCGGCAATGTTCGTGAATTGAAAAATGTTATAGAGCGCTCTATCTACCGCCATGGAGATAATCAAAATGAATTAAATACTGTTATTATCAATCCTTTTTCAACATCACCAATATCTTCATCTTCCGCACAAACGGTGTCAGATAAGACCTCCAACCATAATGTAGCCAGTGACTATTTTCTTCCCGATTTACCTCTCGATTTAAGACAATGGCAAAATGACTGTGAAAAGCGACTGATTATACAAGCAATAACAGAAAGCCAATACAGCCAGAAAAAAGCGGCTGAAAAACTCAACCTGACATACCATCAATTACGTGGGTTAATCAAAAAACATCACATCAATATCCATGTTATGGATTAAAAATTATCGGCTATTTATGGGTTAGTTTTGGGCTATAAAAGAAAAAATGCAGAAGGTTGTGCAGATAAAAAAATAGCCAGCACCCGAGCTGGCTAATAATAAAAATACTGGAAGCAATGTGAGCAATGTCATGCTTGTTGAGACAACAGACTGGGGTCATGAAATACATCTCAACAGCACGATGAGAATGATAATGCTTATCAATAGTGATTGTAAAGTATTTTATTGAGAATTTTTCTCACTATCGTGATCTACCCATTGTTTTTGAGCAAGAAGGGTTAGTTAAGCTACAATAGCCAGACTTTTTCCCATAACTGATCTGATGTTTCATATGCGCTATTTGATTTACTGGATCATATTATTGTTTTCAGCATCCACTCCGGCTGCTGAGATAGCAATTCCAGAAACGACTAAAGCTACTGCCAAAGTGGCTCATGGACATATATCAGAAGGTATATCCTATGTTCCGGCAGCCCTGCGGCGGAATGGTTTTATTTATTGCGTCAACGGTAACCTGAATACCTTTAACCCCCAAATGGCTATTAGCGGCCTGACCGTAGATACTCTGGCCGCCCAGATTTATGATCGCCTGCTGGGAGTAGATCCTCTGACTTATCGTTTAATGCCAGAATTAGCTTCTCGCTGGGAAGTAAGGGATAACGGAGCAACATACCGTTTTTACCTGCGTCATAATGTTGCTTTTCAGTCAACTGCCTGGTTTACTCCGACCCGTATGATGAATGCTGATGATGTTATCTTCAGCTTCCGCCGTTTATTCGACAAAACGCACTATTATCATTATATCAACGGTGGGCATTACCCCTATTTTGATAGTTTACAGTTTGGTGATTCCGTTCAGGATATCCGAAAAATAGATACATATACTGTCGAGTTCCGCCTGAACGCCCCTGATGCTTCTTTTCTCTGGCATTTAGCCACTCATTATTCTCCTATATTATCTGCGGAATATGGGCAGAAACTGTATAGCACAAACAGAGAGGAACAAATTGACTGGCAGCCCGTCGGGACAGGGCCATTCATGCTGGAAGATTATCAGATGGGGCAATATATCCGTCTTGTCCGGCATGATAATTATTGGAAAGGTAAGCCATTGATGGAACAATTCGTTGTAGATACTGGAGCGGGTGGTACAGGCAGGATATCCAAATTACTCACTGGTGAATGTGACGTATTGGCCTACCCAACGGCTAACCAATGGAGCTTACTCCATAATGATCCAAACTTGCGCCTGACCTTACGTTCAGGGATGAATATTGCCTATCTTGCATTCAATACCAGTAAACCGCCATTAGATAAACTGGAAGTGCGTCAGGCCATTGCATATGCCATTAATAACCAAAGATTGATGCGAACTATCTATTATGGTACGGCTGAAACCGCGGCATCTATTTTACCAAGAGCATCATGGGCTTATGATAATCGGGCTGAAATCACCGAATATAATCCGGCAAAAGCCCGCAAGATCCTGCATAAATTGGGTTTAACTGGACTGGAGCTGACATTATGGGTGCCAACCACTTCACAACCCTATAACCCAAGTCCTTTGAAAATGGCGGAGTTGATTCAAGCAGATCTGGCACATGTCGGTATTAACATGTCTATCCGCTCTGTTGAAGGCCGTTTTCAGGAAAACCAATTAATGGACAAAACCCATGATATGACGTTAGCGGGTTGGTCTACTGACAGTAACGATCCCGATAGTTTTTTCCGCCCGCTTTTTAGTTGTGCAGCTATCGCATCTCAAACAAATTTGAGCCGCTGGTGTGATCCGACTTTTGATAATGCAATCCACCAGGCACTGTTAGATCAACAACTCGCGTCACGTATCAAAAGTTATCATATTGCACAGCAAATCCTTGCCCAACAATTACCTGTATTACCATTAGCCTATCCAATGAGATCACAGATATTTCGCTATGATATTAAAGGATTAGTTCTGAGTCCTTTTGGCAATAGCTCCTTTGCCGGTGTTTACCGAGAGCAGGAACACTATATATCTACTGAACTTACGCCGGCTAAAAACGAAAAGGGAAGCAAATGATTATTTATATTCTGCGTCGTTTGCTATTGCTGGTTGTGACGTTATTTTTTCTCTCATTAATCAGCTTTAGTCTGGTGTATTTTACGCCTCACGGACCTTTGAGCGGTGCATCACTGATTGATGCCTATCTGTTCTATTTTCACGGCCTGCTACAGTGGGATTTTGGCATTTCCAGCATTAATGGTGAGAGAATTGTTGAACAACTGTATGATGTATTTCCGGCAACTCTTGAACTTTGCCTGCTTTCATTCACTCTGGCGTTATTAATTGGTATCCCTTTAGGGATTATTGCTGGTGTATGGCGGAATAAAAAGGCAGATAAAATTATCAGCACGCTTGCACTGTTTGGTTTTTCTATTCCAGTGTTCTGGCTGGCTTTACTACTCACTCTCTTATTTTCACTACATTTAGGTTGGTTACCAATATCAGGAAGGATTGACTTGCTGTACCGGATGGAACCCGTAACAGGTTCAGCACTAATTGATGCCTGGTTATCAAAAAGCCCTCATCGTAATGAAATGATCATGAATGTCATCCTGCACATGATCTTACCTGTTATCACACTGTCAGTTGCTCCGATGACTGATGTTATTCGCTTGATGCGTAATAGTGCGGAAGAGGTTTCAGCATCCAACTATATAAGATCTGCTTCCATTCGTGGCTTATCAAGACTGACGATTATCCGTCGTCATTTACTGCATAATGCCCTGCCTCCCATTATCCCCAAGCTGGGATTACAATTCTCAACCATGCTCACATTAGCCATGGTCACAGAACAAGTCTTCAATTGGCCTGGATTAGGACGTTGGCTCATCAGTGCCATTCGTCAGCAGGATTATTCGACTATCTCTGCGGGGGTGATGATAATAGGAACTTTAGTTATTTCAGTTAACGTGCTGACAAATATTATTGGCGCGATGGCTAATCCCTTAAAACATAAGGAATGGTATGCCCTTAGATAATTTTTACCGTGAAAAGAAAACGCCTTCACCCCTAAAAGTTATCTGGCGTTTTTTCTATGCTGACGCACTGGCAATGACGGGTTTCTATGGCGTACTGATTTTAATTGTCTTAAGTCTTTTCGGTAGCTATATTGCTCCATATCAGCTTGATCAGCAATTTATCGACCAGTTAATGCCCCCTTCGTGGTCACATTACGGTAATGTTGCCTTTTTTCTTGGCACAGATGATCTTGGGCGGGATATTTTCAGTCGATTATTGATTGGCACTTCTTCTACTTTTGGTGCGGCATTGGTTGTGACTACGGCAGCAGCCATTGTCGGATTATTTATCGGCAGCCTTGCTGGGATAACACATGGGTTGAAGTCTGCAATTCTGAACCACATTCTTGACACCTTACTTTCTATTCCCTCACTGCTATTGACCATCATTGTAGTTGCTTTTGTGGGAGCCAGCCTGCAACATGCGATGATTGCTATCTGGCT
Organism: Xenorhabdus budapestensis; assembly: GCF_002632465.1. Classification (GTDB taxonomy): domain Bacteria; phylum Pseudomonadota; class Gammaproteobacteria; order Enterobacterales; family Enterobacteriaceae; genus Xenorhabdus; species Xenorhabdus budapestensis. Next base: position 44,348 of record NZ_NIBS01000004.1, on the reverse strand, counting down.
GGCCTTATTACCAAGGATCGTGCGGACCATTTACACCGCTGTGCATGACGAGTTGGATAAAGAATATATCATTTCTGCCCGTTTGGATGGCGCTTCAAATTATCATATTTTACGTTATGCCGTTTTTCCGAATATTACTGCTGTGATAGTCAGTGAATTAACACGTACTTTCTCTATTGCCATCCTTGATATTGCAGCTTTAGGTTTTCTCAATCTTGGCGCACAATTGCCATTACCTGAATGGGGAGCTATGCTCGGTGGATCACTGGAATTAATCTACACTGCCCCCTGGACAGTGATGTTACCCGGTGTGGCGATTATGCTCAGCGTCCTGCTGGTTAACTTACTTGGTGATGGCCTGCACCGTGCTATTAATGCAGGAGTCGAATAATGCCGTTACTCGATATCCGTAATCTTACAATTGAATTCATGACGGCAGAAGGCCCTGTCAAAGCCGTTGACAGGATGAGTATTTCGTTAACAGAAGGTGAAATACTCGGACTGGCCGGTGAATCAGGTTCTGGTAAAAGCCTGATCGCCAAGGCTATTTGTGGTGTCACAAAAGATAACCTTACAGTTACCGCAGATCGTTTCCGCTTCAATGATATTGATTTATTACGCCTGACACCAAAACAGCGCCGTAAAATCATTGGTCACAATATTTCAATGATATTTCAAGAACCCCAATCATGCCTCGATCCATCGGAGAGTATTGGTAAACAACTTATTCAATCTATTCCCGGCTGGACGTTTAAAGGTCGTTGGTGGCAACGATTTAACTGGAAAAAACGCCGTGCTATTGAATTGCTCCATCGGGTGGGCATCAAAGATCACCATGACATTATGAACTCTTATCCCTATGAGTTAACTGATGGAGAGTGTCAAAAAGTGATGATTGCCATTGCGCTTGCCAATCAGCCAAGATTGCTGATTGCCGATGAACCGACCAATGCAATGGAGCCAACAACGCAGGCCCAAATATTCCGTTTGCTATCGAGTCTGAATCAAAACAACAACATGACGATTTTGTTAATTAGCCATGATTTGCAAATAATGAGTAAATTAGTAAAGCGCATCAACGTGTTATATTGTGGTCAAACGGTGGAAAGTGCTACACCTGATGAGCTGCTGGTAACTCCTCGTCATCCTTATACACAGGCATTGATTCGTTCAATTCCTGACTTCGATAGCCCACTACCCCATAAAAGTCGCCTGAACACCCTACCCGGTGTGATTCCATCATTGGAACATTTGCCGATTGGGTGCCGGCTGGGGCCTCGTTGCTCTTATGCCCAGAAGACCTGTATTGAAACGCCACGATTGCGGGGGGTCAAAAGTCATACCTTTGCTTGTCACTTCCCCTTGAACATGGAGGAACAATAAGTGGTCAAGACATTATTGGAAGTTAAAAACCTGACGAAAACGTTCCGTTATCGTGCCGGATTTTTCCGCCGCCATCATCTTAATGCCGTGAAACCCGTAAGTTTTACTTTGCAACCCAGCAAAACACTGGCGATCATCGGAGAAAATGGCTCAGGCAAATCTACACTGGCCAGAATGCTGTCAGGGGTTATCGAACCTACAGCAGGTGAGATATTGATCAACAACCATAAACTGGTTTACGGGGATTATAGTTATCGTAGCCAGCTCATCCGCATGATTTTTCAAGATCCCAGTACGTCATTAAATCCTCGTCAACGGATTGGTCAAATTCTGGATATGCCTTTAATCCTGAATACGAAACTCTCTCCTTCTGAACGGGAAAAACGCATCAATCAGACATTACGCCAAGTCGGGCTGTTGCCCGATCATGCCAATTATTACCCACACATGCTGGCTTCAGGTCAGAAGCAACGTGTGGCACTGGCACGAGCACTAATATTACAACCACAAATTATTGTTGCTGATGAAGCATTAGCTTCTCTTGATATGTCTATGCGTTCCCAGATTATTAATCTGATGCTGGAATTACAGGAGAAACATGGTATTGCCTACATATATGTCACCCAACACCTCGGTATGATGAAACACATCAGTGATCAGGTGTTAGTCATGCATCAGGGGGAAGTCGTAGAGCGCGGTAATACTGCCGAAGTGCTGGCGTCTCCATTACATGATATTACACGCAAGATGATAGCCAGCCATTTTGGCGAACCTCTGTCCGCCGAAGCATGGAGACAGGATATCACTTGATTTTATCACTGATCGGAACAGCAGTGGAAACTCACCACATTTTTTTCCAGCGTGGTAGAATCATACCCGTTTATTAACAATGATACCCTAGTTATAGTGAGTATATTATTATTCCACAATATTAACTTTGGTATTTTGATCATTAAGAACAATAAGGAACTGCTATGGGTTTCATGACCGGCAAGCGCATTCTAATCACTGGCGTCGCCAGTAAACTGTCTATTGCCTATGGAATTGCTAAGGCAATGCACGATCAAGGTGCTGAACTGGCTTTTACCTACCAAAATGACAAATTGAAACCTCGTGTCGAAGAATTCGCTGCATCACTGAATTCGAACATCGTTCTGCCATGCGACGTGGCTAAAGATGAAAGTATCGACACATTGTTCGCTGAACTAGGTAAAGTATGGCCGAAATTCGACGGTTTTGTTCACTCTATCGGCTATGCACCTGCTGAACAACTTGACGGCGATTATGTCAATGCCGTCAATCGCGAAGGCTTCAAAATTGCACATGATATCAGTGCATACAGCTTTGTTGCGTTGGCAAAAGCCTGTCGCAGCATGTTGAATCCTGACTCTGCCCTGCTTACCTTAAGCTATTTAGGTGCAGAGCGCGCAATCCCTAACTACAACGTTATGGGGTTAGCAAAAGCGTCTCTGGAAGCAAACGTACGTTACATGGCAAATGCGATGGGCGCTGAAGGTATTCGTGTTAATGGTATTTCCGCAGGCCCAATCCGCACTCTGGCCGCATCTGGTATCAAGGACTTCCGCAAGATGCTGGCACACTGTGAATCTGTCACACCTATCCGTCGTACCGTTACCACAGAAGATGTAGGTAATGCTGCTGCATTCCTGTGCTCTAACCTGGCTGGCGGTATTACTGGTGAGATCCTGCATGTTGATGGCGGATTCAGCATCGCTGCTATGAATGAACTGGAATTGAAATAATTTCGGTAAATTTTTGATATAATGAGATAAGTTAAGAGAGAGTATTATCTCTGAACTTATCTCTTCTTTCCTGATAATTAGATTATTCCGGTTGTACTATGGTCACGAATTTCAGTCCAAATTTCATTGGTATTAGAGTTTTGTCGAAAAAGTGAGAGCTTAAAAATGATCTGTCTGTCGAATTCAGAGATTTCACACTTTTAAAAAAGGACTTGTTTTCTTGAACTCAAATAGTTACCAAATAAGAATACTATAATATCAATCAACAAATTGTTGTCACAATCAAACCTGCTATTGACCTCCTACTGCAATATATTCTGTCATTATTGTATGATTCACAGCATATTTCGCCTGCCATGCTTTCGGATTGATCAGATAATGTTGCCGAAAACGTTTAGAAAAATGGCTTGGACTGGAATAACCTACTGCTGTAGCAACTTCAATAACACTCATCCCTTTTTTCAATAAATCTTCTGCCGTGATCATACGAACATTTTCCAGATATTGATGGAAGGTACGAAAAACAACCGCACGGAATCCCTCTTTTAATTTCCGCTCATTCAAACCTACTGCTCTTGATAATGATTTTATTGTCCAAGGGTAATGATAGTCGTTATTAATTATTTTTATTGCATTGTAAACAGCTCGACGCTGTAAGCCGTTAATCGCATTATATTGGCAATCATAAACTTGAGCCGTCACACACGCGAGAATTTCTAATGCTTTTGCCTTTAAATAAATCTTGCGGACATTACCATTTAATTGACATTCTTCTATTTGATTAACTATCTGCATAAATGGCGGATGAATAGGACCAGCCATCATTAATACATTACTGTAACTAACATTTTTTTCAAAACTAGTCGCTAATTTGGTAAAAGATGGCAATTCCTGAGCTTCAATTTCGTTCAGAGAAAAACGAATATCAAGAATATGCCATTTTCCACTACCAAAAAAATTCATACCTCGTGTTTTTTTAGGGGAATAGAAAAATATCATTGTTCCCGGATTAATATCTAAAATATCGCCGTTTTCAATCGCCATTTTTCCTTTCCCACTTAGAACAAAAGCAATTGATACCGTTGGTGGCCCTTCACAATATTCTGTTAAATCTTTGTTAAGATCGAGACGAATACGGTTTATATGAATTCCGTCAGATAATTCCTCAGTAAGTAACGGGGGATTTATATTATTTTCCACCACCTGTGGACGTATGTAATTGCAATGACCAGCAGTGAAAATGCACAATTTCTCGCTATAAATCGTCTTCATGAGATCCTCTGTAAAATTAGCATCAGATTCCATTTAAAAAGCTATTTCCACAATAAAAACAGTATATTGTTCGTGCTAGATTCATTATGCTTTTATTTTATATATATATACATAATGTAAATATCACGCAATTTATCATTAATGATAATTATTATCAATAGTACGTATCGCGTTACTTTTGTCCCTATCCCGTTAGCCCTATTTCTCTATTCCTGTTAGCCTCCCTGATAAGTTTTCTTCGTTTTACCATACCTGATTTTTGTAAAACATGATTTGAAAGGGCATAATGAGTACTTATATGAAAAAAAAATATGCTAATGCGTCTGTCTTATGTTGCTTAATTACACCCGTAGTCTGGGCGGAACATACATCTGAAGCGAAAGAAGATGTTTTGATCGTGACGGCTAACAAACAGAAGGAAGCATTAAATAAAATTAATGGCAGCATTTTGGTTAAAACTGGCGAAGAACTTGAGCAAGCGGGAATTACCCAAGTGCAGGATCTTGAACGTGCCTTCCCCGGTTTACAAATTCGCTCTCGCGGTAACCGAACCTATTCGGCAACCACAATCCGCGGTATCAGTTCACCTGACTATTATTCACCTTCCGTTCGAATTTATGTTGATGGTGTTCCTCAGGATCATCAATTCCTAACACAAGAATTAATTAATGTAGAACGCGTAGAATTATTACGTGGCCCTCAAGGCACTTTATACGGCAGGAACGCCCAAGCGGGAGTTATCAATATTGTTACCCGTTCCCCCAAAGAAGGTCCCTGGCTTAACCTGTCTGGTAATTATTCTAAATTGAAACAAGGCGGTTCCTTCAGCGGATCAACGCCTCTTATAGAAGGCATTCTTTATGGCAGTACGAGCCTACGTTGGGTAAAAGAACCTGGGCAAATTGATGCACCAAATCGTAAAAGTATTGACTCCAGTAAAACTTGGTTAGGTAAAGGCCAACTGACATTTGCGCCAGATGATTCACCTTTCAATGCTGAACTTAGCTTTGCTCACGAGGATCTCAACTCACATGAAGAGCTTTATTTAACCGACGAGCAATTCCGTCGGAAAGAGTACGATGGCCCTATTCCTGATTTAAAACGGCGAGTCAACAGTTATGCACTGAAGGCTGAATATGATTTCGGCAACAGTGCATTAACCAGTGTCACTTCCTATCAGGATCGCGATATTTTCCGTAATTTCATCGGGGGTCAATGGAAAGAGAAGCACCACGCCACAACCCAAGAACTGCGTTTAAATTCTAACTACTCAAATGGAATCACCAGTGTTCTCGGCGGTTGGTTCTCAAATGAAAATAGTAAACATCTGGTTGGTGCTTATCCTGGTTACTATAGTGATTCCCTGAACACAATTAAGACAAAATCCCTGGCACTGTTTGGTGAGGTTAAATTACCACTCGCTTCTCAATGGGATCTGACTCTTGGCGGACGTTTGTCACATGAAAAATCACAGATAGCCTATGCAGGCCGTTCTGGCATAAAGACGATCAACGCTTTTGAAAATCAAGTTTCCAACAATGAGTTTACACCTAAAGCGGCTTTGGGCTGGCAATTCACGCCTAATACCCGTTTCTATATTTCTGCCACTAAAGGTTATAAACCCGGCGGATTCAATAACATTATTTCCTCTGCTGAGGATAGAAAGCCTTACGATACCGAAACTTCAGACAATTATGAATTCGGCTGGAATAGCGCATTCTTTGATGATACCGTGACATTAAACAGCGCGATTTATTACATCTATTCAAAAGACAAACAGATCTATGTTGGACCTATTGCCATGCAATCCATTCGCAATGCCGGAAAAGCAGAAAGTAAAGGTATTGAACTGAGTAGCCAGATTAAACCAATGCAGGGGCTCAGATTTTCTCTTGGCGCTAACGTTGGTAAATCAAATTTCACTTATGCAACCGATACAACAACTGGCGTAAGTTACAACGGCAAACGTCTGCCTTATGCACCAAATGTCATGCTTAATGCAGGTATCGACTATCTGATTAAACAGACATTCTTACCAGGAAATCTCTATGTCAATGCTGGTGCCCGCCATTATTCAAAAAGCTACTTTGATGAAGCAAATACCCTTGAACAAGGTGCATATACTCTCTATGACGCTTCATTAAGTTTAGAGATGACCCATGGTGTCAATATTAAGCTTTATGGCGAAAACCTGGGCAATAAAAAGTACCGTGTTTCTAGTTTCCCGAAAGGCCATACGCTCAGTATGATGAGTAAGGGCTTGAATGTTGGGCTGGATGTGAGCATTGCACTATGACGAGCAATATTTCAAACTCCCGTCATGTTTCGTTACTACTTCTGACTTTGGCTGGTGTTTACACCATACAAAGCACCATTGGTATGTTAACGTTACAAAGCATGCCTGCGTTTCTGCGCAGTCACGGTGTAACGCCGGATAAAATAGGGTTACTTTATCTGTTAATGTTACCCTGGGCATGCAAATTTCTTTGGGCGCCGATTGTAGAGCATTATCGTAAATCAGGTTCGGGGGATACCAACCCCCGCCGCATCATGCTCTGTGGTAACATTTTAATTTTTTTCCTTTTCTGTTTAATATCATTGGCAAAACCTGCCGAACATATGCCGTTAATTATAGCGGCGCTATTTCTGATAACACTTTGCCTGACCGTCGTAGATACTACCACAGATGGTCATGCTATTGATCGGTTATCACCACAGCATCGCCCCTGGTGCAATGTCATGCAGGTTGGTGGTAGTTATCTGGGAGCAATTATCGGTAGCGGCCTGTTTTTATATCTGACCTCACTGTATGGATGGCACATTGGAGCAGGCGTATTAGCCATAGTGATTCTCTTGATGTCGCTGCCTATTTTATTCATCCGAAAAATACAGGAAAAGAGAGAACCGGATGTTTCAAAGTCTACCGCCCCCCCATCCCTCAAGATTGCATTTCGCCGTACTCCGGTTAAACAGGCATTGGTTTTAATCCTGTTATGTATGCTTGGTACACGTCTGTCACTCGGTATGCTCTCTCCATTTTTGGTCGATCGCGGAGTGGATTTAACTCAATTAGGCATTATTGCAGCCAGCGGAGGTGCATTAGCCGGATTATCTGGTGTCCTGTTTGGCGGTATTCTTGTACGTAAGTTGGGCACCATGCAAACATTAATGGGCCTTATGCTGCTTGAATGTATAGTGCTGGTGGGGATTTTTTGGATTGCCCAACAACCAAAATCCTCCGTATCTTTGCTTTCAGCAGCATACGTCTTTATCACGTTGATCACTGCGGCAAAATTTGTTGCCTTATACACCCAGATGATGTCTCTGGCAGTAGGCACCCAATCTGGTGTGGATTTTGCTGTGATGCAATCGGCAGATATGGGCATTGCGATCATCTGTTCAATGCTCGGTGGACTGCTGGTTACCAAAGCGGGCTATTCTTCCCTTTTCGCTCTCGCATCACTCTTCACCCTCGCTGGCCTGTTCTGGACACTACGCAAGTACCACGATTTCCAAAAGGAAAACATCTATGCTCAGTAACGACTCGTCTGTCCAGAATTCGCCAGAGCAACGTGCCGCTGATGCCGGCGTTCTTAAAGCATTATGGAATATGATGCGCCCATACCGTGCTCTGAATTACGTAGCTATTGCACTTGCCATTGTTTCCGCTGGCCTGCAAATTTTGCCGGCGGCAGTTGCTGGGCTGATTACTCAATCCATCTATAACAGGCAATACGACACACTCCTGAGTTATGGTGTCATGTTATTAAGTTCTACTTTTGCCGCTATGTTGACTTTCAGTGCTTCAACGTTTGTTTCTCATTTGATAGCTGCCGACGTTCAGGCTGATATTCGGCGTAATATCAGTAATAAGTTGAAGTCCGTTCCTCTGGGCTTCTTTATGCTAACTGACAGTACTGAAATCAAAAAGATAATGTTAGATGACGTCGAACAGCTCGAAGATGGGATTGCCCACATTATTCCAGAAATGTCAGCAACCCTGTTCGGCCCGCTGATCGCGGTGAGCGTCATGTTGGCTATCGATTGGCGACTGGCATTGGCGGCATTTGCTCCAACCTTAGGCGCTTGTCTACTGTTCATCTATATCCAGATGAAAGTTCAAACCACAACTCAGCGCTTTTACGCAGCCCAAAATCGCATTGCTTCGACGATGGGAGAAGTTATCAATGCAATCCCCGTAGTAAAAACCTATTCAGGCGGCAATATTGCGCTACAGCGTGCCGAAAAAGCATTTACCGCTCTGACACGTATTATCGATGTTTGGGTAGAGAAGGTGCAGGTCAAATCCAGCCGATTTTTTGTCCTATCCAGCGCCAATTTACTGTTCGTACTCCCTTTGGCGGTCTGGTTAGTTAACCGACAAGAAATCTCGATATTTGAATTTACCTTCTTTATTCTGGCTGCCATGGCGTTCGGCAATATTGCCTCCTCCATGTTCGCTGTAATGACCCGCTTGCAACAGCAAGAAGCATTAATCACACGTTATCACTGGTTAATGAACCAACCTGAACTAGCACCATGTGCTCAGAGTCACACACCTGTTGATAACAGTGTAACTTTGCAAAATGTCAGTTTCTCCTACCAAGATGAGCAGGATAATGCCTTAAATAACATCTCATTCTCCGTACCGGCCGGAAGCTCAATGGCTCTGGTCGGAGCCAGTGGTTCTGGTAAATCCACAGTAGCCAGTTTGATTGCTCGTCTTTGGGACCCGCAGCAAGGCAGAATTACTGTTGGTGGTGTTGATATCCGCAATATGGATGAACTCACCCTGCGCAATAACATCTCTTTTGTTTTTCAGCGGGTATTTCTGTTCAACGATACGGTAGCTAATAACATACGCTTGGCCCGTCCTAATGCTTCCCTGGCTGAGGTTGAAGCCGCAGCTATCGCAGCTCAAGCACACCAATTTATCCAACAGTTACCACAGGGTTACAACACAGTACTGAACAACGGTATCAGCTTATCTGTGGGAGAAAAGCAGCGTATCGCCGTTGCCGCCGCTATCCTGAAAAACGCGCCAATCCTTGTCTTGGATGAAGCGACCGCCTATGCCGATCCTGAGTGTGAAAAAGAGATGCAACAAGCACTCAACGCACTATGTCATACCCAAACAGGCCAGAATAAGACAGTGATTGTTATTGCCCATCGCCTGCCGACCATTTGTCATCTTGATCAAATAGTGGTTTTGGATAAAGGACAAATCATTGAACAAGGCATCCATGATGAACTTATCACACAGCAAGGTGCCTATGCCAAACAGTGGGCTGCTTGGCGGGGAGAAAATACCAGAACAGGAGTAAATTATCATGGGGTTATTTAATCGTCTCCAGCAACATCTGTCCCCGAAACTGCAACGGGTTTGGTTCATTGGCTTGTTATATAAGCAGCTTGATACCATAGCAATTATTGCTCAACTTGCCATCGCAGCTTGGGCTATCACACATCTGGAGGATCGTCATCTGAAAGAAGGTAGCACTGATATGCTGCCGATTATCACTCTGATATTATTAGTTATTTTATTGTTGTTGCGGTTCGCGTTTATGTCCCGCGCACTGCGTAAACTCACCATTGCCGCTTATGGATTGGGTATCGAGATCCGGCGCTCTTTACTACAACGGCTTGTGAGTATGTCGGTCGCGACAATTCGGGGCTTAAGTGCCGGAAAAATAGCGCTGACATTATCCGAGGATGTGCTATGGCAGGAAAATCAGTCAGCCTATACCACTCCACAAATCACCTGTCAGATTGTGATGCTGGCGCTCATTTATCTGGCTTTATTTTGGTTCGATTGGTTTGTGGCTGGCAGTGCGTTGTTAGTATTGATGGTTGGATTATTCATCCTGATCGCGATCCGCCAAAAACTCAATGAAATATTACGTCGACGAGCTGCTATGATGGCTGGCGTATCTGAAGCGATTGTAGAATATGCACAAGGCATGGCCTTTATCCGTGCAGCAGCAACAACCACAACGGTAGAACAACGTTTTGTCCAAGAAATTGAACAATTACGTACCGCATTCCGACGGGGAGTATTCAAAAGCATACCACTATTGAGTCTGTTCTACATCGTTATTGATACGAGTGTAGTTGTGGGAATACTGGCTGGTGCTCTACGCTTCCATGTGCCAGAAACGCTCTCAATTTCCGAAATGCTCATCACAACCCTACTATTGTTTGCCACGATTACCCCTTTACGCGGGATTATTCCCCTGATCAATGTAACTGCATTGACACAAGTGGGTGAAACGCATATTGCCGAGATAGAAACAGTTGCAACGCAAGTTTCTGGGCCATTAGCCGCACCTACTCAATATGATGTTGAAGTTAACAATATCTCATTTAGTTATCCGGGTACTAGCCAACCCGCTATCCAAAACGTTTCATTCTATGCACCACAAGGAAGTATAACTGCCATTGTGGGGCCTAGCGGCAGCGGTAAATCTACGCTGGCTTATTTATTGCTCTCTTTCTATCAGCTAGACAAAGGTGAAATTCACCTGGGTGGAAATCTCATCCATCATTATCAGACTCAGGCACTGTATGACACCGTCACAATGGTGTTTCAGGAAACCGCACTATTTCAGGATACTGTCGCGAATAATCTCCGTTTGGGGGATCCAAATGCGACTCAGTTGGAATTGGAGCAAGCTGCTCGTCTTGCCAATATTCACGACACAATTATGGCTCTGCCACAAGGATACGACACCCTTTTAGGTGTAGATGGCGGTACATTATCCGGCGGTGAACGCCAGCGTCTTGCCATTGCTCGCGCTATCTTAAAACAGTCTCCTGTTTTATTCCTGGACGAAGCAACCGCTTCACTAGATCCTGAAAATGAGCGATTGATACAAAAAGCATTTTCTTCTCTTACCGAGAATAAAACTGTCTTTGTTATCGCTCATCGATTAAGCACGATAACTCGTGCTGATCAGATATTAGTAATGGATCATGGAACCCTTTGTGATAGTGGAACCCATGACGAATTACTACAACGTTGTCCACTTTATCAATCTCTCTGGAAAAATCATCTTGGTTCAGAAGAGCATTGGCATTTGCAACCAAAACATTTATCCGAGACATCCACTTAGAAATATTCATTCCAATAAATTGTAACTCCGTTTATTGATTTATTAGGTAACTGCCATTTTTATAGGATTTCTTCATGCACATGGACCTTCCTTCCCCAGATTCACTGCGCCAGCTTATTTCTGGTCTATTTAACCAAAAAAATATTTTGGTGGGTGATAACGACGATTTAATTCGCAACGGACTGGATTCAATGCAAATAATGGCATTGCTAAACCAATTCAGACGTCAAGGGTATCGCGTCACTCTGCGTGAGCTTTACCAAAATCCAACACTGTATGCCTGGAGCCAGCTTCTACAACGCCATGCACCGCTCTCTCAAACCGTCTCTCAAGATACAACGCCACTGCCACGGATTGCAGATGTTCATCCATTCCCATTAACAGCAGTACAACATGCTTATTTTGTTGGACGTTCACCAGAACAAACATTGGGGGGCGTTGGTTGTCATTTGTATCACGAATTTGATGGTATTGGGCTGGAACCTGAACAATTGGAGGCAGCTATTCATGCTCTGATTCAGCGGCATCCAATGTTGCAAGTACAGTTTTTGCCAGATGGCCGCCAACAAGGAATGGCTCATGCTTACTGGAAAAAATTAACTGTTCACGATCTGCGTAACCTGACAGCCAATGAACAACAACAAACGCTGATTAGCATACGTGAACAGCTAAGCCATCGGCTATTACAGGTTGAAAAAGGAGAAACTTTCGATATCCAACTTAGCCTGTTCGGTGATAATCAGCATCGGCTGCATGCGAATATCGATTTACTGATCATGGATGCCGCCAGTTTCAGTCTGTTCTTTACTGAACTGGCGGCATTAATTGCCAAACGTAACTTGTCAGTTATATCCTCTGACTATGATTTTTGCAGTTATCTAACGCAATATCAGGCTCAATTTAAGCAAGCCAGACAAGAAGCCGAGGTATTCTGGCGTAGTCGATTAGACACCTTGCCACTTGCACCTCAGCTCCCCCTGGCCAAAGATCCTGCCCTAATAAAAAATGTCCGGATCCAGCGCAGACATTTCTGTTTAGCGCCTGAGCATTGGGAACATTTTAAACACCTCGCGCAGCAAAATGGGGTAACACCAACCATGGCATTGGCGACCGCATTTGCTGCTTTATTATGTCGCTGGAGCAGTACGATACAAGACCGCGCAATACAAGATAAGGCAACACAAGATAGCGTCACGCGCTTATTGTTTAACCTAACGCTATTTGACAGAACTCCGCTGCATCCTGCGGTTGACAACATCCTGGCAGATTTTACCAATATTCTACTGCTGGATATTCCCGGTAATAATTTACCATTCTGCCAACTAGCTCAAAATGCACAAGCAACGTTTGCCGAAGCATATGAACATCGTCATTGGTCTGGTGTAGAAGTATTGCGTGAGCTTAAGAAACGCGGCAACCACCCACACGGTGCGCCAATTGTGTTTACCAGCAATTTAGGCCGACCTTTATATGGTGAGAATACCCACGATGTTCTGGGAAAACCAAGTTGGGGAATCTCACAGACACCTCAGGTATGGTTAGATTTCGTTGCTTTTGAACATGAAAACACATTGAACATTCAATGGGACAGCAACGATGAACTCTTCCCTGACGGCTTAATGGATACCTTATTCACTGTCTACCAAGGGCTTATTGAGAACCTGACGGAAAACGCCGCTCAGTGGAACGAGAAACTCCCGGATTTGATGCCTGAATCACAATATCAGCTACGACGTCAAATCAACAACACGGTTGAACCGTTACCAAACACTTTGCTGCATGAAGGTGTGTTTACCCAAGCAGAGCGCACACCCCATGCGGTTGCGTTGGTGACTCATCCTAATGAAAAAATCAGTTATGGCGAACTCAGTCTGGCAGCTCGCCAGTTAGCGGCCGCACTGCAAAAAATGTCGGTTATGCCGGGAGATAGAATTGCGATTAGCATGGAAAAAAGCATCGGGCAAATCGTTGCTGTATTAGCCATCCTTTATGTTGGAGGTGTTTACGTTCCAGTTCCGGTGGATCAGCCATTAAATCGACGTCGTGCTATCTGTGAAAGTGCCGGTATCGCTATCGTTATCATTGACCTTAAACAGCAACATGTGGATTGGTCACAAAATATATGCTGTATTTCCTGGCAACAAGATGACCCATTATTACCTTTAACTCACATGGCTAAACGTGCCGTGACCGATCCGGCTTATATTATTTATACCTCTGGTTCAACCGGCATGCCGAAAGGTGTCGTCATCAGTCATCAAAGTGCACTGAATACCTGTCTGGACATCAACCGCCGTCATCAGGTTCAAAGTCGTGATCGATTGCTGGCACTCTCCGCACTGCATTTCGACCTTTCCGTTTACGACATTTTTGGCATTCTCAGTGCCGGAGGAGCACTGGTACTTATTAATGAAGCACAACGGCGCGATCCATCAACTTGGGAAATGTTGATCGAGCAACACAATATTACGTTGTGGAACAGTGTACCGGCACTGTTCGATATGTTGCTGACCTATTGTGAAGGAATGGAAGTCGATGCACCGAAAACGCTTCGTACCGTGATGCTATCTGGAGATTGGATCGGTTTGTCACTGCCTGAACGTTACCGTGCATTCAATCCTGCTGGCGTACTCAGTGCCATGGGAGGTGCAACGGAAGCCGCTATCTGGTCAAACGAATATATTGTCAAAGAAGTTGATCCGCAGTGGCGTTCTATCCCTTATGGCTATCCTCTGGCTAACCAGCGTTACCGTGTCGTGGGTGAAGATGGCCGAGATTGTCCTGACTGGGTTGTCGGTGAACTTTGGATTGGTGGAGCCGGCGTTGCACTAGGCTATTTTAATGATGAAGAACGCACCACCGCTCAATTCAATATCGATCAGGGAGAGCGCTGGTATCGAACTGGTGATCTGGGTTGTTATCATCCCGAAGGCTGGTTGGAATTTATGGGGCGCCGCGACAGTCAGGTCAAAATTGGGGGATATCGCATTGAGCTAGGAGAAGTTGATGCTGCCCTCAATCAAGTAACCGGTATTCGTAAAGGCGTTGCCTTAACCAGTGGCGACAAAGAAAAATCGCTGGTGGCATTCCTTGAATTGGAAGGCGATACCTTATGCCAACGCATAAATCGTGCCCCACAGTTACCGACAACCTACCGTGATCTGTTTCCTGCAACACAGGCCATTATCAATAAAACAGATACAACTGGTGACAACAGTGAACCTCAAGTTGCAACATTTTTGCTGGAACATCTGTCTCGTTACGGCATTACGTTTACTTCCCCCCAACCGCTCACCGATTGTCTGAAAGATTACCAGCCTCAACCGGAATATCATGACTGGTTTGCCCGTATGCTGGCGTATCTTTGCCAATGCAATCTATTGGTTGAATCTGAGCATAACGTTTATCAAACTGGATTGTCATCCTCGACATTCAAGAATGAAACTAAAGCAGGATTTATCCCTGAGCGCTGGCATTCTACGCTGCGTAGTATTCTGACCGGACAACAAACCGCAGTCACATTGCTTGATGATCCGCAGTTCGCACCGGAACAACAGCTCTTTGTACTGCCCGAAACTCAACAATGGTTGGCAGGATTAAAGCAGGTTATCGTTGCCCTTTCCCAACGGTTACAACGCCCTGTTACCGTGATGGAGTTCGATGCCCGCAGTGGTCTCTGTGCCCAATGGCTGGCAGAACAGATTACCGATCAACATCTGTCCTATATCGGCTTTGAACGTTCTCAGGCATTCATTAACCAGATGCAAACTCGGTTAAGTGCTCACACTCATATGTCAGTGAAACGCTGGCCTAAGCAAATTCCTGATTCGTTACAACATCAGGCAGATATTATCTTGCTAAACAATGTATTACACCGAGAAGAAGATCCGGCAAACTGTATTGAGGCGTTGATACCTTTAGCACAACCCGGTGCGTTGGTATTGGCAATAGAGTTGCACCACGCTTCATCTATCTCTCTGGTTACCACTGAGTTGCTCTCACCTCACGGTATTCAGCTACGCGCTGCATCACAATGGTTATCTCTTCTGCCGCTACAGACAGAAGCTCCAATTACCCTTGGCAACCTTAGTGTGTTATTAATGCAAGCAAGTGACAACGTCACCGTAACAGATAGGGAAAAAATTAAGTCCGTATTGGCACAATATTTACCGGGATATATGATCCCACAACGCTTGCATGTTATTCCTCATCTGCCCCTTACACCTAATGGTAAAATCGACCGTAAAGCTCTGGCACAAGGCTTGCTGTCCGCCACAAAAACCGAAACCGAACCGCACCAGAATGACATGATTCTGTTGAATGCACAGGAGCAAACTGTTGCTGCCATTTGGCAACGTTTGTTGAATACTGAGCAGCCAGGTCGTAACAGCGACTTTTTCCAACTTGGCGGTGACAGCCTTTTGGCTACACGTCTGATCGGTGAACTGGCACAACAAGGCTTGAAAGGTGAACTGAGTCACCTTTTCCGTAACCCGCAATTAGCGGCATTCACCACGACACTTTCTCCACTCATTGCGCCTCTGTCTGAAACTTCATCAGAAACATATTTAACACTAAAAGGACAAGATGAATACCAACCTTTCCCACTGACCGAAGTTCAACAGGCTTATCTGGTTGGGCGTCACCCCGGTTTTACCCTAAGTGGTGTTGGCTCGCATTTCTTTATCGAATACCGGATAGAACAACTAGATGTTCAACGCCTGAACCGAGTATTAAATCGCCTGATCCAGCGTCATCCGATGCTTAGAACCGTGGTTGTTAATGGGCAACAACAAATATTACAAGATGTCCCCTTCTTCTCAGTTAAACAACACCAATTCACTGATATTACTGAGGCGGATACACTACGCGATCGTTTGTCACATCAGGTATTAGATGCCGGACACTGGCCAGTGTTCGATTTCCAACTTGCGCAAGACAACAGCCCTGTTTCCCGATTATTCGTCAGTCTGGATAATTTACTATTAGATGGCTTGAGTATGCAGATATTGCTGGCTGAATTAGAACAGCTATATCTCAACGAACAACACGAATTGCCACCACTGAGCATCACATTCCGAGAGTGTGTGTTACGTCAGCAACAAACGCCAGTGCATCAAAGTTCGCTACAATATTGGCAAGAGCAGGTGAAAACATTACCACTGGCACCACAATTACCATTGCGTATTGTACCGGAAAACGTGCAATCCCCACATTTTGTACGTTATAGCGATCGGTTATCTGCACATGAATGGAAGCAGTTGAAGCAATATGCTGCCCCACATCAGATAACACCTTCCGCGCTCTTGATTGCCGCTTACGCGGTTGTTCTCTCTGCATTCAGCACCAGAGCGGAATTAACCCTTAATCTTACCCTGTTTGATCGTCCACACTGGCATGAGGACATTAATCATATTTTGGGTGATTTTACTTCACTGTCACTTCTCGCCTGGCATCCAGAGAAAAATTGGTTATCAAGTGCACGGCGATTACAACAACAGTTATGGCAGGATCTGGATCACCGCCATATTTCGGCGATCAGAGTGATGCGTGAGCTGGCACAAAATCGTGGCCCGGATGCAGCTACCATGCCTGTTGTTTTCACCAGTGCATTAGGAACTCATGAGGGGAAATTCCTTTCACGTTCATCATGGATGAAACCCGTTTGGGGCATCTCGCAAACGCCACAAATCTGGCTGGATCATCAGGTTTACGAATCTGACGATGAGCTTTGCCTGAACTGGGATGCGGTCGAAGCGTTATTTGAGCCGCATCAGTTGCAAACCATGTTTAACAGCTATATGACGCTATTACGCACCCTCGCGGCACAACCAGAAAGCTGGCATTCAGCGTTAGAACAACTGATGCCACGCCAGCAATGCCTGATGGTTGAAGATAATGCATCCGTTGTTATTGCATCATCACATTCAGAAGGTTGCGATCCAAAGATATGCAGTGAAATTCAACACCTGTTTTTATCTGTAACCAACCACGCCATCAATGTTCAACAGAACTTTTTTGATGCCGGAGCCAATTCGCTACAGTTAATTCAATTGCACGGCAAATTACAACATGCAGGTTTTCACCACCTTGCTGTTACTGATTTATTCGCTTATCCAACTCCAGAAGCACTCAGTTTGCGTTGTCGAAAAGATACTCACGGCGGAAATCAATCGTCGATTACTCTTCGTCAGCGTCAACAACAAAAACGTCTGCAACAACGGGAAAAACGTCATAAAGGAGCTGCACAATGACTGATTTAACGCTTCACTACGATAATTGTGATCCTATCGCAGTGATTGGCCTTGCCTGTCGTTTTCCACAGGCACCAGATAGCGATACTTTCTGGCATAACCTGCAACAAGGGATTGAGTGTACTACCACACTCTCCCGCCAAACATTATTGGATGCAGGTATTCCACCTGAAGTCATTGATAGTGAAAACTTTGTCAATCAGGCAGCGATATTAGAGGATGCGGAACAATTTGACGCCACACTGTTTGGCTATTCGAGTCAGGAAGCAGAAATGCTCGATCCTCAGCAACGCCTGTTTCTGCAAACAGCCTGGCATGCCCTTGAACATGCCGGCTATTCTCCACGTAATGTGCGCCTGAAAACAGGCGTTTTCGCTAGTAGCCGAGTCAGTACTTGGCCTTCATGGTCACAATTCACTATGACCGACATTGGCAAAGTGAAAGGGCTACAAGCGCTAATGAGCAACGATAAAGATTATCTTGCGACGCGTACCGCCTATAAATTAAATCTGAAAGGTCCCGCACTGACAGTACAAACAGCCTGTTCAAGCTCACTGGTTGCTGTGCATATGGCTTGCGAAAACCTGCGTTCCGGTGAATGTGATATGGCACTGGCGGGTGGTGTAGCGGTTTCTTTCCCACAAGAAAGCGGTTACTTGTATCAACCAGGGATGATCTTCTCACCCGATGGGCACTGCCGTCCCTTTGATAGTCAGGCAAACGGCACTTACGGTGGCAATGGCGTTGGTGTTGTTACGCTGAAACGTCTGAGCGATGCGTTACGCGATGGCGATCCTATCATGGCGGTGTTGCGTGGCAGTGCTATTAATAACGACGGCAATGAGAAAGTGGGTTTTACTGCCCCTTCGGTTAATGGTCAGCGCAGTGTAATTACCGAAGCATTACAACTGGCAGATGTCAGCATTGATGATGTCGGAATGATTGAAGCACATGGTACAGGTACACCACTTGGCGATCCAATAGAAGTTGATGCATTACGCAGCATATTCTCCAAACGTAGTGTGGCTGTACCGCCTTGTTACCTTGGTTCAGTGAAAAGCAACATAGGCCATCTCGATACTGCCGCGGGTATTGCCAGTTTGATTAAAACGGTTCTGTCAGTCTGGCATGGTTACATTCCGCCGACTATCAATGTACAGCAACCCAATCCGGCATTGCGGTTGGAAGAAAGCCCATTCAGGCTAGCAACACAAGGGCAACGTTGGACACAAGAACTGCGTACTGCGGGCGTTTCTTCATTCGGTATTGGCGGCACCAACTGCCATATCGTGGTGCAATCATTGCCAGAAGAATTACAGCGTCACCGTGTCAATTATTCTCAAGTTCAAGCACAAAGCACGCCTTTGTTGCTCTCCGCAGCTTCTGAATCTTCACTACGTCAATTGGCACAACGTTACGCTATTGTGCTTGCCTCAGAAAATCATGCTAATTTGGCCTGGACGGCTTTACAGGGGCGCGATCTTTCATTCCCCTGGCGTTTAGCATTGACACTGATACCACAAAATACGGCAAAAAATGCTGCGAGCTTATCCGCTTTTGCGAACCATAGTCCAACACCGGATATTTTTAGCGGACAAGAGAGGAGTGAAAATAAACAACTGTGGCAATTCAGCGGTCAGGGTTGTCAATGGTCTGGCATGGGAGAAGCAATGTATGCCAGCTCTCCTGTTTTCTCCGCTATGTTGGATCGCTGTTGTGTCGCCTGTACCTCTGAGTTGGCACTGCCATTAAAAGCAGTGATGTTTGGAGAGCATGAAGCCGCATTAGCTACCACTGAATATGCACAGCCAGCAATTGTGGCGCATCAGATTGCGCTGGCAGCATATTGGCGATCACTTGGCTTAAAGCCGGATTACGTATTAGGGCACTCCGTTGGCGAATTCGCTGCTGCCGTTGTTGCCGGAATTCTCACGCCGGAGCAAGTGATGCCGCTGGTCGCGGTACGGGGCAAGTTGATGCAAAAATGTGCCCAAGGGGGGGCAATGTTGGCAGTTTTTGCCAACGAAGAAGATATTCTTCCCCTTACGCATACACTGGCATTGGATCTGGCGGTTTGCAATAGTCCACAACACTGGATTTGGGCTGGTACAGAAACAGAAATTGACACACTGACACAACGTCTGGAACAGCAGCAGATCAATTACCAGCGCCTTAACGTTGCCTGCGCAGCACATTCAGCCATGCTTGAACCAATTCTGGAAGAATTTTCTCAGCATTTTTCCCTGTATGGCAACCAGCTACAGCCTGTATCGGGCGAAATTCCGTTAATTTCTACCCTGACAGCAGATATTGCAACTACCGAGCAACTAGGTTCACCAAACTACTGGCGTCACCATATACGTCAGACAGTGCGTTACCATCAAGCGATTGAGTTCGCCCGTCAACAAGGTGTGGCATTATTCGTAGAATTTGGTGCTGATGCACAGCTAACAGGGATCGGACGACGTATCAGTTTGCCACATGAAACCTGGGTTGCCAGTGCGCCTCGTCAAAATATGCCAGAGACAGCTCAGCAAACAGCACTAATGCAACTCTACTGTGCTGGGGCACATCTTGATTGGCCGCGTCTTTTTCCGTTTACCGGATCAAAATGCCATGCTCCTCTCTATCCATTTGACAAACAGCATTATAGCTTCGCTACCGCCAACACTGTGCAACACAATTTTGTACAACATTCGGCCAATACTAATACTGAGCTTGATATTAATTCCCTGCTCGATCCTGCCATTGAGCAAAACGCCAATGCAGCAATACTTCGAGCGCTGTATACCGATGCACTGATCTATCAATGTCATGGGCACAAGACTGAACAAGGTTTCAGTGCCATTGACACGATTCGGGCTGGCCGACTGCAACCTTGCTGGCGCCCTTTGCTAGAACAACTATTGAACCATTGTGTTCAGCAAGGCTATTACCAACAAGTTGTCGGGCCAACAGTCAGTAAAATGTATCGCCCGCTCCGTGCTCTGCCATATGCCAAGCGCCGCTTATTGGAGGCAAATTTACTCACCGATTTCCCTGCATTGATTTATGTTGGCGAACGTTTATTCGCCTTAATGAGTGATCGGGCTGATCTACCTCGCCAGTTAGCGACAACACCGACGACGACAAAATCATGGCTTCCTGCACCACAACCTTGCCCTGATACTCACTATGTTCTGCATTGGCGCACCATAAAGACTGTAGATAAACCAAGATTTTCAACGAGGTATACTCTTCGTTCATCAACAGCGAGTGACACAATTGCTCAACATTGGCGTCAGGCAGGCATTAATTTACAGCCGGAAAGCGGAAATACATTATTACTGCTCCAGGGTGATGATGTTGGTGAATTGTGTGATCAGGTTATTAGCGAATTAAAACGTGATGAAACAACATCCTTAACCGTTGTAACTTGCTGTGCTCAACCTGAAAGCACCTTATCAAAAGAGGATATCAATCCCGCTCAATACGCCGTCTGGGCACTGTTGCGGGTTGCGGTTGAAGAGTATCCCCATCGCCATATTCAGGCGATTGATATCACCGATATCAATGATACCGATGCTTTGTTATTAGCACTCGGTTATCTGAATGAACAACATCGCTGGCTGAAAGTACGCGGAAATCAAGTGGCTGTCCCTGTTTTACAGCGTCAGCCATTTATGTTATCGCAGCAACCAATGTCGATTCCCCATCAGGGTTGGCACATCGTTACTGGTGGTATGGGTGGGATCGGGCAAATTTCTATCCGTTGGTTGCTGGCTCAAGGTGCTCGTAAGGTTGCTGTGTTTGCCCGCCGCAAACATGAGAACTGGGATGCTTTTGTCCAAGAGCTGTCACTAAGTGGCGAATACGAAATACGCTGGATTAATGTTGATGTCACTGACACATCAACTTTGTTAAATGCCGTGCAATCACTGGCACAAGAAGATGGTATTGCTGGCGCGATTCATGCCGCCGGTATTGCTGATCATACTCCGCTGGCAAAACTTGAGCGTCAACATCTGTTGCAAATGTTATGCGTAAAATCCCAGAGCGCGTCAACGTTACATACGGTACTTCAGCAACATAAGGCAAAATACCTGCTGCTTCATGCTTCCGCTGCTTCCATGTTAGGTGCTCAGGGACAAGGCTCTTATGCCGTCACCAACGCTTGTCTGGAATCTTTAGCACTGACCGCAACCACTCCATTGATGGCAAATACATTGATGGTAAAAACGTTAGTTTGGGGTGTTTGGGGTGGCATTGGCATGACCAGCGATCGGCGATTAGTGGAAAAACTAGCGCAAGATGGCATGTTACCATTCAGTGTCAATGAAGGAATCTGGCATCTCAATCAATCCCTGCGTACCGCTTCTCCTTGCTATCTGGCAATGCGGTTAGATGAGCGTCATCCTGACATTTTGCGGCGTTTGCAGGCTGACACAGCCCATACCGCTACAATGCCGACATCTGCATTCACTGCTGATAACGCGCTCTATCAGGACAGTAAACAGCGGCTTCATTGGCTACATCAGCATATTGCAACATTATTGCGCTTAGAACAGCCTGAACGTCTGGAGTCCCAACAAGATCTATTACAATTCGGTTTGGATTCCTTACTGTTCCTTGAACTAAATACGGTAATTCACCAGCAATTTGGTTTCAGATTAACCGCTGAATTGGCCTATCAGAATATGACACTGGAGGGGCTTAATACGCTTATTGGCGACGCATTGCCTGAACAAACCTCTGTATCCGCTCAGCCTGAGATCATTATTGACAGTGCCCAACACCATGCACCATTTCCTCTGACACCCATTCAGCACGCTTACTGGGTTGGTCGTACCCAGGCCATTGATTTTGGTGGTGTGGCATGTCACGTCCTGTTTGAATGGGATCTGACACTGAACAGCTTTGATATCCCACGTTTTGAAAAGGCATGGAATGCTTTAATTCAGCGTCATGGCATGTTGCGCATGATCGTTGATGAAGATGGGCAACAGAGAATTCTGTCTGAAACACCTTGGTATGTTTTATCGCAGGATGATTTGCGAACGCTGGACGATACAGCCTGCGAACAAGCTTTAGCTCAGCGTCGTCATACTCTTTCTTATCAAGTGCCGCCTGCGGAACAGTGGCCACTGTTTGAAGTCTCTGTTTCCCTGCTGCCGAATGAGCGTTGCCGCTTACATATGAACTTGGATCTGTTGCAGTTTGACGTACAGAGTTTCCGGATCATGATGGACGATCTACAACGAGCTTATCACCAGCAACAACCACTGGCTCCACAAACATTTACTTTCCGCGACTATGTGATGGCAGAACAAGCACAACGTGAAAGTAAAGAGTGGCGCGCATCATGGGCATACTGGCAGGAACAATTACTTTCACTGCCTCCTGCGCCAAGATTACCGTTGAACCCACAATTACCTCAGCGTAGCCAGCCACAATTCACGACTTATGAAGGTCGGCTGGCACAATCTGACTGGCAAATACTTAAACAAAGCTGGAAAAAATGGGGAGTCACACCTTCCGCGGGTCTGCTAACACTATTTGCCCATACGCTTGAATGGTACAGCCGCCATCCGCTGTTTACCCTCAACCTGACATTTTTTAACCGCCAGCCTTTCCATCCAGAGGTTCAAGAGCTGATTGGTGATTTTACCTCCGTCATGCTGATGGATTTTGATTTACGCAAAACCACCTCCCTGCGTGCCAGCATGGAAAAAACCCAGGCTTTGCTCTGGCAACGGCTGAGTCATAGTCATGTCAATGGGGTTGAAGTGCTGCGGGAATTGGGTCGCCAGCAATCTGGTGAAGCCCAAAACAGGCAACCTCTGACACCGGTTGTTTTCACCAGTATGTTGGGGATGGCACAAGAAGGTGTCGCAATTAAACAATCCATCACTCAATTACTGGGCGATCCGGTCTTTGTGCTGAGCCAAACGCCACAAGTCTGGCTGGATCATCAGGTTATGGAAGTGGATGGTGATCTGCTATTTAACTGGTATTGCATGGACGATGTACTGGAAGCGGGAGTCATTGAAGCACTATTTACTGCCTATAACACGCTGTTAGTGCAAGTTATGCAAATTTGCCGCCAGCCTGAACGTCTGGAACATTATGATCTGCATACGCCACCTGCCGGTCATACTCGTTATGACTTCTGGCCACAACACCCCGCATTGCATCAGGCCGAACAATATCTGCGTTCTCAGCCTGAAATACGGTTAGCAGAAATTCAGCCACGTCAGGACGATACTCAGGGTTACAATTTATGGCTGGTAGCAGAAGATAATGTGTCATTATCGTTGCCAGAACCATCGTTTTCAGAACCATTGGTGATAAACACTGAAGTCTTACCGCTGCCGACGTTAACGGAACAACAGGCATTTGAACATTCCTGGCAACATATTGAGCAACAGGCGTTATTGGGTCTGGGACAGACCTTACTGCGCCATAACCTGTTCACGTCTTCACAACAATGTCACTCTCGTGAAGAGATTGAACAACGCTTACAACTGGCACCACAGTATCAACGCTTGCTTACCCAATGGTTAGCATTATTAAGCAAGCAAGGATTTATGGAAAAAATCGCTGGTGGATACCGTTGTCTGCAACCACTCAGCCAGATCCCTGCTCCTACGGCAAAACTGGATAATGCCGTGTGGTGCCAAACCATCAGCCGTTATGTGACAACCTGTATAGACCAACATGACACTCTGCTTGCCGGGCGTGGCAATGCATTGGAACTGCTGTTTGCTGATAAACAAACTACAGCCAGCCTTTACAGCGAAAACCCTGCGTTACGTTGCCTGAACCAGACTGCCGCTGAAATTGTCCGACAATTGAGCCAAACATCTGAACATTTCACTGTGCTGGAAGTCGGTGCAGGCACAGGTGCTACATCAAAAAGAGTGCTTAAACAGAATGCTCAATGCATTAAAAGTTACCACTTTACTGATGTTTCACCGCTATTTTTGGATGATGCTCGCCAGTCATTTAAGCACTATGGTGAAACCGTAAAATTTGCCCTGTTCGACATTAACCAGCGCATTGATTTTAACCAACATCCTGCATCTGGTTACGACCTGATTATGGCGGTTAACGTCTTACATGATGCCATCCATTTAAAAAATACCTTGAAGCGTCTGTCCCGATTACTAAAAGTCGGTGGATGGTTGCTGATTATTGAATCCACCAAGCGTGAAAGTGCTATGCAACTCGCCAGTGTCGGATTTATTGAAGGTATTAATGCCTGGGCCGATGATCGCGGTGATGATCAAGGTAATAGCGCATTGCTGGAACTTGCGGACTGGCGTAAATGTCTGGAGAAATCCGGTTATCGGGTTTCACTGGAATGGCCGGGACAGGATGGGCCAGAATTGCATCAACAATTGATTCTGGCACGATCCGAACAGCAGGCACGACTGAATGTCAATGAAATCGCGGTACAATTTTCTGCCTTACCTTACCCATTACATATTCAGCAGCAAGAGCAGTTACCATTGGCAGCATTACCAACAATGACCGCGAAAGATAACATGGCACAATCGGTAACCACGGAAGCTGGACAACCGGAAACGGCAGATGATCAGCTTCATGGTATTGAACAGCAAGTTATTGCGCTCTGGAACTCACTGCTTCCTCAAACAATTCAACGTCACAGTGACTTTTTCCAAAGTGGCGGCGATAGCTTGATTGCGACCCGCATGGTAGTGCAACTACGTCGCCAGGGTTACGAACAAGCCAATCTGCAACAACTGTTTGAACATCCTAAGTTGAATGAATTTTGTCGTACCCTGCGGATTATTGAGGCAAATTCAACAACACTGGTTACACCACATCACACAGAATCAGCATCAGAGCAGATTCTGCCACTCACCGCTCTGCAATATGCTTATTGGTTAGGAGAGAGCCAACTGTTTCAATTTGGCAATGGGATTGCCCACTTCTATGCCGAGCTGGCTATTGACGGGCTCGATCTGCCTCGTTTTACTGCCGCCTGGAACCGTGTGATAAACCATCATGGGCAATTACGCGGTTACGTAAAAGAGGGGCAGTACCATATTCTGCCAGAAGTGCCCTGCTATACGCCGACAATCATTGATTGTCGTGACATGACACAAGAGAAACGCGAGACACAACTGAAAAATGCCCGAAACACTCTGCGTACTCAAGGCGTTCCTAGCGACAACTGGCCGTTATTTGATTTAACGCTGTACCATACCGATGACCGGACACACTTATTGCACCTGACTATTGACCTACTGGTAGCAGATGGCAAAAGTCTGACCTTAATCTTGCGTGATTTACACCACTGGTATCAGGAACCTGACTGGCAACCTGAACCGCCAGCAACAACTATTGCTGACTATATTCAGGCTCTGGAGAATGAGAAAGCCGGAGAAGCCTGGCAACAAAGCCGGCAATACTGGCTTGATCGCTTACCTTCAATTCCTGATGCACCAGTGTTACCACTGAAAGATCATCAGTCACAACAACTCGATCAACAGTGCCTGACAGGATATATCAGCTCACAACAATGGCAGCGTTTGCAACAACGTGCGGCAGAACACCGGGTATCACCATCCCAAGTCATGCTCACACTATTTGCTCATATTCTGTCGGTATGGAGCAACAGCGAACATTTCACTATCAATGTTTTGCATGGCAATCGCCTGTTAATGCCACAACATTGCGATATGCTGGTCGGCAATTTGTCCACCACCTCATTGCTGGAAGTCGATTTACACAATATCTCTGGATTTAGCGATGCCATAAACCGGATTCAAAAACAATGGATAGCGGATCTTCAACACGCACTGTTTGACGGGCAATTGGTACTCAGGGAGAAAAATCAACATCGCCATAACCTGAATGCCGGTATGCCGATCGTATTCAACGATACCACTGGTACTGCGGGCAAAGGGCCATCAGGATTAGGAACACTCAATCTCTTTGGTGCGCAAACACCTCATGTTTATCTTGACTGTATGCTAATTTCCGGTACAGAAGGTGGGGTCACCATACAATGGGCGATCTTGCCGCAACTGTTTCAGCCTCAAGTAGCAGAAAATATGTTTGACCATTATCAAGCCAGTATCATTGCACTGCTCGAACCGGATTACCAATGGAGTGCTCCACTTCCTGACTGGCTTCCGGCAAGTGATCGCACTTTATGCCAGAACAGCAATGCGACAAAAAACGTTTTTCCACCCCATACACTTTGCTCGTTGATTGAACAGGCAGTAAATCGTTATCCACAACATATCGCCGTTGTCGATGCTTGTTGTCAGTTAGACTATCGCACTTTGTGGTCACAAAGCCTGACACTGGCGGCTCATCTGCAAGCACAAGAGAATCAGACCTCGCCTCTGGTTGGTGTGGTGATGGAAAAAGGCCGGGAACAGGTTATTGCGGTTATTGCGACTTTATTAGCAGGACGGGCTTATCTGCCTATTGATGCCAGCTATCCGCAACAACGGATTCATCAGCTATTGGCATCAGGGGAAGTTGATACCGTACTGACTCAACCTAAGTTCGCTCAACAGTTGAATTGGCCCGACAATGTCCAGATCATCCCTCTGGATGAAACATTACTCAACAAGTTGCCAACCACCAGCAAACCAAGTTTATCCGTACACCCTGAAGATCTGGCTTATGTTATCTTCACCTCCGGTTCTACCGGAACACCAAAAGGCGTAATGATTGATCATCAAGGCGCAGTCAATACTATTCTCGATATTAACCAGCGCATTGCACTCAATGAGCACGATAGCGTACTGGCAATCTCAGAGTTAACCTTCGATCTCTCCGTTTATGACCTGTTCGGCGCGCTAAGCTGTGGGGCAAAACTAGTAATCCCTGCTACTGGTGACAATCGGCAGCCGGACAAACTATTAGCATGGTTACATCAAGAATCAGTGACTGTCTGGAACTCCGTTCCCGCATTTGTGCAATTGCTTGAGGAATATGCCCGTAGCTATCCCCATTCCCTACACAGCCTACGTTGGGTGTTGATGAGTGGTGACTGGATACCAACCAATTTACCGACCAAATTACATACGCTTCACCCTGAGTTAAATCTCCTTAGTTTAGGAGGTGCAACCGAAGCATCAATCTGGTCTATTGCCTATCCCATCGCACAGGTCGATCCAAATTGGCGCAGCATTCCATATGGTAAACCTCTGGCTAATCAGACTTTCCATGTGCTTAATGCAGCACTTTCGCCTTGCCCTGTCTGGGTAACCGGTGAGTTATATATTGGTGGACAAGGTCTGGCACTGGGTTATTGGGCCGATGCTGAAAAAACGAAACATGCTTTTATCACGCACCCTCAAACAGGTGAACGGCTTTACCGTACAGGTGATTTAGGGCGCCGGCTCCCAGACGGGAATATCGAATTTCTGGGGCGCAATGATCACCAGATTAAAATCCGTGGCTACCGAATTGAGTTAGGCGAAATTGAGCACCGTTTATGTGAACATCCTGCGATACAACAAGCGTTAGTATTTTCTCATACAACGTCAACCGGTGCATTGCAACTGGTTGCGGGCTTACGTTTAACTGACAACGCGCCGCTATCTACCGAACTTTTACCAATACTACCTCACTGGTTGCAGCAAACCTTACCGATTTGGATGTGTCCGCAGCAATTTCTCATTCTCGATGCGATACCTGTATCCGACAACGGTAAAATCGACAGACGCACATTGGTTACTCTGGTTGAAAAAGCACAAGAAGTTAATTCAACACCATCGGCAGCCCTCAGCGCGACAGGACACACTATATTAAGCCTGTGGGAATCAGTATTAGAGCAACAAAGTATCAATGTGCATGAGAGTTTCTTTACTCTTGGAGGAGATTCTCTGGCGGCAGTACGGTTAATGGTGAAAATCAACCAGACCTTCAATTGCCAGTATCCACTCAGCCTGCTGCAAACTTACGATACGGTGCATTCATTAGCTGAATTTATTGAGCATCAACCGGAAGATACCTGCCAAAGGGTAATCTTAAACGAGGGAAGCACTGAAAAACCTGCTTTATTTATCGTCCATCCTATTGGTGGACATCTGCTGGGATATCGCCATCTGGCGGCCAATTTCGGCGATCAGCGCCTGATTGGGTTAGCATTTGCCCCAGATAACCTGAATACCGATAGACCTACCATTGCAGCGTTGGCGGCTGACTATATCAACCAAATCCGTACTTTCCAGCCTAAAGGACCTTATGCACTGGCAGGTTGGTCTTTTGGAGGATTGGTGGCCTATGAAATGGCGCATCAATTACGTGCTGCGGGTGAAAACGTTTCTCATTGCATCCTGATTGATAGTTTCGCTCCAAACGTGCGCCCTGATCTGATTTTGGATGATACATTCTGCCACCGTCATTTCCTGCTCGATTTACAGGGACAATTCCCCGATCTGACGCTGGATAATCGCACGATTGCGGCCAATACCGAGACATTCCTGCAAACGCTGCATGAGGCCCTGCCACAATCTGCACAGATTGATAGCTCGCTGACTGAGCTCTACACCGTATGGCGCCATAATCTGTGTGCATTGCTTGATTACTGCCCACCACGGACTTCACAGCCTTTCAGCCTTATCCGGGCCGCGCAAGCATTACCTGATTTTATGGATTATCTCGATCCAACAACAATCACCTCAGTGGATCTCGGCTGGCAAGTTTTCGGACCTGTCAGCGTGACACAACTTGACGGTAATCACTACAGCTTATTCCAACATAAACATGTCAGCTCTCTGGTTATTTGTCTGAAAAAAATTCTGCATTCAATCCCAGCTATTGAGCCTGTTAAGGGGAACATATGATAAAGCCACGGCGGGTTCTGATTGTCGGTGCCAAATTTGGCGAACTGTACGTTAATGCATTCCTGCAACCTCGGCCAGATCTGGAGCTGGCCGGTATTCTGGCGCAAGGAAGTCCTCGCTCGCAGCAACTGGCCCGTGATTTCAATGTGCCACTGTTTCGTTCATTGGATGAATTGCCGGACGACATTGATATCGCCTGTGTAGTCATACGCGCAGAAGTCATTGGTGGCAAAGGTGATCAATTAACCCAAGAATTATTGGCACGGGGTATTTCTGTTATTCAGGAACATCCGCTTGATGCAGAAGCCATCAAACGGCACCAATCAGTTGCTGAAAAACAAGGGGCTATATTTTGGGTAAATAGCTTTTACAGCCAATGCCATGCTGGCAGAAGTTGGTTACATGCAGCACATCAAATTAGCCGCTTATCACGGCAACGTCCGATAAATGGCTATCTGACAACCAGCCGTCAGTTGCTGTTTTCCGCCCTTGACCTGTTACTACAAGCCTGTCATTGCCCGGAACAGATAGAAATAGCCTATGTGGGTCAACGGAGTAATGCATTTCATTGCTTTGAACTGCGTCTGGCAGGGACAACCATCGCGTTAGACGTTCAATCCTATCTCGATCCGAAAGATCCCGATATGCATAACCTTGTCATGCACAAGATGACGCTGGTTTGGCCTGCGGGTTATCTGACGCAAGAAGCCAGTTATGGACCGGTGATCTGGACACCGGTTCTGCATGCCCCAAACCATCTGAATAGTAATCAGAGTCTTTATCTGACTGCCGGTCAGCCGGATGGTACTTATCAACACCAAACAACATCACAAATTCTTTGCCCGGCAACCAAAGACTGGATGACAGCATTTGAATGTGATGGTGCTGAGGGCGTGGCATTTCTACTTAATACCTTAAGTTCTGTATTGAATGGCGCACTCCGCCCTCCCGCTTTTAGTGACGACTATCAACAACAGTTGGCAAGCTTGTGGCAACAAATTCTGCGTATGATGGGAGAGCCTGTTACTCAGGATTTACCGCCTCCAGTCTGGATTGAACCGGCTCAATTGATGCTGGCTACTGATGCTAATGATGATGTTAATTAAGGAAGAATGCTGATGAAATGGGCACTCCCTGTACATCCGATGATTCGCCCGTACCTAACACCTCGTGGCGAACCCAAATACACTCTACTAATTTGCCCCTTTGCCGGGGGCAGCAGCAGTGCATTTCACCAATGGTCTACTCTGGAAAATCCAGATATAGCCGTTTCGCTAGTGATTTATCCCGGACGTGACAGCCGTATGAATGAACGTGCGGTCACCAGCATTGCACCATTAGCTCAATCACTTTCTGAATTGCTCGTGTCACTAACACCTGCCCAGAGAGAAAACCTGATACTGATTGGTCACAGTATGGGAGCTCAGGTCGCTTTTGAAACTTGCCAACACCTTGAACAACATAATTGTTCTCCTAAAGCACTGGTACTTTCGGGGTGTCATGCCCCTCATCTTCAATCTCGTCGTCAATTGAGTGGATTACCTGATTATGAATTTATTGAACAACTCATCGATATTGGCGGTTGCAGCCCGATGTTACGCGAAGATCCCGGATTGCTGGCGCTGTTCTTACCCATGTTACGTGCTGATTTCTGGGCTACAGAACATTATCAACAGGTTATTCAATCTGGCTCAATAAAACTGCAAACACCAACCTTGTTGCTTTATGGCAACGAAGACAAAGAGGCTTCTGCTCTGGAAGTTCAGCAGTGGCATCACTGGCTTGCCAGTGACAAACAAAACCTTTCGCATTGCTGCCAAGAGATTATCGGCAATCATTTTTATATCACGCAAAAACCTCAAAGTTTTATCCGTCACATTACACAATTTATGCAATATGTTTATCCACAGGAGTTCGCATAATGGCATCTTATTCAATCCCAGGAAGAAATTTTACTATGACGCCAGACTATCTTTGGAATGGCAAAACCATAGACCAACAGCTTACCGGATGGTCGAAAACCTGGGGGA
This sequence comes from Xenorhabdus budapestensis, assembly GCF_002632465.1. Taxonomy (GTDB): domain Bacteria; phylum Pseudomonadota; class Gammaproteobacteria; order Enterobacterales; family Enterobacteriaceae; genus Xenorhabdus; species Xenorhabdus budapestensis. The sequence continues at coordinate 12,718 of NZ_NIBS01000004.1, read as the reverse complement.
ATAAAACAGCACTGATCTATCAAGAACAACATCTGACTTACCATGAACTCCATCAACTTGCGGAAAGGCTGGCAAGTGGATTATCTCAGCGGGGAATATGTCGTGGTGACAACATCATGGTGCAATTGCCTAACTGCATCTCCTTTGTTGTCACCTGTTTTGCCCTGTTTAGATTAGGCGCTCATCCAGTATTATTAATGCCGACACAACGGGCCCATGATGTTCATGCACTTTGCCAGATTGCCCGTCCGGTGGCTTACATTATCCCTGATTGTATCTATGGTTTTGATTACCGAGAAATGGCACGGGAAGTGGCAGCGTCTTGCCCTGAGATGAAACATATTATTGTTGATGGGGAAGCAGAAGAATTTACTGCTTTATCCTCCATTGATGGTGAACCACTCGATATTTCTGTTTCTGGCCCATGTTACGGTGATATTGCCGTCCTCCTACTTTCCGGAGGAACAACTGGCACACCGAAATTAATTCCACGCACTCACGATGCCTATACTTATGACTTTGTGCTGTCAGCTCGCTTGTGCTCAATTAATACCGAAAGCGTTTATTTAGCAGTACTGCCTGTTGCACATAATTTCACCTTAGGCAGCCCCGGTATTCTGGGCACACTTTCTCAAGGAGGATGTGTCCTCTTAAGTAATACCGCCAGTTGTGATGAAGCCATGCCATTAATTAAACAGTATAAGGTGACACATACTGCGTTAGTTCCGGCGCTTGCCCGACTCTGGGAACAGGCTCGTGACTGGGAACAAAGCGATCTTTCCTCCCTGCGTTGTTTACAAGCCGGTGGAGGCAGACTTACACCAGAACTGGCAAAACAGGTGATGACACGCCTTGGGCCTTTGCAACAGGTATTTGGCACCGCAGAAGGATTACTTTGCTATACCCGACTGGATGATCCTGATGAGGTCATTATTAACACCCAAGGTCGCCCACTATCAGAAGAAGATGAGATCAAAATTGTTGACGCCAATCTGCAATCTGTCCCCGCCGGTGAAGTAGGCGAATTGATTACACGAGGCCCTTACACCATTACGGGATACTACCGCGCTGAGCAACATAATACCATCGCCTTCACCACTGATGGATTCTATCGTACCGGCGATTTGGTTCGTATGAGATCAGATGGCAACCTGATCGTTGAAGGACGCATTAAAGAGCAGATCAACCGCAGTGGCGAGAAAATTTCAACACAAGAAATTGAAACATTACTGCTGCAACATCCAAATATTGATGACGTAGTTGTCATCGCTGTTCCTGATGAACTCTTGGGTGAACGAATTTGCGCTTGCATACCAAAGAATATTAACCAACCGGAACCTACACAGATACAGGCATTTTTACATCAGAAAGGCGTTCAGCGCCATAAGGTCCCTGATCAATGGTTGTTTGTGGCGTATTGGCCATTAACCACAGTAGGAAAAATAGACAAACGTCAGTTGGTACAGATGGCACAAACAGAACATACAGAGCAAACGAAACAAGCAGAAGAAAATAACAACCCAATGCAGCAATATCATGAACACACTATCACTATTACCAGCACTCCATTAGATCTGGTCACTCATTTACTTGCAGATCTTACAGATAATAATACACAACCTTATACACTCTACGAGATCAAAGGTGAATGGTCATTGGGGATTGGCTGTGCAGCCACTATAAGTGCAAATGCATCTGGACAACTAATTGATTCAAAAGGTGATCGACATCCATACGATATCAGTACGTTAAGCCAAAAACTTGAGCAGGTTCTCAACGACCTTTCTATCAAAGACTGGCGTGCTTATGGCAGAACATTATTTGAGTTTTCTCATATGACATATGGGATACCATTAGCTTCATCATTAGAACAACAAAATGAAGCATTAATAAAAATCACTGTTCCGCAGCATGAATTACGCATAATTCAAGGGCAAGTTCTGATACGAACACTTGAAGAAAACCAGCTCACTATATTGAGCGAAAAAATCAGACAAGCTGATCAAGTCGGTACACCAACTTTCCCATATACAAAAGAGCTGGAAATTATCAACATAGCAGACGCAGAAAAAAATTATCAAGATAACGTAGCGAATGCGGTAAAAGATATTGTCACAGGCCACTACCAAAAAATAATCCTCTCACGCAAAGTTCAGCTTGGTTCAAATGTGGATATAACACACAGTTACTGGTTGGGCCGTCAGGCTAACACCCCTGCCCGCTCTTTCTTCTTACGAGATGAAGAATTTTCTGCTTACGGCTTCAGCCCAGAAACTGTGGTTGAGGCAGATAGTACTGGTTGGGTTAATAGCCAACCATTGGCAGGCACAAGAGCATTGACACATGACAAAATGCAAGATCAAAAGCTACGTGCCGATTTACTTTCTGATCCGAAAGAAATCGCTGAGCACGCGGTGTCGACCAAACTTGCATTAGAAGAATTAACCCCAATTTGTCAGGCAGACACGCTTTGTGTATCAGAATTTATGGCTATTCGTGAACGAGGTTCGGTACAACATTTGGCATCACGCGTAAAAGGATTACTACAAACAGACAAAAATCGTTGGGATGCATTCATTGCCTTATTCCCGGCAGTAACCGCTTCAGGGATACCGAAAAAACCTTCTTTACAAGCTATTTCACATTATGAAGATGAACCTCGTCGGCTTTATGGTGGTTGTGTCATGTTATTGGATAGCTCAGGTAAATTAGACGCAGCTCTGGTATTACGTTCTCTTTATCAGCATAAAGAACACTGTTGGCTACAGGCTGGTGCTGGACTGGTCAGAGATTCAAAACCAGAAAGAGAATGGCAGGAAACCTGCGAAAAACTTGAGTGCATTATTAAATATGTTCGCCCTTATTCCGACAAAAAAGACTAAAAGTCTATTGAAGTAAGCCGTAATGCTATAGTAACAATACCTCCGGGAAAGCCAGAGTTATGTCTGGTTTTCCCAAAATCAATATTGGCCTTCGGTAAGGAATGACAGCTGTTGCTCCTTGTTGTTCAATGCACAGGCAAACCGTAACTGTCTACAGCTAAATGAACTTTGGTTGAACATCCTTTTCCCTGACTCTTACCGATGGCTTCATTTTCCTTTAAAGAGCCTCCTGAACTATGTTGATGAGCACGAACATACTGGCTGTTTTTATGCTTAATCAATTTGTACAGCGCTGAATTTATGGATCGGGGTCACCATTTTGTCCTGAGCGGCAACAAGCTGTAACTCAAACTCCCCTCTTTTTTGCGTTTCCAGCATGACTTCATAAACTCCTGCGGTAACATGTTCCAACGCAGCCTGCAATGCTGAATTTGTTAAAGACGGGCTTTTCAGTAGATTGACGAGGAATAAGCCACTGGTTAAATCACCTATTCCAACGGGTTGATGTTTACCAGTATCGATCAGTGGTCGGCTGATATGCCAGCTATTTTCTTTAGTCACCAGCAACATTTCGAAATTATCTTTTCGGTAGCCTGCACGACTGAGATGTTTAACTAAAACAATTTTTGGGCCTTTTTCACACAGTAAGCGAGCTGCAGATATTGCTTGTTCTACATCTTTTATTTCCCGCATAGTGAGTGTTTCAAGTTCCAGTAAATTAGGTGCAATGATGTCACTGACAGGTAACGCCTTTTCAGTGAGGAATTCAGCCACTCCCGGAGCAACAATACACCCTTTTTCCGGATGTCCCATAACAGGGTCACAGAAATACCATGCTTCAGGATTAGCTTGTTTAACCTGTTTCACGATATCAAGGATATAGTTTCCCTGCTCCGCTGAACCAATATAACCACTCAGTACAGCATTACAGCATGCCAATTTATTAATTTCACCAATTCCCTGCACAATCTCAGCCAGATGCTCCGGCGGCATCACACAACCACGCCATTGTGGATATTGAGTATGGTTAGAAAACTGAACCGTATTTAATGGCCATACGTTCACTCCCATACGACACATCGGAAAAACAGACGCACTGTTTCCTGCGTGACCAAAAACAACATGAGACTGAATTGAAAGAATATTTTTCATAATAAAGCCTGATTTATTATTTTAGGAGCGATGCTTAAAAATCATGTTTAAGAAACATAAATGACTTAACAGGCAGATATTTTAAGGGCAACAGTAACGTTGCCCTTTAGAAACACGTTTATGGATTACTTCCAATTAATGAGGCAGTAATGTTTTTTACCACGACGTAATAAAGTATAACGTCCAAACAGACGGTCATTGTCGGTAAACACATACATAGGCTCAGACTGTTTTTCACCATTAACAGAAACCGCATTGGAACTGATCATGGTCCGCGCCTGCCCACGGGAAGGAACAAATTCCGCAGTAACCAGAGCCTGCTGCAAGTCAGCATTCTTCTCAAGTTCTATTGCCGGCATACCATCCTGTGCTAATTGTGCAAAATCATCTTCGGTCAAATCAGCTACAGCTCCAGAGAACAAACTTTCAGTAATGCGTTTCGCCGCAGTAAGACCCACTTCTCCATGTACCAGCCTGGTAACCTCTTCAGCCAGAACATACTGAGCACGCGGAGCTTTACCGCTGTTCTTATCTTCTTCTTTCAATGCGTTGATTTCTTCAATGCTCATGAAAGTAAAGAACTTCAGGAAACGATACACATCAGCATCTGCTGTGTTAACCCAGAACTGATAAAATTTGTATGGGCTGGTTTTCTTAGGATCCAACCAAACTGCTCCACCTTCTGTTTTACCGAATTTAGTACCATCAGATTTAGTAATCAAAGGTACTGTCAAACCAAATACTTGTTTCTGATGTAAACGGCGTGTCAAATCGATACCTGAAGTAATATTGCCCCATTGGTCTGAACCACCAATCTGCAATTCAACACCGTATTTTCCATTCAGGTTAGCAAAATCATAAGATTGCAACAGATTATAAGAAAACTCAGTGTATGAAATACCAACATCATCACGGTTCAGGCGCTGCTTCACCGCTTCTTTATTGATCATCTGGTTAACGGAAAAGTGCTTGCCGATATCACGCAGGAAAGTCAGTACATCCATTTCGCCAAACCATTCATAATTGTTGGCTAATTCTGCACCATTTTCACCTTCAAAATCGAGGAATGGTGAAACTTGTTTACGAATTTTTTCAACCCACTCTTTGACAGTTTCTTCTGTATTTAATTTGCGCTCCACAGCTTTAAAGCTCGGATCACCAATCAAACCCGTCGCTCCACCTACCAACGCTATCGGCTTATGCCCTGCCAGTTGGAATCTTTTCAAACACAGCAAGGGAACCAGATGGCCCAAATGCAAGCTGTCAGCGGTAGGATCAAAGCCGCAATAGAGAGAGACCGGACTTTGCGCCAGTCTTTCCGCTAACGCCTCTTCATCCGTTACCTGGGCAATAAGGCCCCGCTCTTGCAGTTGTTTAATCAGGTTATTGCTAGACATCAATGACTCCATCGGTTTGTATTCTGTAGTTATACCCTTTGTCTTCCAAGTTGCAGGCTTTATCGATTATGTTCACGGACTGCTGCACTGCAACTTGCAACCTATCAGGCATATATAATTGTCGTAATTTACTATAAATCGCGAGCTATAGCATAAAACGCCAGTAATATAAGTGCCAGTATTAAAAATGGTAATTGGTACAGTTAAGGCGCCAGACGATCAATATGCCACTCATCTCCTTCACGTTGGTACAGAAAACGATCATGAAGACGATTAGCTCCTCCCTGCCAAAATTCTACTGAATCAAACTCAACCCGGAATCCCCCCCAGAAACTGGGTAGTGGCACTTCACCATTCTGGAATTTCTGTTTCAGCTCTAAAAACTTACCTTCTAAAATACTTCTGGCAGAAATACGAGAAGATTGTTGTGAAGCCCAAGCTGCAATCTGACTATCTTTCGGGCGGCTGTGAAAATATTTCACCACTTCAACAGGCGATAAACGCTCAGCTTTCCCCAGGAAACTAACCTGTCGCTCAAGCTGATACCATGGGAAATGGAGACTAATACGGTTATTTTGAGCTAAATGTTTCGCCTTCCGACTGCCAAGATTGGTATAAAACACCAGACTACGGGCATCAAAGTGTTTTAATAAAACAATACGCTGATAAGGCTGGCCACGCTCATCAACTGTCGCAATACACATTGCCGTTGGATCGCTGAGTTTGGTTTCACAGGCCTGTTTGAACCACAGTTCAAACAAATCCATCGGCTCTTTAGTAAGATCTTTCCGCCGTAATCCGCCACGCATATATTCGCGGCGCAATTCTGCTATATGAGTTTCATTATGCTCTGACATTTTTAGCTCTCGACTCCTGAATGAGTATCAGCATAGCATTGTTATCTACCAACAATAGGATAAATTGCTCCTAAAATTGTTGCCCTGTCCGCACCCGTTACTGATGGCAAGTTACCCGGCAGCCCAGACATTGTACGGAATGCCAGCCAGGCGAATGCTAATGCTTCCATATCATCACCACTCAATCCATATTTATCTGTTGTAGCAACTTCAGTATCAGGCAACAAAGCAAATAATCGACGCATGATGAGCGGATTTCTGGCGCCACCACCACAAACCAACAAACGTTCACAACCATCATTCAGCAATACCTGCTCGGCAATACTAACTGCCGTCAGTTCAGCAAGAGTGGCTTGCACATCCTCTGGTTTGACATCAGGAAAATCAACTAATTGTTTTTCCAACCATGCCATATTGAAGTATTCACGCCCCGTACTTTTCGGCGCAGTACGCGCGAAGTAAGGATCAGACAACATTTTCTGTAACAAATTCTCGTTGACGTTCCCTTTATCCGCCCATTGTGCATCTTTATCATAAGGCAGTTGTTTATGACGCCATGTCCAGGCATCCATCAGCATATTCCCCGGCCCGGTATCATATCCTTTGACAGAAGAATTTGGCAAAAGCGCGGAGATATTGGCAATACCACCAATATTCAGGATCACTCGTCTTTCTGTCGGATGACCAAGTACCGCCATATGGAATGCGGGGACTAAAGGTGCTCCCTGACCACCATACGCCATATCGCGGCGACGGAAATCACCTACAGTTGTAATGTCCGTTAATGCCGCTACACGGTTATTATCACCGATTTGCATGGTAAAAGGTTTTTCGCCGTCCGGCTCATGCCATACAGTCTGACCATGACACCCAATCGCTGTAATATCATTTGCAGTTAACCCGGCTTTATCCAATAATCCTTTTACTGATTCAGCAAAAAGCGTCCCCAGTTCATAATCAAGCTGCCCAATTATTGATAATGTTGTTTGCTGACCCTGACAAATAGAAAGTAATTTTTGTTTAAGTTCCTGAGGAAATGGATGGCTGTAACTTTCTTGCTGTGTAACTGCCTTATCACTAATCTCTGCTAAAATAACATCAACTCCATCCATGCTGGTGCCTGACATCACACCAATATAACGTCCTGACTTCATAAATATTCTCCTATTTAAAGAATGGATTACATTTGTAAATAAAATTCCGTGTAACTATAAAACACATTGATTTGGACTATATATGCTTAACAAGCAATATAAGAGATAAAATCTGAGTTTTGGAGGACTCTTCACAAAACATGCTAAACTTTTGGTCAGGAATTATTCCTATTGGAGTTCATCGAGAAATTTATTATATATTTAGAGATAAGCCATTAGTGTATAGAATAAGTAACTCGTAAAATTATTATGCTTGTTACTGACCATAGTAGCTGAATGCTTGGTTGTAGGTTTATTATCAGTTTTTCCTCGTAGCATTAAAATTAGGAGTAACTATGTTCAAACGTTTCCTGGTTGGTGCAGTTGTAGTGACAACATTATCCGGATGTGCTGACATGGGAGCACTTTCCAGTGATACCTACTCGATTGGTCAAGCCAAACAAATTCAAAACGTAGCCTATGGCACTATTCTGTCTGTCCGTCCAGTGACTATTAAAGGTGGTCAAGCTGGTGACCCGAATGTGCTGGGTCTGATTGGTGGAGCTGTTTTAGGTGGATTGTTAGGTAATACCATTGGTGGCGGCTCTGGTCAAAAGCTTGCAACAGCCACAGGTGCTATTGCGGGTGGAATGGCAGGTCAAGGAATTGAAGGTGTTCTCGATAAAACAAAAGGTGTTGAGTTGGAAATTCGTACTGATAGCGGAAGGAATATCGTTGTGGTACAGAAGCTGGATCAGGTTGTATTCAATAAAGGGCAACGAGTTAAAATCGTCGATAGTGGTGATTCAACAACAGTATCACCTATTTAAGATTGTTCAAGTATGTTTAAACAGAAAATCGCGGAACCAAATCTTGGCAATCCGTGATTTTCTGTTTATCGATTATTTTTTATATTACCTGTTTATGTAATTGGCTAATATTTCTTTCGATTTTTTTTATTACAGAAGCAAGCAGAATTAGCTCATCATGAGTAATTCCCTCCAAAATTTCTTTCCTCGTCGAACCAATAACACTATCCACTTCTTTGATAAAATTTTCCGATTCTTCGGTTAATTTGATTCTTTTGGCGCGCCTGTCATTAGCACATGTGTGCCTTGTAATGAGTTTCTTTTCTTCTAATTGATCTAAAGTTCTTACCAAGGATGGTTGTTCGATACCAATAGCTTTCGCAAGTTGTATCTGTGACTGCTCCGGTGGTAACAGACTAATATTATACAGAGTAACCCAATGTGTTTGAGTTAATTTCAACGGCTTCAAACGATGATCAATTAAAGCGCGCCAAACACGAACTAAACGTGCCAGGTCTGATCCCAATGTCAATTCCAATTACCCCTCCTTATAATTAGAGACTCATATAACATCAATGAATTATCCAATCAGTTTATTCATATGAATAATGGATACGCATCCTATATCACGCTCACATAAGTAGAGTCAGATATTTCGCTAATTGCTTAATTTAGTGTCGCGTTGGACTGTTACTTAAAAATTGATATCTTCGTCGCCCTAAAGAGCGAAGTTTTACGGCGCATCGAATAAAATCGCGTATTAATCCACCAACGATATAAACTGTATAAAATAATCCTTCAGCTAAACTATTAAGATTTTAAATCTCAACGAAACAAATCCAAACTCTAAAAAATAGACACAGTACCACTCGGTTAAAGTTCTATAAGAATAACCGCCATCCAAATACTAATCTATATATTTTTACATTAATATCATTTTTCTCTTACAGTTACAGCTAATAAAACGATAAAAATCATTAAAAACAACAAGATAAATAATTAGTGTGATTATTGTTCAATAATTGATTATTTGATAAGAAAATTTTACCGAAAGACTTTAATTAGTCAACTGTTGTAATATTTTTAAATGACCTATATCAAATAAAAGATATGTAATATGAATAAAATATCATTTTATCATGGTAAAACTTCCTAACCTTATAGAAAATATGAAATATTATTCATATAAACAATTTACATTAATAGTTAAGACGAAGAATCAAAATAATCCAAGCTGTTTTGATGGAGCACCTTCATCATGTTCTTTATTTCTTCGCATTCGCAGATATCTATCACGACATAACCGCAATACTTCTCTTTTTTGCCCATCTGATAATTTCATCCACATAAATCGCTCCTCCCTACTGCGATAACATCCCCGACAGAAACCACGAGTATCAGATTCACAAATCCCTTTGCAAGGGCTCGGAATAACAAAAAACTCTAATTGCTCAGCCATGTCATCCTCCTGTACTCAGAATTACCTAAATGATTATCTATGACAGAATTACAACATCACCTAGATTAAGTTCAAATCAAATACTGAACTATAAAATAGTAATGAGTAGAAATAAAATAGATGAAAGGACAAATTGAATTACTTTATCTTTACCATATATAGTTAATCAAACATATGCGGTCAGAGCGCGAAATTTCACCACTACGTTATTTCGCGATATCACCATTTGATTATCAGACCATCAACTCAAGAGGTCATCATGCGTCTACTTCATACAATGATCCGTGTTAGCAATATGCAACGCTCGATTGATTTTTATACTAAAGTAATAGGCATGCGTCTACTTCGCACTAGTGAAAATCCAGAGTATAAATATTCCCTCGCTTTTGTAGGTTATACCGATGAAAGTCAAGGTGCAGTCATCGAACTGACCTATAATTGGGGAGTTGAAAGCTACGAAATGGGAACAGCATTCGGGCATATCGCTTTAGGCGTTGATAATGTTGCAGCAACTTGTGAACATATCAAACTTGCTGGCGGAAAAATTACTCGTGAAGCAGGGCCAGTTAAAGGTGGAACAACTATTATTGCTTTTGTTGAAGATCCTGACGGCTATAAGATCGAATTAATAGAAAACAAAAGCGCCACCAGTGCATTAGGGCACTAATTATTCCTCTATACAAAAGGGCATCTTGCATGCCCTTCATTTCTCAACTAATAGATATTACTTCTGCAAGACACCGTAAATTTTGTCATAATATCGACTATCCTGAAGTTAAGAACAAAATCAGATGTCTAATACAAAAGATCAAAACATACTAAGCGGACGTTTTCGTGGCTATTATCCCGTTGTCATTGATGTAGAAACTGCTGGTTTTAATGCACGGACAGATGCTTTACTCGAAATCGCTGCAATTACTTTAAAAATGGATGAAGAAGGTTGGCTGGCACCTGCTGATACACTACATTTCCACATTGAGGCCTTTGAAGGAGCCAACCTTGACCCGGCAGCTTTAGCATTTACAGGTATCGACCCTACCAACCCATTACGGGGAGCTGTCAGTGAATATACAGCGTTACATGCTATTTTCAAAATGATCCGCAAGGGCATGAAAGACAGTAATTGCAACCGCGCAATTATAGTTGCCCACAACGCCAATTTTGATCACAATTTTGTCATGGCGGCAGCAGAACGCTCTGGTTTAAAACGCAATCCATTTCACCCTTTTGCCACTTTTGATACTGCCGCATTGAGTGGATTAGTGCTAGGTCAAACAATTCTGGCTAAAGCTTGTATTACGGCAGAAATACCTTTTGATAGTAATCAGGCACATAGTGCTCTGTATGATACAGACCGGACTGCCTTACTTTTCTGCGAATTGGTTAATCGCTGGAAACGGCTTGGTGGTTGGCCGTTGGCTGTACCAGATCCAGATAATGAAACCTAATAAACTAAGAGCCTAATGAGATAGGTTCTTAGTTTATAACTATATAACGATTATCACCCCATACCTGTTGCCACAACCTAACATTGCCATAACATGTTACCGTCAATAAATATGACTATTAATGCTAATTGTGTATGGGGCTTTGTTGATTCAGAACTTCACTGAGACAACGAATTACTTACTGTCTTCCTGCTCACGGTATTTATCCGCAGTCTCTTTGACCAGAACCTGTAATTCACCGCGTTGATACATTTCAATCAGAATGTCACATCCCCCAATTAACTCACCTTCAATCCAAAGCTGAGGGAATGTTGGCCAGTTTGCATATTTAGGCAATTCTGCGCGGATATCAGGGTTTTGCAGAATATCTACATAGGCAAAACGTTCACCACAAGCAGACAAAGCCTGAACTGCCTGAGCAGAAAAACCACAGTTTGGCAGTTTTGGCGAACCTTTCATATACAGCAAGATTGGGTTTTCTTGAATCTGGCATTCGATTTTCTCAATTGTCGTCATTCTTACTTCCTTAAACGGCAGGCGCTGTTTATCAGCATCAAAAAAGATTGATTCAGAATACCACTTTCTGATGCGAGTTTGCTACCGTGAACGTGCTCCTGAAAATTTTTTATTCTGAACATTAAAATCAGCAAAATTGAATGCTTCTGCGTCAAATCGCCACTGAATAGTATCATTTTCCCTGTTATTTAGCAGAAAAATTGTTAAGATAATTACCAAACAAAATAGCAACATGACAATAAGCTAAAATTTGCTCTATCCATGATTAATATACTATAAATCATGGCTTATAAAGCCAAAAACCCGATATTAAAAGGAGTATGCAATGTCTTTTGAATTACCAGCATTACCTTATGCTAAAGATGCCTTAGAACCCCACATCTCAGCAGAGACTCTGGAATATCATTACGGCAAACACCACAACGCTTATGTTGTAAACCTAAATAATCTGATTAAAGATACCGAATTTGCCGGAAAATCACTGGAAGAAATTATCAAAATCTCTGAAGGCGGCATCTTTAATAACGCAGCACAAGTCTGGAACCACACCTTCTACTGGCATAGCCTGTCACCAAATGGTGGAGGTGAACCAACTGGTAAAGTTGCAGAAGCTATCAATAATTCTTTCGGTTCTTTTGCTGAATTTAAACAGCAGTTTACTGATGCAGCACTGAAAAACTTCGGTTCTGGCTGGACATGGCTGGTTAAGAAAACCGACGGCAGTCTGGCTATCGTCAATACTTCCAATGCAGCAACTCCATTGACTGGTGAAAACAAGCCAGTTCTGACTGTTGACGTTTGGGAACACGCCTATTACATCGATTACCGCAATGCACGTCCTCAATATCTGGAGCATTTCTGGGCTCTGGTTAACTGGAAATTTGTGGAAGAAAATCTGGCTTAATTAACCAGCCAGTTAAAATGACAAGGGTAAGTTTTTCCGATTCAACGCACTTCATTTCATTTATAAATACAATTAAATTTAAAATAATAATAAAAAACAAATAATTATGTTTGTTATTTTCCTGTATTAATTAAAAATGTACTAATATATGTACAAACGAA
>NZ_NIBS01000039.1 GCF_002632465.1 Xenorhabdus budapestensis | reverse complement strand
TCAGTTTTGCCCGGTCGTTGATGATGCCTTCTCGGATATCGAGAACAGTTGATCCAGTTTCTCCAGTGAGTTCGACGGGGGTTCCATTGACCACGTCGCCGGAGGAAGTGGTTTCAGGCATGGGACAGGTGGCCTTGATGCGCAGCTTGCGACGACCAGCGGCAACATCAGCCCGAAGAATGTTAATTTCAGTCTTGGCATGGGCGAGTTCCTGAGTGTGAGTCTTGTCCAGTTCGTGGAGTTGTTGGATTCTCTCTTGCTGGGTGGCGTTGATGGTAAGCTGCTCTGATAACTGGGTTTCTAGTTTGAATTTATCTGACGTCAGGTTTGTAATCTCACTAGCCTGATAACGTGTCATGATATAGAGCACCACCAACATTACCGCAGCACCTAAAGCCACTAATCTGCTCATAAAAGTTCAAATGCCCGTGTGAATATATCGTCGGAATACGGCTGTAGGTTGCTGTTCTCCATCTTGATAATCCCCTCTGCCAGAGCAAACAGGACTTTCTTATCCTGAGTTGATATCTTCTCATCAGCAGAAACACCGACCTTTTCAGCTGCAAACTGGATGTAGCTTTCCGTATTGTTCTCAACAGGTGGCGCATAACGATTGATGATTTTTCTAATCGAATGCAATTGATGCCTGAGTTGGTAATTCCGCAGTAATTTGAACAATGCCCGAATGCCATACTCTGGTGACTCGAAACGACAGAACCGTTTTTCAACTTTTGGGTCATGTGGTAATTGCCCCTGCCATTTATTCTTTGGGTTGTGATCAATATTGCCGGGATTGTTATTACGAATGCCTCTGCTCACTGTTTATCTCCCAACCGTTTATTGATGGTGCGGATAGCAAACTCGCGTATCTTCTCAACGCCAATAAAGCCCACCAGCCCACCAACGAAAGGGGCGGCATTACTGGGTATACCGAACAGCTCTAAGCCGCTCGAAATCCCCCATGACAACGCCCCGCACAGAATACCTTCTATCCATTTGTTTTTACGGTCTACGCCGTCATACACCAGACGCCCATAGCAAATGACGATGGCTAAAGCAGAGCCGGATATCTGCGGCCACGAGTTTTTAAGGCCGTTCAGCAGTTCGGCCCACAAATCAGGATTTTCTTTCATCTTCATAATCCACCCCATTGAACAATGGGCGTCCGTGGGGTGAACGAGGGTTACCCCGGTGAGTAGGTTAAAAGTAATGGGTTGATAGTTAAGGTAAGATGATTATTCAGCCAAACATTAACCAATCCATAGAGGGATGGCTGATCACCTCTAAAAAGGGGAAATAATGCACTTCTTGCACAAAAGAATGCACCTCAATCAAGGCGATATCGTTGAGGTTGATTGCTCACACCAATGCAATATCTTGTTAATGACAGATAGTAATTTTAACAACTATAAGAACCGCCGAAGATTTCAGCATCATGGCGGGGGTGGCTTTTTCCGACAGCTCCCAGCAAGATTGGGCGTTCCTTATAGTGGATACTGGAATGTCACAATTGATTTAGGAGGAGGTTCGGCAAACATCCGCCATTCAATTTCGGTTATCCCAGCATGAAGCCTCAGCTTTAGCCTGAGATAATGCAGCCTTAAGGGCGGTAATGATTTTTTGCTGTGTACCGTCCTTTATGTATCCTGTTGAGGCCATTCCCTCGCCTTTTCCCTCATCACGATACCAGATCGTTTCACCGCTTAGTTCGATTGATACTTTCATTTACACACCTCTTTGATGTATGGATGTAGTGAGTATTTGTCTGGTCTAATTTGAAAAACCTAACACCTTGAGTTTTATCTTCTTCTGCAATGGCTTTTTTTATTCTTTTTAGGGAAATTCTGGAAATCAATTCGGGTATTGACTCCTTGATACAATACGCTGTTGCGCCCGCATTTTTTGAGACAGGCTCAGGCAATTGAACCAATATAAACTTTCTTCTGCCGCCATCTTTCTTGTTGTGTTTTAACACCGCATGACCTGTAGAACCACTTCCCGCAAAAAAATCAAGAATGATATCTTCGCTATTCGTGACCTTCATTAAGTGTTCAATTAATCCTGTCGGCTTTGGGTAATCAAAAACAGATGAACCGAGAAGGGCTTCAACCTCTTTACTTCCTTGCTTCGTGGTAAAGCCGGTTATTATTGTTTTTGGATGTTCGGTGCCTCGCTTTTTAACATACTGAAGAACACCGTTAGGCTTGAAGAAGAACTCAATAACCTGTTGTCCCTTAGAGTCAAAAGTGTCATTTCCTGACAGCCAGTTTTCGATTTGGCTCTTCATTGTCCAACCCGCTTTTAGCGTGACTTCGCGGGCTAAAGATCCGTTCTTACATTCAAATACACCGGCAGTCACTTCAACGACTTCTTTGTTTCCAAAGACAGGGGGAAACGTTTTATTTTCACCCAAGAACTTAATCCCGGCAGGGAAGGTTATTTCTGACGCCGGATTTTTGACGCTAACCCTTTTTATTGCGCGATCAGAAACTGAGTTATCATCTCCCTTATAAACAATATGGGGTAACTGAGATATGTCTTTTGCATAGGCCAAGATATATTCGTGTTCTCGGGTAAAAATTGATGCTGAGGTTCTTCCACTCTTCCAGATAAATCTTTCAACAAAATTATCTTCGCCAAATATCTCATTGCACAAATAAGACAAGTTAACCACTTCATGATCATCTATCGATATAAATATAATTCCATCGTCAGACAATAAATCTCTGGCTAATTTCAATCTGGGGTAAAGCATATTTAGCCAATTGTCATGGAAGCTATCTTTATAAATAAAATCCTTACCTGTGTTATAGGGCGGATCGATATAAATCATCTTCACTTTCTTATGATAGGACTTTTGCAATAACTTAAGCACTTCAAGGTTGTCACCCTCAATAAACAGGTTCTCTGTGGTATCCCAGTTCACACTGTCTGCTTTACAAGGGCGTAAGGTTCCTGTCGAAGGCGTTTGGGCAATTTGATGTGCACGAGCCTTACCCTGCCATGTGAAGCTGTAGCGTTCGTCGCTATCGTCAATCGCCTCACCAAGAACCGCTTTCAAAACATCAAAGTCAATCTTTCCCTCCGAGAAAACTTCCGGGAACAATTGTTTAAGTTGGTCGATATTTTTTTGAGTGGTATCCGTGCTCTTGGACTCAGGATAGTCCAGGGTGATTTTTTTAATTGTCATGTTTTTATCATAAACAGCGATTCAATTGATGTTGTTTTGGTTCCTGAGATACCACTAACGACCTCACGCGACCAAATGCAGCTAAAATCATCGGGTGCTGTATATTCACTCACAAACACAGTGCAGCGATTCGATAATTCACGAACCCAATCCCAGAACTCAGCCGTATTAAAGGTGTCGCGATATTGCCGAGTATTCGCATAAGGCGGATCGCAATAGACGACTGCACCATCGGGTATATTCAGCGCTTTGTAATCACTGCATAATAATTGCACGCCATCCAGATCACGTATCTGTCGCTGAATATTGCTGACAGCCTCTGATTGATAATCACGAAAACCCCCGGATTTGATCTGCGTGACTCCCGCGTACCCGTCGAACCACTTACCCGAATAACTACAATTAAACCCGGCCCATCCAGTTAAGTGAGGAATGTCGGTTTTGTTATTCTTTATCGCGTAATACTGCTCTCGTGATATTTGCCCCGGGGGTTGCCAGCCAGATAACAAGGCGCTCCACATTTCCATCAGGTATTCATGTTTATCCGCAGCAATAACCGGGCCAGCATGTTTGGTGTTGATATAACTCACCATGTTCATCCCGCCTGCAAATGGCTCAACATAAACAGCATCTGTCGTTAAGTGCTCCAGAATGAAGGGGGCAATATGTTTCGCGAGACGGGATTTACTCCCCATGTATTTCACCGTTCCGCCTCCCTCTCTCTCTTGGTGCAGCCAGAAAACAAAAAGGCCACGCCATGCGCAGCCTTGGGATCAATTGTTAGGTATTCCCTAACCTATTGAGTTAGTTATGATATCGTATAGTTTTATCTGGATAATATTTCGGAAAAAGATAAGCATTGCTCTGTAGATAATTTAAATGTCACTATTTTATTTCCCATATGTGACACCTGTATTTCCTTACCTTCACTACCGTCAGATATGATATTCAGTTCATAAATCGATGGCTTACAAAGTGTAATTCCATCTTCTTTTAAAATCGTCTTATTCACGAGGTTACTCATGGGAATACTCCCGAGTTAAATAATCTGTTATTAGTAATCACAAAAAAAAGGCCACCTGAGCGACCTTCGATATAATTTGGTGGAACCTCTCGGAATCGAACCGAGTCCTGATGCTCTTCAGTCATCCGCGCGAACCCTCTACGCCAAAGTTCCAGATATGAAAAAGCCCCGCGAGTGCGAGGCTTTTTTAATTCGATAAGCTGTGTGACATTGCTATCACTCTTATCACGATATCATGATTTTTGCGTACGCGTTAATTTTTTTGTATGCTTTCCTCAGTTTCTTGCGCTATGCACATAGATGTATAAATTATAAGGGTTTAAAATGGCCTCTCCTATCATCAAGTACGTTATAGTTCATGAGCTTATAAAAGAAGCAAAGAAAGATTTTGATTTTTCTCATCCGTATAACCTAAGGCGTAGCACACTTGATAAAACGAATCCTACGGTTGAAAAACTCATTAAAGAAATATCTGATCTATACGGCACAAAAGGAAACTCAGCTCATTATGGAGTTTTTAAATCAGAACAGGATGAAGAATTTATCCCATCAAAATTTGATGACTACCACCGTTCAAAAGACTGTACCGCAGAGTTGTTCGTTTCTCTATCCCATGAAGTTATGAGGGAGTTTGTAGAAAGAGCTAAAGAAGAACCTTGGTCATCTGGTGGGTTTATTGTATTTTGCGATTATTTTGTCAATGACTACCGTTTTTTCCTTATTTCCATGATAAAGAAAAAGGACGGAGTGACAATAAGTCCAGCTTTAGAGCCTGAAGATATGATTCATCTTGACTTAACAAAAATAAACCAAGCCGCTAGGATAAATTTCTCTCTTTATGAAAGATATAAAAATGCCGATGAAATTCAAAAAACAGACCTTAGCTATTTAAGTTTTGTATGTAAGGGGAATGGGCAATCGGCTTCAGCTTACTTTATTGCAGCAATAGGGTGTGATAAAGGCATGGCATCAGCAAGAGCAACAACAAAACTTCCCAGTGAAGTTAAAAAGTTTTTTTTATCGAAAACAGAGCTGAAAGAACACGCATCCAAGTTTAGACAACAAGTCATTGAATATCTTGATGAGCAATCAAAAAGCGAAAAATCCGCTAAACTTAGCGATATTGAATCTATTGCTACATCGCATATGACATATATTGATTCTGAAGCTAGAAAGAATTTAATTTCAGAATTAATGAAACATCTTAATAGCGAGGAAATAAGAATACCTGTAGAGTTTGTTGTAAGCAAAAAATCACTAAAAAAGATCAAAAATGTTATTTATAAAGGTTCAGATCTCAGTTTTAATTTTGAAAAATCATTATTGGGCTCTACGGCGGATGATGATGTTTGGTATAATGAGGATACTGGGATATTAGCTTTCACAAATCTTCCTGCGGAATTTAGAACAAAAATAAGTCAAAACCTTAAAGAAAATCAAGAATTAAGAGATGAACAGGATTAACAATGGCAAATTTTTCCACAATTGTAGAGCTATACAGAGCATCTTCAAAACCAAGTTTTGATGGTCGCTCTTTTTCTGCAGCTGTTGAATTAACTGACAATGTCCATAAGCTAATCGCATCTCTCATTGAAGCCAAGGGACGCTTTGGTTCTTTTGAAGACCTTGAGCTTGATGGTGAGCATGTTGAAGAAGACGATATCCTTTCCCTTACAGAAGGTTCCATTTCCTATACATTTATTACACCAAAAAATAACGGCGCAGAAAGATTTTACAGGGAAGAAAAAGAATTTATAGGTATCAATTCCATTAAAAAAGGAACCATGCCTAATAATTACTATATAGCATCCATAGATTATTGCTCTCAAGATGATAAAAAACCTGATTTCATTTTAAAAATAGAAAAAACTTGCTCAATAATAAAATCACTTGCAGAAATAGCCCATTTTCATGATACCAAAAGTGAACTCAATAATTATCGCCTCGTCTTTGTGAGAAATTCAGATGCAAAATCAACCTCAATAGCTTTAGAAACATCTTTTTCTGAAAAAATGCTTGAGTGTGACCATATAGATGATGGTGTATTAAAAAACATTATAACTAATGACTCTTCTACAATGCCTCATTATGCAGAAAAAATAGGTATATTCAGAAATACTTTAGTAGAGTTTATATCAGAAAAAGATTATACATTTGAAATGTTAATCCAAAAATGGCCTGACTTCATTCACCTTTTTGAAAACAACCTTTCTACATATATGAGCGGCTTTTCATTTCACAAAGCCAGAAAAGAAGTAGCTACCGCTGAAGCTGAGTTTGCAGAAAAAATTTCAAAAATCACAAATGAATTAACAAATAAGGTGTTATCATTACCCGTATCCTTACTCGCATCGCTGGGTATTTTCAAGCTAACCAATTCTTATGAAATTCTTGTAATTTTATCAGGGATAATATTAACTTCCATTTTTGTTTTTCTTATTTTATTTAACCAAGAGAAGCAATTTTTTAGAATTTGTCATGCTAAAGATATTGCATTTAAACCATTTAATACAGAATCAATAAGGTACCCAGAAGACTTAAAGGTAGATATTAAAAATGCTCTTGATGAGCTAAATAATAACCAACGAACATGCCACAGAACAATTCGTTTTTTAAAATTTCTATCTTGGGTACCAACCTTCGTTGCTATAGGAATATTCCTATATAAAATATTTTAATTCCATCCAGTAATCATACAAGCTGCACCTTCAATAAATCCCATAGCAGTCTGAATATCCTTTCTCACCGTTCCATCTGAACACTTCCGCCGCTTCGCTATCTTTCTTAGCGATACACCATACACATAGTGTAATATCAGTAATTCATATTCATCAGGCCGATGCTTCTTCAACCTAGCAACACAGCCATCAACCATAATCCCTTCATCATCTGTACACTGAGGCCGTGATTTATTGGTGGATGGTAAAAGCCCCTTGAATCCTGCTGCTATTGGTGACCAATCTACACCGCTATTATCTGCCGCAGCCCATGCTCCCCACCTCTCTAGCAGATAGTGGATATCGTTATCACGCATTATGCTACCTCCCGCGCCCGCAATTCCTTGAGCTTCTGTCTGTACTCCTCCTTGATGACCTTGCACTCCTCAATCGTCCATCGGTGCCGATCATGACTGGATTCGATGGCATCCACCGCTGCTTGACCGATGCGCCGAATTAACTCAACCCGATACGGAACCAGATTCCCCGATTTATGCTGATTACAGACAATGCACTGACGATGAATATTCCGTTCATCAAATCTCAATTGTGGTGCTGCCTTTGTTGTCCGGTAATGGCCCGCATCCCATTGAGAAGACACAAACGTGCCACAAGAGACGCACGGTAAATCGCGGTCTCGCTCTCTGATATAGGTATTTACGGCTCGTTGGGCTTGTTGTATCCAGTAACTGCGGGGTTTTACGGCTAACTTGCGGGCTTTGAGTTTGTCTCGGTTGGCTACTTCTTTTTGTCGTCGTTCTCGTTGTCGGGCTTGCTCCTCTTTCTTGTTTTTTCGTCGGTATAGTTGAATGGCGTATTCTTCTCTGTGTTCCAGGCTGCACCATTGTTCATCTGGAAATACCGATTGAAACTTCTCACTGCAAATTTTACATTTCCGTTGTCGAAATCTTGCCACCTTATCCCCCTAAAGCCAGTCCCATAATCATGATTACTGTTATCCAAAAGAGTGTGAATGTGATGTATTTCACTGCTCCTGCCTCCACTTGAGTTAAACCCTGTGACCGTAATAGTTCAGCGTGTAGCGTTTCTCTGTGAGTTTTACGCCCTGATATACAGCCCATGCCTGTGAATAATCAATTAAGCTGCTCATGCGTCTTACACTCATTCTGGCGGTGCTTTCCCTTGCCAGCGGCACCAGTTCACCTTCCAGCCCTGCGATTAACTGCCCCTCTTTTCCGGTGGCTTTGGCGTGACCAGAGACGAAAATACATTTCCATTCCGGTGTTTTCCACGTACTACCAGCCCACTCAATACCCTGTTGAGAGACGTCACCACATAACGCATGGAACTTGTCGTTCTGCGGTAGTGTTCGGCCTGAGTCTGATAGGGTGACTTGAATGGGGAATTCGTCGTTGAGGGGTAAGTTATTGAGAGTGATTATCAGGTTTTTGAGTATGTGTACATTTCTAAGCAGAAAGACCTGCTTATCCATTCCTAACCTCCGTTATAACCCCTCATAAGTTGCATTTTCTGCACACCAGTTCTGCATTTCTGCGCTATCAATTTGGGGATTGTATGCACATGGCGGCTCTACTTTTGATTTGTAACCAGCCCACCAATACCAGCCTGAACGATGTTCAGCGGTTCCGCATTTAGCACAGATGTGAACCCGGCATGATTCTGACCATGAGTAATTGTGTTTCGCAGCATTATTAGCTCGTTCAAGCGCTGTTCTTGCCATCGTTATATCCCCTCTGGTTCCAGATTGTGATGGCCTCTTCCTCAGTTTTTGATGGTTCGGTCTGTTCAACTGAGCAGCCACTACAGTAGATGTAGTATTTACCGCCATATTCCTCAGCAATATCGGCCTCTTCTCCACAAAACGGGCACGGCTTGAGTTCGTCTGTCATACCCCCTCCACCAGCTCATCAGGAACCTCAACCTCGGCACCCAACTGAGCAGCCACTACAGCGCGGCATATTGCGATTTGGGGTGTGTCTCCGTACATATCTATGCTCACATAATCATCAGTACATAGCGCACCTTCTGTAATTGATAATCCAGCACAATAAGTTCCACCCATAACTGGGGCTAAATCCATTTCGTATTCCTCAATCAACTTCCCACACTGCGCCCAGTCGGTTGACGGGGAATAGATACACATCCGCCTATAGCGGGTAAAAATAATCTCAGATCCCATCGCCAATGCCACAGCCCAGTCCAACGCCTTACCCGTCAGTTCACTTGTTTTGATTTTCATTTCAAAAATCCTTATTAATTTATGATTTAAGCCCAGATTCGTATGGGTACATTTTGATGAATTTATAAAGTGGGGCGCAGCTCCAAAATCCATCAGATCTACCTAATTGCTCGTAATAAACGCTATATCCTTTAGATGTTTTTTTTATTCTCCTGACTACAACCGCTTTATCTGGGGTACTATCAATTTTCGGGTAGAACGCTTTCAGTTCAATATCCATTAAGTCACTGGCAGTTATGCAGGAGGCAGCAACTGATGAGTATTTGCTTGTTTTGATTTTCATTATCCGATCCTCAGTGCCAGTCTGATATTTTCGTATCTCTCGAATGCGGCTATTCTTTCGTTGCCTAAGTCACAGGCGCATGCATATTCATGCCAAGCTGTTAATGCTTCTTGGTATTTCTCATAAGCTATACGTTTCAACTCAGCTAATTTCTCTTGCTCTGTCATCTCAAAAGTCCTTCTGGTGGGGTTATTTAATTTGGCGACGGTAACTTTGCCAGTTGAAATTAATTACAGTTGGGGTTCCCATTCTGAGGCGATCAATAACTCGCTCACCCAAAACTACAGCCAGTTGCTCAAAATCTAAATTCGTCAGCACGCCAACAGGTTTTTTATTCGCCAGACGGCGATCTACCACCTGAAATATAATTAAATCTTCATTCAGGTTATTACGCTGCACACCGACATCATCAAGCACCAGTAAATCAACGGCACACAGATCATCGACCAATGCTGACTCATTGGTTTTTGCGTCTTTCTGGTAGGTTTCACGTACCCGCATCATTAGGTCAGGTAGTGTGGCGATCAGGATACTTTTTCCGTTCTGGATGATGTAATTACCAATAGCGGCGGCGAGATGGTTTTTCCCTGTACCGGGGTTGCCACTGAAAATAAACCCGCCAAATGAATTACCAAAACTCTCAGCATAGTGATGTGCTTTTACCAATGCTTTTTGCTGCTCTGGCGTGGTTGCGACGTAGTTATCAAACGTACAATTTTGATGTAACGGTCTGATACCAGAACGCCCCATGATTCTGTTCAATCGGTTAACTCGGTTTTCCTCCGCAATACGCTTTGAATCAATCTCAGCCTGTTCACGATGCCATGCCATCAGTTCTTCAGGATTCGTGAATTTGGGCTTGATATGCTTCGGCACCATCCGGTGAAAACGGGCCAGTGTTTTCATGCTCATCAAAAGTCCTCCGATATAAACTGCTCTGTACGAACAGGTTGAGTAATACGGTTACTTGCATGGAGCTTATGGCGACTGGATTGTTGGCTATTCTGGTAATTCAGTTTCTGGCTGGCTGTGATAAACCAGTTCTTCGGCATCTCAGCCTGAAATTCAATATCCAGACGTTGCAGTTGAGTATCCAGATCGATGTGAGGGTAAATCTTTTTCCAGTTGTCATAGTCTTTCTGACTGAGTTTTATTACCTCACCCCTGAACGAATATTTATTTTCCCCACGAGGAGCTTTAGCGACTTTCGCTATTGTTTTTATAGGTTCACTGACTGGTTCAAAAGAGTGACTGGTTCTGGGTGTAATTTTTATACTAGGGGGTGGTGTAACAGTTACACTAGGGTGGTGTAATTTTTTCACCACCTCTGGTGCAGAATTTTCACTAGGGGGTGTAATTTTTACACCATCTAAATTCAACCTATAAATATTGGATGAATTCCCTTTTTCCCCGCTTCTGTATATTTTTGTTACAAGCCCCATTTTGCAAAGGGCTTTAATATGATTAATCGCTGTAGTACGAGACATTTCAGACTGATCAGCGATATGTTGGTAAGAAGGAAAGCACTCGCCTTTGTCATTGGCATTATCAGCTAACTTGATAAGTACCATTTTTCTTGCAGTACTTCCGACTTTTATCTGCATGGCCTTAGCCATTAAAATCATGCTCATTTTTCTTATTCCTTGATTGTGACCGCAACTGGGGTTTTTCTTTTTGTCCTGCCTTACTGGTGCCGAACCATCATTCGATTTAATCTTGGTTTTCCACAACTAAGAACCGAAGGAGGTTCGACATGTCAGATCAACAAAAAGCTGTTGCTTTTTTCTGCTACAAAGACGAATCGCAGTACAATGAGTTCTTAAAGATTTTCACGGATGTAGAAAAATTACCCGCGACTTTCGAGCGATGGAAACATTTCAATGAAAAAGGCATTCATGAGATGGAAAGCGAGGGCGTGATTCCCATTCGTGTGTATCCCGAGAGTACAATCATCTTCATCGATTTTTGCAGGATTCATGGGAAGGAGCTCGATGCCAAGGGTCGTATACATTTCGCGAATACTAGGGCGAGAGAGTATCTCCGCAGCCGTTGACATCTTTATCGGGGAAATGTTGATTGTTTCCCCGTCATAACTGATTGACACTTTTTCTATTGTCTCTTTCATACGTAAAATTCCTAAAGTGAAATTTCGTTTAATAAATAAACAAAAATATCAACTATCCTGAGATAGATGATGATTAATA
>NZ_NIBS01000038.1 GCF_002632465.1 Xenorhabdus budapestensis | reverse complement strand
CCTGCGCTGGATACAGGCCATGTTAGGCCATGCCAGCGTGGAATCCACCCAGGTGTATACGCAGGTCTCTATCCGGGCCTTGCAGGCGGTGCACGCCAGCACCCATCCGGCGGAGCAAATGGCCGACGAAAAAGTCAGCGACGCCGATGAGGTGGGTTTACTGGCCGACCTGTACGCCGACGATAACGCCGACACGGACACGCCGCCGGACAGTTCAGAGCCGACCTCAACCCCCGATAGCCGCTGACCGTCCGTACGCCCCCGTTGAGTTGGGCGGGTTCGGTGTGGGGGCAGACCGTGGCCGGACTGCCCGTTAGCCTCGGCGCACGCGGGGGTAAATAGTCGTCAGGCGGCTCAACCACGGGCGTCCCCGTTGAGCCGGTCCAGGCCGCCCAACGCCTATTCAACATAATGCGGGGGAATTATACGCACTGCGCCGGTGAGCCAGGGCAACCGCCTGAGCATTCATGCGCGGCTTAATGCGTATAATTGGCATTATGTCTTGCGCCCCCGCGGGTCGGCATTGGCGGGTGTGGCGCACAAGGCTGACGCCTTCTGCTGTCAGCCGCTGAGCCAGTCCTCGGCAAAAACCCGTGTTCTTCTTTAGCTGCCGTGCCAACGTCCGGCCAACAACCCTGAAGGCAGGTCGGCCTGCGGCCTCCGCTCATTGACTTCCCCCCGCCCCAACCCCGCTGCACTGGCTGCGCCCGGTTCGCAGTCGCAGGCTCCTTGCTCATTCCCGTGCTCGCCATCTCCGCCCCGTGCAGCCCCTGGGGGCTTCCCTGAACAAAACCGCGTGGTCATGCAAGGCCATATGCAAGCCGAAGCCACAGTGCCTCAGAGCGTCGCAGGGGCGCCGCTTGCGGGCTCTATGCCGCCCGCGCACGCAGAACGGGCACCCGCCGCCCAAACAAGTTGGGCGACGTTCGCCCGTTGCCGAAAAAGGCGCTACACTGACAAGAGCGCGGCGGGAAAAACCGGCGTTCAGGGGCGAAAAGCGCGTCAAGGGGTTTTGGGTTCGGCGGTGAACGCACATTGGAAAAAACGGGTTGTAACTGACTGAGTGGACAGGGAAAATCGCTGTTCTCTGGCTCACTTCGCAATGGAATGGGTTGTTATTGAGAATAATTATTTGCACGAAGACGAAAGCCGTCGTTTTGATAAAGAGTTGGCCGAGTGTAAGGCCAAAGGAGGGGACTGCGGTGCTGTCATTCAGAAGTATTTGGACATCAGCAATAAGAATAGTGCCGAATTAGAGGAAAAATGCAAAGGAGGTGGTATTACCTGCGTGACTTATGAAGAAATTATTCAAGCAAATACGAATGTAGCGTTTGATGAGGGATCGTTACAAATTCGATTGTCAGAGAAACTAAAAGATCCCGATGCTATCAAGATAGTACAGTATTTGAATGGTAAGGATTTACAGTTTTTGAAGGATAATATTACCACTTCTAACAGAGTTGCCGCTGTCGCTTTAGATCCAACGTCATGGCCTGTGATGGTCTTTGGTGGCAAGGCCATTATTAATGGAGCTGGAGCAAAAGAGCAACTATTGGCTGCGGGAGTTTCTAGCGGAATGAACGCAGCAATTCAGTATGGTACTTCAGGAAATGTAACATTATCAGACGTGATTGGAGCCGGAGCTGTTGGTTTAATTACCGGAGGAAAAGGATATACCCCAACAGTTAATTGGAACGCAGTAGGTGGTTATTATACGGCAGAAATTAAAGGTGATGATCCTTTCCTTGGAGCACTTATGGCAAAAGCTGGAGCAAGCATAGGTTATACAGGAACAGCGGTAATAAAAGTACCTATGGATAAGGTGTTAAACCCTATATCTAAACAGTATGAATGGGTACCGACAGGTGTTTGGACAATTACGAAACCAGTAAAACAAAACCCAATACCAAATATAATAGGGAATACTGTAGGTAGTGCAACTACTGAATCAACGGTAAATAGTCTTTCTAAAAAAGAGGTTACAGGTGAAAAATAGGAAAAAAACGTGTATTCATCTAGTTATTTTATGTTGTTACTCATATGTTTCTATTTTTCTTGCTCTTTTTATTGTTTTTTCTTTTATGAGTTGGTTGAGTCCAGCCTCCTCTAATAATTGGGATGATATAAAAAGTTATTTGAATAAAAATCTATTTTTGTCAATGAAATTAGGATTAATGGGAGTACCCTTAGGAATAATATTGTGGATATCATATTATTATAAGAAATAAGCCACATTATCGCTATTGTGTATGAAGAAGTGATCCCGACCATATGGTCGGGATCACTTCTTGGTAAACTGTCAGCAACTTGGCGCAGGCACAGGCTATCGCTGAAATCGGCACCCAGGTGATGGATATCTACAATACGCATGAAGCGATGAAGGCGACGAAGAAAGCCACGGCAGACCTGAAAGATCCGCAAACGCAGCAGCGGCTGAAAGAACAAGCCAGAACTCAACTGGCGGCCGAAGGTCAGGCCATTGATGCGAAATCTGTTGCTGACCGGGCATATCAGCTCGCCTATGACGGTGCCATCAAAGAGCAGGGTGCGGATATCGGCAGCCGCCAGCGTCAGGCGGTGACGGCGGTCATCGGGGCGTTGCAGGGTTTAGCGGGCGGCGACATCCCATCGGCCATTGCCAGCGGGGCAGCGCCGTATCTGGCCAATGGCGTGAAGGCACTGACCTATAAGGGTAAAGCGCATTATGATGATCTGACGCCGGCAGAAAAAGCCACCAACCTGATGACGCATGCAATCTTAGGCGGGGTTATCGCAGAAATAAAAGGGGGCTCGGCCACTGCCGGGGCAACGGGCGCGGTGAGCGGCGAACTGGCCGCCTCGGCTATTATGAGTGCACTGTACGGAGATAAGAACCCGAAAGATCTCCCACCGACGGAGAAGGAAACCGTCAGTAATTTGTCGACCTTGGCAGGCGGGATTGCGGCCGGGCTGGCTACTAATTCTACCGCAGGCGGCGTTGCCGGAGCGCAGGCAGCGAAGAATGCGATTGAGAATAATGCGCTGAGCCTGCCAAAAGGCATGGCGGAGTACGGTCGGGCACAGAATTCACTCGCCATGCAAATGCTCAGGGAAGGGGCAACCCCGGATGAATTGTCGGAAGCGTTGGCAAAACAAGCGAGAGGTACGCACCCTGAAGGGCAAGATCCGGCCAGAGGGCTGATTGTGGCGTGGGGTAACTTCTTCGGTGTGCCATTAGATGTGGTGATGTCCAATGAAAAAATGACGCCGGAGAAAGCGGCTGAAATTGTGGCCAGCGGCATCCCGACCAGTGAAGCAAAGGTGATGCAGTATGTGGCGGCTAAGGCATTCTTGGCACTGGCTAAAAATCCTGTTTCGGGTAGCAAAGCAGAAGGTTCATCACCGCAATGGAAAGTAGGAGAAGGGAAATTTAGTCCGAAGGATAAGGGCACGGTGACGAATGTTGAGCATCCGGTTGGTAAGTTTGATGGGAAGTCATTGTCAAACGGAAAAAAAGAAAATGTTGTGAAGAATAGTGAGTTGTCAACAGGAACTGTTTTCGATTCCATTAAAGGCACCCAGCCAATGTATCCTGGCTCCGTAATTCCTAAATCTTTTGAAATGTCATTACCGAACGGGAAGAAAGTCTGGGTACATGGAAATGCTACCGAACATATGGTGGAATACGCAGCATCAAAAGCTGTTACGCATACGCCTGAAGCTGTGAGACTGGCTAGTCAACAAGAACTAAGAAGTTTCCAATCTGCTGTAAATACTGCCACAAAAAACAAAATGCCATATGGTGAGAGAATTACTGTAGATGGCTGGCAACTAGAAATTAAACCACCACGAACAGCAACTGAGTTGCCAACGATCATCCATGCCCGTTATGTAGGAGCACATTAAATGGATATAGAAATTAAAAACCCTATAAACATTACATTAGATGTAATAGAGCTTGATGAGCATGTACCGTCAATGAAATTTAATCTTACAATCCGAGTAGATAAGTTTGGATATAGTTTAGACGTGGACATGCAGCTATGGATAGAATGTCAATGTTTTGACTCATTTATCGACAACTTACGTAGAAATGATATAGCTCGTCTTAAAGATATGAATGGGGCTTTTGAATTGCTATTAAACCCTGTTCAGGACTCACTTGAATGGTCATGTGCCAAAGAAAATCTAGATGGTTATATCACATCAGCAAAAGGAAGAGAAAAGCTGACCGATGAGTCGAAATGTGCATTGTACGAGGCATTTAATGATTATCCTAAGTGGTGGTAATCAATAAATACTGATCCCAGCCAAGCGCTGGGATCTCCTTTTTAGCCGTTTTCAACAAGCCGGATAATCAACTGTCCGTGCTCAACACTGACCTGCACTGGCTGCCCGGTGGCAAAGCCCGCTTCTTCCAGCCAATTACCTTTAAGATGCAATCTGGGATGCTGGCTGTAATAGCGGGTCATGCCGGTGTTCCGGTCGGCGTGACATCGGCTGATATAGCCGACCTTATAGCGGGGTTGCGCTTTCGAACTGCCTGAATTTACATTACAATCGCGTTCAGCCATAGCTAACTACCTCTGATACTGGCGTCACCGGAAGCCAAAGCCTGGCTGGCACGACGCGGGCTGAACCCTGCTGCACTGGCTGCGCGCGGCTCGCGCTGCGCTCCGTTGCTCGTCCCCGTGCTCGCCATCTCCACCCCGTGCAGCCCCCGGGGGCTTCCCTGAACAAAACCGCGTGGTCATGCAAGGTCATATGCAAGCCAAAGCCACAGTGCCTCAGAGTGTAGTGATGTGATGGACGACCCCTTTTTCAGCGGCAAATAGTGCCCTCTTTCTTTCCGATGCACTGAATTTTTCGGGAGAGAACCTATCATGAATACGATCAAAGTCGTTGGCATTGACCTCGCCAAAAACGTTTTTCAAGTCTGTGTCTGGATGGCGGACGGTTCTGTCGCCTCGAACCGAAAAATCTCACGGCAAAAATTGCTTGATACCGTGCGCTCTTTTCCGCCCGGCACTGTCATTGCGATGGAAGCTTGTGCAACATCTCACTACTGGGGGCGAACGCTGCAAGCGATGGGATATACCGTCAGGTTAGTCCCGACTCAACACGTCAAGGCCTTCAGCCATCATCAAAAAAACGCTGCCAATGATGCGCTGGCTATTTGTGAAACTGCCTGTCGTCCAGGTCTTCATTTTGTTCCCGTCAAGACCGTGGAACAGCAAGATATCAAGGCACTGCGTAGTGCCCGGCAACTCATGGTGGAACAGCGTACCGCACTTGCTAACCAAATGCGGGCTTTTCTAGCTGAATCGGGACTGATTGTGCCTGCCGGCATTCAAAAACTTCAACAGCATCTCGCTGAGATTCTGGAAGATGGCAGCACTAACCTGTCTTATGTACTGCGTCGTTTATTGCATACCTTATGGGAAGAGATGCAGAATTTGAACACCGGCATTCATGACATGGATAACGAAATAGCGGCACTTTCCCGTCAGCAACCGGGTTATGAGCATCTGCTCACGATCCCCGGCGTTGGTCCTCTTATCGCGGCCGCCTTCGTGAGTGACGTCAGGGCATCCCAATTTGCCAATGGCCGACAACTGTCTGCCTGGTGTGGACTGGTTCCCCGGCAACACAGTTCAGGAGGAAAAAACCGTCTGTCTTCCCTGAGCAAAAATGGCCATCGTCATCTGCGAACGTTAATCATTCACGGTGCCCGTGCCGTGATGCGTTGTGTTCAAAGACGGGATGATTATCTGGGAGAGTGGCTGAGAAAACTGATTGACCGGTGCGGGTTCATGAAAGCCACGGTGGCTTTAGCCAACAAACTGACCCGGATTATTTGGCGTGTTCTGCGGGATAACGTGGATTTTAATATGAAAAAAGCTTTTCTGTCCGTTAATTGAGTCACCTAAAACGGGCATTTTATCGAGTTTGCAAACACTGATGAGAAAACGGCTCCCGTCCCTGCCATAGCCTGATATTGACCAAGGTAGTGATATACCGGTGTAGTG
Source organism: Xenorhabdus budapestensis (assembly GCF_002632465.1). Lineage (GTDB taxonomy): Bacteria > Pseudomonadota > Gammaproteobacteria > Enterobacterales > Enterobacteriaceae > Xenorhabdus > Xenorhabdus budapestensis. The sequence goes on along the minus strand of NZ_NIBS01000038.1, from coordinate 5,716 downwards.
ATAAGGAAACAGGGTGCGGATGACATCATGGCGCGGACAAATGAGTCCATAATGACGCCGGATATATGGTCGCAAACCGTATCAATTTAGTGCTTGCACAACCGGGGCGTCCATATATGGTCAAGAAATGCCGGACACATTTCTGGCCTCTTCCCACTGCCTTTCATATTCAGCAGGAGAAATTCCCCCATTAAAGCGATGAGGACGGATGTGGTTGTAATACCCGCCCAAATATTGAGTGATATCCCGTATTGCATCATGGATATCCCGATAGCCTTCCGGAGGGATCCATTCACTCTTCAGACTGCGAAAGACCCTTTCCATTAGGGCGTTATCTAAACAATGGCCGCGTCGGCTCATGCTCTGGATAATTTTGTTTCGCCACAATAAACGACGGAACTTATTGCTGCTGTATTGGCTTCCTTGATCTGAATGGAATATCAGGCGCCCCTTAATATGACGGGTTTCAAGTGCATTGTTCAATGCCCGGCAGACCAGCTCAGCATCCGGTGAAACCGATATCGCCATGCCGACAACGCGGCGGGAAAATAAATCTATCACGGTCGCCAGATAGCACCAGCCATCATGAATTCGAATATACGTCATATCACCGCACCACTGAGTATTCGGCGCGTTGGGCGAAAACTGTTGCTTTAACCGATTGGGGGAGGGGAGGCCGGCGCTTCTTTCCCTGCCGGGCGATAGCGATGTGCCCCCGGCTGGCGGCTTTGTAACCCACATTCCTGCCTCAGACGCCGGGCCCGCCAACGTCCAACCGGTTTCCCTTCATTTGTCAGCATGTGCGACTGCCTATCGCCCCCGGCTTTGGTCATACCGTTCACGAACCCGGATGCGCAGCCGTGTGATCAACGCATAGCGCCACAGCGCATCTCGCTCATCAACACGGCCGCCTGCTTTAGGATTTCTTTTTCCATTTCCAGGCGTTTCACCTGTTTCTCTAAGGCCTGTATCTGGCGTTGTTCAGGCGTCAGTGCCTTGCCCACAGGTGTAATTCCCTGCATTTCGGCCTGGTATTGGCGAACCCATTTTCCCAGGGTACTGGCATCAATCCCCAGTGAACGGGCAACCTTAACCACCCGCTGCTGATAGAGAACAACCTGTTGAACCGCTTCCAGCTTAAATTCAGCGGAATAGTGGCGTTGGGTGGGTTTCAATTTCATCGTCACACCTCATTGTCATGTTAATAACATTAGCAGGCTTTTGAAGTGTCCGAGATCCTTATACCACTACACAACTGAATTATCAAACACACTGATCCAAGAGGAAATAAAAAAAGAAAAAGCTAAGGAGGAAGGTAATGCATCAAAAAAATAAACAAATAATATTATTTATAGTTGCAAGTATTATGTGGACGTTCTCTTTATTTCTAATATTTATATTCGGTTTTTTTGTTGGTAAATGTGTGATATGGCTTTTTATGAATGGGGAATTCTTTTTTTCATTTGAATATGTAAAAAAAGCCTTTAGAGCAGCGATTATTGCAGGGCCAATACTTGGGATAGGTACTTGGATTGCTTATTATCATCCTTTTAAACGACGAAGATAATACAGATCCCAGCTTTGAGCCGAGATCGCTTTTTTAACCATCAGTTATTCTCAACGATCCGGATAACGAAAGATGCTAAAAGTGGGGAAATTAGTAATGCATTCATCACTATGCCACCAAGGAATATTCCATGAGTGATAAAACGAAATGGTTAGACGAGACGAAAGAGTATTTAGCAAACAATGATGGTGAAGATTTATACTATCTCATGTTTACTATGCTGAATGAAGAAAAAATGAGCTTCATAAAATTTCTCTTGGATGCCTCAAAGGGAATTGGGTGTGTAGTACATGAAGGATTAGAATATGTATTAGATCAAGATCTGGATTATCCAGAAGATTTTGATTTAGTTACTTTTTATGTTGGAGAATTTGAAAGTTCAGAAATCAGCCCAAATCAATTTGTTATGCTGATGCAATATGTATCTAATGCTTATATCAATGCCTTTCCTGACAGTAAAGAAACGGTAGAAAGACATATGAAAGCACTTACAGAGCGTTACTCTTAGCGCTGTATCCTGTTGAGAAAGTAAAAAAGATCCCAGTCCTAAAAAGCTGGATCGTTCTTTTATTCGTCAGCTAATTGAGTAAGTGTCCGGTGTGGACGGAGCGCAGACAGCGAAAAATGCGATTGAGAATAATGCGTTGAGCCTGCCAAAAGGCATGGCGGAGTAGTCCAAGGTGTTGGTAATAATCTTTCACCGACAGAGTACTATAGCAGAATCATATTAATATGACATAATATCTGGATTCACATGACAAAGGATAAAGTGAGATGGGCTACAGTCTGGATTTTCGAAAGAGAGTACTGGCATACAAAGACAAGCATTCGTTGACATTCGAACAAACGAGTACCCATTTTGATATTTCTATGCGCACCTTATTTCGGTGGAGTCACAAAATAGAACCCTGTGTGACACGCAATAAGCCACCCACGAAAATCAGTGATGAAGCGCTTCTCACCGATGTTCAAAATTACCCCGATGACTATCAATGGGAAAGAGCAAAACGCTTGGGTGTCGCGCAGTCTGCTATCCACTACGCCTTGAAACGGCTGAAAATGACAGTCAAAAAAAACGCTAAGACACCCCAACGCTGACGCTCAGGTTCGTCAGGCGTTTGTCGAACGCATCGGCCACTACGAACAGGCGGGGAAACCAATTGTTTATCTGGATGAAAGCGGTTTTTCGCAGTCCATGCCCCGCACACATGGTTATTCGGCGAAAGGGCAACGCTGCTTCGGCACACACGATTGGCAGGCTAAAGGCCGCATTAATATCATTGGCGCGATCCTCAAAAAGACCTTCGTGACCTTAAGCTTATTTTCTGGAAACATTAATGCGGATGTCTTTCATGCCTGGATGACACAAGATTTGCTGCCCAAACTCCCAAGCGGAGCCGTGATTGTCATGGATAATGCCCCCTTCCATAAACGGCATGATACGATAAAAGCGATAGCAGACCACGGTTGCCTGCTGGAATGGTTGCCCCCTTACAGCCCGGATCTGAATCCCATCGAACTGAAATGGGCTGAAGTCAAAGCGATAAGAAGACGAGAAAGGTGTTCAATTGATGAACTGTTTATGGCGTATGTGAAATATGTCCAATTATTTTGATTCAGATATATTCGGAAGAGAATTACCACCTATTGATAGAAAAGCATCGTAACTGGTTAGATAAAGAGATTAAGCAATTGCAATAGAGTTGATACAGATCCCAGCCTAAGTGCTGGGATCTTCCCTTTAGCCGTCAGTTCTTCTCAACAAGCCGGATAATCAACTGTTCCCGTTCAACGGTGATGTTCACCGCCTGTCTGGCAGTAAACCCAGCTTCTTCGTAAGCATCGTAAGCGTCTGGTGATCTCACCTTGTTCCGTCCATTCGGCTCCTGCACGCTACGGCTTCTGATTTTTTATTGGGAGACCCAATCATGCGCCGTAACCGATACACCCCCGAACAAAAACAGCAACATGTGACCCAATGGCGGCACAGTGGACTGACCCGATGCTGAAACCCGAACCGCTTTTTCTAGTGCGGGAACCCGTCGATATCATCTCAAATAAAAATTAAATATCTTCTTCCAGTTTTTTACGATCTAAGTCCAGTAATTCCTGAAATTCCTTTGATTCTTTTAATTCCTGAGTTTTTTCTTCGAAATCTGTGTTCATATAAACATCTGGACTCGTATAAATCAGTTGGCTGGTTTCTTTACCTTCTTTGACACATATGATACGTATATCAACTAATATCGTATTATCATCATAACCTACTGATATAGCTCCATTATTTTTTAGCGCATTCTCATATTCTTCTTTTGATGAGTACGATGACGGTTCTCCGTACTTTTTCTCTAACAGTTTGCTGACTGGCTTCACGTATGAGCCAATATCAATATCTAATCTCTTAAATTTTCCATTTAAAAAAAATGCCATTGCCCCACGCTTTTTGTTAGCAAGCAAAAAGTCAGAGCACGAATAAAGCGATATTTCTTTTATTCTAGGGCTTTCTTCAAATTTTTCAAAATTACATAACTTCTTCGAAAGAAACTCTTCTTCTGTCATGCCAAATTTTGCATCTTTATACCCATCAACTGCCATTGCTCCAAAGCTAACTATTCCTAATGTAAGCATAATTACTAATTTTTTCATGTTATCTCCTTTTTTGCTTTAGATATTGGTAGATTAATAATTTTATTAAAAAACGTTATTATTTATTTAAAGTAATTGGGATATCAAGAAATATTCTACCCGAAATTCCGCACCGCATTCGTAATTTATTGTTTTAATTAATAATCAATTAAATTTTATGCAATTCATTTGAAATCAGCATATTACAGATATAGCCGCGGAATGACGGTTCTACCCAGATTTTAAAAAATCTATCAATATTTTTTAAAACAACTTTATGAATAGTATGTATAACCTACTTCTAACACTGTAGTATCAGGTCAACCAGTGAAAGTAAATTTTATTAGCCATAACTGACTGATTCAGGGGAACCCCTATAACCCATTAATAAAATAACAGGTCATAATATGAAACAATACCTTACCGATTCCCCGCAAAACATCACTCTGAACAAAATAGCTCGTGAACTGGTACAAATTGAACGAAAATAATCCTGATGCTCACGACAATGGCTTATAGGAGCGCACGAAGCGCAAAGGAAACAGTCACCCAATAGACTGCCAACCGAAGATTTTATTGAGCAGGTTCGTCAGTGCATTGATTTCTTATACTGGAGCGACTTGATCACCACGACTAACCAGAAACCAAACAGGAAATATACAGCGTATAGCTGGAAGCACACCATTAAGCATTGGCAACGTGAAGTCAAAAAAGAAGATACAGGCAATTCTTACACTTGTATGATGGCCTTTATTGTTGCCTGCCGCCTCGCCGGGTTGAAACATGATAATGAGCACAATCCGGCTTTTAATATCTCTCTGACGGCATGGAACAGAACAGGTCACGATCAGTGAAAGAATACGGCATATAAAGGGAAATGGCTTTATTCTTGTGATAACCGCCCACAGCGGCTCCAAATTTTTAACCTATTGAGATGTAGTAATTTTGTCGCGGTATAGCAATTACGGACATCTCATCTCACAAGCCTGTCTACATTATAAACAGAGAAAAATACTATTGTTTCCATCATGAAAATAATGGTATTTTCCACCACAATTCATCATCAAACAAAAATTTGACCTCGCTCAACCTAATCGATAAGGTATTTAACTGTTACCAATGATCCATTGCCTGTAAGGATCAGCGTTGAGCGGCGAACAAAAACTCCCGTAGCCTGAAAGGGAGTGCATGCAATGCGGTACATCTACGCACTTTTGGAAGCAGATATCATCAGACCAATAACCCACGATCTGACGATGAAAGTCTCCCGGTGGTATTCATCACCGGCTACCCATACAACAGAGCAGAATTGGCTTTGTCTCACACTGATCGATATTGTTTTAACCGGTACAACATTCACCTGCATTTTGCATTTATCACGATAAACGTCCCGAAAACGGCGCGGCGTCACTTGTGTTAAAGCGTAGCGATTACCAAGTGACGCCGCAAAGCGGCAAACGTCCATAGCCCATCCGGTCTGGTTTTACGACCGATTTGAACCCCGCATTACTCAGTGAAACCACG
>NZ_NIBS01000037.1:8006-13979 GCF_002632465.1 Xenorhabdus budapestensis | reverse complement strand
CTCTGCAAGATTGAGAAGACCCGCTTTGTGTTTAATAATTGGATTGCTAGTATGTAGCATGAGAGTTACCTCTTAGTTTCTTTGATTTAAGATTCAGCACCTTTAATCAAAGCGGGTAACTCTCTTCTTTTCAAATCGAAGTGTCAGATCTAGTCTGAACTAATACACATAATGATTTCATCGACGTCCAAAACGAAGGCTTCCTCTTTGCGGATCATGGATATGAAACTCACAGCAAGAATTCTTCCAACATCCTCTATGGCCCACTGTAATTCTTCTTTTGCATCATCAGGGAAAAACTGTGCAACCATCGCTGTACCCAGCGATTGCATGGAGCGGCCCGGAGAAAAATAATCCCAGTGCCAGCGCCCTTTCGTCGGGCAATATGTATCATGCTCATCGTTCAGCATATAACCCCATTCTGGGCTGTCCCACATCCATTGAGGTGCAAGCAGTGGCTGCATAAAATTAATGCTCACCTGATGAGTGCGGGCATTTCCCATAAAACGCACTGATGTGCGATGAAAGTATTCCCTCGCTGATTTATATAAATCATCTTTGCGGATAGTATAGCTTATCCATGCAAGCATTTCCGACTGCGTTACGTCCCCTGCCAGATGCTGCATCACACTACCGAGAAACAATCCTCGCTTGCGAAACTCAGAGAGATCCAGATATGCTCTACCTACCAGCGGCACCGGTAACTCTGCCAGACAGCTTTGATCAAGAACGATTGGTATGATTTTGACATCAGGATCAGAAGAGAGTTCTGACAGCATTTGCAACTCCCGATGCAGACCTGATCCTATTTTTTTGCGGAATACACGTAATCTTCATCACATAAGCAAAATACTTTCAGAGGTCGACTTGCCAGCGCCTTCCGTATAGTGAAGTCGACTGAGTCACCAAACGCTATGCTGTCGCGGTCCCAGAACAGGCTATATTCCCAGTCGAGACTGCTTACGATGTGAGCTCTTATCCATTCTTTTTTGTCTGCTCCTCCTCCCCATGCATAGGAAATGAAGATTGTCGTGTCACTCTTATCCTTCATACACATTTCCTTCCTATCCTCTTTTTTGTGATGAAATTTATATCGTTATTTCCATATAACCTATTGACGCTTTGCCCCAAGCTAAATAAACCATAACGCACGGTTAAGATAATTTCAGCTTCGCATACGTGGAAATGCTAGTGGACCGTATTGATCAACTTAATACCATGCGCATGTTAGGCGGCACTTTAGAGTCTTAGTCTGCTTCACGCCCTGAGACATTTGACAAGTTTTTTATGCAGTTTATAAGCAGATAAAAATTTTATATTCTGATCTTGTCAATAATTTATTTTACCTTTCTTTTGATTGAAATTTACTCGAAAGATGTTTTTTTAAACTTTGTTGCCCAAGACAACAAAGACTGTTTTTCATCCAAAAAATAAATAATTAAAGCTCCACGCTCTGCATAAATAATATATTCCCTTATTTTTCAATTCATTAATAAAAAGCATTCATTATACACATGATTGCTTTTTAATCTCCTGTGCCCGTGGCACGTAGGACTATTTTTCATACAGTCAATACCCCCGCATTTAATTTTACGAATTGCATAAAGAGTTTACGCTTTCAATTAAACAGAATTTTTAAATAATCCTCTGTCATCAAATAACGTCTACCAAGGCATTTCAAGGACTCGATAACAGGGGATATACATGCCAACAATTACAACATCTAAAGAAAGTCTTATTCGCCTGCCAGAAGTTCAGCGCAGAACGGGCTACAGCAAGGCATGGATCTACAGGCTGATTAAAGAAGATAAATTCCCGAAACAAGTCAAAATCGGCCCTCGTTCGGTTGCGTTTGTTGAATCAGAAATTGATGGCTGGGTAGATCAGAGGATTGCTGAGTCTCGTGCCTGATAAAGTACTGGCCTGAATTTTGGTGCATTAGTTCACAATGCAGATAATTCTTTCATTAAGAGATATGCAAGTTTTGCAATTATTATTTAAACAAAAAAAGGATAGCGGCATGGGAGCTATCCTCCTAATTAATTGTTGGCTGGTTCAACCCTTGGGTTCAATACCACGTGATTGGAGTTCTTTACGAAGTACACGCTTGATCCATGTAGCAAGGGAAGCATCACCATCTATTTTCGCTTGTTCTTCAAGTTGTTGTCTGAATTCATCCGTCAATCTCATTTGGTATTGGGGAGATCGCTTTTCTTTTTGTATTGACATGGTAATTACCCAGAGATATTTTAAATTACATGGTAATGACCATTTTAATTTTAGTAACCAAATAAAACAACGCCCCATAGTGCTCGCAACACATACAGGGCGTCTGACCAATAACCGTTAATTGGAGTAACGATAATGGCTGATACACAGCATAACCAAATTCGCCCTAAATTTACATCTTTGGATAAATCAGGCAGCCAAAAACCGCTCGAATTTATCCAAACCGTGAAGCAATCCGCTATGTACCATTGGGAAAATCTGTTACCTGCCTGTGGTATCGATATTCCTGCAAAGGGTAAACATAGCGCTTGCCCTGTCTGCGGCGGCACCGACCGTTTTCACTTTATTGATGACCACCATCACGGCAACTGGCACTGTCGCCAGTGTGATCTTCCGAACTACGGAGATGGATTGGATTTAGTAGCGAAAACCAACCGTATCTCAGTTCTTGAGGCTGCTAAGATTGTTGCTAACGTACTGGCATTACCTTTGCCAGAATCCAAACCAGCCAAAGAAATCACTTATCCAGTACAGCCGATTGCAGAAAGAGTCGCGGCACTGATGGCTCAAACTGTTGCTGGGCCATCTCCCTATCTGGCTGCAAAGGGACTACAACACCATAATCAGCGTTTACTGGAAGATGATTCCCTATTATTGGCACTGACAGCGTTAGATAAAAAGGTCACTGGTGCACAGATCATCAAACCTGACGGTGAGAAAAAATTACTGTCTGGCAGCCAGAAGAAAGGCGCGTTTATTACTGTATCAGAACTGGAAAAAAATCCCGACACGGTAATCATTACCGAGGGTTATGCCACGGCACTGACGGTTAGCAAGCTCTATAAAGGCACTGTTCTGGCGGCGCTGGATGCTGGCAATTTGCTCTATGTCGCTAAAGCCATTAGGGAGCGTTGGCCGGGCACGAAAATTATTCTGGCAGCAGATAATGACTGGCATCATCCCGACGAACTGGATAAGAACGGCAGACCAAAGGTAAATATCGGCAAGATTTCAGCAGAAAAAGCGGCTCTTGCAGTGAATGGTTGGGTTACGTTACCACCTACGGAATACAAAGCCGATTGGGATGATTATCGCCAGCAGCATGGTATTAAGGCAGCAAAGCAGGCATTCAGTAATGGATTGTATCAGGCGGTAGAGAACGTAGCAGTGTCAAAATCTGTAACCACTGATTCAGATGAATACCGAGAGAAAGAATACGACCCGCTAAAACCCCATATCGATATCCGCAAGAATGGAATTTATTGGGTTGAACCGAAAGAACAAGGTGGCGAAATTGTCGAAGTTGAAAAATGGCTGAGCGATTACATGGAAATCGTTGGCATTGGTAATGATGGCAGCGAAGGCTATCTCATTATCAAGCTACGTCAGGAAGGCACTGGAAAATATATCGTTGAGGCACTTCCCTGCCGTGAAATCGGGATGCCGGTTGGCTGGGCAAGATTGCGTTCACGAGGAATGAACATCACAGTAAAAAATAGTCTGTTGCCTGTTTTAGCTGAACATTTGCAACGTAGCGGTAATCGCCGTGAGTGGATTGTGACACAGAAAGCAGGCTGGCATTGTGGGGCCTATGTGATGCCGGACGGCGAAATCATCGGTCAGCCTTATATGCCTGTGGCGTTCAGTGGCGGCACATCTGCCATTGCCGGTTATGTGGTCAGGGGAAGCGCCGAGCAGTGGAAAACACACGTTGCGTCATTACTGCAAGGCAACCGCTCAATGATGCTGGGCGTACTCGTGGGATTGTCTGCCCCACTTAACTCACTAACAGGCGGGAGCTGCTTTGGTGTGCATTTATTCGCGCAATCCTCAGCAGGGAAAACCACCACCGTTGAGGCGGCCAGCAGCTTATACGGCGATCCCGAAGAACTGAAATTATCATGGCATGGTACTAACCACGGTTTAAACAACGAAGCCGCGGCCCGTAATGATGGTTTCATGCCCATTGACGAAATCGGGCAAAGCTCGAACCCGAAAGAAGTTGCTAACAGTGCTTACAGCCTGTTTAACGGTGTTGGTAAAATTCAGGGAAAACGGGAAGGAGGAAACCGTGCTGTGATCCGCTGGAAGATTGCAGCCCTTTCGACAGGCGAAGAAGATTTAGAAACGTTCCTGATAAAAGGCGGGATCACGCCAAAAGCCGGGCAGCTTGTCAGGCTGCTCAGTGTGCCCTTTATTGATACGGAATGTTTCAATGGCTATGAGGATGGTGATTCCCACGCAAGAGCCATCAAACGTGAATCCAAACGCTATTGTGGTGCAGCGGGTCGGGCATGGATTCAATGGCTGTCTGAATATCAGGAGCAGGCAATCGAAATGACCGCCCGTAAAGAAAAAGAGTGGCTCGATAGCCTGCCAGAAGAAGCCTCAGCCCAAGTCAAGCGCGTCGCCGTGCGTTTTGCGTTACTGGATGCCGTTGGAGAGCTGGCGACCCATATCACTGGCTGGGGTAAAGAAGCGAGTCATGCTGCGGTAAAACAAAGTTTCGATGACTGGTTAGCTGATTTTGGTATCGGAAACCGGGAAAAATATCAGGTAATAACGCGAACTCGTGACTTTATCCAGAAATACGAGCTGTCACGCTTTCAGCCTTATACCTACGGCAGGCCAAATGGTGATATTGATACCTCACACGCCATGAGAATTAGCGATCTTGCCGGGTATCTGGTGCATAACCGCCGTCATGATGGACAGGCGGAATATCACGTTATCCCCAGTGTATTTGAAGCAGAAATATTGCAGGGATTACATAAGAAATCCGGCTTTGAAGCCTTAGAAGAGGCCGGAATGTTGGTTAAAGCGGAGAAAGACCGCTTTATCAGCAAAACCATCTCAGTAAATGGCACTCAGGGGCGATTTGTGGTGTTGATTTTCAGGGATGAAGATTAACCTCACGTAGGAGAAAAAAAACATTGGGATATTAGGATATTGGGATAAGAAAGATTTATTTTAAAATATATCAGTTAGTTATAGATATTTTACTTATCCCGTATTATCCCGCACTATCCCGTAACATTAGGTGATTACAAATAAAGTGATATCGTGGCAATGGAAGTTATCCCGAAAGATATTTTTCTCTGGTAGGTTATAATTTATTTAAATTTAAATGAGTTAAATTAGTGACATGATGTTACGGGATAGACTGGGATAATATGGGATAGAGTAACGCAATGAAATATATAATAAATATGTCATTTACTCCGTTATCCCGTGAAAATTGGTGTAGTTATAAAGATAATCGATAATAACGGTTATGTTTTTTCAGCTCTCCGTGCTACCGGGTTAATGAATGTATTAGCCTGGTAGCACGGAGAAGACAAGCGTAGCGCGTCAGTGTCAATCTGAACGTTCAAAATGATTGTGCGAATAAAATGATTATTACATTAACTGACCGTCTTTTTCAGAAATCGCACTTACCTATGCGAGTCCAAGTTTATTTTTCATTTCTCTAACCTTAGGCGTCAATGCAAAACAATCTTCCAACAGTTCCTGATCTAATGACCAATAATCAATAAATTGTAAATGATATTGATGATTATTTGAAAGTAAATTAAGTTGTATTAGTTCAGACTAGATCTGACACTTCGATTTGAAAAGAAGAGAGTTACCCGCTTTGATTAAAGATGCTGAATCTTAAATCAAAGAAACTAAGAGGTAACTCTCATGCTACATACTAGCAATCCAATTATTAAACACAAAGCGGGTCTTCTCAATCTTGCAGAG
>NZ_NIBS01000037.1:0-7906 GCF_002632465.1 Xenorhabdus budapestensis | reverse complement strand
ACTCATCAAGGAAAAATGTGTTGTGGTCGTACGCCAATAGAAACCTTATTGGAAGGCAAATTAATCCGGGCTGAAAAAAATCTCACCCAGATTTAATCTGACAGGCACTGCATCAAAGTGGGTGACTGTCAGATCAGGTTTGAACTACTACACATTATGCACCTGATGCGTAAAGATGATGGCTGTCGTGCGCTTGAGCATCTTCTCAAGTGTATTAGTTCAGACTATATCTGGCACTGAGCTGACTACCAAATAATACAACTATGGGTTGTATAAAAAGCAGACTTTGTTGGTAGTGCCAACAAAGTCTAAAAAATCATCTTTTATTCAGTATATTATAAATATTAATTAATGTTACTTCCGGCGTTTTTTAGCAAAATCATACGGAGTGATATGTTTTTCCCGGTTTGCATCCAGATAATCGGCCCACCATTGCACCATCAGTCTCCGTTCATCCAGATGTTTAGAGGTGTGAATATAGGCAGCCCTGACATTTTTTCTTTCCACATGGCTTAACTGGCGTTCGATGGCGTCATCGTTCCATAATCCAGATTCACCCTAGCCCCCCGCGCCATTGTTCGGAACCCATGCCCGCAAACATCGGTTTTGGTGTTGTATCCCATGCCACGAAGGGCATTATTAACCGTGCTTTCACTCATGACCTTTTGTGGATCGTGATCGTTAGGGAACATGACTTCACAGTCACCGCTCAGTTCGCGTAATGATTTAAACAAAATGACAGCCTGACGACTCAAAGGCACAATATGCTCCGTTTTCATTTTCATGCCCCGTTCGGAAAATTTAACGCCTTCAATGGCTTTTCTTGTGGCAGGGATTTTCCAGACTGCATTTTCAAGGTCGAGTTCTTCCCAACGCGCAAATCGCAGTTCACTGGAACGAACAAACGTTAATAACGTCAGTTCTACTGCAATGCGGGTGATTAAACGCCCATGATAGCGAGAAAGCCGGCTCAAAAATTCAGGTAAACGTTCGTGAGGCAGGGCGGGATGATGTTTAGATTTAACAGTGGAAAGTGCGCCAGCCATGTCATTAGCCGGGTTGGAATCAAGAATATCGTTCTGGACGGCATAACGCATGATGGAAGTGACACGTTGTTGTACTCGCTGGGCAATATCATGTTTGCCCTCGGCATCAACGGTTTTGATTGGCGCTAAAAGCTGGCTTGTCCGTAAAGTGGAAATATCCAGCCTGCCAATATGCGGGAAAATATAATGTTCGAGGCTGCGCATGATACGGTTGCCGTGATCTTCACTCCAACGTTTATTGCTGGCGTGCCAGTCACGGGCGACTTTTTCAAAGGTATGTTTTCCTTTTGCTCCAGCGTGAGCGACTTTTTTCTCAGCCTTAGGATCAATGCCCTGAGCAATCAGTTTCTTGGCTTCGTCTCGCTTAGCTCTCGCATCGGCTAGAGAAACGACAGGATAAACACCGAAAGCCAGTCGGTCTTCTTTTTTATCCGTGGGGCGATAGTACTTCATGCGCCAGTACTTAGCGCCGCGAGCAGTAACTTCTAGATATAGGCCGCCGCCATCAGCGAGTTTATAAGTTTTTTCTTTGGGTTTGGCTGTTTCGATTTGTCGTGCGTTTAGTTTCATTATAAGGGGCACATTTAAAATAGAAGTGTAGGTGCCCCTGATTATGCCCCGCTGTGCATGTTGATTGCAATAGACTAGAGTAGACCTAAAAAGAAAAGACCTGATTGATTTATCAGGTCTTTCTAGGAGTTAGTTTACTAGAGTAGACGTTAGTAAACTTATGTTTGGTGCCCAGGGCGGGACTTGAACCCGCACAGCCTAAAGGCCGAGGGATTTTAAATCCCTTGTGTCTACCGATTTCACCACCTGGGCTGAATCTGGAGGCGCGTCCCGGAGTCGAACCGAGGTAGACGGATTTGCAATCCGCTGCATGGCCACTCTGCCAACGCGCCTTTTTTGGAGCGGGAAACGAGACTCGAACTCGCGACCCCAACCTTGGCAAGGTTGTGCTCTACCAACTGAGCTATTCCCGCTTTTCTTTCGAACTGCTTGATTTACTTAACTTATTTCGTAAGCCTCATGTGCCGTTCGATGCGTTGCATTCTACTTATTTCGCGAAATGAGTCAACACAATTATTTATAAAACTTGTTTATTCGGTGATTTTTGCGTCGTTTAGATCATGTTTCACTCAAATCACCCCATGCTGTGCTCAAATATTGAAACATTGACCAGAATGTTAAGATGGCAGCAGCGTATAATAAGATGAATCCACTAACTTCTAATTCAACATTAGGACGCCATAATAAAGCAACCAATGCAGCCATCTGTGCGGTTGTTTTGACTTTTCCCATCCAGGAAACTGCTACACTGCTGCGTTTTCCTAATTCAGCCATCCATTCCCGAAGGGAAGAGATAATGATCTCTCGTGCAATCATTGTTGCTGTCGGTAATGTTATCCACCAGGAGTGATAATGTTCAGTTATCAGTACCAATGCGGTAGCAACCATTACTTTATCTGCAACTGGATCAAGAAATGCACCAAAACGTGTTGTCTGTTTCCATAAGCGGGCAAGAAAACCATCAAACCAATCTGTCGCAGCAGCGATAATAAAGATGATGGCGCATAACATCGGTGCCCATTGAAAAGGCAGATAAAACGCCAAAACAAAGAACGGGATTAAGGCAATACGAAACAGGGTAAGCCATGTTGGAATATTTAATTGCATAATGCTTAGTAACTATCTGACCATGTAAAGTTTATCAGTATGGTGCATCAATACTTTTAGTGTTTCAACGCATTATAGATTATTTCTGCCAGTGAATAAGAGATAGAAGGCACTTTTGCGATCTCTTCTACACTTGCGTTGCGTAAAGGCTGTAATCCTCCCATATATTTTAACAGCATTTGTCGACGTTTTGGCCCAATTCCTTCTATAGATTCCAGTGTACTGGTCTTTTTCACTTTTTCCCGACGTTGACGATGACCTGTTATAGCGTGGTTATGAGATTCATCACGAATGTGTTGAATGATGTGTAATGCCGGCGAGTCAGAGGGAAGAGCTATGCCCTCGCTTTCTGCTGTGAAAAATAGAGTCTCCAAACCTGCTTTACGGTCACTTCCTTTTGCTACACCAATCAGTTTGGGATGTTTTTTATCCCATTCGACATTTAATGAACGGAAAACTTCTATTGCTTGCGTTAACTGTCCTTTGCCGCCGTCAATAAAGATGATGTCAGGAATTTTGGCTGAATCAATCGCTTTGCTGTATCGACGACGCAAGACCTGATTCATCGCAGCATAGTCATCTCCTGCTGTTATTCCCGTTATGTTATAGCGACGATATTCAGAACGTACAGGGCCATTACTATCGAATACAACACAGGATGCAACAGTTTGTTCACCCATAGTATGGCTGATGTCGAAGCACTCCATTCTGTGAATTTTTTCAATGCCTGCAAATTCAGCAAGTGCAGCCAGGCGTTGGTGAATTGTCGATTGCTGGGAAAGTTTAGTGGCTAATGCTGTTGCTGCATTGGTGCGTGCCAGTTTGAGGTAGCGGGCTCTGTCACCTCTTGGGCGCGGTTGAATATGCACTTTTCTGCCGGATAAGGAAGAAAGAGAGCTTTCCAGTAATTCTTTCTCCGGTAATGAGAAGTCCAATAAGATCTCTGTTGGTAATGTCCTGTTCTGGCTACCCTGAAGGTAAAACTGACCAAGGAAAGTCTGTACTACTTCATCTAATTTAGTGCCGATTGGGATTTTGGGATAGTAACTGCGACTACCCAAAATTTTACCCTGACGAATGAATAAAACATGTACACATGCTATGCCTGCGTCAAAAGCAACACTGATAGCATCCAGATCATCCTCTCCACCAGAGACAAACTGCCGTTCAGTAACTTGCCGGACAGCTTGAATCTGATCACGATAACGTGCTGCGTTTTCAAATTTAAGCTGCTTGCTTGCATCTTCCATTCTTTTAACCAGCTTGGTCAGTACCTGCTGGTCTTTGCCGGACAGAAACAGGCGGACGTATTCTACCTGCTGTTGATACTCTTCATCTGTCACAAACCCTTTGACACAAGGGGCAAGGCAGCGGCCAATCTGGTATTGCAGGCAGGGTCTGGAACGATTGCGGTATACGTTGTCTTCACATTGGCGAATGGGAAATAATTTTTGCAAAAGTGTTAATGTGTCACGTACTGCATGGGAGTTTGGAAATGGCCCAAAATATTCCCCCTTAGCATGTTTGGCTCCACGGTATATGGTCAGACGAGGGTGTATATCACCACTTAAGAAAATATATGGGTAAGATTTATCGTCCCGCAGTAATACATTGTAGCGGGGCTGATAAAGTTTGATGTAGTTGTGTTCAAGTAGGAGTGCCTCTGTCTCTGTATGAGTTATGGTGACATCGATTTGAGAGATATTTTTCACCAGTGATTCTGTTTTGCGGCTGCCAACTTGTGCACGAAAATAACTGGATAGCCGCTTTTTCAGATCTTTAGCCTTACCGACATAAATCACTGTACCAGTAGTATCATACATCCGATAAACACCTGGCTGACTGGTTACTGTTTTTAAAAATGCCTTTGAATCAAATTGTTCTGCCACAATTTACCGCCCATCACTGTTTATCATCCACTATGATTTATCATATTGGGTGTATCAAGCAAACCACAGCGTATTGCTATATGAGTTAATTCTACATCACCCTTGATATTCAGTTTGTTAAACATCCTATAGCGGTAGCTATTTACTGTTTTTGGACTGAGATTGAGTAACGTCGATATCTCATTCACCTTTTTACCCTGAGTTATCATTGTCATGATCTGGAGCTCTCGCTCAGACAGTTCATCCAACGGGTTCTCTTTTTGCGGGTATAGCTGATCGAGTGCCATCTGTTGGGCAATATCAGGAGAGATATAACGTTGCCCTGCATAAACCGTTCGGATAGCGTTGATCATATCCTGAGGAGTTGCTGCTTTACTTAAATACCCTCTGACTCCGGCCTGCATAACTTTTGTCGGCAGGGAACTGTCTGTATGGATAGTCAACATAATTACGCGGGTATCCGGGGAATAGCGGATGATCTTTTTCGCGGCTTCAAGGCCTCCTATTCCCGGCATTCCCATATCCATCATAACAACATCCGTGGTGTTTGACCTGCACCATTTAACGGCATCTTCTCCGCTACTGGCTTCTCCTATAACTTTAATTCCCCGCACGTCATCAAGTATGCCTTTAACGCCAATGCGAACTAGTTCGTGATCATCAACTAATAAAACATTAATCAAACAACTTCTCCACCAACGTAATACCTACTGAAAATAGTGACAATTCAAGAAAATCCAATGGATGTACTGAATTTATCTTTATGATTTTTATAATATAATTCGACATAGAATCACTTTGACGCTCAAGTCAAATTAAATTGTTAATAATAAAGACTATATTATACTGGGATTAGTGTAAAACAGAAAGAAAATTGTTACATATCAATAGAATAAATGTAAAAGTAATTATCTTTTATGAGATGTGTTTGTTATAAAGCTTATTTGTCTTGAAAAATGCAATGAGGGGGAATTTCCCCTCATGCTAATGGTTATTTAAATAAGTTAAGAATATCCTGTTTAGTCAACATTGGTGTTTTTTCAACAAAATTGTAATAGCCGGGTTTGCTGTCGACATAGATCTGCTTAGATAATTTTCCTGAGTTACTATTTTCAAATAGTGCTACAGGGACAATATAAGTACTAGGTTGATGCAGATGGTAAAAGAGGTGAGTTCCACAGTTTTTACAGAAAGCCCGCTCTGCCCACTCTGAAGATGGATAGGTTGAAACATTTTCATTACCCGCTATTTGCAAATCGTTTTTGCAATCTACAGATAAAAACGGGCCTCCATTCCATTTCTGGCATGTTTCACAGTGGCAGGCATTGATACTTTCGATACTTTGGTTGGTTTTTATTTCTACTGCCCCACACAAACAATTGCCTTTATTCATTATTCTGCCTCATATATTTGAGATAATTATTTGAAATTTTATACCAATATGATTGAGGTATAGCTATTTCGCTTTGTTGTAATTGTCATATTTATCACAATAATGCACTGGTTCGGCACGGCATAAAGTTAGAATTATGAATTATTTCTTCTTATCTTCGTCTTCATCAATATGCCAGCTATGCAGTATACTATGAACAAATGGTGTAACTACAAATCCAATAGCAATAAAAAAGATCGCTTGTAGAAATAAGCCATAAACAGCCACAAAATATTTTCCCAGTGTACTGTTTGGCTCAATATGTAGGCTTTGTGTTCCAATCATTGAGACAGAGTTTAAAAGCACATCAGGAATAGCATGGCTTTCAATCAGGAAAAAACCAATACGTCAGGAATAATACCGATTAAGAAAATGATGCGAGCATGAAGAAAGAAACAAGCTTCCTTTTTTGATTTTTGAAAAGAAAAATAAAAGGATAGTTTATTTATTTTCGCGCCAGCACAAGAATATAGGTAGTGTTCATGTGATTCAAAAAATAATCTTGAACTTCTTATAATATGCCTAATAAATTTCGAGTTGCATTACAGCGGCAAGAGAACGAATCCCCAGAAACATAGGCTATTATGTGACCAGGAATTTGTTCTCTTACAAAGCATTAGTTAAGCACTTGATAGGAGTGTGTATGGTCGTCTGGATATTTTCG
This sequence comes from Xenorhabdus budapestensis, assembly GCF_002632465.1. GTDB lineage: Bacteria > Pseudomonadota > Gammaproteobacteria > Enterobacterales > Enterobacteriaceae > Xenorhabdus > Xenorhabdus budapestensis. Next base: position 1,198 of record NZ_NIBS01000037.1, on the reverse strand, counting down.
ATTCAAGGATATTTGATACAGCATCGATAACCGGGTCATTATTATCATCAATAAAGAAGTGGCTGCCTTCAAAAACGATGACTTTTTTATCCTGCTCGAAAAAATCGAACCAGGAATAGAGTTCTTGCTCTGCTACCAGAGCATCATTTGTTCCGCCGAATACCGTTAGAGGGCAAGCAAAAGATGCTGTACCAGAATAATAATACTCTTCTGATATTTTGAAATCAGCCTTTATGGCAGGTAAAATCAGTGAGAGTAATTCATCATTGTCAATAATCTGTTGATTAACGCGCCCAAATTCCTGCAATGCAATAGTAAACTCTTTATCTTCTAGAGCACTTATTGGTTTTCGGATGGCAGAAACTTGCGGTCCTCTGCTACCTGAGGCGATAAATTCAATGGGTAATGGTAATGATTCTGCATCGATTTTTCTTAACAGTTCAAAAGCTATTCGGCTGCCTAAACTGTGTCCTAAAAAGATGTATGGTATATTCAATAATGGTTTTATATTGACATATAAGTCTTCAATCAGGCTCTTCATGTCGTCGTAAGGTTTTTCCTTGAATCTTGCTCCTTTACCCGGCGATTGAATAACTAAAAATTCAACGTTTGCTCTGATTTTTCTGGCAAAAGGAACAAAAGTTGAGCTGCCGCCTCCGGCATAAGGAAAGCAAAATATCCTGATTTCTGGATTAAAAACATGGTTGAGCTTAATAAAACAAGGGGAATATTCTTTGTTCACAATCGGATCCCATTATTATTTTTTTAGGTAGCTTAAGATAAGCAGATTTGATTATTTCTGATTTCTCATTAGCAGAATGCTACCGTCCCTGGAGTATACTATCCAATATTAAAATATAATCCTTTTTGGGGTTTTTTATTATGGTAATAAGATTTTATGAAATGAGACAGAGAAAATAGTTTAGTAATTATCCTATTGAATATATTATCTTTTATATTCTCACTAAATGGGTTGCAACGCCCCGATTAACCACACTTATATACTCTTTTGTAATATCAATCACCAAATAACTACAATTTTGATGATGGTATTGTGTTATATCTTCCTGCAAATTACCTCCTTTTACTGTCATATCAGCAGGGCAAACGGGTCTAAATTGCTCAATGTGATTAGCGGAGTATATTCAGTACAGAGAAATAGGAATAATCGCCGTTTGTGATTTATCATTAGCAACCT
>NZ_NIBS01000036.1 GCF_002632465.1 Xenorhabdus budapestensis | reverse complement strand
TCATCACGGGCGGATGGCCAGTTACCAGTATGATCACGATAAAGAAAGGCAGCATATTCGTTCTTTTTTCAATCGGTTGTCGAAAGAGTGTGGTTTTGCGGTCTCACCTCACCGTTTTCGTCATACACTGGCAACAGAGCTGATGAAAGCACCGGATCGTAATTTGCAGCTGGTCAGGTGTTTGCTGGGGCATCGCAGTCTGGCAACCACCCTGGAATATATTGATATCGATATGGAAATCGCGAGTAAAACGCTGGAGAATGAACTGGCGATATATCTGGATATTTCGGTGTAAGGATATCAGGGAAAAAAAGACAGGGCAGGCCTCAGACAGGATTAGGAAGTGGAGGTCTTAGTGTACGGCCCTGCATCAATATCGATGGTATGAAAAATGGCTAATACCGATCCGGCATCCCGTAAAGTTTTTCCCTTACTTGACATCAGAATCAATTACTGAAATCATTATTTTAAATGAAAAAAGAGTGCTTGCAAATGCAGGCACCCTGTATTCATTATTTACGGCTTTCTTAAACATTGAGTGTGCAAATTAGGCGATCAATTGTTTAACATTGAATTAACAGCCCTAAATTTTAACTTATTTGTTAATTATCTGATAAGATTCAACAAATTAGCTTTAAAATCTTGGTGCCCGGACTCGGAATCGAACCAAGGACACGGGGATTTTCAATCCCCTGCTCTACCGACTGAGCTATCCGGGCTAACGGGGACGCATTAAACCGTATTAAGTCCAATCCGTCAATGACTTTCTGAGAAAAAAACGTGAAAAATGGTTGTTGGTTGTATTTTTATACTGTTTTGGTGTGATTATTCAGCTTTGGCTGCTTTTTATCAGCTCAAAGCACCATCTTTCCGGCATTTGGCAATGATCAGAATATCCTGAGCCAGTAGTTTCGCCGTAATCACATCCTCAAGTTCTCTTTTCACTAATAGTTTGCTGAGACAGCCTTCAAGGATAAGTTCCATCTGTTTGGCAACCTGTTCACTATCTTCAATACCAATTTGCTGTAATAACCCGATCGTATAGTGAAAAGAATTCTGTTTTTGTAACTCTGCCAGTTGGTGAATCGGATGGTCAGTATCAGGAAAAGCGCCACAAGCTGCAATGAACAGACAACCGGGATAGCGCTGCTCTTGTACCTTTTCCTTCAACGTATCGTAGCGGGCCAATAATTTTTGCTCCGGGCTTAAGGTTTCATCCAGCAAGATATGACGCTGCCGAGCTTCAATTTGTTGGCTATGATAGCGTAGACAATCGTAGAGCAGGGCCTCGCGATCAGGCCAGAAATGTTTTATGTGGTTGATATCAATATTGAGGGGAGTTAAAAGTGTCTCCAATGTTGCTGACAGACCATGTTGCTCAAGTAAGTTCAGGCTATGACTAAGCACATATTCACGTTGCACTGTTGTTCTCCTTTTAAATGATTTCTGTTTACCCTTCATATTGCTGGTTCCGGTTGGGAATCTATTGGGTATAGATGCTGTAAATGGCGGTTAAAACGTTCTGTATCCATAAATCCATTAACCCGTGAATCGAATAACTCTTTTCCTTGAGCATCAAAAAATAAAATGGTGGGGAGCCCCATTACCTTCAATTTTTGCAGTAGTTCTTTCTGTCTGGGGCTATTTTCTGTGACATTCGCCTGCAACAGGAGGAAATTGCTTAACTGTTTTTGCACCTGTGGGTCGCTGAAAGTATATTTTTCGAACTCTTTACAGGCGACACACCAATCTGCATACATATCCAACATTATCGGTTTGTGGCGGTTTTCAGCCAGAATTTGGTTCAACTCTTGCCAGTCGCTGACTTGTTGAAATTTCAAAGGTGCTTGTTGTTGTGCCGTAGCCTGAGTTCCCCATACCCAATCCTGCAAGGGGCGTGACGAGATTAAAGCCAGTGTCAGTAGAATGAGTTGTAAGGTACGTAACCAACCATTTTTGTTGTTGAGTGTTAACACAAAAGCCCAACTGAAGAAGGCTACACCCAACATGCTCCACAATCTTATTCCCCATATTTCACCGAAGACCCTTTCCAGTAAAAAAATTGGCAGTGCAAGAATAATAAAGCCGAATGCTTCTTTAATGTATTGCATCCATGGGCCGCTACGAGGTAAGAATTTGTGACCAAATAAAGTAACAGCGATAAGTGGTAACCCCATTCCCAGTGCATAAAGGTAAAGTGTCAGGCCACCAAGCACGGTGTTACCACTTTGGGCGATATAAAGTAAGATGGCGCTAAGTGGGGCTGTTGTACAGGGAGAGGAAATCAGTCCTGCCAGCATTCCCATAATAAATACCCCTAAATAAGAGCCACTTTTCTGCTGGTTACTCCAGTTCACCAAACGTGTCTGAACTGAGGAAGGGAGTTGTAGTGAATACGTTCCAAACATGGATAACGCCAGTAGAATAAACAGTACAGACAGCCCTACCAGAATATAAGGATTTTGTAACGCAGCCTGAAATTGTAAACCTGCCGCAGCGACGATTAATCCCAATACAGTATAAGTAATAGCCATTCCTTGTACATAGCTCATTGCCAGCCAGAAAATACGTTTCAGGCTTTCAGGTCGCTGCTGACCAAGAATAATGCCGGAAATCAGCGGGTACATAGGCAGAATGCAAGGCGTAAATGCGATACCAATACCAATCAATAACGCCCATAGCGGTGAAAAGGGAGTCTCATGTGCTTTGGGGAGTGTTTCTTTCTGCGGTGGAGGTTCACTCAGAGATACTATTGATGAAGCGGAAGTAATGACAGCACGAAGTGGTACGGTAAGTGTTTCCGGGGGATAGCAATATCCCGCTTCTGCACAACCTTGATAAGAAACCTGAAGAGTAGAATCATTAGTTGCAGCAAGAATGGGGATGTAAATATGTGCTGATTGGAAATAGACCTCGGTTTTGCCAAAAAACTCATCTTCATGAGCTGTTGCTTTGGAAAAATCGATATGACCTAAGGTGACTTGTTGGTTCGGTGTGATGATGAACTGTTTTCTATAGAGGTAATAACCGGGTTTAATGTCCCAGCTCAGTGTGAGTTGATCCCCTTTCTGCTGAAAATCAAACATGAATGCCTGTTCAGCGGGAAGGTATAAATTCTGTCCGGGGCGCTCAAACAGTGCGTTAGCTGTAATGGGAGAAGCAGCGATTGCACTGAATAGTAGAAACAATATGAGAACACGTTTCATCATAAGATATCTTTTGCCTGCCTGTTTTTTATAGGGTTGATGGGGGAAATTTACCAGAATCAGTACTGTTACCAAAATCAGTGCTATTACCGATGAGATCCACGGCAAAAGGCTGCTTGCCTAATATTAAAACAGTGTGGTGTTTTTTTCAGGAAAGATTATTGGAAATAAGGATGGGCAAGAAAATATTCAGGGGCTTTTTAAACCCCTGAGATGACACTAAGTAAGGTATGAAAATTACAGAACCATGTCTCCAAATAGGAAACCGAATGCTACAGCCAATCCAACAGCAATTGTTCCCGGAATGAAGAACGGATGATTGAAAACAAAACGCCCGATCCGGGTGGTTCCGGTATCATCCATTTGCACTGCTGCAACCAGGGTCGGATAGGTTGGCAGAATGAACAGCCCGGAAACCGCAGAGAACGAAGCGATTGCAGTCAATGGTGTGACATGTAGAGCTAATGCCATAGGCATCAATGCTTTGGCTGTAACTGCTTGTGAATAAAGTAAGGCAGAGCAAAAGAAGAAAATAACAGCCAATAACCACGGTTGTGCATGAATCAGATTACCCGCAGTTTCTTTGATCCAAGCAAGATTGGCTTGAACAAAAGTATCCCCCAGCCATGCTACTCCCAGAATACAGATACAAGCACTCATTCCTGCTTTAAAAGTACTTGAGTTCAGGATGGCGTCAGTATCAGCGGAGCAGATAACGGTGGTAATGGTCGCGACACTTAACATAATAATCAGAATCGCACTGGTGGTGTTCATCAGCGGTTTTTCAATTAATCCTATACTAGGGCTATTGATAACCGCATAGATAATGACGCCGGTAACACCTAACAAAAACAACAGAACAGACAGTTTTGCCTTAGGTTTGATTTGGATCTGAGCAGAGCCACGCATTTCTACTAAGCCAGCAGTAAGGCGTTTTTGATAGATAGGGTCATTTGCCAGTTTGGAATCGAAAAGCCATGAAACAATGAATGACATTAATACGATGGCAAAAAACGTAGCTGGCAACAGTATCATGAGCAAATGAATATAACTGACCCCTTGTTCTTCCATTACCGAGGCCATATAAACCACTGCCGCAGAGATGGGAGAAGCGGTGATCCCAATTTGAGCAGAAACAACAGCGGTTGAGAGCGGGCGGCATGGTTTGATGCCTTGTTCTTTAGCAACCTCCGCAATAACAGGTAATGTTGCCAGTGAAATATTTCCCGTTCCTGCAAATAAAGTCAGAAAGTAAGTGACGATAGGTGCAAGGATCGTGATGTACTTCGGATTCCTGCGCAGTAATTTTTCGGTTTGTTGGACGAGATAATCTAATCCTCCAGCCACTTGCATAGCTGATATTGCAGCAATAACAGCCATGATAATTGAGATAACATCAAATGGAATGCTACCTGGTTTGACGCCAATGGCGGCGAGGATCAAAACGCCAATTCCACCAGCAAAACCAATGCCTATTCCCCCTAATCTTGCCCCCAGAAAAATGGCCAGCAGAACAATAACCAATTCTACGGCTAACATGTTGCATACTCCTTCATTTATTTAATTTTGTGAAAATCTATGGTTAATAATTTGTGTTTGCTGCCAATTAAAAAGGCACGCTTCCGGTTGGAACAGCGTGCCTTAAAAATTAAGACGAACTCGTTATTATAATCATTTAATTAGTCATCAAAACGTTTTGCTTTATAAGTTGGATGTTTTAGGTTCTCAACAGAGAAAATATCATCTAATTGCGTTTCTGTCAGTAGACCACGCTCCAGAACGACTTCCCGGACACTTTTACCCGTTTCTGCACAGATCTTACCTACGATATCCCCATTATGGTGACCGATGAATGGGTTCAGATATGTCACGATACCGATAGAGTTAAAGACAAAGCTTTCACATACTTCTTTATTGGCTGTAATACCATTAACACATTTTTCAACCAGATTGCGACATGCATTGCTCAGGATAGTAATGGATTCAAACATTGCCTGACCAATTGCTGGCTCCATCACGTTCAACTGCAATTGACCTGCTTCTGCGGCCATGGTGATGCAGGTATCATTGCCAATAACTTTGAAACAAACCTGGTTAACAACTTCTGGCACCACTGGGTTCACTTTGGCTGGCATAATGGAAGAGCCTGCCTGCAATTCTGGCAGATTGATTTCGTTCAGACCAGCGCGTGGGCCGGAAGAGAGCAGACGCAGATCATTACAAATTTTGGACATTTTTACTGCCAGACGTTTCAGTGCTCCGTGAACCATTACATAAGCACCACAGTCGGAAGTTGCTTCAATCAGGTCTTCTGCGGGTACACAAGGCAGGCCAGTGACTTCTGCCAATTTTTCCACAGCCAGTTTCTGGTAGCCGGGTGCTGTATTCAGACCAGTACCGATAGCGGTTGCTCCGAGGTTGACTTCCAATAGCAATTCCGCTGTACGGGTGATATTTTTGATCTCTTCTTTCAATAATATGGAGAAAGCACGGAACTCCTGACCTAAAGTCATCGGTACAGCGTCTTGTAGCTGAGTACGCCCCATTTTCAGGATGTCCTCGAACTCAATACCTTTTTTGTCGAAACCTGCTTTTAATAATTCAATTGAATCGATCAACTGCATGATTGAGTTGTAGACAGCAATACGGAAACCAGTGGGATAGGCATCGTTGGTTGACTGGCTTCTGTTCAGATGATCATTGGGGTTCAGGTACTCATATTCACCTTTCTGGTGTCCCATCAGTTCAAGGCCGATATTTGCCAATACCTCATTCGTATTCATGTTGAGTGAGGTACCTGCACCGCCCTGAAAAACGTCAACCGGGAACTGATCCATACATTTACCGGTGTTGAGCAGCTCATCACAGGACTTGACAATGATATCTGCAATTTTGCCGGAGATAGTATGGAGCTCTTTGTTTGCCAGTGCTGCCGCTTTTTTCACCATCACCATGCCACGGATGAATTCAGGTACGTCGTTAATGGAGCGGTCACTGATATAGAAGTTTTCAATCGCACGTAGAGTGTGAATACCGTAATAGGCTTCAGCAGGGACTTCACGTTTACCTAACAAGTCTTCTTCGATACGAATGTTGTTTGACATGAGAACCTTCTTAAGATTGGATACGTTTTTACTGTTTGTTATGTGTTTATTGAAATAATGTTGCCGCTAGCAATTGCTGTGATATTAACCAATTACCACTAAATTGCTGGCGCGATCATATTTGGATTTGTTAGAAATGCCTTGAACCTGGATCACTTTATAGTACGATTTTATTTAATGAAATGGCATATGTGTGATTAAGGTCACGGTTACTCAGATCAAAAGTCAAGAGTCACAAGTATTGAAAACAGTTATTGTTATCCCCACACTATGTCTTCTGGAGCGTATCATCTGGAGAGTTATAATTAATGAACATGGTGATAAGGAAGAAGACTGTATTCATAATCGGATGAAAATGCCAATTTATTCCCTTCATCTTTCAGGTTGCCTCAACTATGCCTTAACTAAAGGAGAACAACGTGCGCTGGCTCCCGCTTATCCTGATATGCCTGCTGGTTTATATTGAATCAGTTCTATTCGTCCGCATTGCTTCTGAAGTCGGAGTCTTGCTAACCCTGTTACTGGTGGTTCTGACTTCTTGTGTTGGTGTTTCCCTTGTCCGTAATCAGGGAATCAAAAATTTTATGTCAATGCAGCAGAAAATTGCTGCCGGAGAAAGCCCCGCGACAGAAGCCGTTAAAAGTGTCTCTTTAGTGATAGCGGGATTCCTGTTAATACTCCCCGGCTTTTTTACCGATTTTCTTGGGTTATTGCTGCTGCTGTCTCCTGTACAAAAATTACTGACAGCAAAATTACTGTCACATATTACCTTTTATCGTCCGAATGTCCGTGGAGGATATGGTCAGGACGGTGACCACGGGCAAACATTTGAAGGTGAGTATCAGCGCAGGCAAGATGATGCTTCCTATACTATTACTCGTGATGATCAAAAGCATGGTGACCAAAAACGTCATGATGAGCACGATGATAGTCATAACAAAAAGTAATTTCTGTTTACGTTGTCTGAGATTTCAGAGGGTAATAAAAAAGTGAAATATTTTTTGCTATCCCCCCTTGAAGTACGTTTATATGCCCCAATTTGTAGCTTCATGGTACTGGTTCTATTGGGTTCTGGTATCAATCCTCTTACCTGATATGGACTTTATTTATAGGAGATCTATCAATGAAAATTCGTCCATTACACGACCGCGTTATTGTCAAGCGTCAAGAAGTTGAATCAAAATCTGCTGGCGGAATCGTTTTGACTGGTTCTGCTGCGGGCAAATCTACCCGTGGTGAAGTTCTGGCTGTTGGCAATGGTCGCATCCTGGAAAGCGGAGATGTGAAAGCGCTAGATGTTAAAGTGGGTGATATCGTTATTTTTAACGAAGGTTATGGTGTTAAAACAGAAAAGATCGATAACGAAGAAGTGTTGATCATGTCTGAAAGCGATATTCTGGCAATTGTTGAAGCGTAATTGAAAAAACTACGCTTAGATCTTCTTAATTGAACGAATTTAAAGGAAAGACACAATGGCAGCTAAAGACGTAAAATTTGGTAATGATGCTCGCAGCAAAATGTTGCGCGGTGTGAATGTACTGGCTGATGCAGTTAAAGTGACTTTGGGTCCTAAAGGTCGTAATGTTATTTTGGATAAATCTTTTGGTGCACCTGTAATTACTAAAGATGGTGTTTCTGTAGCACGTGAAATTGAATTGGAAGACAAATTCGAGAACATGGGTGCACAGATGGTTAAAGAAGTTGCCTCTAAAGCGAATGATGCAGCAGGCGATGGTACAACCACTGCAACTGTACTGGCTCAAGCGATCGTCACCGAAGGTCTGAAAGCAGTTGCTGCTGGTATGAACCCAATGGATCTGAAACGTGGTATCGATAAAGCAGTAATTTCTGCGGTTGAAGAGCTGAAGAAACTTTCCGTACCTTGCTCTGATTCCACTTCCATTGCACAGGTTGGTACAATCTCTGCAAACTCCGACGAGACCGTAGGTAAACTGATCGCAGAAGCGATGGATAAAGTCGGTAAAGAAGGTGTAATCACCGTTGAAGAAGGTACTGGTCTGGAAGACGAACTGGATGTTGTTGAAGGTATGCAGTTCGACCGTGGTTACCTCTCTCCTTATTTCATCAACAAACCAGAAGCAGGTTCTGTTGAGCTGGAAAACCCATACATCCTGTTGGTAGACAAAAAAGTTTCCAACATCCGTGAACTGCTGCCAGTTCTGGAAGGCGTAGCTAAGGCGAGCAAGCCTCTGGTTATCATCGCTGAAGATGTTGAAGGCGAAGCGCTGGCTACTCTGGTTGTGAACAACATGCGTGGTATCGTGAAAGTTGCAGCGGTTAAAGCACCAGGTTTCGGTGATCGCCGTAAAGCAATGTTGCAGGATATTGCTATTCTGACTAACGGTACTGTGATTTCAGAAGAGATTGGTCTGGAGCTGGAAAAAGCAACTCTGGAAGATCTGGGTCAGGCAAAACGTATCGTTATCAGCAAAGACACGACCACTATCATTGATGGTGTAGGTGAAGCAAGCGCAATTGAAGCGCGTGTTGGTCAAATCCGTCAGCAAATCGAAGAGTCAACTTCTGACTATGACCGTGAAAAATTGCAAGAGCGCGTAGCGAAACTGGCAGGCGGTGTTGCTGTGATCAAAGTTGGTGCAGCAACTGAAGTTGAAATGAAAGAAAAACGCGCACGTGTTGACGATGCTCTGCATGCAACTCGCGCAGCAGTGGAAGAAGGTGTTGTTGCTGGTGGTGGTGTTGCTCTGGTTCGCGCAGCGGCAGCTATTACAGAGCTGGTTGGTGACAACGAAGATCAGAACGTAGGTATCCGTGTTGCACTGCGTGCAATGGAAGCGCCAATGCGTCAGATCGTAGACAACGCGGGTGAAGAGCCATCCGTTGTTGTGAACAACGTGAAAGCAGGTCAGGGCAACTACGGTTATAACGCGGCAACTGAACAGTACGGCGATATGATCGGAATGGGTATCCTGGATCCAACTAAAGTAACACGTTCTGCACTGCAATTTGCTGCTTCTATCGCTGGTCTGATGGTCACTACTGAAGCGATGATCACTGATCTGCCAAAAGATGACAAAGCTGACTTAGGCGCAGCTGGTGGCATGGGCGGTATGGGTGGAATGGGCGGCATGATGTAGTGCGACGAGAGTCGCGTAGGTAGCTAGCCGAGCGGGCTACGTCCGTAGTGACCCCTGACTTTTATAGTGGTGGTCGCTAACCAACCCGCCGAAATAGCATTTGATAAAACCCGATATTTGGGCTTGTTTCCAGGCCCGAATATCGGTCCTCCGTATGGAGTCCGATTTCAGGTATGGGCGCAAGCCTGTATCCCCGCGAAAGCGAATGATACACGTTGAAGCAACTTCCTCAGGCTGTTGTGATGTAACGGGAATATCCTTTTCTATCAAAGCATAAGCACCTACCGGTGTGAAGCTGTGCTAATGATTGTCTGGTCGTAATGGTATTTCATTTACAAAAGCAGACCTGTTATGCAACTAACAGTAGCCCAGGGACAGTGCGTCACCAGTAATGGTGGGGTGCCAAGCGTCCTGACAATGTACTCCCTGAATTTCAAGTATTGTTTTGCCGTGAGGTAAGCAATGGATTTCACCAGTAGCAGGTGGATGAGAGGCTAGGCTGGGTCATAAGGTTAACGTTAAGTGAACTGCTAAAAAGCACCGTCAGCCGCAAGCAGCATAAGCTACTGACATGCTGTGACCAAAAGGTACAAGGTCGGTTATTCCTCTTACATCTGGGAATACGTTGTCATCAGACCTTCGGTGTATTGGCAGAACCTAAGTGATCCGTGTCATTAGCATGGAACTCGGTAAGCCCGTATTTTTGCCCCTGTGGCAGGTAAGTCGTAAGACGAACTGTTAAAAGTGCGGGTAAAGGAAGTCGGAGAAAGCGAATGCCATTCTGTAATGGAGTGGATAAGGGGTTAAAGGTTCCTCTACCGGAAACGGGGCAAACTTCCGACTGGTCTTTAATCGTGTGAAGACTTGTAAAGCGTTCTAAAGTGTTCTGCTCAAGAAAAATCGGACACTTTTACGAAGGCCATTTCATATTCCACGGGTGTTAAATCATTATTGGCCGTGTGCAATCGTGTTAAATTGTAATAATGCAGATAATCCAATCCATCTTTTTTCCTCTCTGCCTGGTTTTCATGATGGGTTTTGAAGAGCCAATCCTATTTCAAACTGTTGTGGTCAGGAAGTTTCGGACACATTTCTAGCCTCTTCCCACAGTCTTTCGTATTCAGCGGGAGAAATTCCCCCATTAAAGCGATGAGGACGAATGTCGTTGTAATACCTGCCAAAATAGTCTGTGACATCCCGCATTGCCTCATGAATGTCCCGATAGCCTTCAGGCGGGCTCCATTCACTTTTTAAACTCCGGAATACCCGTTCCATGGGGGAATTATCGTAACAGTTACCCTTGCGGCTCATGCTTTGAATAATTTTATTTTGCCAAAGTAAGCGACGAAACTTTTTACTCCTGTATTGGCTACCTTGGTCGGAGTGAAAAACCAGCCGTCCTTCAATATGACGTGTTTCCAGTGCGTTATTCAAGGCCCGGCAGACCCGCTCAGCATCCGGCGAAGAAGCGATGGCCATTCCCACTACCCGACGGGAAAATAAATCCGTCACCACGGCCAGATAGCTCCAGCCCGCTTTTATACGAACGGATGTGATATCTCCGCACCACTGGCTATTTGGGCAAGCCGGCGCAAAATGTTGCCGCAAGAGATTAGGGGAAACGAGAGACGCTTCTCCGACCTGATGATAACGGTGCCCTCCAGGTTGACGGCTTTGCAGACCGCATTCCTGCATTAAGCGTCTGGCCTTCCAGCGTCCCACCGGCCAGCCTTCATTGGTCAGCAGGTGGCTCAAGGCACGGCTGCCTATCGCCCCCCGGCTTTGGTTATACAGTTCACGAACCCGGATGCGCAACTGCAGACGTTCCGTGTCAACCGGCCGTTGCCGCCAGTCATAATAGGCACTGCGTGACACCTGGAGCATTTGACATAATTCGGTCACCGGACATCGGGGGCTCAGCCGTGTGCTCAACGCATAGCGCCACTGCGCATCTCGCTCATCAACACGGCCGCCTGCTTTAGGATTTATTTTTCCATTTCCAGGCGTTTCACCTGTTTTTCTAAGGCTTGTATCTGGCGTTGTTCGGGCGTCATCGCCTTACCCACAGGCGTGATCCCCTGAATTTCGGCTTTGTACTGGTGAACCCATTTTCCCAGCGTGCTGTTATTGATCCCCAATGCATGGGCGACATCGACAACTCGTTGTTGATGGAGAACAACCTGTTGAACCGCTTCCAGCTTAAATTCAGCGGAATACTGGCGTTTGGTGAGTTTCAATTTCATGGTCACACCTCATTGTCATGTGAATAACATTAGCAGGCTTTTGAGGTGTCCGAGATCCTTATACCACTACACACGGCATTGTGGCAATGTATCCGGTCACGCACTGCCCTGAAAGAGCCTTGCAGCATTGCCCTTGTGCGTGATGATTTAAAAGCGATGGGGGTGAATGTGAAGAATTTCAGTCGTTGGTTAACCAAGTTAGAGCATGACGGGTTGATTATCCGCAATGGGCAGGAACTCACCATCATGAATCAGAACAATGAAGATTAAAAAGTGAGTAAGTGAGTAAGTGAGTAAGTGAGAAATAGTGAGGAAAGGAAATTTGTGCCTAACCAAATTCCTCACTTTTCTCGCATATATACAGAAAAAGTGAGGAGCACAAAAGATATTGATTTTTAAGGCTAAAAAATCATGAACTCCTCACCTGTTTTCGCAGTGAGGAAAACAAAAAGTGAGGAGAAAAATGAGGAAATGGTGAGGAAATATTTTTCTGGCAGGTATTTTTTCAGCTCTCCATGTTACCGGGCTAATGCATTAGCCCGGTAACATGGAGAAGGCAAGTGCAGCGCGTCAGTATAACGCTAAACGAGTTAGACCGGCTGTACCAGATTAAGCAAGAAATTCCTTCTGGCTGGCTATCAGTTTTGCACCACATGCTGTGTGCATACCCTCTAATGCAATTGGTTTTCCTTGATGTTTTAAGTCACCACTACCTTCTACAATAGGAAAAACGCCTTTGCATTTTGGGCAAATCACTAAGAGCCTATCCCAATAGGATTATATTCCAGCCATTCCGCCTCATAAGCTTTATCCAGATGGAGTTGGGTGCCATAACCCCGGCGTCCTGTCTGTAAACCGTCCAGGGTGGCTATAACAAGTCTGATATCATAAATATTAGCGGGCGCAACGGCAATCGCTAGTGGCAAGCCCTGTCCATCCGTGAGCAAACTTCGCTTTACGCCTTGTTTTCCCCGGTCTGTTGGGTTGCGGTCTGTTTTTTTGAGCCGGCCAGGGGTGCTTTAGTCAAACAGCCATCCAGTGCCATTTTGCCAGAGTCGCTCAAAGATACCTGCCGCCACCCATTCCTGAAAACGGCGGTGGGCGCTGCTTGAAGAACAAATCCCTGTAGCATTGAGGGCATTCCACTGGCATCTGGTTCGTGACACAAAAAAGATAGCATTCATAGCGGCCCGATTATCGACACGGCGACGATGGCAGCCCAAAGGGTGACGGGTTTTATGTGGAGGTAGCAAGGGTTCAATTTTCTGCCAGAGTTCATCAGAAATGAACCATTGGGCTATTGATTTCTTATTCATGAAAAAATCCCCTAAATGTAAAAAAACAGGCTACAGATAATATCAAATACCTCCTATTGGGATACACACTAAGTCACCTTTGGCAGCAATTGGTATACCTTGATAGACATAACTATCAATAGCAGTAATGACTTTACCACCATGATCTGTTGCATCGTTTACGGGGTATCGCCATAAAGCCAAATCCATTGCCATTCCAGCCTTGTGCGACTCGCACCCAGCAGGAGGCACTGTCATCGGCTTTGTCATAATGGTTCCAGTGAAAATACACTTTAATCGCGCCATCCTTGTTCACGAAGATTTCATCGCCGTCGGCCTGTGGCTTGTAATGAAATGGCGGTCGCCAGTCCGCATAACCATCGATAAAACTGAAATCATTACTCAATGTCGTGCCATCGCCGCTATTGTCTCCCAGCGCTTGCGGACAGCGACCATGATGACTGATGCTGACAATCTGCCAGCGGATATTGAGCGGGGCATGGGGATGACTGGCAATGTTAAAAATTTGCCCCGGCATCAGTTTGATGTAGTTACTTTGCCCGCTGCCGGTCTGCATCTGATTTTTTTCAAATCAGAAGATAACGCTTTCTTCACGTATGGTTATAATACGTGTAGCATGTAGGCACAGAAAAATAAGTGCGCGGGATTATAATTTTCATAGTCAACCTGACAGAATATTCAATTTTCATGTCAGCGTTTTGCATATATGACAAAATTATTACAGGTGAGTGAAAATGGAAAAAAACATAGAGTCATTAATGATTGAACATGGTTTTACTTCAAAGGATATTAGCTTGATAAAAGCTGCCTCAGAACGCTCCGGTTATGAAATCATGCAAGAAATATGTATTTTGAAAAGAAAATTTCATGGTGTTGTTTTTGTTTTTTTTATTGCTCTTTCTTTTTTTATTTGCATGCTATTACTCGCTCATGATATCGATGATTATATTAATACTGCGCTTACATTTTTTATTTCAATGCCAATAGTGTTATATTTTTCATCTGTAAGACTAACATATAAATCCTTTATGTTTATAAAAAAGCATAAAGGATAGATTAAATCATTACTTGTTGTAGTTTGGATTATTGTATATATCATAGGCCGATTTTATCGTAAGACCATCGGCCGTTATTTCGAAGCCTAGTGCGTATCCACTCATAAGTTTGTAACCATATACATAATCTTCATTAATATGATGAAATAATCGCCATGCATCAGGTTTTAAGGTACGCGATAATAATGCATGAGCAGACAGTGATAAATCTACTCCTGCATAAACTAGGCTTCCTGTTGTTTTACTAGAGCCCAAATATTCAAAGGTATTTTCATATCCTAATCTGACCAATCCTTTGTAGTTTGGATCATCTTTAATTAGAGCCATAGTATTCTCTTGAATGGCACCAAAACCATGAACTACTAATCCTGCTCCTGCCACATAGCCAACAGGTATTCCAAATACAGTAATAGTTGCTCCTGCTATCAGACCTATTCCTGCAACTATTTGTGATAAACCTACGACTATGCCAACTCCTTTTAACACATAATCAATATTATCCATTCCCCGATTATTTGTCTCAATGAGGGCATATTGTTGATAAAGTTTATATCTGCACAAATGCTCTTGATATTCTAAGTACTTTATTTCATTTCCCATCATTTGAAGAATGGATTCTCTTTCTTCAGAATTGTCTGAACTAAATATATGACGTTCATATAAATCAGATAAATAATTTAATTCGTCAATATATTTTTTTCTTGATACATTACTGTTAATGAATATTGATGTAGAGAGTGCCAATTGCCGCATTCTTGTTTTTTTATGCAATGCTTGTGTTCTAAAGTAAGACTCTCTACCAGAGCGACCGTATAAACCATACATTTTAACGCGATGCTCGACTTTTATGATGAGTTGAAATGACATAGCCGCTCCTTTATAACTTTAAGTCGTCAAAAATAGAGAAATAAAGGAACAAAAGGCTA
>NZ_NIBS01000035.1 GCF_002632465.1 Xenorhabdus budapestensis | reverse complement strand
GCTGGTAACAAACTGAGGAAGTATTTAGCAAGAGCGTCCTACGGGCAAAGCCCCACAGGAACGATCACCACCTCCATAGGAGGTGGTTTAAGAGTGACAGCAAAAAGGCCGCTTACGCGACCATTTTATAATTCGAAAATATTGATAGATTATTTAAAAATCTCATCTAAAATCTCGTTCATACTACTATAGAATTTTATTTGGTTTCTACCTTGACCTATAAGCCGAAGTTTATAAGAACCATCAAGATCTGATACCCCAATATTTCTCAATGCGGGCAGCATTGTTTGCTCTAAGAATTTTATATCCCATTCTTTTTTATCACTTGAAATATCTCCAGAAAATGAAGGTTCATGTGGCAAATTACCTCGATTCATTTTATAAGAGACTTCAAATTTTATGTGATGATGCACTATGGCTAAAAAACCATCCCAAACCATATCAGCTTCTGCTAACTCAGAAAAATCAAGTTTAATGTTTAATCCATTATTATAGCTAGCTTGAAGGTGAGGTTGTCGACCTGAAATAGAAAACTCTTTTTCTTGAAAGTAGCCTATAGTGGTACTAATGATCTCCTCTCTTACTTTGGGTAACTGCTGCGAAATAATTTCGTTTCTAAGTTCCCAAAATTTCTTTTCTTCATTACGAAGATCTTGCAGTTTCATATCCTGTTGCAACGACATAATCACCTCATTTTAATTGACATATTTTAATATGCATAGGTTATTTTATACATTCCAATAGGCTTAACATCTGTTAGCCAGATTAGCAATTATATTTTTTCTGGGAAAAATATTTATTTTTCGTAACTATTTCAGCTGAGAAAAAACTATTTTTGTAACTTGTTACGAACCTTACGTTCAATAAGTTGACCGCACATATCAAAATACCGACTAGGCCAAATATCTGAAGGATGGACTCCGAGATAATCCGCAATTATCCATTCGCCTTTAGGCCATGGTCTACTGAGAGTATTCGCTAATGTCGATGAACTGAGTCCCGCTTCACGGGAAACTGCTGCCAAGGTTGTACCACGCTCGCGCAATGCAGCAATTATATCAGCTTGATGCCAATCATTTCTAAAGTTATTCATTCCTGCTACCCCTTTCCATTAATTAATATTGATGGTGGCGATTCAGACAGGGTTCGCAGTACCGGTGGTGTCCAACCGGCGAGGCCGAAGCCTCCCCCGCCTGAATCACCATTGAAAGGGTGATAGCAGACGCACTGGTAGAAACATCCTACCAGTGGGACACCATATTTCGAGGCTGCGAAACCTCACCACTAGATTTTGCTAATGGCGGGAATACTTTAACTGATTGTTTTATCTAACTCAATAACCGAACGGCTAAGTTTAACGGCTATAAACCCGTTCAACATAACGCCCGCGACCATCACCATGTCCCAAATCCATTGAAACCAATGCTCGTGCTTCCTGACGGCTAAAACCATTCTGTTGGTAAAAATTCAGCGCATCCTGCGCCCACGCATAGCGCAAACTATGAGAAGAATGGCAGCCAGTTAAACCAATCTTTGTGGTATGTGTTCGCCAGTAGTTCATGGCCTGTCTGAGATCCGGTTTATCAATCAACCTGCCACCACGTTGTTCTGTAATGGTAATTGCTTGTTCGACAGCCTCTTTTACAGCAGTAATATTTAATACGCGGGTTTGTCTTGGTCGGCCGTCTGTATAAACAGATCATCCCCACCGGCTAAAAGCCAGCCTCGATATCATCAAGTTCTCCTTTTTCAATCTATAAATGCAGTGTCAGATTCACTGAGTGGTGAAGCAGGCATGAGCCTGTCAGGGTTGTGGTGTTCTTTGGCTGCGGCGTCACTTTCAGCGGTAAACCTGCCAAAAGTGACGCCTTGAATTCCACAAACGATCAGAAAAAGTCGTGCAAGTGTTGAAATACCAGTAGGCACCGTAAGGTTCAGTGTGAAATGGTAGCAATGAGTTAATTGTTTTGGCGTAGAAAAATTGTCCGCTGAATATTTCAGGCAAAGATAATGAGAAGTATGAACTGGATAGGCGAAAAACATCCTGTTGTTCATTGAAGATAAAGGAAAATAGGATCTATGTTGATTTAAAAAGTCAGTGCATGAATCAACGTTCCACACTTCAATGACAATATAAAAACACCCTTTTGAGATATTTTTAGTTTAAGAAACCTTCATCGCCAGACAAGGGGTTTGTGTCTGACAATATCTGCTTCCAAAAGTGTGCAGATGTACCGCAATACTTGCTCTCCCTTTCAGGCTACGGGAATTTTATTTCGCCGCTTAACGTTGATCCTTGCAGGCGATAGGATCGTTTTAGTTACAGCTCCATACATTATCTATTGGATTGAAGCGAGTCAAATGTTTGTTCAAGGTAGAACAACACACAACTTTTACCAGCTAGTAAGATGCCCGCGATGATTATCGCGGGCGCTATTACCCATTACATTTAGTGCCAGTTGGCAGCCAGTACAGGTTGCAGCCGTTGTTGCTCAACATCGCTGAACATTGTGGTTGCAGGAGCTGATGGTGCAAATGCAGCCATAGACTGAACAAGGTGCTCAACCTCACTATCCATCAAGCGATGACCATCACCGACCATAATGCTTGCTGGTCGTTCAGGAGAACTGGCATACCAATTATGCAGCGTGACCTCCTGTTTGCTACCAATGACCGAAATCTGCAAATCCTGCCCAGCATGCTGGAATCTCAGATTATCAAGACTGATATCCTTTCCTAACACCAATTTGCCCATATCACCGCTAAATTCTAACTCATTGAATCCATGCCCGACTTCTACAGTCGACATAGTACCACTGGTCAAAATATTGTTATTACCATCACCAACTTTTACCATCGACATAGTACCGTTAGCAATAATATGGTTATTACCACTTCCTACTTCTATTTTAGCCATAGTACTACTGGACTCGATATTGTTATCGCCATTTCCGGCTATTAGTTTGCCAACATTGCCGGTAATGATGTTATTACCATCACCTAGCGTGATATCGGCACCTCGTCCTGTTACATTGATCTTATTATCACCATGTCCAGCGGCTAGTTTATCGACATTTCCAGTAATGATATTGTTACCATCACCTAACGTGAGGTTGGCATTTCGTCCTGTCACATTGATCTTATTATCACCACGTCCAGCAGCTAGTTTATCGACATTGCCGGTAATGATGTTGTTACCATCACCTACTTTAATCGTCGGCATAGTACTACTGGATTCGATATTGTTATCGCCATTTCCGACGATTAGCTTTTTAACATCACCAATAACGGTATTGTTACCATTACCTAGAGTGATATCGGAACCACTTCCCGTCACATTAACCTTATTATCGCCATTTCCAGCAACAACTTTATTAAGGTGAGCTTCCACAATGATCGTTTTACTTTCATCTCCCAACGTAACTTCAGCAAAAGTATTTTTAACTATAACAGTATTGGGATAAGTGGTTATTGGTGTCGGTTCTACTATTGGATCAATTTTCGGAATAGTAATTGGTTTCCGATCAACAAGAGGAATCATAATTGATTCCCAGTCAATAGGTGGAATAGTAATCGGTTTCCAATCAGGAATAGTAATTGGCTTCCGATCAATATCAATAGAAGGTATGCTAGGTGTCAATGAGTCCGGCACTGTAATAGTTGATGTATCAGGAGATTGCGGCACGACTGGTTTGACCGTGGGTACCAAGTCTGGTGCATGTTCCGCAAAAATGAAGTCGGCTGCATCGATCTGTGAAACATCCAGAGTATCAAGATAAAGCAGTTCCACTTTTGAATCAGCGCCATTTGTCCCATTAAACGTGACGTTAACGCCATGAATTTGTGACAACCCATTGATCGTACCACGATTGCTTTTAGTGATAGAAAGTTGACTAAAGTCAGTGATGCCAACTTGACGCAGATCGATCTTATCGATTCCGTGGCGGAACCCACGTAATGCGTTTCTGTAATTATTAGCACCGGGTTGAGCTGCTATAACAAAAGTGTCTGATGTTGCACTATCATGGCTATAAATAGTTCCATCCAGGCTAAATTTCATCTGACCCTGAGCATCAGTACTGAGCGAAACCCAATTGCCTCCGCCATTAAGGATCACTGTTCCCAGGCCTTCTTGTGGTTGGTGCGTAGAGGTGTCACTACTGGTGTAGGTCATTGGCGCGATAAAGGAATCTTGGAACTTGAAATTCTCAGCACTGATTCCAGTCACTTGCTGATTTTTCAGGGTAATACTCTGGTTATTACCCAGATCAACTTTAACATCGTCCCCTTGTTGAGTCAGTAGCAAGTCAGCAAAGGTTTTTCCACGAAATCCGACCAGATCGATGATTTCGCCACGGGCGGCCTCGAAATTACTGATAATATCGCTGCCAGCTTCACGGCGGTGAACCACAAAGAAGTCCTTACCCGCACCGCCAATCAGCGTGTTGTTTCCACGCCCGCCATCTAGCAAGGCATCAGTATTACCTGCAACCAGCGTATCGTTGCCATCACCGGTGACAATGTTATGAATGCCCGATGGATCCTTGATAGTTAACGCGGCACCGCCAATGCTGGCAACACCGGTCTGCAAGTTGACCGAGGTATCGCGTGAAACCGCCGCCGCATTGAGGGTATTACGCCCACCCGTCACGCCATTAACTGCATCATCCAGTACTGCACGGTTGGCTTGCCCGACCACCGACTGGATATATTCGTCGGTGTAAAAATAAGTATTATCCGGTGTACTCTTGCTGCCGTACAAACGGAGTGACCAAGCATTTAGTGTGGCTGGCAGACCCGAATTTGCACTGGTGACTTGCAGCGTCCAGTTACCCGCCGAGTTTTCACCAAAATCGTGGGTCGACATAAAGCTGTACTTGAACGTTCCCGACTGGCTGCTACCCATATCAGTCGCACTCGCGCCCGGCAGGCCATCTGGAATCTTACCCTGGCGATTGAGCAATATGCTCTGAGTGCCATCGGGAGAGATCAGTTTGAGCGTTAAATCGCCAAGACGACCCACCTCGGCGTCAAAATCAATTTCGATATGCTCAATGTTCAAACCAGCATTCATAGCAATGGAGGATGACAGCGTTTCACCCGCAGCCAGGGTTTTGCCAAGAGCACCGCTGGAAGCACTATAGACGTACTCGTTGGCAGCCGTGCTTTGCGTCATCCAAGACTCGGCCAAGCGAACAGCGGCTCGTGCATCGACTGCGCCAAAACCATAATCATTACTGGTGTGCATTCCACCGCCATTCCAGTGATGGCCGCTATTGTCGCTCCATTCGGTGGATGGGTCATTTACCTTGCGAGCGGACAGTGCAAGGATCTGCTGCACGTCACGATAGCCCAGGTTCGGGTTGGCCTCAAGCATCAGTGCAACAATACCGGAGACGATCGGTGCGGCAAAGCTGGTGCCTTGCATACTGGTATAATCATTACCGAAAGTTGAGCCACGTTCGGTTTTCAGCATATGGCTGGTCGATACCACATTACTGCCCGGTGCAGAAACCAGCAGGCTGGCACCCGGGTTCGAAAACGGTGAAGAACCAATCTGCAAGGTCGATAAATCGCCCTGTGCGTTGATCGCACCGATTTGTACAGAAAAACGGTTGTTACTGGTCAGTGAACCCTGAGCATTGCCGCCTGCCGCACGATCATTACCGCCAGCTGCAACAATAACTGTCCCCAGTCCTCCACGGCCATTAGACGCCGCGTATTGGGCATTCAGGCTCAGAGATGCGGCGGTATTTATGGAACCATCCTGAAAACTACTGAGCGCGAAATCGTTGGTGAATCCCCAGCTATTGTTGGCAATGTCAAAGCTGACCATATGCCCAAGTCCCGCAAGGTCGGCTCCGTCATTAGCCAGATAATAGCCACCCAATGTAGCGCCATGGGCAACCCCTACGCTACCAATATCATTCTTCGTGGCAACCATCACACCCGCCACCATCGTCGCATGGTTGGAAACCACGTTTGGCAAGGTGCCATTGGTTTGTTGAGTCTGTAGCCAGGCTTTGTCAACATTCGCTGCAAGGTCGGGGTGAGCGATATCAAAGATTTCTGGCCCGGTGGCGAATTTGCCGCCCGGTTCAAACTGACCGATACGCACGCCTTTGCCGGTATAGTCTTTCCAAACCGGCAGGATGTTGGCATCGCTCAGATACCATTGCTGAGCAGCCAGTGGATCGAGCGGGACTTCGGGGGTCAGTAAGGTAGCAACGGCCCGCATTGGTGCGGTTTCCCCGCTGCTCAGATCCACTACCGAAGCTGAAGGATTGCTGGCTGCATCGGTTACACCATATTTGAAGCTGATCACGCCTGTGTAATTAACATCCGGCGTAAATAAGACATCGCCCTGCGCTGTGAGACTAACTGTACCGCCTATCGCATCCCCGACATTGGCAATGCGCAGACCACCTTGACTGTTAAGGTGTTGATCGTTAGCCAGCAGGCTTTCTGCGGAAATCAGATGAGGCTGGGTACGATCAAAAGCCCTGCCGTCTTTATCGTGGGTAAGGACATCCTCGACAGGCATCGCATTGGGTATTTGTAAATCAACCGCCGAAATATCTGAAAAATTGAGTTTCTGGATATTTTTCAGTGTTACCGTGCCGTCACGTCCGGCAACTTTATCAGTTACAATATATCCACTGTCAGTGCGGGTAATTTTATAGTCTCCGTGGTTGCCATGCAGGCTGACTATGTTGACCCCCCCATCGCCATCAATAGTGGCATTGCCGTGCCCTACCTCGATAACATCATCACCTGCACCACCGAAAATTTTATCGTCTCCGCCACCGGCATGAATGATACTGCCACCTTCGGAAGCATAGATGATGTCGCCCTGAGATCCCGCATAGATAACAGCCTTGCCAGTGCCACCAATGATGGTATTGCGTCCACTGCCGCCGGTCAGGACATCATTACCCATTCCACCGATCAGAACTGAGTCGCCAGAGCCGCCCTTGATAAAGACACCATTGGCACCACCACTTCTGATGACATCATTGCCGCTTCCACCTTGGGCGACGGTTAAACCCGCTTCGGCCATGTTCAGCTCGACACCGTTGTTGCCAACAATGAGCGCTGTATCGTATCCGCCATTGCCATGAATGTTTTTCGTATCGTCAGAAGCGCTGATAACAAAAACGTCATCGCCGGCACCACCAACATAGGTATTGCTCCCCGCACCTCCGACCAGCCAGCTGCCGGTTTTTGCTGCAATCAGGGTATCATTACCGTTGCCACCATAAAGATTGCTCACACCCAGTTGCTCCGCATTCAGAGTTTCACCGGTTTCACTCTGGCTGGCGTACGCCGTGGTCGTGATATCGTTGTGGGTAGAGGTCACTCGTGTGCCAGTTCCCTCAGTGCTCAAGATATTGCTGACGGGATCACCGAGAAAATCAACCGCCAGCATTTCCCGGGTTTCGCCATTGATGGTGAAAGATCCACTGGCAACAACTTTGTTCCCATCACGCACCTCGGCTTTATCCGAGGATCGGACACTAATCTGGGTAATACCCAATTCTGCTAATGTCTTGAGCTCGCCCGTATCGACTTTCGCATCGTGTGAACCATCAACCCAAACCCTCAATTGGTTCCAGATAGGATCACGCTCATCAATCATCCCGTCCTTATTGGCATCTTCACTGGCCAGTGCACCGAAACCATCCTTGAATTTTTTCTCGCCTGCAGCACCGTTTATCCCGGACTTGCCGCCGTAATACTCAGAGAACATCTGGCTAGCATTTTTTATCTGACCACTCCCATCGTCAATCACCAATATTCCGGTATTGCGATCCGCCCAGCCACTGCGCTTGAGCGTGCCACTGTTATCCATGTCGAACAACACGCCATCACGGATGTCAGTCATGTGTACGCCATTACCGCTCAGATCCAATAACAGAGGGTCAACATATGTGTTGAACGTTGTCATCGCTGATAAGCCGTTCAACGTCACGGCGTTGCGTAGGCCAAAGTCCAGTTTGCTCGTGTCTCCGGGCTGGTAGAAGGGTTTGTAGAACTCCGACAGATAGGTGTTGGGCCGCACATTGGGGTCAAGCTGCATTTCACCAGGACGAATACCTCCAGTGGCAAGGCCGGCCATCTGGGTAGAGGTAAAGTCTGTTTTGTTGAGAATATCTCCGATGACAGATATTTTGTGTGTCGCCGCATTTTGGATATAACCGTTGGCAACATCCTGCTGCGCCTTATTTTCGCCCTGAATATGTTTTTGGGGCTGTGGGGAGGAATTAATATCAATGTTAATCAAGTTTGTTGACGGTCCAGGGACACGCTTACTTTCATCCGGGGTTAACCATAAAGTTTTAGTGACATCTCTTGCATCATGATACTCATAATATTGACCATCACGAACCAGATGGTTACTAATGATTTCAGCCCCATTAAATTTTAACATATTATTCAAAGGAATAATGTTATTCACGGGAACCAGATTTCCTTGCATGCCATGCGTATTGTATCCAATAGATGTTAATGAAAAAAACACGAAATCGACGCAACTGTTGAAGCCCACATTATATTTTGTAGGATCAAATCTACCTGATTCTGGGTTTTTTGAAAAATCCTTTAACTTATTGTATTGAGCTTCAGTCAAGGCTACGGTGATTTCATAAGAGATTTGTTTATAGGCAGCATTATCATTAGTCGTTACTTGCCCTTCACCAATCGGCTCACCATACTTTGACTCAAATCCGTAACTTTTCTCATTTCCGTTCCCATCATTTATTGAATACCACATATGACCGGCTAATGAAGGGTGCACGTCTCCCGCTTTGTTTTTTCCCTTATCTTCTTGATAAATATATTCAGCTCCTCTCGGAGCAACTTTATAGGTTACAGTATATTTCTTTTCCATACTTATTATTTCCTCTACTTGTTATTTCTCTTTGTTTTTTCTACAGAAGTTAAATTTTCGGATTAAAATAGGTGAGTTCGACAAAACTCTCAATTCCATTAAAAATAGGGATATCCTCCAGGGTGGTAATGACAGCAGAATAACGTCCGGGAGGTAATGAAAGTGTTTTAATTTCTCGCGCCGCTGTATTTACAAATCTTTCTTCATAATAAAAAGCCCGTATCCAACCATATCCGCCTGCATTTATTTTCTCGTCAAAAAAGAACCTGTCGTTTCTAACCAGATGAAGCGAAACGGGGGTTATTACTCCGTCTTTATCAATATCTCCGAACAGCTTAAATCGCCTTTCCATTTCATCATGGCTATCTCCAGTAGCAAACAGCAGAGCAAATTGATAATCTCCCTCCTGTGGGATTTCAAAATCAAAAGTCACTGACTGACCGGCCTTGGTGACATCAACGGGTTTACGTATTGTTTCCGCTCTCTGATGGCAACCGCTTAACCCCGAGACGAACCCGGTACAACGGACCAGTCCGGTAAAGCCTAAAAAAAAGAGGATTAACCAGCCACAAACTAAAAAAATAAGGAGATAGCCCCAGTGCCGAGGTAATACCTTCATTTTGTTGCTCCCAATAAAGTAAGATGACAAAAAGTCTCAATAATCACTTATCCCACACCAGGAAAACGGTAAAAATAACGCGCTGAGTCCGACAGAAAGTCCCTCAAGCGCCTTCGGTTTTTAACGCTCCCGCAAACTTTCATCGATATGCTGCCGTAACGGGCTTAGGAAGTAATCAATCACCCGACGCTGATCGGTTTTTATTTCTGCTGTTATCGACATGCCCGGAGACAGTGCAACTCGCTGACCATTGACCAATAGGTGATCCGACTTCAGACGAATACGGGTGCTATAGATAAGCCCACGCTTTTCATTTTCGATAGCGTCGTTTGATACACTGAGCACTTCACCATCAACGGTTCCGTACTTAGTGAAATTAAAGGTTTCCACCTTAACGGTGACCGATTGACCTATGCGGACAAAACCCACATCCTTGTTTTCCAGCATGGCTTCTACTTCTATCGGTTGGTTTGCGGGGACGATGACCATCAGTGACTGAGCGGGTGTCACCACACCACCGACGGTATGGACTGCGAGTTGTTGAACTGTGCCCGCCACTGGTGCGTTGAGGCTGGTCAGTTTTTTCTGGTGATGGGCTTTTGCCAGTTCCTGCCCCAGAATTGCTGCTTTCTGGTTAGCTTCCTGTTGCAGGTCAAGCATGGCGCGACGATTTTGCGCAACAACAGTTTCACGCCGACGCCATGCTTCCTCCTGAGCGGCAGCGTGCTGCAAGACACTGGCCTGCTGGACACTTAACTGACGCTGCAGATCCAATCGAGTTTGCTCTTTTTCCAGATATTCATGTTGCGACACATATTGTTTCGTCAATAACCGTTGGTAGTCCTCGGTCAGTTTCGTGGTAATCGGCAGTGTTTTTCTCAGACTGGTCACCTGAGCCTGAGCAGACTGGATTTCGGCGCTGCGCTGGTGGATTTCGGCATCCACTAACTCCAGACTACTACGGTATTCCTGATATTGCCCTTGAAGCCAACTTTGAGCACTGAGCACCTGTTCTGGATTAGCGTTGGGAATCGTGCCTACCAGTGACGCTGGTGGGTGTTGCTGATTGATCGCATCAAGCATAGCAGTGCTTCGCGCACTATCGATACGCGCAGCCAGCAGTTCGCTCTCAATCCGATTGACATCAGCGTTCGCAGTTGTCGGGTCGAGTTCGATCAATAACTCGCCAACTTTCACTGACTGACCGTCATTGACATGTATCGCTCTGACTACTGCTGTGTCACTGGGTTGAATCAGTTTGGTTTTACCATTGGGAACAACTTTTCCCGGCGCGACTGCCACGACTTCGATTTTGCCGATGCAAGCCCAAAGCAATGCCAATAAAGCGAAGCCCATGATGCTCCAGATGAAAATTCTCGGCGCTGGATGAACCGGCGTTTCCTGCAACTCCAAAGCTGTTGGTAAAAACTGTAATTCATGGGGAAGGCGCGGTGGCACATCCATGTTTTTACGTTGACGCCAAGCCTGACGCCATATGCTGCGATAGCGCTGCAATAAAGAAAGAGTGGCGCTCATACGAAATCATTTTCCTTGAGTCGGGGAGGATTTGTCTTGATCACTTCTGCCTCTGGTTACGTTATTAGCCAGTATCATCTACGTTCTGGATAAAACCTTCAGCCTTGCTGCATTTGGTACAGTCGTGAATAGTGACCGTTCTGATACGCCAGTAACTCAGCGTGAGTACCTTGTTCAACGATTTTTCCACGATCCATCACAAGGATTCGGTGAGCGTCGCGTACTGCTGACAACCGGTGGGCAATAATGATGACTGTGCGTCCCTTGCAAATGCTTTGCATGTTCTGCTGAACCACCCGTTCAGATTCATAGTCCAGCGCACTGGTTGCCTCGTCGAAAATCAAAATACGAGGATCACCAATCAAGGCACGGGCAATCGCCACCCGTTGTCGCTGACCGCCCGAAAGTGACGCACCGTGTTCACCCACTATCGTGTCGTAACCTTCCGGCAACTCAAGGATAAATTCATGAGCCCCAGCCATTTTGGCGGCATGCATAACCACTTCGATCGGCGCTCCGGGGTCGCTCAAAGCGATATTTTCACGAATACTGCGGTTGAATAGCATATTGTCCTGTAACACTACGCCTATCTGTCGACGCAACGAGGAGACATCAGCCAACGCCAGATCCATCCCATCGACCATAACCCGCCCGCGCTCCGGCACATAGAGCCGCTGCAACAGGCGAGTCAAGGTACTTTTACCTGAGCCGGAGCGACCAACCACGCCAATAACTTCTCCGGCACCAATACTCAAATTGACGCCACTCAAAACCTCAGAGCCATCGGGACGATAGCGAAAATGCACCTGCTCGAATGTAACCTGCCCTTTGAGCGGCGGTACCGTACTACGTGTAGACTGAGATAATTCAGTACGGGAATTGAGGATGTCTCCCAGACGCTGCACCGAGACCCCGGTTTGCTGGAAGCTGGTCCATAGCTGGGCCAGACGCATAATAGGGCCGCTGACACGACCGGCCAGCATATTGAATGCGATCAGCTCTCCCACCGACAGCTGCCCTTCTATCACAAGGCGAGCACCCAGCCAGAGTGTGGCAACCGTTACAAGCTTACCGATAAGCGAAACGCTTTCATTAGCGAGAGTCGATAAGGTCTGGGTTTTGAAACCCGCGGCCACATAAGCCGCCATCTGGTTATCCCATTTACGGATGATTTGCGGCTCAACCGCCATTGACTTCAGGGTGTCGATGCCGTTTACCGTTTCAACAAGAAACGCCTGATTTTCGGCGTTGCGTGTGAAGCTGTCCTGTAACCGCTTACGCAAAAGCGGGGTTATTAAAGCCGAAACCAGGGCATAGAGCGGCAAAGACAACAACACAATGAGGGTCAGCCAGCCACTGTAAAAGAGCATGACTAGGATGAAGACCAGGGAAAAAAAGACGTCAATCATCAGCGTAATGGCGTTACCGGTGAGGAAACTGCGAATGTTTTCCAGTTCGCGTACACGTGCAACAGAATCACCGACGCGTCTGGACTGGAAATAAGCCAGCGGTAAATTGATTAAATGCCGAAACAAGCCCGACCCCAACTCTACATCAATCCGGCTGGTCGTATGCGAAAACACATAGCTACGCAGACCACTCAAGGCTGACTCGAACAGCATAATGCCCAACAGCCCCGCAGCGACAACATCCAATGTCGTCAGGCCGTGGTGTACCAGCACTTTGTCCATGACCACCTGAAAGAACAACGGTGTCACCAGGGCAAACAACTGCAAGGCAAAAGACCCCAGCAAAACTTCCCCCAACAGTTTGCGGTATTTAACGATAGCCGGGATAAACCAGGTGAAATCAAAACGTGAAGATTCACCAGGCAGACTATTACCAGAACGCACGAGCACCAGTTGCCCAGTCCAGCGCTGCTCAAGCTCCTCGAAGCTGATAACTTCAGCGCGAGCTGAATTTGGAACCTGAATCAAAGCTTTTTCCTGATCTACCTTGGCTAAAATAAAAAACTTTCCATCTTGATCAATGGCAATAGCGGGTAATGGTGTGTGTTCAAGTCTGGCAGGTGTGGTATGCACAGCCTTGGCTTTCAGCCCTGACTTTCGTGCAGCCAGCAATAGCTCCTGCTGAGTAATACCTTGATTGGCGCTAGAGAATTCGTGTGAAAGTTGTTCGATTGAGATGGCTATGTTGTGAAACCTGGCCAACATGGCCAGGCAAATCAGTCCGGTATCCAGTTCCGGGGAAAAATTCGGCGACTCAGTGCTCATTTATTCTTTTTTCCATATTGCATATGTGACTACTTTTGCAAACCAAAAACATTCAATAATGCAGGCGATTACAGATTAGGCATTATCAGTTAATGATATGGGTATGTTCAATAAAATTTATGAATATTGAATGAGAATTAAAATATTCAGTAATTTTAACTGCCTAATGGAATAAAATGATAATTAACTCGCATTTAAAAAATACATTAATGCCATTAATTAGTGTATTCATCTAAACCTAAGTTATCCAAGAAAGCGCTATGATGAGATAATATGATTAATTAAAAATTAATAAGCAAAATTCAAATTATCTTTGGAAAGAGGGGAAAAACTTAAACCGTATTTCTGTTTATTTTTCTGAATGGAACAAGGTGTATTTGCCTGTTCCATTGTGTATTTTATGAAAGATTATTTGCCTTTCATAATCCCCTCTGCATCACCATCTGTCCGGGCATACAGGCTAATTGTCGAGCTCCCCTAAGTTCTGCCTTACACTGACGCGCTGCGCTTGTCTTCTCCATGTTGCCGGGCTAATACATTAACCCGGTAACACGGAGAACTAAAAAAATGCCTGCCAGAAAACAACTTACCTCCTCACTCGTTCCTCGTTTTTCTTCTCGCTTTTTGTTTTCCTCACTGCAAAAACAGGTGAGGAATTGAGATTTTTTTATCATTAAAAATCAATATCTTTTTTGCTCCTCACTTTTTCTGTATATATGTAAGAAAAGTGAGGAAAAAGGTGAGTCGTAAAATCCCTTTTCTCACTTTTTTCCTTATTTTTTAATTTTCATTATTCTGGTTAACAATGGTGAGTTCCTGCCCGTTACGGGTAATCAATCCTTCTTGTTCTAACTTGGTTAGCCAGCGGCTGAAATTCTTCACATTTACTCCCATCGCTTTTTGTTGTGCTTTAATAAATTCGGACACTTTGGTAAAGGAATAGAATGACTTTAATAAGGTGTCTTTATGAAACGAAAATCACCCCAAAAATTTACCGATAACTTTAAAAGAGAAGCGGTCAATCTGGTTGTTGAACAGGGCTATACAATCCCACAGGCAGCTGAAACCTTAGGTATTCCAACAAAACTCCTGTATACGTGGCGGAAACATTATGTTGAGCAATCTAAACCCGGTGCTTTAACCCCCGATGAGCGACAGGAGTTGTTGCAGCTTCGTAAAGAAAATAAACAGCTGAAAATGGAGAAGGAGATCTGAAAGAAGGCGAGCGCCTTCTTTGCGAGAGAACTGCTGTAAGATGTTGGTTCATAAAAGAACATGCAGAGCCATTTCCCATTTGCCAGTTATGTCGCGTGATGAAAGTCAGTCGTTCCACGTTTTATGCCTGGCAGGCAAAACCCGTTCGGTTACTTTCTGATGAGCAACAAGCATTACAGCGAAAAGCGACGACGCTCTTTAAAGAAAGCCGGGAAAGTTTAGGCTATCGGATGTTGGAGAAACAATTACGCAAAGAAGGCTTTACCATCAGTGACTATCGGACCCGAAGCTCATGAATCAGCTCGGATTATCCGTCAGACAGCGGCAACACTACCGGGCTCCGCGCAAAGGTAAAGCGATATCAACAGTCTGTCATCTACTTAACCGGAACTTTAATCCGTTGGCGCCGAATGAAGTTTGGGCAGGAGATATCACCTATTTGAAGACGCCCGAAGGCCTTAATGAAAGCGTATCACTTACGTCAGCCGTCATAAGGCTGTGTTTTTCATAGTGATAGAGGGAGCCAATATACAAGCCAGCAATACCGGGACTTGCTCAGCAGTTATGACATGAGGGCAAGCCGGGGGGATGTCGGGGCGTGTTGGGATAACGCTGTTGTCGAACGTTTCTTTGGCAGTTTGAAACAGGATTGGCTCTTCAAAACCCATCATGAAAACCAGGCAGAGAGGAAAAAAGATGGATTGGATTATCTGCATTAATACAATTTAACACGATTGCACACGGCCAATAATGATTTAACACCCGTGGAATATGAAATGGCCTTCGTAAAAGTGTCCGATTTTTCTTGAGCAGAACACACCGGTTGGCGTTGATATCGCAAAACATCTGATTCAGATCCACTTCATCAATGAGCACACTGGCGAAGTGGTTGATAAGCAGGTATGTAACCAGGATTTTCTGACTTTCTTCAGTAACCGGGAACCCTGCCTGATTGGTATGGAAGCCTGTGGTGGCTCTCATCACTGGGCACACGAACTGACAAAACAGGGGGCACAAGGTACGACTGATGCAGGCTCGGTTTGTTAAAGCGTTCCTAATGGGCAACAAAAATGACGTGATGGATGCCCGCGCTATCTGGATGGCAGTACAACAGCCCGGTAAGGCGATAGCCGTCAAAACAGAAGAACAACAGTCAGTACTGGTTCTGCATCGTTCACGCAGGCAACTGGTCAAGTTCAGAACCGCACAGATTAATGCCTTGCACGGTACGCTGCTGGAATTTGGTGAGACCCTCCACAAAGGCCGGGCAGCGTTGGACAAAGAGTTACCGATAGCACTGGAACGACTGAAGATGCGTCTTCCTCCGTATCTCATCACCGTGCTGGAGGAGCAGTACAACAGGCTGGGTGAGTTGGATTCACAGATAAATATCCATATTAAAAGTAAAGATTTGTAATTTTAATTGTAATGACACTAATACTAGCATAGCGTCAAAAACTATAAGGATTATTCCACTTAATACATCATGGATTAAGTAGTGACAACGGAACGAACCTCCCGAGAGCATAGGTAATCGCATGTTTATAAAAGATGGTTTTCGGGAATTTTTCTCGTTTGCAATTAACCAATTTGCAATTTGAGAGATTAAGGAATATTAAAGCTAACTATTGTGAATGAGTATATGCATCAGATAAATGTAGATCATCCTAATATAGATGAATTTTTCCCTTTTGATCAAAAATACCTTCGATATCATAATGATAAACTAGGAAAAGGATTATGTTTTGGCATTAGCTTTTGTCTTTTATCACATTTGGTATATAAACAAGGTTCAGATATATTATGTCCAAAGATATCATTCAATCTTACAAGAAAATATATGGATAGACTGAAATTATCATATTCACTTCGTGATGATCTGTATCAATATATTATCAAAAAACAACAATATGAGTTTCAGGATAATTATCTTAGGTCATCAAAAAGTATAAATATAGATGAACAAAATGGTTATGGTATGTTATCTATGGTTCGTATTGACAATGATAATAGCCGTAGCGCTCATCCCAGCTTTCATTATAATCGTCATATCTCAATTGATAATCACATAGGGGTTATAGTTTGGGATAATAGCAAATTATTTATATTTGATCCAAATTGTGGTGGTTATTTATGTTATTCAATTTGTGGAGCTTTCAATAAAGAAATGTTTCCTCATCTTATTGATAGCTTAATTGATAATATGTATAGGAGAACAACTCGGAACGGCCATTCTAGAATTAAATATATACACAAACCAAACAATATAAGACATTACTTAACTGATGTTGTTAAGTTAACCAGATAAATTATCTGCATTGTTGCTATAATCAATAACACGATAATCAGATTTTCCGGCTGTTTTTATGAAATCGCAGATAACACTTTCTG
>NZ_NIBS01000034.1:6965-18162 GCF_002632465.1 Xenorhabdus budapestensis | reverse complement strand
TAGCCTTTTGTTCCTTTATTTCTCTATTTTTGACGACTTAAAGTTATAAAGGAGCGGCTATGTCATTTCAACTCATCATAAAAGTCGAGCATCGCGTTAAATAAATACAGATCTAAACTGCTGCTAGGTTAATAGTGTGATGCTCGAGGAGCAACTTGCATATTCGGTTTGCTTTTAAAATCGTTGCATAGTGTAGGATTACTTTCCTCTGGATAACACCCTCTGCATCACCATCTGTCCGAACATGCCCGCAGACTGCCTAACCTGTCCTACGCCTTGACTCATCATGCCCGCCATATCCCCCATCCGCACCCCTGCCCAAGCCAATGCGCCCAACCAGACCATCGGCAGAACAATAAACAGCGTGCCCATCACCAGCCCCATGATTAAATCATCCGACGTATTCTGAATGCCCGCCAGATTAAACAGGCTGTGGGTTTCGGAGCCATACAGGGCTTCCAGTAAATAGCTGTCCAGCCAGCGGGCCGTTTCCCACCAGAAAGTCAGAAAATTCAATGCGAAGATGGCGAATGTCAGGGTGAATACCGTTTTAAATTCATACGCCGCAAACAACAGAATCAACGGGATTAAGATATACAGCGCCATCAGGATCACCGCCTGCATCATCGGCAGTGCCTGCCGCCCCGCATCAAACATCGGCATACCGAGTAATCCGCCCAATAAAGTTCCCGCAGAAGCACCGACCCGGTTGCCCGCATCCAACAAGGTAGGATCAGCATTGCCGCCATAGCCTGCGTAAACATAACCTTCCTACGAAACCGTCAGGTTTACCGGGCTGACCAGACGGCGGAGCACCGATTCCTGATATTCCTGTGTATTTTTGCCCAGCATTTTCAGTGTGGCTGATAAACGCAGCCATAACCCCGGATCGGCCTGCGCCAGTACTCTGTCCTTCAGCCCGGTTTTAGCAGTTGACCACCAGGCTTTACAGGTCGGATAACCGCCCTGCCCGGTATAAGGCCGCCCACTGTCCCGGCTCTCCTGCCACGGAAAAGGTGCTCTGGGCATACGCGATTGCAGAGTGTGATAATCACCGGCTAAAAACGTGCGACTGCCCAGCCAGTCGGTATCATTCAGGATAGCAGGATCGGTGGTTTTCCCCTGATCGCGTTGTTTCCACTGATACAATGCTAAGGCATAGCAATCGTGGGTGAAATCCTGCAACTCCGCCGCCAGTGCCGGATTGCTGATGCGGGTGTGCTGCACGTCAAAGCGCAGTTGTCGCAGATCCGGCCGGCATGGAATGGAGGCTACCGCTGCCTGTGTTAACCCCTTTGATAATCGATGCACCATCGCCCACCAGAGCGGCACAGCGGCCGTCTGATTATTCAGACTGGACATCACCGGCGCATAACCCCCTTTATCCGGGGCTTTCGGTGTCCAGGTGCCACAGCTTTTGGCGCGGGAGGGGTCATACTGAAGGGTCGTCAGGCTGACATTCACCAGCGGTACACAACACACCACCATCACGAAAAAGGCGCTGTACAGGGTATTTTCAATCCGGGCCAGCGACTGTAATCCGCCATTGCCAGCCTCCTCGCCACACTCTCGCACCTTCAACCAGACAGCGATCACCTTTATCACTAAAGGCAGCGTAAACAGTCCGGTGGCAATCAGAATTTGCCATAATCCGTTGTTAACCACCCAGCCGAGCAGGGTCAGAAAATATTCCAGATAGCTGTTGGTGGTCACCGGGTTTCTCCACTATTCCCTGGCAGGGCGTATTCACACAGTAAAATGAACAGCAGACTGGCGACCAGCATTCGAATTAAGGTTGCACGGTACATCTTCTGATGTTTTGTCCGTTGCCAAATTTTCCGGCTGCCCCAGCCCAGTACGGCATACAGGCATAACCGCCAGATTAACCAGAATTGTCCGGTTTCGGTTATCCAGCGCTGAAACTGAGTCAGGTTTTCTGCCTGTTGCAGCCCGAGCCAACCTGTCGCTAAAGTGATAATCATCACCAAAGCAATAATCAGTAATAACGCGACACCTTTTCTTAATATTGAACTCTTCTCTGCCATCACCGACCTTACCTGCGCTCACGGTTTGGGGTTTCCAGCTGATAAAATCGCGCATCGGTGCTGTCCGGTACCTGTTTTTGTGGATGCGTTTTAATACGCTGGGTGTCCCGCTCAATAATAGTCAGGACGGCGTTGCGGGACAGTTCCCGTTTCAGCTGCATTTCATTCTTTAATGCATTGATTTCTCTGTCCAGTGCATCAATCCGCCGTTCCCCTTCAGCGAATGCGTCCGGTTGCGCAGCGGCATTGGGTTCGGACATCCCGGTGATAAGCATCCGCCGCATCAGCAAGGCTGTTTCGGTGGTTTCCGCCATCGCCAGCTCTCCCGCCAGACGGGCTGTTAATGCGGTACTGTCCGGGTCTCGCTGTAACGCCTGAATCACGCCTTTGGTCACCGCCAGACTGCCGGTTTTCAGTTTGGCAGGATTGGCAGCCGTGGTTTTTTCAGTGCCATTGACCAGTTTCACCAGCTGTTCAATATTGGTTTTAGTATTCTCTTCCAGCATCGGTGCAAAACCCGTACCGGCAAGCGTCATACCCGGCTGTTGGTGTTCCCCGCCACTGGTGCATTCCGCCGCATTACCACAGGTACGGATAGCACGGTCACCCAACACTTTTACCACGGCTTCCGCCGCTTCAGTGGCATTTTTGAATTTGGTGCAGGCACCCCCCTGACAATTTTGCGGGCGAACCGCAGACTGGCTCAGCACGGGCTGATTATTCATCATATTAAAACCCGCACTGGCTAAATCACGGGTGGGACGGATAGCATTCTGCCCCCTGCCACCCTGCTTTTTGCCGCCAATCCACTGATGTCCCCCCGTGCCGGTGGTTTTGGCACCGGCATTATTGACTCTCACGGCATCCGCATCCCCGCTGTTAACCAGCGTTTTATATTCCTGCAGGGCGGCAGATTGTGTCCATTTACTGCTTTCAGCAAAATTCATCATCCGCTTCGCCATGTTCTGACAATTAAACTGGGCCTTATCGAACGCCACATTGGCCTGCAAAACGCCGTTGATCAGCATGTCATACAGACCGGGATTGGCTCGCTGGATTACCATGGCAGGAAGACTGGCCACCGCGCCGGTTGCTCCCTGAATGACATCACTCATCAGGTTCTTAAACCCCGCCGTGATGCCATTCAACTGATTGCCGATGGTGGTTTTCAAATCAAAATTCCCGCACATCAAATCGGAACTCCAGCTAAGTTCCAGCCCGCCCAGTCTGGTCAGGGAACTGCGGGTGGCCGGTTGTGAAATCACCGAACCGCCCCCTAAGGTATAAAACAGCGTATCGGAGACAGCACCATGGGTCTCAGCTCCATAACCCAGAACACTATTATTCACCTGCGGTAATGAGAGGGACACAATCGGCGCATTACCCTGTACAGAAGCGGTTGCCAGCCCGCTCAATATCAGCAATAACACATTTATTCTCGTCATTGTTCATTTCCTTATTCAGATATCGGTACTGCCGAGAAAACGCTGCCCGCGTCGCTGGCAGCAGCTGTAAGGCTGCCACAGGGCATACGCCTGATTGCCATCAATTGCGGCAGTGTGTTCATCATTAGGAAACACGGCACAGGACTGACTTAACTGCGGTGATAACCGCTGCCATTGGTGATTTTTGGTACCGGTATTTTCGGTGACCGGCTCCGGCGGCCAGTAGCCGTCAGTGCGTTGGGCTTTCAGAACCTGATAAACATGGGGCTGCCCTGCACGGGTAATAATGTCAGCCACTCGCTGTGCCACCACGGCAGAGGCCTTGTCATCATCAGTCTGATTAACAAACCCTGAACGCGGGTAAATATTGCCCCACATATTGCCGGCCATTTGGCTGCCCAGCTCCCGCTGACCGGGGCTCAATGCTTCCGGATAGAACGATTCCGGCAGTCCAGTGCGCCACGCTACCGTATCCAGCGTACTCAAAAAATAAGGCATCAGGGGTGTGGCAGCGCTGCGGCAGGAATAACCGGGAATTTGCCCACCTATCAAGTTGGTAGCAGGATGCCCGATGGCATCGGCATATTTGAAACGCAGGCTGGTACGGCGCTGTCCTGAAATCTGACTATTGTGATTACCCCCGCCTGCGGTCAGGTGAGATAATGCCCCGGTGACCGTATTTTCCAGTCCGCCGGATAATTGACTGACCTGCGCCATTTCTGACCACGGATTGCCGCCGGGCGCGTGATAAGTGGACACCACCGCTTCGGGGAGGTAATGGGTAACCTTAACCGACGTTTTGACCGTGCAGCCATGCCAGGAACAAAACAGCCAGTAACAGATGCCACTGACCCGCCACTGAATACAGGATAGCGAAACACTGCTTGCCACAATCTGGGCCGTGTTGAGAGAGGCCTGCGCAAATGGAGTAAACGCCGCTATCAGAATGATGAGTACAGGAAAAACAAAACGTTGCGTCTTCATGGATGATTCTGCTCCCTGAGTGCATTCGCTTTGGCCACATCCGCCGTGCCATACACCACATCCCGATCATCAAATATCACAGCAGGATACTTATGCACACCTAATTGCCAGGCATCAACAACGGCACGGTAGGCCTTGATAAGTTGTTGTTCCTGCCAGCGCCATTGGGGAGATTGCAGCATCGTTTGTGCCTGCATCATGGCTTGTTGAGGGGCGGCGGA
This sequence comes from Xenorhabdus budapestensis, assembly GCF_002632465.1. Lineage (GTDB taxonomy): Bacteria > Pseudomonadota > Gammaproteobacteria > Enterobacterales > Enterobacteriaceae > Xenorhabdus > Xenorhabdus budapestensis. The sequence goes on along the minus strand of NZ_NIBS01000034.1, from coordinate 13,467 downwards.
AAGTTGAGAGAAGATTTTCTTCTGCTGTTGTTCAGCGGCATCCAGCCAGACTACCTGTGTATCCGGGAAAATATTGACGGGAGGATGCTGGCTGTCCGTATAAACCCCCGTTTTTGCATTGGCGGCTGAGACGGCCACCCATCCTAACCAGAATAATGTATACCACTTTCTCATCACTACATTCCCGCATCCAAAAACAAGTGAAAAGCGTGCGAAAAAAACAAAGAAAAGTCAGCAATCAATTCTTTTTTGCGAAATGTAAAAAAGCGGATATTGACACTTTCGCCGCTGTCGCTCGGTTCTCCTTCAGAGACGGGCAGACACAACGATTCAGACTTGTCCCAAATCTGGAGAAAACGGAATTACATTAAATAAATTAATTTAACATCTAGGTACAATAAACCACCTTTACCTATAGCGCATTCATTTTATGTAAACTTTACCCACAATATGCCAATCAATTATTAAACGGTATATTAGAGATAACAATCAATGAAAAATGACAAGGAATCGCTGTACCTGCAAGAGCTGGCCTACCTGCGTGAACGGGCAAAGATGATGGCGGCTGAGTTTCCGCATCTGGAACCTTTTCTGAGTACCCCTCATGATCCGGACATTGAACTCCTGTTTGAAGGTTTTTCATTATTAACCTCAAATCTGCGCAGCACCATTGAAGACGACTTTCCGCAAGTCACCCATGACATGCTCGGACGCATCTGGCCGCATGCCCTGCGCCCTGTGCCCTGTGCCCCCGACGACGATCATTCAATTCACCCCTCATCAGGGCGTTCATCAGGGTGCAGTAGATATTCCTCAGAGTGCACCGATAACCACCGCAGAGGGGGAACACACGTTACGGTTTCGCACCTGTCGTCCCCTGCATATTGAGCCTTTCATTGTCCTGGATAAGCAGATCCAAAAAACACGGGAATACAGCGAGATCATTGTGACATTGCGCCAAACGGGCACGGTTTCAGACCGTTGTCAGGTGGGATTACTGCAATTTTTTCTTGGTACAGACCGTGAACGGGCGGCTCAGCTGAGTCTGTGGCTGGAACAGCACCTTGATGATATTTACCTGCGCACGCAAAACGAAGAAAAAAGACTCCGGTACGCCCGGTTGCACGGCTGTGATGCGAATTTTCATCACAGTATACTGCCCACAGGCCACAATCATTTTGACCGCCTGCAACGGATGACGGAATATTATTGCCTGCCCCATGCTTTTGACTTTGTGACCATCAATGCGTTGGATTACCGCGAGTTGCCGTTAAACCGCGACGGGTCATTTGAGCTGATATTCAGGCTGGAAGGCGAGCTGCCGCTGGAGACATTGGGCGATGCTTTCCAGTTAGGCTGTGTCCCTGCCGTCCATTTGGAAACGATGTCAAGCCAGCCGATCCCGTTTGAAGAAAATAACGCGCATTACACCATTCCTTTATCAGAGACTGAGCGGTTATTCCAGTTACAGGGTGTCCAAACGGCCAGGCAACCCGGCGGAAAACAATCTCACGATAACACCCTTTATTTCCAGCCTGTGGCTCAGTTCTGCGAGAAAAGTGGCTGGCTGCGTGGTGAAGGGCAACCCGATAATCTCTATTTCCAGCCACGGCTCTCAATCGATCTGCTTGGACGTATCCAGAACCGGATACATTTTCTTGGTACGGATGGAAAAGACGCCACCCGCCTGCCGTCACAAACGGTCTGCGCGCATTTTATCGGCTACCATACGCAGGCCATGACATTGGAGCCAGGGGCTATCACCGAATCCCAGGAATCCGTGCCTTCTCACCTGCGTGCCCGCAATATCACGCCCGCTTCACCGGATTTTCCCCCGATGGTAATGGGAAAATCAGACTGGTCGCTGATTAGCGTGCTCAATACCACGCCGTTTTTGCTTTTCAATACGGTATCACTGAAAGATTTTCTGCGTTTGTATTATTGTTATGCCGGACATGATCGCGTCCTCAACCACCGGATGCAGCAGCATATTGACGGGATTGTACTTCTGGACGCCCGGTTTGACAGCCGTCTTGACTACGGTTCAGGGAGACTGGGGGGTGTTATTAATGGCAACAACCTGCATTTGCACCTTAATCCTGCTTGTTATGAAAATGACGGCATCATGTACCAATTCTGCCGGGTGATCAGCCAACTGCTGGCGAGCTTTGTTGTCCGGGATAACTTCATCATGCTGGAAATTTATCGGCAGGATGAACAGACGGCGTTATGGGCATTTCCGCATCAACTCGGGCTGCGCCGTGAAATGTAATGAGATGAAACCGAAAATTAAGGAAACAATAATGCTAAAAAGTGGATTACGTTTTGTTTGTCGGATAGGAGGATTACCTGAGAGTACATTTGCAGTGGCCGATTTTACCCTGCGGGAAGGGCTTTCCGAACTGTTCACTTTGAACCTGACACTGGTTCAGACTCTGCCCGGCAATCCCTTTATACCGAAGCCGGAAATCGATTTAACCGCGCTGTTGATGAAGGAAGTGGTACTGCAAATCTTCCACGGGGTGCTGGAGCAACGCAAAATCACCGGGATCATTTCCCATGCTGACTGGTGCGGCACTGATGGTAACAAAATCCTGTATACCTTTACGGTGCGCCCGTCCCTCTGGCGACTCACGCTCAATCAGGACAGCCGTATTTATCACCGGCAAAGTGTGCCGGATATCATGAAGCTGTTGCTGAAAAAACATCATGTTCGCGCTGATTCAAAATTGGAAGATGCCCATCAAAGCCGAGAATACATCACCCAGAAGCGGGAATCCGGTTATGCTTTTTTTGCCGGTTAGCCGCTGAAGAGGGGATCAGCTTCTGGTTTGAGGATGAAACCCTGTTTTTCAGTGACAGCCATCTGCCAATGGCAGCAGACCTGACGCTCAGTTACAACGCACAACCGGAAACGGCGCACGGGATCGATACGATTTATCAGGTTCGTCTGGGGGTAGGGATGACACCCCAGCGCACAATCAACAAGGATTTCAATCCCGAACGTCCGTTTTACGCGCTCTCCCATCTGGAAAGCAACCCGGACTATCAGGCAGTTGGCACATTGACGCCGTATACGGTTTACGAAAGTTATGGCCGTTTTCAGAAGGATGCCGAAGCCAAACCGTTCGTTAAGTACCGCCACGAAGCCCTGAAAAACCAGATGCAGAGTGGCAACGGGCAAAGTAACTGCATCAAACTGATGCCGGGGCAAATTTTCAACATCGCTGCTCATCCCCATGCCCCGCTCAATACCTGCTGGCAGATTGTCGGGATCAGCCATCAGGGGCACTGCCCACAGGCATTGGGTGACAATGGCGGCGAGGGCACCACGCTCAGCAATAATTTCAGTTTTATCGACGGTTATGCCGATTACCGCCCGCCGTTTCATTATAAGCCCCTGGCGGATGGTGATGAGAGTGCCACCGTGGTCGGACCGGAAGGGGAAGAAATCTTCGTTAACAAAGACGGCGCAATTAAAGTCCATTTCCACTGGAACCGCTACGACAAAGCCGATGACAGCGCGTCCTGCTGGGTTCGGGTCGCACAAGGCTGGAATGGCAACGGTTTTGGCTTTATGGCTATCCCGCGTATCGGGCAGGAAGTGATTGTTTCTTACCTTAACGGCGATATTGACCGGCCGATAGTCACGGGCAGTGTCTATAACGGTGTAAACCGTCCGCCACTGGATTTACCCGCAGCGAAAACCCGCACCACATTTAAAACAAAGACCCACAAAGGTGAAGGCTTCAACGAACTGCGTTTTGAAGATGCGAAAGGCAGTGAAGAAGTGTTTATTCATGCCCAAAAAGACATGAAAACCAAAGTGCTCAACAACCGTGCAACCCATGTGCTGGCCAACCACAGTGAAACCGTCGAAAAGAACCAGACCATCAATGTCTTCAAGCACAAGGAAGAGGACGTCGGGATCACTCATACGCACACGGTCGGCGAATCGTTAGCCATTACGGTCGGCGATGTGATTGAACTGCGTTGCGGCAGCAGCTGTCTGCGGATGGACAAGTTCGGCAATGTCACGATCCAGGGCACCAAATTCCTGTTTGACGCCGCCGATGCCATCCAAATCAGCGCGCAGGACATTGACCTGAACTAAGGAGCCAAACGATGGAATTCAGAAACCTGACCCCTTTTTCCGTCATTAATTACAAAATGCTGGATACCGAAGACGAGGAATATCATGTTGTGGCAATGAAAATCGTCTACCAGCTCCAGCCTGTTGGTTCAGGGCATTACCAGCCTGTACTGGAATCCCCTTATGGTGAACTGACCGTGGAAGATATCTTTTCCGGCGAGATGAACCAGTCATCGGTTTTGCAGGAAAGTGATTTAGCGCCGCTGAAATTCAAATGTGATGTGATTACCAATGGTGTCGCTTATGCCCCGGGCGGGAAAGCCTGTGAAAAAATGCCTGTCCGGTTACAGGTCACCACACGTGACGGACAAGCTCTGATCGATAAAACCCTACATGTCTGGGGAGAGCGTGAGTTTCAACGTACATCACAAGGCGAATGGCAACTGACACCGCCCCAAAAATTCACAACGTTACCCGTGGATTACCGTTATGCCTTTGGCGGGGAATGCAAAGTGTATGAAAAGGATGGCTCTGCTGCCTCTGTGCCCGAAGAAACCCGCCTGACCGACACTCAGCGGGAACAGCACCCGGAAAAAGACAATGCCCCCATTGCCCATGCAACATGGGAATACAATCCGCTGGGAACAGGCTTTATCACCCCGTGGTATGCGAAGGCAAAAAACCTTTCCCGCTACCCGGCACCGCGCATTGAACACCCTGATGCCCCGGTAACGGCAGCACACTTTGCGCAGTGGCTGAATTCACCGCCATCCATCACGGAAAAGGTCTGTCATCCTGCAGGACTGGGTATTATCGGGCGTGCCTGGCTGCCCCGCCGCACACTGGCGGGTACCTATGATGAACAATGGCTGAAAGAGCGCCATCCTTATCTCCCCGATGATTTTAGTTTTCGTTACTGGAATAACGCGCCGGACGACCAGCAAATTGACTTTCCCGACCCTGATATCCGTATCAGCCTGTTCAACCTGACCCGTGACGGTGAATTACATGTGCAGTTACCGGGGCACCGGCCGCTTATCCTGTTGAGAATGCCCAGTGGTGAAATGATCCCGGAACGGATGTACGCCGATACCCTCATTATCGACAGCGAAACGCTCACACTTTCCATGACTTACCGTTACCACATTGAAGCAGCATCGCCTCTCCGGGTGATGGAAGCCCGTTTTGAAATGGACCCGGATGCACCGCTGATAAGAATGGCGTCACCTGATGACAAAGACGAAAGGGAGATACTTATTTATGGCTGATAACTACATTGCCCGGACAGGCACCCAGTGGATGGTCATCGGTATTTTGCCGGATGTCTGTAAAACCCCGATTGGCGCATCCATACCCCCTGTTCCTTACCCCGTGATTGCCAAACTGGCCGACAGTGATGCGATAGTGAAATCCGTGCGCACCAATGGCAAGCCTGTGGTGGTTTTTGCACAATCATTCGTTCCTCAGACGCTGGGCGATCAACCCGGTGTAGCGAATGGCGTCAAAAGCGGTACGGTGGGCGGCAAATGCCATCCCAAGACAGATGAGCATTCGAAAAGCGTGCGTGCCGGTAATAAATTGATACTGCGCCACGGTGACAAATTCTGGATGAACGGAGCATAAAGATATGGCTAAAATCAAAAAAACTCCGCCCAAACCAGCCAGTGATGAGGCGTTATGGAAAAAACGGGCACATAACGATGCCCCTACCGGCGAGGGTAATACGTTAGGGGAAATCACGGGGCAGCCACCGAAATCAACCCAGGTGCCTAAGGAAGCCAACCCCGTTATCAAACCGAATACCCAAGATGAAGGCGGGTTTTTGAATGGTCTAGCTAAGGTAGGCAGTGCCTTAGCAGATGCCGGAAAAGCTGTGGGTAACGCAGCGGTAGGCGTGGGAACAGGTATCGCAAAAAATCTGGGAAATACTGCCATGGATGTTGGAGAACTCGCATGGAAAGGTATTCAATATGCCGCTGCGTCAGAAATGGAACACTCAGCAATGATGCAGGGTGCCTGGGGTAATGAGGCGGATTCGAAGCAGCTACGTGATGCCGCCAACGCTGTCAGAGAAAACGCGAGTAACACCAATTGGGAGCGGTATACAATGGAGGGGTCGGCAGAAGAATTTGGGGATTTCATTGCTGACTTTAACCCTAAAGGCGCAATAAAGGGAGGGATTAAAGCTATCGCTAAAGGTGGGTCAAAGGTGATGTCGATGATCGCCGACAAAGAAAGAAAAGGGATTGCGCGAAGTAACTCCCGAGCTAAACGGCGAGAGACCAGGGCTGCTGAAAGAGATAAAAAAACGGTCGTGACTCTAAAGCGTTAATTTGATATTCTTGTGTTTTTTTAGTGGAACCCACATGTGACTGTCAAGATAGAAGTTGTTTGCCGATATTGCGGTCA
>NZ_NIBS01000034.1:0-6865 GCF_002632465.1 Xenorhabdus budapestensis | reverse complement strand
GTATCTGGCGCTGGGTATGACGGAAAAAGAAGAAAAGGCTGAACGGCGGGCGTTAATGCGCGAGCATCAGTGCAGTGAACTGGAAGCGGCGGTGTTGGTAGCCAGAAAAATGGATATTGCCCGGGGGTTAAAACAGACATAAATATTCAATTTTATTATCGGGTATATTGACTGAGAGAACGTTAGCCCTCTTGCCTAAAAAAATTGAGATGAATATAAGAATGAAAAAGCATCAATCCAATCATGGAAAAAAGAAACTTTATCGCCGGATCAATACGAAAGCCCATTTCGTTTTTCATCATGGCGGTGAATATCGATGGGAGCGAGCCAGACAAAAATTAATCAGGGAGGATATGCCCTGCTTTCTGTCTATGAAAGGCAAGCAAAGACGCGGTTTAGATTACACTCCACTTTTTATGTTCTTATTGAGTAAAGTCGGTGAAAAATGGGATTTGGTTCACAGTGAAGCCGTTCAGCGACTGGACAGTCCAGAACCTCTATTTTGGATAGTGGCGTTACATGAGCATGAACAAAGAGAGTATATCCGCTGTGGTGAATCCAGTTATTACAACGGGCTGTTCGTCGATGGATCAGGTTTTTTAAGGAAGGTAAACCCAAATCTGTCAGCCAATGATATTCCTATTCAATGTCAGTGCTGTACACATACATTTAACGGGATTCCTGTTCACCGCTGATTCAGGTAATTTTCACCATGAGAAAAAGAATTAAGTGCAGTATTTAAAACGCTTTTTCTGCATGTTACCCCTTTCAGCATTAATGAAAAGGGTCACAATCCGTGGTGCAAAAAATCCAATCCCATCGGTTCAGCAAGGTAAAATCTTCTATTATTGGTCTGTTAAGCCTGTCACTCAGTTTTCCTGGTCAGGCCATGCCGAAAGTTCAAGACCCGGATCAGCATGAACACACCCTGGCTGAAATCACCGCTCACTGGGGGCAACTCACGCAGTCACAATCCCCCAGCGAAGCAGCAAAAACAATAGCTGCCCGGCAGTTATCGTCTGCAGTGACATCAACACTGACACCGTGGTTTAACCAATATGGCAATGCCCGCCTCACACTTCCTTTCGACAGTCATTTTTCGTTAAAAGATATTTCATTTGATTGGTTACTGCCTTTTTATCGACCGATTTCGGGTACTGCATTCAGTCAGTCAGGGGTAAAAACCCACCACGGTCAGACAACAACCACACTTGGATTTGGCTATCGATATTTAGGCGATAATTGGTTATGGGGTGCCAATGTCTTCTGGGATGCGTTGTGGCCGGGGCAGCATCACCGTTACAGTCTTGGGCTGGAAGCCTGGCATGATAACGTCAAACTCTCTGCTAATCTTTACCAGCGTTTATCCCACTGGAAAACCGCTCGGCTCACGGATTTTGATGCAAGACCGGCAAACGGCTGGGATATTCAGGCTGAAGTGTATTTGCCTGCTTTTCCTCACTGGGGCGGGCAATTACAATTTGAGCAATATTACGGACAGCAGGTTGCCTTATTCGGCGAGGCAGAACGCCAGAAAAATCCGTACAGCGTCACTGCCGGGCTGACTTACATGCCAGTCCCCTTAGTAACATTAGGTGCCGATTTTCGGCAGGGTAAGCAGGGTGTAAGTGAGAACCGTTTTACTCTGAACCTGAATTATCGGTTTGGCACATCATTCAGCCAACAGCTTGATCCGAACTCGGTCGCGCCATTGCGCAGCCTGAAAACCAGCCAATTTGATTTTGTGAATCGGCGCAGTGATCTTGTGCTGGATTATCAGAAGCAAACGTTGCTGACACTGGCTTTCCCCGCATCAATCAACGGATATGAAGGCAAGGAATTAACCTTTGTTCCCGTTATCCACGCCAAATATCCGCTGGCACGTTTAGAGCTGGATACGGCTGAATTACAGCAGGCAGGCGGGAAAATACTTGATCAACGGCCGGAGAAAGTGACGTTACGGTTGCCGAAAACCACGGAAAAACCCGTCCGGCTTTCGGGAATAGCCATTGACAGCCGGGGTAACCGCTCCAGCCGGGCAGAAATCATGATGATGAGTTTGCCGACCGAAAAGCGATGGCAGGTGACAGCGAATAAAACGCAGGCCAAAGCCGATGGTCATGACAGTGTGATCTATACTGCCCTTGTCACCGATCAGGAAGGTGCTCCCGTCCCGAATCAGACCGTTATCTGGTCAAGTGATAAAGGCGAATTAGCCCAAACACGACAGAACACGGATACGCAGGGGCAGGCATCGGTCGTACTGCGCAGCCGTCAGCAGGGGCTGCATGCGGTACGTGTTACTGTGGATGGAGAGATTGCTGTTGCACCTTCAGTACAGTTTGATGCGGTGCTGATACCCGAAATCACCGTTGATAAGCACAGCGTTAAGGCGGATGGGAAATCAAGGGCGACCTTAACTGTCACAGTTAAAAATGCCATCGGTCAACCTGTGCCGAATCAGGCTGTTGGCTGGCAGACCCCTCTCGGCCAGTTTTCCTCATTTTCATTAATGACTGATGCGAAAGGGCAGGCCACGGCTTATCTAACCAGCAAAGTATCAGGAAATGCAGAAGTGACAGTGGCGGTTGGCAGTGAAACGGTGATGGCTTCTCCGATCCGCTTTATTACCTCGCTAACGCACACGCTTGAGGCAGACAAACAAACGGCTATTGCCGATGGTCAGGACAGCATCCTTTATACAGTTAACGTGTACGATGCAGCGGGTCAATCCGTTGCCAACAGCAAAGTGCAATGGTCAGCGGATAACGGGCAACTGCTGGATAAGCAAGAACAGACAAACAGTCAGGGGGAGGCAACAGCCTGGCTAGTCAGCCGCACCGCAGGGAGGGCAACGGTGAAAGCCGAGGTGGCGGGAAAAACACTTCATGCTGCTCCGGTGGCGTTTGAACGCCGGCTGAAACCCGCGATCACGGTGGATAAAGTCCGGGCTAAAGGCGATGGGCAGGATGCGGTGGTGTTAACGGCTATGGTGAAGGATTCACTGGGATCACCCGTGGAAAATCAGCCAGTGATTTGGCAAACAGATCACGGTGTGTTGTCTTCAGAACAGACAGAAGCAGACAGTCAGGGACAAACGCAGGTTAAGCTGAGCAGTACGTTGACAGGACCCCATCAGGTTCAGATTCAGGTCGGAGATAATAAGGTAGCGGCGCCTATTGTCATGTTTGATGAGGTACTGTTATCAACAATCCGGGTGAATAAAACCCGTGCGGCGGCAAATGGCACAGAACAGGTGACGTTCACCGTCACGGTTATGGATAGTCATGGCCGGGGTGTCCCGGATAAAGCCGTTGACTGGTCTGGCGAGATTGGCGAGATGATTTTAGTGGAAAACCGGACAGACAACCGGGGAACCGCGACAGCCACTTTTGTCGGCTGTCATCCGGGTCAGGGCGTGGTCATTGCTCAAATCGGCGAGCAGCAACTTGAATCTCCGGTGGTGGAGTTTGTCACACCGCTCCGTATTGTTGATACCGTTGCCGTTGACAGTCAGGGCAGCAATGCTAACCAGAAATCCTTTGGTCTCCGGGGGCCTTCAGTATTCTGGCGTGGCGCGAAATTTCGCATTATCACGACAGGTAATACAGGCCGGATGAACTGGCAGAGCGATTCCTCATCAGTCACGGTATCGGGTGATGTGGTGATGGTGCAGCAACGCCCTGATGGTGTAAGACTCACGGGCACCGATGAGGCAGGGCAACAGGCAGTCCTGACCTTAACGGGTTATACCTGGTTTGAGCGCTCAGGTCTGACGGAAGATTTTTACTCGAATGCAAAACAGATTTGTAAATCACTTGGCAGCCAGATTGCTTCCAAATATGCGCTCGAACAGCTCTATGAGGAATGGGGTAATTTTTATCTTTATGATGGCTGGGTAAGTGAGTTTTATGTGACATCAACGGACTACCTTGCAGCCAGCTCGGGCTCAGCAGAGCATCAGGCAAAATGGGCGTTTTGGGCAGAGACAGACCGGTGGGTGAGAAATGCCTGGGCGATGACGGCATTTGCGTGTGGTAAGTAGCAGTATTGAACAGAGTTGTTCCATTATTTTACCTGTAAGAGAAATGAGCGGCTGTTTGAGCAGTCACTTGAAACGCCGCTATTTTTTCTTCGTTTTGAATGCCTTTTCTTGGATACGGCATCATATCCAGTGGTGATCCTGATTCAGACACAGGTTCCCCCAGAAAAATGCCTATCGTTTCAAGTGCTCATTTCTTTGGATCAACAGATTTTCTCGAGCAATCCGTCTCCATGTATTACGTTTTTCTCATCCCTGAGCTGACAGATATCGATCGATTGATGGGGAATTCGGTCATGATACCAATTTATTGATAGTGATGAATGTTTAAATAATACCCTATGACCCTGTCATGTATTTCTATGGATTTTGAAAAAGACAACGTTTTGCGAGTCAGTCTTGCTAAATGTTGACGAAGATTCAGATTATGTCTCTCTATGCGTTGTGTATAACGCTTACTGACCACATGCAGCTTCCCCGCCAGTGTTTTTTCATCGCTTCTCCAGCCATCGGTCATATAGATCACAATGTTGAAGGGAGCCAGTAGCGCCATCAGACGCATCAATGTTTTCTTTGTTCTTGGGCCAAAAACGTGGGCGATCACTTTCCGTCTGATCCGGTCGTAAGCATAAAAGAGCCAACGGGGCTGATTCTTTGACTTCACGTACGACCACTGCTCATCCATTTCGCAACAGACAATCACTTCAGTGCCGAGAGCAATGGCTTCTGTTACCGATTTGGGTCTGAGCTTTTTAAATGGAGAAGGACAGTATTCAGACCAATCCCCATCACACGCGCTGTCGCCCGGCATCCTATTCCATTCATGGCCATATCGACGATTTGCTTATGTGTACCGGGACGACAAGCGGCATAAGTGAATTCCCGTTGCCAAGAATGACGGCAGGACTGGCAAAGATAACGTTGATGACCAGAGCGAGAGCGCCCATTACGGTGGATCCCTTTAACTGCACAACAAGATGGGCAGGTCACATCAATCTTTGCCATCTGAATGTTCTCCAAATAGACAGACTATACATGATTCAATAAATTGATGTCATTACCCAGTCTTTTTATCATATAAACAAAGATCGCCGAAACCACTTCTGGCAATAACATGATAAACATCCATTGACTTAAATGGTGTATCTGCTAACTACATATCAACAATATCTTCATAAACTCTGGGGTTTACTATGCTAAATAGTCCATTATGGTAACTATTCCAATCCTCTGTTGACCAATAATTTAATAACCTGTCAGGTAATTTTCCACGCCATTGATTTATTGTTTCTGTGGGAGTTTCCCTATATTGAGTCTCTTCTTCCATCTTTTTAAGGAAATATTAGAAATACACATTACGCATTGTTTGTGTTCATCATTAATAGGTAAAGTGGCTGTTTGATTAGCCACTATTATTAATAAATAACAATTAGAGATTAAATTTCTTGAATATCTGGATCTGCAAATTGACGGAGAATATCTAGATGGATATGCATATCCAATTTTCTGATATTTTCTAGTTTAATCTCACCGCCTAATACAATGGCAGGCTCGAAACCGAAAATTTCATTTTCATTTAATAGGCCATGTTTTTCTACTGCTCGTGAGAAAATTCCTTTTTTTGTTCCATCTTTAAGATCATTTGATTCTGGTGTTTCGGCTGAGAAAAATCCTGCAATATCTAGAGAGAACTTATTATCATCTTTTTTATGAAAATTATCTTTATCAAAAGTAATAGTATTGAATATACATGATATTGATAGGTTTGTTCCCGTTTTTTCTCCGCAGAGATAAAGTTTACCAAAACCACTTCGAGCAATAACGTGATAAGAGTCCATTGATTCAAATGGCGTATCTTCTAACCACATATCAACAATATCTTCATAATCTTCGGGATTTACGATGCTAAATAGCCCATCATGATAATTATTCCAGCCTTCAATTTCCCAATAGGACAATAATTTTTTTGGCAGCTTGCCTTGCCATTGATGTATGATATCCAGAGGAACATTTCTATGTTGAGTTGCCTCACCCATTTTTTTTATAAAATATTCAAAGTACTTATCACGCATTACTTTTTCCCCTTTCCTCTGCATAGCTCTAATTGAATGTTCATCTTAGCACTACCTAACCCGTTGTAAATTGCCTCTTTAGCGGCGTTATCTAATGATTTGATACGATCTCCACTCCAACTACCACCAATTGCACTGTTAATCCCAGAATCGCCCATTTTTTTAGGAGCATATTGCCCATAACCTCCCGCGACCATATCGGGTTCATGTAGTGCGGCTAGTCCTTTCATTGCTTCTTTAGAATTTTTTTCTGCTATTATATCAGCTTTATCGGGATCCATTCCTTTTGAAACTAACTTTTTATGCATACTTTTTCTTATATCAGATTCTGTTTGGTCTCTAAAATTTTGTTGAGCACTAGCTGCGTTACTATTCCGCTTATTTTTCTTATAAGCATCCCTGGCAATTTTAAAATCATCAGCTGACATATTATTAATGGCATCTTGCTGTCTTTTTAATTGATCATTATATTTATCTAAAAATGCATTTCGCTCTTTATCCGTTTTTAATCGCTTATATCGCTTTCCTTTATAAGGACTAAAGCACGGTACCTTAGTTTTTTTGATTCCTGTGACTCTGCCTCCTTTATTCTGCTGTTTCTTTTTCAGATCTTTTTTCAGTTCTTCCGGGTCTTTTGGAGGTGTTTTTTTGGTCATGACTCCAAAGCGTTGTAATGATGTTTTTCAATATATGCCCCAATCAGCTTTTCGTGGACTTCTATCGAACGTGAATAACAAATTGTTTTTCTTGC
>NZ_NIBS01000033.1 GCF_002632465.1 Xenorhabdus budapestensis | reverse complement strand
CACACGTTGGGTATTTTTGCCAATTTTAAACAAGGTAAAAGTCAACGCGACTGGCTTCAACAAGCCAACGTTATAGGATGTTAAAGTCGAGCATCGCGTTATTTTAACTGTTCTGGTATCTCTAAGGTTTTAGGTACAACTATCTTATCTACGCAGAGCAAGTCATTTTCTTTATTGCAAAATACAACGAATGATACTTGCTTTGGCTCAGCCCTTACACCTAATGTTCTCATTCATAAACCTTTCTATTCATAGTCATCGCTAATGAAAACAGGCCATTCATTAGAATGTTTCGTCAGCCCGCCATATTGATAAACCAATGCTCACCATACTAAATAACTTTACTAATATATGATCAGAACTTTCCTAATCTGTGAAGTGGAAAGAGAGCTAATTTGTAGGCATGTGATAAAAAATATATTTCAAATTAAAACGGTATCTTATGGTTATTGTTGAGGGGATTGACATAATTAACCCGCAGAAAATTGCAGATTAAACAACCTTAATTGTCTGTTGGATTTTAAGTTATGGTCATTAAGGGTGCTTACTTATACTAAAAGCGGATAGGTGAATAACCTATATGATATTAGCAATTATCATCTCAGTACTCCATTAACAGTAAAGTAATACGAATTTTATTTTGGGTAATTTCATCAAAAGGAGTGTGATATGAATAACATGAAAATTATATCTGGCTCTGTCTTGGTTGTTCTGTTTTTATTCATGCAGCCAGCGTTTTCTGAAACTTTATATAACGTTCAGTTTATAAATTCTTCGGATAAAAATATATATATTGACAGAGACTCTGATTATTGTATGAATGACGCTGGTAATGCAAAGATAAACATTCCTCAGAATGAGAGCAGGACAATGGATTTAAAGGATAGTGATACTTTATTCGGTTGTAGCTCTTCTGATAGATATGTGAATTGGTCTGTACGTTATCCCGATTCTGGAAATATAGTTAGATGTGGGTTAAGTTTTAATGTTGATGTTTATGTTCATGACACTCAAGGAGCTCCGGTCGCATGGTATGTAAAAGTGAATGGATGTAATGAATTGGTAAAAGAAGTAACTTGCAGTGAGTTAGTATGCCATAATAAATCTGTCGATTTTTATGCAATGAAAAATAAAAATATAAAGATAACATTTCAATAATTAACAATTTAATTAAATACAAACTAAATAGGAGCATCCTCCTCTTTTAACCCATTGATTTCATTTAATTCCGTCTCTGTGCCGGAAATAAGCAAAATCAACAAGTTAGCTAAAGGTGAGATTTCTCACCTTTTAACTATTTGATTATTATTTGTGCCGACGAAAAACGTCGATGCAAAATCCAATATCCGATAATCGGACTTTGCATACCGATATTATCGGCGCTCAAATTATAAGCAGACCCCAAATTCGGGGTCTGATTAAATATCAATGTGTTATCGTCAAAGTAGGCATTCCCACTTAAATGGGCTTTCAAATCCCAATTGGCGTGATCAACCCAAAATTTGTCCGATTGGAACTGAGCGAAAAGTTTCGCTGAGTGACCAGCCAAAGTGAGGACTACGGCAACAGGACTCCTTAAGCTAAAGGAATCCCTATAGTTAATCCCACACCTCCGTTTGAAACGGAAGCGTGCCAAAAGGTGAAAAATCTCACCTTTATCTAAGTGATTTATTTTTATTAATTCTCGACAATGAAATTAATCCAATAATATCAAATAGTTAAAAATGGGATAATTATCCCCTTTATGTAATGCATTGATTTTACGTGATTATGTCACAGAACCGGAAATTAAGGGGATCAAGGGATTGGGAAGCAGCGGCTCCGAATCGCCAGATGATAACATTAAATTAACGAATGCACTTTTTGTTGCGGCCCTACAAATTAGCTCTCTTTCCACTTCACAGATTAAGCAATTTCTGATCAAATTATTAGCGGAAGTGATGTAGTGTGTGGTGGGACTGAATTCAGATTACGTATAAGTGGTTATAAAAACAGGGTTTATTATGAAGATAAATTTTTATGCATTCTATCAAGAAAATAATGATATCAAAGAAAGAATCAATTTATTGAGCCTTTTTGAAAATAATATTATAAATCCACAAGAACATGAGCTAGATTGCAATACTTACCACTTATACCTTCATAAAATTGACGAAAGCACATATCTTTTCACCAAAACAAGCGATAGTGAATTGATAAAAAAATCAACACATCAACTTTTTCAGTCGCTAATATTAGAGATAGTCTGGCTTCCGATGAATCGCTTGGCTTCCCATCATTTGTTTTTATTAATGGAAATATTATGGGCTTTGCATCATCTATGTATGGCCCCAAAATTCGAGAATTAAAGCATTACATCATGCAAAAGGAATTAAGTGACACCTCACTTCAAATTGAACCATTAATGCAAAATGTAACAACAGAAAATGCATTGACAATGCAATTCATTGGACGAACTACTTTAAGAGTGGAATCTGATGGGCGGGGTGTAGCCATTATAAATAATATTTTACGCACCATGGGGTGCCGAGATATACCAGAAGAATTACTTAATGGCCTTGAGGTAATAATAAAACCCAAAAAAAACAGAGATATAAAACAAATAACCACTCAAATAATAGAAAGACAAGGCGATGCATTTAGTGATATACATATAAAAGCTAGAGAAGAAATGGCAGATATCCTTACTGAATTTTACCTCTCAGGAAAAGGGCAAATTAGTGCTAACCTGCATAAAGTATCAAACGCAGAAATAGCAGAAGAGATACACAATTGTTTTGTTAGAATGAGATCAGCTATAATGAGGAGTTTCAATCAAGCCATAAGCAACGGTTTGAGATAACTGAGATTAAGGGGGCGCAAATGACAAAAAAACATAAGGTTGCACCAGCCTTAATCCTAATTTTGTTGCCATATATTATAGTAATAATACTTTATTTTACCTTTAAATATTTTTTAGCTCCTGACATTTCTTTTGCGAACAATAGGGGTGCATTAGGCGGTGCTATTGCGTCATACTCAGGAACCACCATAGCCGTACTAATAGCAGCACTGACATTTGTCATAGGATTAAGAGGGCGTAATATAACCAAGCTAAATCACTATGGCTATATGACATCTGTCGTAATAATGTACTCATTTGTATTTGTTGAGCTCGGTATTCTTTTCTTTTCTGGTATATTGCTGATTTCAAATATAACAGGGATTCCATTGCCATCAATCACAATTGGAATTGCTATAGCCTCCTTTATCCATATATGTTTGTTATTATTTCAGTTATTCAATTTCTCAAAAAAAAGCTAATACCTTTCAGCCCTCCCCGCGAGGGCTTTTTAGCATCTGCCCCCAATCCACCCGCTAATCTCCCCTATTGGCTATTTATTGACGGCTGACGTGGCGCCATGCTCCTGCGGAGGATCAGACGCCAATACCTGTTTCTGGTTCCAGATAGAATCCTCCGGCATCTGGACACGGACGTCTAACCGGGTGCCGGAAGATTCGGTGTGGAATTTAAGGTTGAAGGCAACAGGGGTAACAACGGATACTGAACGGGTGGAGTGAGGGTAGGGGCATCATGCCCCTGATACTGAAATTAAGCGTTATTTATTAAAGCTAATGCAACGGAATTTGGAATCAGGCAGTAGGTGCCTAATATGGGGTGTCAGCAACAACGCCGAATCCTTAGAGGGTTTATAATGCCCACTGGCGTTTGTCCATTCCAACAGTTGACCTTTGTCAAATAATAAGGTTCCGGCGAAATACACCGCCTGTCTGTAGCTTATTGAACTATGTCCATCAACGGCATCATACCAATGGTAGTTACTATCTCGCACGCTCCTTGCACAGCGTATAATAAGAGGGTCATTAGCAGAAATAACAAAGATATATTGACCATCAGCCGCTTTGGGTTCATGAGTTATAAAATTTATCAAACGATACTTGGTGTCCTCTTTCGCTTTCGAATACTCGATGTATTTTTCCAAATAATAAAGTGATTTTGGACTCGCAGGACGCTGTAATACTTTATTATTCTGAACTGGAATAGGCTTACTCATCATGCTAAGTTTATTTGGAAAAATAGAGTCATTCATTCTTTCAAATGCAGCAATACCATTAGAATTGTTTAATAGAGCGGTTTTATTAAGTTTAATCGTTTTATTATTAGGTAGAACAAAGTTAACAGGCCTTCTAAGTCTAACAAGGTTATCAATTCGCTCCCCAATGGGCATATCATCATCTTCATCACTATCAATCATAATGAACCCCTTAAATAAACTTGTAGTTCTGGTGCGTCATATCACTTTGCAAAAACCGTGCTGGATCAAGGTAGCGAAAGCATTCACAAACGAAGAATATAATAGCAAGCACTCCAATACGATGTACTATACTCATAGTCAGAAAATAATTTCAATATGTTATTTTTAAAGAGTGAACAGAAAGATGTTTTCTTTAACCCTTAATTCCATAAATCCATGCCTCAGTGATAGAAATCATATAAATTAATAAATTACGTAAAATTATAATTTAATCTATTGATATTATTGGCTTCTCTCTCTGTGCAGGAATTAATAAAAATCAATAAGTTACATAAATGGGATTTGAAAGCCTATTTAGTTCCCTTATTTCTGCATAGCACAGGTTTTAGATGCGGGATTATTCCGCATGTAGAAGATGGCTGATTTTCCCGATTTCAAATCGGGGAAACATTGCCACCTCAGAGCAAAGACTCTTCGAATTCAAGGCTACAAAACCAAAACTCAGGTAAGCCAAATGATAAGTTTTGATAAGGTTGATGCCTTTCTCTACGCTATACGCCAAAGAAATAGCATAAGTGAAATCTTATGATGGAAAGAACCATCATCCCAAAGGGTAGCATTCGCCGTGCTATCCTTTTCTTTTTGTGACTGACTAAATGACAGCCGCAAAGTTTGCGCGTCGCTAAATGATACGCGCATATTATGACCAGACTGCATATTTGCAGTTTGATTAAATATCAATGGGTTACTGAGGTATCCGAAAATATTCGCATACCCATCAGCTAAAATTTCAGCCAATGTGTGAGCGAAAAGTTTCTCTGAGTGACCAGCCAAAGTGAGGACCACGGTATTCTTCGAGGTCACTGAGATAATGACCTCGACAATAGGACTCCTTAAACTGGAGGAATCCCTATAGTTAATTTCTCCTCGCTTTGTGGCTGATTGTTCAATATTTAATCTTTGATTCCCCCGTTTAGGGGGATCAAAGAGCATGTTATGACCACTCATCAAATTAACCTCCAATGCGCCCGATTGGGTTCATCAGTGTTGCAAATTGCTCAATACGGCGGCTCACTTCCCCTAACGCCTGAGTCGGTGATAACCCTGCATTCCTTGCGTCTTGAAAGGCTGCCTGTTCGATTTTCTGCATACAGACGAGCAACCCTAACTGTTGTTCATCTGCGCTCTGACGTTCACCATCCAGCAACCCCGCAAAGCGATTCTCAGTACGGGCAAGATTGATGTAGTGGTGACGTTCTGCGCCTAAATCCCTTAACGCATCACGTGACTCATGGTAATTCGGCAGATATTCACGGCGGATAGGTTCAGCAGCTCGCTTCTTACTGAATGCCTTTGTCACGTCCAATTTGAACTGGGTCATTTGTTCATGATTGCGCCCACGAACAATACGGCAGATAAAATCAAATTGGTTTTCGTTGAGTAAGTAATAGCGATTGTGCTTAATTCCTCGTGCCCCAATCTCTTTCACTGCTGCGATTTCAAATGACGGCAGTGAACCAAACTCCCTTAGCTGCTTAATATTGGCTTTGATTAATTTGTATAAGCTGCGGTGCTGTAATCCAGCACGCTTTGCAAACAAGCGGCTATCAATTCTCGATTCAGTTCTGTGCTGAACCAAAATAGGTTCTTGACTGTTTTCAGCGTGAGCGAGTCCCTGACCGGATAAGGCCATATTTTTGGATGTCATATTTTTACCCTGTCTTAATTAATTCGATTTTCTGCTATACGTGTTATTCACATTGTCTACTACTGGCAGGAATATAAAGTTTTTCATTACATAACCTCGCCGCGAGATTCAGAGATTCGCTGTGATATCCAGTCATTAATTTCTGATTCAATAAAAGCGACTGAGCGAGTACCAATCTTGACTTGCTTAGGAAATTTATTATCTGCAATGAGTTTGTAGATCCACGCCCAGTTCTGCGTTGAACTTCGGGTAAGCGGATAAGATTTTCTTTAGGTATGGTGATTGCTGGCATGTAGCCCTCCTGTTATCTAGTCCTTAATATGTTGTAATGGACGTTGTTTGATTTCAGGGAATGCTATGCTAATTTGTTTGAACAAGGAATGACACATTAATTTGAATATATTCATTAATATGTCATGTTAATAACTCGTCCCATAAGAAAGTATAGAGCCATGACAAAAATGGGTTATTTTCTTCCTGTTTTTGTCTTTTATAGGTTTTCCAGCTCATACTTAAATTTATGTATCAATAAGTTTCTTCTACTAGAAAGCGGGTTTACATATTGCCCTCCTCTCTTATAGGTGCGTGTAAAGTAACGCTGTGATATTTCTAACTCTTTTATTTTATTTTTATTCACACTTATAATTTCGTTGTAATAAATTAAAGAATTATTTTCTTTCTCCTTACTCTCCTTTGTCTTTTTTACAATCCTAGATATTGTTCTTGGGTCAATATAATTATTTAAAATGGGTGATGCTGATATTAGTGTTAATACCCTTGCAATGTTATTTTTTTTATGGGCCAATAGAGATTTTGCAATTTCAGAAAGAAGAATTCTTTCTCTTTTTGTTTCGTCATCTCTTTTGGTTATTAATTCATTTTTAAGTGTGTTTATTTTGGAGTCTATGATAATAGGGTTTAAATTACTGTTTCCATTAATAATATTATGATAATCCTCATCAGTATCTGAGGATAAAATCCAATGTGTATTTAGTTTTAATACTTCTTCCAGTTTTTCTTTGTATTCTTCTAAAAAAGCTATTTTCCTTTCAAAATAGCCAGTTAAATCAAATCCTGCCAAGTATGCAGCGAAACGACGCACTATTACACATAATAATCTTATATCATTAATTTTCTTAAATTCGTAGCTATCAAAATATCTTTTTTTAGATTGTTCATTGGATAAAAAAGAAAGACTATACTCGTAAAAGTTTACATTGGTGTTATATTCTATGCCAAGCAATTCAAGTGCTCTATTAATAGATATTGTGGATATGAAATCATTAATAATCTTATGTGATTCATTAATTTTCATATCAAATGCAAACTTTTCTAAAATCTTCTCACATTTTTTTGCCGATTCCATTTGATCATCAATGGAATCGCTGCTTACTGTGCGAGAAGCTAACATGCACAACCTTATATCCCAGTAAAACTGAAGAATTTCCCCTGCATGATAATTGATTAAATCAAAATCAATCGGTTTAATATCCACACGTCACCTCACGCCCTCTATTCGCAGGAGCTATGCCAGCCCGTAGAGGTGTACGGGTTTTTAGGGATCAACCTAGGCATAGCTTTATTCTTTAACGTCTTTGATAGTCTACTAAAGTCAATTATTGCTGTCTATTCATCCAGTTAAGCACGTTTCCCAAATGTGCCATGTACCACATTTTCGCCTTGTTCGAGTGCATCCATATAGTCGGCATACCATTGCAGCATTTCCCTACGACCATCTAAATACTGGGCGTGATTGTAGGTTCCTCGAATGCTGTTCTTATCAACATGAGCAAGCTGTGTTTCAATCCATGCGGTGTTGTAGCCTTGTTCGTGCAATATAGTGCTCATGGTGTGCCTAAAGCCGTGACCTGTGGCTCTACCGCTATAACCCATACGACTGTAGTACTAATTAATAAATTTAATGCCATTTCACTCATAGGTTTATTTGCATCATTCCTACCCTGAAAAACATATTTCCCTTGTCCTGTAATGGGCTTTAACTGTTCTAAAATATCGATAGCCTGATTTGATAATGGCACAATATGAGTACGGCGCATTTTCATTTTCGCAGCAGGTATTTCCCATTGCGCTTTATTAAAATCAACCTCTGACCATTCAGCTTTGCGTAATTCACCGGGACGGGCACCAATTATCATTTGTAATCGCATCCCCATTTTTACGATGAAACTGCCAGTATAGGCATTTAAGGATTTATAGAACTCAGGGATCTCATCAACAGTTAAAAATGAATAATGTTCTTTTTTATGTGGAGCAAAAGCAGACACTAAATCTGGGGCGGGATTATATTCAGCTCTCCCTGTTACTATTGCATATCGCCATACCTCCCCACACCGTTGACGTACCTTCCTGAGTTTTTCTGTCGCTCCTCGATCGTTCATTCGTGATAAAACAGCCATAAGTTCCATTGGCTTAATCTCAGCAATAGGCCTATTGCCTATATATGGGAAAACGTCTTTTTCAAATGTTTCCATCATTTCTTTGGCATAAGAAGAAGACCACCTGTCTACACGTTTCTCGTACCATTCATGGGTTATGTTTTCGAAGGTGTTCTCTATCAGGTTTGCCGCGGATATCTTTTCAGTTTTTCTTACTTCGCTGGGATTAAGCCCATTAGCCACCAGCTTTCTTGCTTCATCGCGCTTGGTTCTGGCTTCGTTGAGTGTGACTACCGGATAGATACCTAATGAGATCATTTTGGTTTTACCCGCAAATTGATAACGGTATCGCCAACCCTTAGAGCCATTAGTATCAATCAACAAAGATAGCCCGTTACCATCGGCCAATGTATAGGCCTTTTCCTTTGGTTTGGCTCGCTTGATTGTCAAGCCTGTCAGCTTTATAAATCACCCAATATTGTATAGAAAGAATGTATAGGGAATTTTTATACAAAAAACTATACAACAAATTGTATAGATTTAGAAAGACGAGACTAGACCTCTAGAGAAGGGATGTGCTGTTAATGAGCTGATTTTACTGGGATTAATTGACTTGAATAGACTATGAGAGATGTTTATTTGGCGCCCCCTGCAAACTTCGAATCTATATTTATTTCATTGATATTAAATGAAATTAATTTTATTGTTTGCAAGGGTGCCCGCAATGATGCCCACACTATAATTTTAGCTTTCGAAAAATAAACTCTTCCATTTTTTGTATTCTCTATACTTCCATCTAGAGTGATTTCCGAATTTTTGTGGTTTAGGAAGTTTACCTTTTTTAATTTGGCTATAAAAATATTTTGCGGTGAACCCAGTATCACGAGTCATATATTTCATATCAATTAAAGACTCATCATTGATTGGTTCCATTGCTGCCTCCTTTCCGATACCCTTTCCCCAAAATCACCTTGGCCACTTTCGCTGGTGTTGCTTTTCCTTCCCATGTCGCATCAAAAATAATGCTGTTCAGTTCTGTAGTGAGAATATCCTCCAAATTCTTTGGCCTTTCGTTGTAGGGTATCTGATCAGGCACCCCATTCATTACGTCGATAACCAGTGCAGCAATGTCTTCTTCCTTCCGTTCTGGCTTACGGTATCCAGCCTGCCAGACTGCATGGGTGATATCAGCAGGATCGCCCCAGACCGAGGCGATGATTTGTGTCAGGTGGAATGAGTTATTGATCATGACTGCTTTCCTCCAGGTGTTTATCTTGATCATTGTTCTTCTTCACTGTTCCCATCAAACCTATGGACATCTGACCTGCTTCTTTCAGTGCACTAATCATTTTCTGGCGTTTTCCTTTGGTCTTTTTGCGGGCGTTCATGATTTGGCTGCACACAGAAAGCAGTTCAGCTTCTTTCTTTTCATCCCGTGTGAGCTGGTGGCGTAACTCGTCAAATTTGCCAACCATGTGATCAAGTGATGGCAAGGCATTAATGCTGATACCTGATTTTCCCGATTTGAAATCGATAAATGCCTGATTCACGTCAAGCTGAAAATCTGGACGAATCCACCCTGCATAGGAAACCGCTATCAGTTCATGAGCATAAGTGCCCGGTGATGTACCTCCATTGTTTACATCGATGGCTTTTTGACCAGACTGCAAATATGCCGTCTGATTGTTTTTCAATAACTTAGCCTCTAATTCTGCGATAAGTTCTTTTGCATACTTGGTTCTCAGCCATTGGTTGGGCGCTTTGTTCTCGTTCTCACCACTCGCCTTATGCAAGGCATTCAGGTTAAAGCGCCCTTCTGAATCGGTAGTGATTTCTACGCCGACAACCATAGGTAATAGTTTGCCTTTCATTACTTTTTACCTCGTTTTACGCTTTTGTTATTCTTCACAGGTGTTATCTTCACGCCTGCCACTTTGGGGGCGGGTGGTGACGGAGGGCGGATGCCCTCATGAATGTAAAAGTTACGTCTCATGCGGTGGATATGCTGCTTGATGTAATCCCTGCCGTCATCAATGTGGACTACCGTTCTGACCAGTTCGTCGTTAATGTCCACCCTCTGGTGATGTCCCTCAGTCACGGTCTGCCTCCATGCAAATGATTTTGTAAGCACGCATCACGTGATTCACCCTGCCTGTGAGAAAGGTTCTTCTGAAGAAGAAGCCGGCAGAAGACACATGAACAGGCGTAGTTAACAGGAGAGCATCAACACAACGGTTATGCAGTCGGCGTTCAGTGATGAAACTGGCAATGATAATTTGTGCCGTGCTGCCTTTATCCTGATAGTCGATTTTCATAGTTCTTCTTCCCTACTCACTTCTTACCAAACAGTTTGTTGAGATCGACACCGTATACAGCCAGCCATGCTTCGGCAGGCCATGACTTAACATGTCCATATCGGGTGTCGGGAACCTTCACAACTTCGATGTCGTTTTCACGGCACCATTTACGGAGTGGGGCGTAGTTGTATTCTTTTTCTGTGGCGTTCTGCACAGCCGTAACCGTTGCGTGTTTTGTGCTTTCGCCCAGACGTTCTTCCAGTGCTCGGCACTTGCGGGTAACAGCGCCGAGCTTGCCGAGGGCTTGAGCTTCACGCCTGTGGCTGATTTGTGATTTGGTACGGCGAGCTTCATCACGTTCTTGAGTAATGACGACCTTTTCTTTTTCAGTTGTCAGAAGCGCTTCCAGAGCTGCAATGTAATCACCGGGCAAAGCAGGGTGATTGGTTGCTGGTTTTTTCTGGTGAAAGTACGCTGACTCCATCTTTTCAAAGAAAGACCATGCCTCATCGGTATCAAGAATCTTCGACATGCGAGCTGCACCTTTCTCTGTGAAAAGGGTGATTTGATTTGCGTGTTTATTAACCAAGTCAATATTATTGCCTTGGTTCTTAAATGATTGAAAGCTATCACCTTTAAGAGTGAATACATGAATACCCTCAATAAAGCGGCTGCGATGATTAGCGATATTGGAACGGATGTTTGTTGGTTCTGTTCCGTATCCAATCGCCAACGTTTCAGTGGTAACGACACGAACACCTTCCCATTCGATTACTGGGAGTTTATTTGAGTCGATAGTTATTAATTCGTTTTTCTTAGTCATTGTTCACCTCTTCCAATTTGATCCCTTTTTTCTTTGCGTGACGTCTCATTGCCCGATTGAGTGGTATTAATACTTCGTCGCCTATCGAATAAGGGGCGATAAATTTTTTTGAATTTGCGTATTCTGTTATTGAGTTCTCTTTTAATCGGAATAACTGAGGAATTGTTACTCCATCAAATCCCCGTCGGGTTTTACTTCTTCGTTTTGCCATTACCACCCCTCTTGTATTTTGATTTTCGCTTTTCGGATGCAGTGCAGATTATTCTTCGTGCATTCCTGTTCTTGTTTTTTATTCTGAGTTAATGAAAGTGCTTCACCCCATTTATTGGCAGCACGGCGAAATAAACCTTTGCTTTGAAGTTTTTTGGCGCTTTGTATTGCTGATTCATATGCTGTCATCATTTGCCGCCTGTTTATTCATATACCTTTTCAATTCTTTAGCAAAATCTAAATAGGTTTTATTTTTCATTCCTAACTCCTTATTTGTAATCAGTCTGAATTTAGCGTGAGCAATTCCCCAGCGATGGCGCTGTAATTAAATTTGTTTTGTTGTTTTTATTTTGAATTTCTGTATTTATGTTCTGCGTTTTCTAAATCATCCAAGATTGTTAGCAATTTCTCTTTTGCTTTCTTGCATTCCTTTTTAAGTCGAGCTATTTCTCTTACTTGCCTAACATCGGCTTTCAGTTCTTCCAATACCTCGGCTTGCCGTTCTATAAATTCAGGGCGCATTTCACCTCGGCGTAATGCGAGCGTGCCGTCTTCCTGTTTAATTGTTTTGACAGGGAAGTTACTTGATCTGTCTTCTGCGTTGAACTGCTTTTGTGCCCGAACGTAAGCCAGTTTATTCAGTGCGCCACTTTCACTCAGATAAGCTTTGTTAGCACCGTGAACGACGTAAACCTCACGGATTTCAATTTGGATATCTTGGTTAGTGGCTATTTCGATGGGTTTAAGTGTTGTCATGATTCTTTCCTTATGGTTTTATTTTTTCTTTCTCTTATTTCACTCACTGCATTTACATTGTTTTCGTAAGCAGCTTCCCTTAATTTTTCAGCTAATACCTTGCATTGACGATAAATACCTCTGCACATTAAATATGCGTCTACCGTGTTTCCACTATCAATTTCACACATTAATGGAACTAATTGAACTTCAACTTCCTCTGCAATTTCGACGGCTGTTTGTAATTTATCTATCATATTCCACCCCGAGATTTTTATTCGAAGATTTCGTTTAATTTAGTAAGATCCTCAAACTGACAGACTGATAATCGTTTTACTGCACGTAACATATAGTAATAATCAGGTTCAACTTCTTGTTTAGATTCAAATTCTTCTTCTAATTTTTTCAATGATGATATTAATAAAACATTCATTTCTGCATTAATATTTATTGCATTCTTTAAGCGACATTTATCACTAGTCGGTAATTTTATTTTCATGTTATTCAACCTTATTCTGTTCTTGCTGGATTCGTTGATATATTTCTTCACGGTGTACGGGAATACCTTCGGGTGCTTGAACACCTATTTTAATTTGATTACCGTTGATGCCTAATATTACTATTTCGAGATCATCACCCACTCTGATTTTTTCTTGTGGGCGACGGGTTAGAATTAACATTGGGTCTCCTTTGTCAGATCGCATAAATGAACCTGTTTGTTTTACCACCTCAGGTGGCAGTGGTATCCTGCTATTCCCCAACAGACAGGATTTTGTTATATTTCAGCTTCCCCAATAGACACGAGGTTTTTCTTATGATTCAAGATTCTGGTCAAGAAAAAGCGTTAAGGCAGATTGAAATTGAAACAGCCGCCTTTAATCGTATTATTCACTCCATTCTCAAGGTGTTAAATAAAGAACAAAGGGAGTACGTTTATCGTGACCTAGAAACTTTCAGCCTTTCTCTTGTGAAAGAGATGAAGGAAAGCGACAGCAGTCGTTACAATCGCGAACAGGCGATTCGTAATCACGTTCATCAACTTTTGGGTAACTCCATCCCAACTGGCGAATAAGTTCCCATCTTTCTCGTTCTAATTCTATGAGCGGATTATTATTAGTTTCCCGCTCATAATCCTGCTTAGAAATATTTAACTGAGATTGATTAACTGCATCATTGAATTGCTTATTCGTTTTTTCACGCTCTTTGTTTATGTATTCCACCTGTCTTGCAAGAGTAACTACATCACGGCGCGCTTCTAATTTATTTTCCATCCATTGATAAATTTCCTCAATGCTGTTTCCATTTGCGATAATTACAGGTTCTTTCTTTTGCATTTTTAATTCCTCTTAAATTTAATATTGTTTATTTTGGTTATAATTAACTATTTGTCCTATCCAGCCATAAATGACATATACAGGAGCTAATAACTTTTTTGCTTCTTCCCTGTCACTTGCTTGAGTCCTAACACATGCAGGGCGTGTTTGTTTCATATTGGAACGCTCAATGGCTGCAAAGATAAAGGTTTTCATGGTAAAAATGTTCTTTATTTGATGGATGAGGTATTTTTAGACTCTATGCCTAAAAACCAACTTGAGATTTCGGCACTAAGTTCACTGGCAAGTTCTATTAGTACAGCCACATCCGATGGCTCCATTTTTTCGCTGTGCTTGGATAGCATAGAAAGTATGGTGCTGGATTGAGCTGCTTTTTTCTCAATATTACTAATTACATTAAACATAAATATCCCCAAGCATTGATGTTATATATTCTTTGTGTGTATAAATAATACATACCGTATTTTTCATTATCAACACAAATTTGCATTAAAAATACAGGTATTTTTCAATGCATTGATTAATAATGAATTTTATTTTTTTGATGTGTTATAAGTGTGATATATATCACTATATAGGCATAAAAAAACCCCTTATCGGGGTTTTGGTTGGGGCTAATAAGGTGTGGTTAATAGTGCAATACAGAATGCCAGAATAATTTGCCGATAATTTTCACGCTGGATTCATCGGCAATCTCATCCTCATATTCATCACGATTGTAACTACGGATAAGTAACTTTCCACCTGGCTTGCGATACAGGCACTTAATACGTTTTAATCCGTCCTGTTCTATAGCGTAAATTTTACCATCAGTAATATGTTTGTGGGATATATCAATAGCGACTGCTGCGCCATCTGGTATAACCGGTTCCATGCTATTCCCCTTTGCAGGGAAACAGATGATTGTTGAACCGTCTGTCGGAGCTCCTATCCGCCGTAATGTTGATTTGGAAAATCGCAATTTATATCCATTATAATCAACATCAATCACATTGCCATTGCCGCATGCAAATTCAATATCTTTCAAAAACGGTACTTCCACTTCGTTATCATCTAATGGAGTGAGGCTATCCCATGAGGAAGCTCCGACCCATTCACTCTCTGGAGGAATATCAGATTTAGCGTAGTGGTGTTTTACCGAATTTTCCAGTTTTTGATCGCCCACCCCATTTAACAGCCAATCTAGTGAATACCCAAACTGCTCGCTAATGCTCTGTGCGGCTTCTCTGCTTATAGCATTTCTACTCAGCCAGTTATTAACGGTCTGGGCGCTAACATTCAACGCATCTGCCAGTTGTCTTTGTTTCATCCTTTCATTAACTAAGACGGTTTTTAGTCGGTCTTTTAAGGAGTTAGTTTTATGATAAGTGCTTAGTGTGGATATCTTTTTTTCTGCATGATTTATCGTCCCCTCCGAATCAAAGCTGATATTATTAAGTCCTACGGCTTTCATTATTTCCATAGTTATTTCGATAGAAGGAACCCTTCTCCCGTTCAGCCAATGCCCTACCGCCCCCTGTGTAACTCCCAGGGATTCGGCTAATTTTTCTTGAGAAATATCAAGCTCTCTCATTCTGGATTTAACCAGTTCATACCATATTTCTTTCATGTATTAATTCTCTTCTCAAACAATGAGTATTTCAATGTACAATTTGTATTGATTATACACAAAAAGGAATATATTATCTGTGTTGTGGAGGAATAATCATGAACTCAATAAAAAAATACAGAAAAATGGCAAAGCTAAAACAAAAAGATTTGGCTGCATTGGTTGGTTTAACACCCTCAGCTATCAGTCACTATGAGACAGGCATTAGAGTTCCTGACATAGCAATATCTAAAAAGCTGGTGGAAGTACTAACCATTCAAGGCGTTAAGTGTAGCTTAGATCAACTTTTTGCAGATGATACACAAGGTCCCTGAGAAAGATCATGTTTCCTGATTTTACCAGCGTAGCAATGCCCGATGTTTATCACCCGAGCGATGCGGAATGGATTCAAAAGATGCTTGCCGCGATGAACTCAACCACAAGGGAATACGCGAGGGATAAATACGCCTACGTCTACAAACTTCGGCGGGATGAAGATCCTGTGCCGCATCGACGGGATAACACCGGCGCCAGAGCTGCTAACACATGGCTCCGGTTGTTCTTCAAGAAAAATTACAGATCGATGAAGGGTTACACAGAACAGCCGATAGCCGTATCGGGTAATTGATTAAGCGTTAAAACTGGAGTTGTTAGGAGGTCTATTCATGTATCACTTTACTAGTACATCAATAGGGAAGAGAACCGAGGGGGTAAGGGGGAGCTGGAGAGTTCAGAAAGGTAAAGCACAGCCAAGTAAGAACACATGACTTAAATAGATCTCAGTAGGGAATACCTAAGTTAGATAAGTGCACTTAATGGGATATCAAAAATCGCCGTACTACCCAAGTGATACAAAAATAACAATTGAGGAAATCAACATGAGCACAGAGCTGAAAGAAAAATTAATCACCTTGCTGGAAGAGCAATTTCTCACTGTCGCCGACATGCAGAAATTTGAAACGGTACTCACTGCAAAAATCCGTGAGCAAGGCTGGTTCCTGCAAAAGAATTTCACCGTGACCGGATTAAGCGATGGCCGAAATGGTCGCGTCGATTACATGGTGACCACACGAACTGGTGAGAAATGCGCCATCGAGGCTGACAACCGATCACCGCGTAAACGTTCGCTGCTGAAACTCAGTGAGCTGCCTGCGGGGATATCCGGCTTTGTGTTGCTCAAGAATGGCAAGCAGCCTTTGCGTTATCGCGTGAACGGCATTGATGTGATCCGTGCCACCCAGTTCAGGTATTAGCAAACAGGCACTAGACAGAAAAGGGCTTTTCCTCTGGCAGTGGACATCATTCAAATGGGGGTATCAATGTTAAGTCAGAATGGGAATGTAAGAGGGAGCAAGAAACCGAACAGCGAAACTTTAGCAGAGATAGCCAATTCGGTTCTTGCAGTCGGTAATACAGATGCGGTTACCGACATAAAGTATCGCACGGTCACGCAGAAAAATAAACAGGGAGTGAAGCCATGCTGAATATTACGCCGAACTTTGCACAGGAACGTGCTTTAAATCTGCTGCGTCAGAACTGGAAGGGCTTTAATTCTTTCATGGTGTACGCCCCGACAGGGGCAGGGAAAACCGCCTTGTCAGCATTCATTATTGACGGTTTTGTATCAAAAAACAAAAAAGTCATGATGATCTGCCCATACCTTGTCTTGATAAATCAGACTGCCCAGCGCTTTATCGAGTACGGCTTGCCGGAGGATGAAATCGCGTATATCTGGCGTGATCACCCCAATCAAGACTCATCAAAGCTGATTCAGATTGCGTCGGCTGACACACTAATCCGCCGTGATTTTCCCGAAGACATTAATCTGCTGGTAATTGATGAAGCGCACCTGAAACGCAAAAAGATACTGGAAGAAATCACGCGGCTGACCTCGGAAACAGATTGCAAGGTGGTAGGGCTGTCGGGCACCCCGTTCTCGCCGTTCCTCGGTCACTACTACCAGAAGTTGATAAAGCCCACCACGATAAAAGAATTAATCCAGCGTGGTGACCTGAGTGCGTATGAGTTTTACGCCCCGACCAAGCCCGATTTAAGCAAGGTGAAGTCTGCCCGCAATGACGACTACGGCAGCGATTACAAGGAAGATGAGATAGCCGAAATCATGTGCGGGGCTGATTTGGTGGGGGATGTGGTCAGTAGCTGGCTTAAACTGGGCGAAAACCAGCCCACCATTTGTTTCTGTGTCAATGTCAGTCACGCCAACTTTATCACCGTCGAATTCAACCGTGCCGGGGTGAATGCTGAGGTGATGACCGCCAATACCCCTCAAGATGAACGGGATTTGATTATCCATCGGTTTGAGCAGGGTGCGACAAAAATCATTGTGAACATTGGCGTTCTCGTGGCGGGTTTTGACAGTGATGTCCGCTGCATTATCTATGCCCGGCCTACCAAGTCAGAGATCCGTTGGTTGCAATCAATCGGCAGATCACTACGTCCAGTCGATAACTTTTCAAAACTATATACCGAATACCTTTCCAAAAGAAGCGGCTTACTTGCAGACAGGGAAATCAAGGAGGTTGATCATGAAATTTAAAAAAGCCTTCTCATGGCGTTCTGATGATATGCCCGAAACCACTGAGGCCGTTGTGTATGTATCCAGATGCGGCTCGGTGGTTAAAGCTGGCAGTTATCGCCTTTGGAACAAAAAGAATCAGTCCTATTCAGTTCGGAAGGAGCGGATATACCGACAATCAACCAACAGAGGCAAGGATGCGAAATCAGAAAACACCCGTTACGGTAAATATCAGCATGTTTGCATTAGGGATCGTTCGTATCAGGTACATCGCTTGGTTGCATTGGCTTGGATACCGAACCCCGACAATAAACCTCAGGTTAATCATATCAATGGAATGAAGTCGGACAATCGTGTCGAAAATCTTGAGTGGGTCACTAATTTAGAAAACAGGCGTCACTCAGGAGAGAAGTTATTCAGAAATATACCTCATGGTGAGCAGGTAGGAACAGCCAAGTTAACTGCTAAAGACGTCATTGAA
This sequence comes from Xenorhabdus budapestensis, assembly GCF_002632465.1. Classification (GTDB taxonomy): domain Bacteria; phylum Pseudomonadota; class Gammaproteobacteria; order Enterobacterales; family Enterobacteriaceae; genus Xenorhabdus; species Xenorhabdus budapestensis. The sequence goes on along the minus strand of NZ_NIBS01000033.1, from coordinate 2,367 downwards.
ATAAGAGAAAGATTAAAAACTCCCTATAAGGGACTTTGCCGTGACTTAGCCGCTGAGTTTGGTGTTGTCGCATCAACTATTACATGGATTAAACAAGGTGAGGTCTGGAAACATGTTTAGAGTCTTATTCAAAACGGCTTGTAAAGATGATATCGAGCATGTACGCGACATCATCATGAACCTTCACCAAGAGAATGGTGACACTATTATTGTTTCTGACAATGACTTACCAGCAGACATTGTTATCAATGTACCCAGGGTTCAGAAGAAAGCAGCCATCATTCTGGATCACTCCGGCACAGTCCATCGCCTCGGCTACCCGGATGATATCGAATATGACGAGTTGCCCAGTAAAAACGACGGCATGAAAACCCGTGACAGTTACCGGGAACAGGAGAAGCGGGAGAAGCTACCGAAAGAGTGTTCCTCCTGTCATTACATGAAGCCAGCGGGTGTCTATGTCTGCCCGAAGTGTGGATTTAAGCCGCTGACAGGTGAGGATGTTGATGTCGATACCAGCCGCACCATTCAGAAACTCAGCAAGAAAGAACGCATCTATACCCAGGCTGAAAAGCAGAGTTTCTACTCGCAGTTGAAGTACTACCAGAACCAGCGGGTGTCACAAGGGAAGATCCTCAGTGATGGCTGGGTAGGAAATACGTTTAAAGACAAGTTCGGCGTCTATCCGCGTGGGCTGCATGACACCCCGCAGGAACTGACACCCGAAGTGAACAATTTCATCAAGCACAAACAAATTGCCTGGGCGAAATCCCGTAAGAAAACCGAACAGGTGCAGCCGTCCAGCAACGAACAACAGGAAATGCGCCTTGAAGTTGCCCGGGGCAAGGTGCGTGAAATTCGTAAGCAGTTAGATACACCGTTATATCAGGGAGAAGCACTGTGAACAGAATAAAAACGGCGGATGCCGTGATAGGCCGCTGGCCTGAAATCTTTGCTTACTACAAATTGCCGCCTGTGACAGGGAAAAATCACTTTAAAGGGAAGTGCCCGATATGCGGGCAGAAAGGTAAATTCCGCATTGATGATCGGGATGGCAGGGGGACGTTTATCTGCACCTGTAATGTGGGGGATGGCTGGAAGTTACTCACCCTGACGCAGGGGAAAGACTACAAGACATTAGCGGACGAGATTGATCTGTTGCTGGGTATCCAGTCAGACAAGCGCAGCGTAGTGAAAAAAGAGACAAATATCACCAAATTCAGAAACCGAGTGACCGCCTGTTACTCCAATCTGCCCAACCTGAAAGGCACACAGGGTGAAGCTTATCTGCGAAGCAGGGGCATTCATGTTCTGCCCGCTGATAACGTGAGGTATTGCGCCGAACAGCCTGTCCGCAATGGGAAGCTACAGGCGCTCTGGTCACTGGTGACCGACGCGAAAGGGACATTATGCTATCTGCATCGTACCTACCTTGACGGGGACAAAAAGGCCGACATTACCCCGCAAAAGAAACTGGATGCTACGCAGGAAGATAGCTATCGCGATCACGCTCAGTCACTGGCCATTCGCCTTTTTCCTGTCGATTCGACACTGGGGATTGCCGAGGGCATCGAAACCGCGCTGTCCTGCAAACAGATTTACGGCGTTAACACTTGGTCAGTCGTGAATGCGGGTTTTATGGAGCGCTTTCTGGTTCCTAGGGGAGTTAAACACCTCATTATCTTCGCGGATACGGACTGGAGCGCCACAGGTCATGCGGCGGCAATGGCGTGTGCGACTAAAAATCTAAAGGCAAATAACGATTTGGAAAGGGTCAGTGTTCGCTGGCCGGACAGTGGGGATTTTAACGACCTGCTCCAGAACGGAGATCAGGCCAGAGAATTAGTATTTATGAAAAAAACAGCGGAGACAGCATAATGCGTGATATTCAATTAGTCATGGAACGCTGGGGGGCGTGGGCTAGTGAAGGAAACAGTGACGTTGACTGGGCGCCCACTGCCGCAGGGTTTAAAGGTCTGGTTCCCAGCACTCGAAAGACCCGTGTTCAATGTTGTGATGATGATGGCATTGCGATTGACGCCGCCGTTCTGCGATTGAAAAAATATAACCCGTATCTTTTCCAATTGATTGTACTGCACTATATCAAGGCGTCCACACTGAGGACAATAGGCACCAAGTTAGGCATTTCCCATAACGAAGTCTCAAAACGGTTACAGGCAGCGGAGGGATTTATTGAAGGTGTGCTGGCGGTATCAGGGGTGACTTTGGAGTTGGATAAATACGTACAAAAAGAAGTCATCAATTGGGCAGGGCAAACGGGTCTAAATTGCTCAATGTGATTAGCGGAGTATATTCAGTACAGAGAAATAGGAATAATCGCCGTTTGTGATTTATCATTAGCAACCT
>NZ_NIBS01000032.1 GCF_002632465.1 Xenorhabdus budapestensis | reverse complement strand
GGGCTGATTGCTTACTGCCTTAAATGGAAAAAGCCATCACTGAACATTTTCTATTCGGAAAACGATTTTTCAATGACAGCTTAAACAGAATTCGGGTTAGTTAGGTAATAGAAATTTTGGCTGTCAAATCGCATAGAAACAACCGAAACTGTGAGTCTTTTGAAGATTTATTGAGTGTAGTTTAGACATCGCTCATTACGTGAAAATAACTATGATCTGTTTTCAGAAAGGTAATAATAAGTTAGTTACGTGCAAACTCCCCAAACGCTGTGAGATCTGCCTTCATAAGACAGATCTCTGACAGTTAACTACAACACCATTACTCCACCGTCACCGACTTTGCCAGATTACGTGGCTGATCAACATCTGTACCTTTGATCAATGCAACGTGGTAAGACAGCAATTGCAGTGGCACGGTATAGAAGATCGGGGCGATCAACTCTTCTACGTGTGGCAGGGAGATGATCTTCATGTTTGTGCTGTCGGTGAAACCGACGTCCTGATCTGCGAAGACGTACAGCAACCCACCACGGGCGCGGACTTCTTCGATATTAGATTTCAGTTTTTCCAGCAGCTCGTTGTTTGGTGCAACGATGATCACTGGCATATCCGCATCAATCAGCGCCAATGGGCCATGTTTCAACTCACCAGCAGCGTAGGCTTCGGCGTGAATGTAGGAAATCTCTTTCAGTTTTAGTGCACCTTCAACCGCGATCGGGTATTGATCGCCACGGCCGAGGAAAAGTGCGTGATGTTTTTCAGAGAAATCTTCAGCCAGTGATTCGATAACCTTGTCTTTCGACAACATGCTTTCAATGCGGCTTGGCAATGCATGCAGGGCATGAATAATATTTTGTTCGAGAGAAGCATCAGCGCCTTTCAAGCGTCCCATGTAAGCCACAAGCATCAGCAATACAGTTAACTGGGTAGTAAAGGCTTTGGTGGATGCGACTCCAATTTCTGCGCCCGCTTTGGTCATCAGAGCAAAGTCAGATTCGCGTACCAGAGATGAACCCGCTACGTTACAGATAGTCAGTGAAGTCAGATAACCCAACTCTTTGGATAAACGCAATGCTGCCAAAGTATCCGCTGTTTCACCGGATTGGGACAAAGTAATCAGCAAACTTCCTTTACGGCATGCAGGCTTGCGGTAACGGAATTCAGAGGCAATTTCCACATCACATGGAATACCTGCCAGTGATTCAAACCAGTAGCGTGAAACCATACCGGCATTGAAAGAAGTTCCACAGGCAACGATCTGGATATGTTCAACCTGAGAAAGTAATTCCTCTGCGTTAGCGCCCAACTCTGACAGATTTACTTCGCCATGGCTCAAACGGCCTTCCAGCGTGTTTTTAATTGCCATTGGCTGTTCGTAAATCTCTTTCTGCATGTAGTGACGGTAGATACCTTTATCACCAGCATCATACTGAACGTTGGATTCAATCTGCTCACGTTCAACCACTTCACCCTGCACATTAAAAATGCGAACAGTACGGCGGGTAATTTCTACAATGTCACCTTCTTCCAGATAGATAAAGCGGCGAGTCACAGGCAGTAATGCCAGTTGGTCAGATGCCAAGAAGTTTTCACCAACTCCCAAACCAACAACTAATGGGCTGCCAGAACGTGCCGCCACCAGTACGTCTGGTTGATGGCTATCCATAATTACGGTGCCATAAGCGCCACGCAATTGTGGGATAACACGCTGTACCACTTCCAGCAATGAGCCACCTTGTTGCTGTTCCCAGTGAACAAGATGAGCAATGGTTTCAGTATCGGTATCAGAAGAGAAGCTATAACCACGTGTTTTCAATTCTTCACGCAGTTCTTCATGGTTTTCAATAATACCGTTATGCACAACCGCAATATGTTTAGAAACATGAGGATGTGCGTTGCGCTCGCTTGGTTCTCCGTGTGTCGCCCAACGAGTATGAGCAATGCCAGTACCACCGATAACGGGCTGTTTATCCGCTTCATCAGCCAGCATCTGTACTTTGCCCACTTCACGCAGACGAGTTATCTGATTTTCGCTATCGACAATGGCCATGCCCGCAGAATCATAGCCACGGTACTCCAGACGACGAAGACCTTCTATCAATATTTCTGCTATATCACGCTGTGCTACTGCACCAACGATTCCACACATGTGTTTTATTCCTAAAAACAGGGCTAATAAGCGCCCTTTTTATGTCGTACAACCTGATTGTCTTACGGCAAATCGCGTTCTGGCTTTGCCGACCCCCGAGCTTTGTAGAGATGGGGTTACCCGTCGTCTTTCAAGCTGCCTCTTTGTTGGCTACGCTCACTCACCCCGGTCACATAGTTTGCTATGCTCCCAGGGATTCATTCCCTTGCCGCCGCGATGCAACTCGAAATCCATAGGGTATTATTGTTTTTTTTGTATTTTATTTTTTCTTAACAGGACGTTTCCAGCCCTGAATATGAGTTTGCCTGACACGGCTGATGACCAGCTCATTCTCAGCAACATCTTTTGTTACAGTAGTTCCTGCTCCAATGGTTGCACCTTTATCAACTTTCACAGGCGCAACAAACTGGCTATCAGAACCCACGAATACGTCATCGCCAATAATGGTTTTAAATTTATTAGCGCCATCATAGTTACAGGTAATGGTTCCTGCACCAATATTCACATTATTGCCAATTTCAGAATCACCAAGATAAGTCAGGTGCCCCGCCTTAGAACCTAAGCCGAGGAAGGATTTTTTCATTTCAACGAAATTGCCAACATGCGCTTTTTCCGCCAGTTTAGAACCTGGACGTAGACGAGCAAAAGGCCCCACAGTACATTCAGAGCCGATTTCAGAATCCTCAATGACAGTATAAGGGCTAATGACTGCGCCATCACCAATAACGCAATTTTTCAGAATACAGCCAGAGCCTATCTGAACGTTATTCCCCAATACAACATGACCTTCAATAATCACATTGGTATCAATGGTGATATCGCGACCATGTTCTAGTTTTCCGCGCAAATCAAAACGAGCCGGATCCAGCAACATTACGCCTGCCAGCAATAATTTTTCAGCCTGCTCAGACTGGTAAATACGTTCCAATGCAGAAAGTTGAAGGCGATTGTTAACTCCTTCCATTTCACTTAGACGGCATGGATGGACTGCTTTTATCTGACGACTTTCTTTGTGTGCGAGTGCAATAACATCAGTGAGATAATATTCACCCTGAGCATTATTGTTTTCCAATTTGGATAACCAGCGTTTCAAATCACCACCATTCGCAACCAAAATACCGGTGTTGATTTCGTTGATTTTACGCTGTTCGTCAGTCGCATCTTTTTGTTCAATAATGCCTGTCACTTCGCCATTTTCACGAATAATACGGCCATATCCGGTTGGATTATCCAAAATAGCTGTCAGTAAACCAATACCACCCTCTGGTTTAACCTTGATAAGACGCTCTAACGTATCTTCAGCAATCAGAGGCACGTCACCATAGAGGATCAGAATATCTTCATCATCCGCAAAGTGTGGTGCTGCCTGCTGCATTGCATGGCCAGTACCTAACTGTTCTGCTTGCAGTACCCAATTTAGTTTTTGGTTAGCAATTTTTTGGCTTGAAAGTGTTTGTTTCATCAAATCACCGCCATGCCCATACACCAGGTGAACTTGCTGAGCACCCAATGCCATTGCTGTATCAATAACATGCTGAACCATCGGCTTGCCTGCCAATAAGTGCAAAACTTTAGGGAGGTCAGAATACATCCGAGTTCCCTTGCCAGCGGCCAGAATAACAACACTTTTTGCACTCATCGGCTTAGGAGTAACTGGATTAGGAACAATTGCTTTGGGTGTAATAGACATAAGAAACCTGACAATTCCAATCTTAAGTATGAAAGTAAACCTGTTTACGAAATAAATTGCTACATATTTCGCAATGCAAAAAAGCCAGTTAGCTCTACTAACTGGCTTTTTATCTACTGCCTGTTCCCTTTATTTTCAAGTTATAGCTTGTGCGGCTGAAACCTGAAATTTATCGGGTCAATCCTACATCAGCTTTTTCGTCAGCTCGATTACACGAAGTTTTGCAATCGCTTTCGACAATTCAGCAGATGCCTGAGCATAATCAACATCGCCATGGGAGTTACGGATATGTTCTTCCGCCTTGCGCTTGGCTTCAAGCACTTTGGCTTCATCCAAATCCTTACCACGGATCGCTGTATCGGCCAGTACGATCACGCCGTTTGGCTGAACTTCCAGAATACCACCTGACAGGTAGATAAACTCTTCTTCACCAAACTGCTTAACAATACGTATCATGCCCGGTTTTATGGCAGTAAGCAGTGGTGTGTGCTGAGGATAAATCCCCAACTCACCTTCACTGCCAGTCACCTGAATTTTCTGTACCAGCCCTTCAAACATCAGTTTTTCAGCGCTGACTACGTTCAGGGAGAACGTCATTGCAGCCATATCAACCTCCCGTCAGCCGTATTAAAGCTTTTTCGCTTTTTCCACAGCTTCTTCGATGGTACCAACCATGTAGAACGCCTGCTCTGGCAGGTGGTCATAATCACCGTCCAGAATGCCTTTGAAGCCACGGATAGTGTCTTTCAGAGGGACGAACTTACCTGGTGAACCGGTAAATACTTCTGCAACGAAGAATGGCTGAGACAGGAAGCGCTGGATCTTACGAGCACGAGAAACAACCAGTTTGTCATCTTCTGACAGTTCATCCATACCCAGAATGGCGATAATGTCTTTCAGTTCCTGATAACGTTGCAGGATAGACTGAACACCACGAGCAACATCATAGTGCTCTTGACCAACAACAAGTGGGTCAAGCTGACGGCTGGTTGAATCCAGTGGGTCAACCGCCGGGTAAATACCCAGAGATGCGATCTGACGGCTCAATACGACAGTTGCGTCCAAGTGAGCAAAGGTTGTCGCTGGCGATGGGTCAGTCAAGTCATCCGCAGGAACGTAAACAGCTTGTACGGAAGTAATTGAACCCGTTTTGGTTGAGGTGATACGTTCTTGCAGAACACCCATCTCTTCCGCCAGTGTTGGCTGATAACCTACCGCAGATGGCATACGACCCAACAGTGCTGATACTTCTGTACCTGCCAGGGTATAACGATAAATGTTATCGACGAACAACAGAACGTCACGGCCTTCATCACGGAATTTTTCCGCCATAGTCAGACCAGTCAGAGCAACACGCAGACGGTTTCCTGGTGGCTCATTCATCTGACCGTATACCAAAGATACTTTGTCCAGTACGTTTGAATCTGTCATTTCATGATAGAAGTCGTTACCTTCACGGGTACGTTCACCAACACCGGCAAATACAGAATAACCGGAGTGTTCGACCGCGATGTTACGGATCAATTCCATCATGTTAACGGTTTTACCTACACCCGCACCACCGAACAGACCAACCTTACCCCCTTTTGCGAATGGGCAGATCAAGTCCATAACCTTAATACCGGTTTCCAGCAGTTCCTGAGAGTTAGACAACTCTTCATAGGTTGGTGCAGTTCGGTGAATTGACCAGCGCTCTTTTTCGCCAATCTCACCTTTCATATCAATTGGATCACCCAGTACGTTCATTATACGACCCAGTGTCGCTTCACCTACTGGTACTTCAATTGGATGCCCCAAATCAACTACGTCTAAATTACGGCGCAGACCATCAGAGGTACCCATTGCAATACAGCGAACGATACCGCCGCCTAACTGCTGCTGAACTTCCAGCACCAGTTTTTCTTCACCGTTTTTAACCTCAAGAGCATCGTACACTTTTGGTACGTTGTCCTGAGGGAATTCGACGTCCACCACGGCGCCGATTACCTGGATAATCTTTCCAGTAGCCATATTGAATCCTCTACGTAATTCGTAAACCTAGCTATTAAACCGCAGAAGCACCCGAAACGATTTCGGTGAGTTCCTGAGTGATGCTGGCCTGACGAGCCTTGTTGTAAACCAACTGTAACTCTTTGATCAGGTTGCCGCCGTTATCGGTTGCGGCTTTCATCGCTACCATTCGTGCGGCCTGTTCACTAGCCAGGTTTTCAACGACGCCCTGATAAACTTGCGATTCTATATAGCGGCGCAGCAGGGTATCCAACAGCGCCTTAGGATCAGGTTCATACAGATAATCCCAGGACTTCTTCTTCAGTGTTTCATCGTCTCCGGCTGGCAGAGGCAATAACTGAGTGATTGTCGGAACCTGAGACATTGTATTGTTGAACTTGTTTGTCACTATATACAATTTATCCAGACGCCCTTCGTCATATGCTTGCATCATGACGCTGACTGGCCCGATCAACTCGGACAATGATGGGTTATCTCCCATCCCTGTTACTTGGGCAACAATGTTGCCACCAACAGAAGAAAAGAAAGAAACCGCTTTTGATCCAATAAGTGCCAAATCAACCTGGACTTTTTTATCTGACCAGTCTTTCATTTCTATTAGCAATTTTTTGAACAAGTTAATGTTCAAACCGCCACATAAACCACGATCAGTCGAAACAACCACATACCCAACGCGTTTCACTTCACGCTCTTCAAGGTATGGGTGTTTATATTCCAGATTCCCTAACGCAAGGTGTCCAATCACGCTGCGAATGGTCTCTGCATAAGGACGGCTGGCCGCCATGCGATCCTGCGTTTTACGCATTTTGGACGCGGCGACCATTTCCATCGCTTTAGTGATTTTCTGCGTGTTTTGCACACTGGCGATTTTGGTACGTATCTCTTTTGCGCCGGCCATTTCTGCTTCTCCGAATTCAACCAGACGGCCCGTGTTTTTTCATTAAACAGAATCAAACAGGGCCGAATAGTGTTACCAGGACTGAGTCGCCTTGAAGGAATCCAACAGAGCTTTCAGCTTCGCTTCGATCTCTCCGTTGTAATCGCCAGACTGGTCAATCTCTTTCAGAAGATCAGCATGTTCATGGCTGGCATATGCCAACAGCGCAGATTCGAAACTGACCACTTTCGCGATTTCGACGTCTTCCAGATAGCCACGCTCAGCAGCAAACAGAGACAGCGCCTGTTGTGCGATGGACATTGGCTGATACTGTTTCTGTTTCAACAGCTCAGTTACTTTCTGACCGTGATCCAACTGTTTACGAGTCGCATCATCCAGATCAGAAGCAAACTGGGAGAATGCCGCCAGTTCGCGGTACTGAGCCAGAGCAGTACGGATACCACCGGACAGTTTCTTGATAATCTTGGTCTGAGCAGCACCACCTACACGGGATACGGAGATCCCCGGGTTAACTGCTGGACGAATACCTGCGTTGAACAAAGCAGATTCAAGGAAAATCTGACCATCGGTAATGGAGATAACGTTTGTCGGTACGAATGCAGAAACGTCACCAGCCTGGGTTTCGATGATTGGCAGAGCAGTCAGAGAGCCTGTTTTGCCTTTCACTTCGCCATTGGTGAATTTTTCAACATAGTCAGCGTTAACACGCGCTGCACGTTCCAACAGACGGGAGTGCAGATAGAAAACGTCACCCGGGAATGCTTCACGTCCAGGCGGACGGCGTAGCAACAGAGAAATCTGACGGTAAGCAACAGCCTGTTTAGACAGGTCATCATAAACAATCAGAGCATCTTCACCGCGATCACGGAAGTATTCACCCATCGCACAACCAGAATATGGTGCAAGGTATTGCAAAGCCGCAGATTCAGAAGCGGATGCAACAACAACGACGGTGTTTTCCAGTGCGCCGTGCTCTTCCAGTTTACGAACTACGTTAGCAATGGTAGAAGCTTTCTGACCAATCGCTACATAGATACATTTGATACCGGAATCACGTTGGTTAATGATCGCATCAATAGCCAGAGCAGTTTTACCCGTCTGACGGTCACCGATAACCAGCTCACGCTGACCACGGCCGATTGGGATCATGGCATCAACAGATTTGTAACCTGTCTGGACAGGCTGGTCAACGGATTGACGATCGATAACACCTGGAGCAATGACTTCAACAGGTGAGAAACCATCATGTTCAACAGCGCCTTTACCATCGATTGGCTCACCCAGTGTGTTAACAACACGACCAAGCAGACCACGACCAACAGGTACTTCCAAAATACGACCTGTACATTTGACTTTCATGCCTTCGGCCAAGTCAGCATACGGGCCCATCACAACAGCACCAACGGAGTCACGCTCCAGGTTCAGTGCAATTGCATAACGGTTGCCAGGCAAAGAGATCATTTCACCCTGCATAACATCGGCTAAACCGTGGATACGAATGATACCGTCGTTAACGGAAACAATCGTACCTTCATTGTGAGCTTCGCTCACGACATTGAACTGAGCAATACGCTGTTTGATCAGTTCGCTGATTTCGGTGGAATTCAGTTGCATATGCTCCAGTCCCCTTAAGACTGCAAGACGTCTGTTAAACGATCCAGACGGCCACGAATACTGCCATCGATCACCATGTCACCCGCACGGATAATCACGCCGGCAATAACAGACTTGTCAATTTTGCAATTCAGCTTCACTTTGCGTGACAGACGTTTTTCCATCGCCACAGAAATTTTAGCCTGCTGCTGCTCATTCAGTTCGGATGCAGATATCACTTCAACATCGATAGTTGATTCCAGTGACGCACGCAATTGGATAAATTGCTGGAAGACTTCTGGCAAAACCAGCAAGCGACCATTCTCTGCCATTACACGAATAAAGTTACGAGCATGCTCATCTACCTGCTCACCACAAATGGTGATAAAGGTATTGGCTAACGTTTCCGGTGCCAATGAACCGGAAAGCAGCTCACCAACCTGCTCATTGCGAGTTACCTCAGCAACGAACGCCAGCATGTTCTGCCAATGTTCGAGAGATTGGTGTTCCACAGCAAAGTCAAAAGCTGCTTTGGCGTAGGGGCGAGCTACAGTAGCGAATTCAGACATGCCCCTCCCTCCTTACAGTTCAGCGACCAGTTTATCAACGATGTCGCTGTTAGCAGCTTCATCCACGGAACGTTCGATGATTTTCTCGGCACCTGCGATAGCCAACATCGCAACCTGTTTACGTAGCTCTTCACGAGCGCGCTTGCGTTCAGCTTCAATTTCAGCCTGACCTTGCGCGAGGATTTTGCTGCGTTCCAGCTCAGCTTCGGCTCTGGCATCATCAATAATCTGGGCTTTTTGTTTATTAGCCTGCTCGATGATAGCGTGCGCATTCGCTTTCGCTTTTTTCAGTTGGTCGGTCGCATTGGCTTGCGCTAAGTCCAGGTTCTTTTTAGCACGCTCTGCTGAAGCCAAACCGTCAGCAATTTCTTTCTGACGCTTTTCAATGGCCGCCATGATTGGTGGCCATACATACTTCATACAGAACAAAACAAACAGGACAAACGCGATGGCCTGGCCGAGGATTGTTGCGTTAATATTCACGGCACAATACCTCTATTTCAATTAATGAATCGGCGTAATTTTCAGTTCTGCTAGTTAGTTAGTACCGACAGCGAACATCATATACAAGCCCAGGCCTACAGCGATCATCGGAATGGCGTCAACCAAACCCATAACGATAAAGAACTGAGTACGCAGCAGAGGGATCAGATCAGGCTGACGAGCAGCGCCTTCCAAGAATTTGCCCCCAAGGATGCCGATACCGATCGCAGCACCGATAGCAGCCAAACCCATCAGAATAGCGGCAGCTATGTACAGCAGATCCATGTTTATATCCATGACAGTCTCCAGTTTGTTTCAGTTAAAACATTATTAATGATTGATAGAAATTAATGCTCTTCAGATGCCATCGACAGATAAACGATCGTCAGAACCATGAAAATAAAGGCTTGTAACGTAATAATCAGTATGTGGAAAATCGCCCATGGCAGGCTGAGCATCCACTGTGACCAAAACGGTAAGAGAGCCGCAATAAGAATAAAGATCAGTTCGCCAGCATACATATTACCAAACAGTCGCAGACCGAGTGATATAGGTTTAGACAGCAAGCTAACCCCTTCCAGAATTAAGTTAATCGGAATAAACAGCGGATGATTGAAAGGCTGCAATGTCAGCTCCTTCGCAAAACCACTAATTCCTTTCATCTTAATGCTATAGAACAGGATGAGGACAAAGACTCCAAGTGCCATCGACAAGGTGACACTAACATCTGCTGTTGGAACAATACGCAGAGCAGGCAAGCCGAAGACACGTTCACCGATCAGAGGAATGAAATCGATTGGCAGCAAGTCCAACATGTTCATCAACAACACCCAGACGAACACAGTCAAAGCCAAAGGGGCAATCACTTTGCTCTTCCCGTGATACATATCACGTACAGTGTTATCAACGAAACCGATAATCATTTCTATTGCAGTCTGGAATTTACCCGGTACGCCATCAGTAGCGTGAACCGCGACTCTCCTGAATACAAACAGAAACAACATCCCTAATACAACGGAGAAAAAAAGCGAGTCAATGTTCAACGTCCAGAACGTTGCTTCATAGCCACTAGCGTGGGGATTGACCAACTCAAAAGTACGTAAGTCTAACTGAAGGTGTCTCAGATGGTGACTTATGTACTCTGAAGTTGAAACTTCTCCTGATGCAGACATGATGCTTTTTACCCTTTTATTGTTAAAAACACTAACCGTTCATTACGGCAGGTGCGATGATCTGCACAATCAGCACCGCTAAATAGGCTACACCAAGTGGTGCAAATGCCGCCTTGAACACCCCTAAGGCAACTATCAGCATAGCTATCGAAATGATAACCTTAATCCCTTCTCCAATAGCGAAGAACCATGCAATGCGTACAGGAACATCCTGCTCTTTTGCCTTTTGGAAATGGGTAAGCAACATAAAAATGACGTTTGGGAGCCAATATGCCAACCCACCAGCAAAAGCAAAAACACCCCATTCGATACTTTTGGTATAAAAAGCCGCACTGAGAATAACAAAAGTCATTAACTGCAAAAGTAACAGTTTCAGTGCAATTCTACCGCTATAAAGGGATACAGACATGACTTTTGTTTTCTCCCTGAAGTACACCATTGCATATCAAGCTTTGCTGAACGTTGTATAAAACTGTCTTTGTTTAAGAGTGTCAAGTGACAAAAACGTGCAAATTATACGGGCAGCCAAAATGAATTCAATCCATAAGTAGCGAAAAAGTGAATAATTATTTAAATTTCTAACTTTGATGGTAGATTGCTCACAAATACCATTTAATATTTTGTAACGATTAATCTATCGACTCAAAAATTAAACGTGATACATATCACACTAAATTAAGACATTAATACTACTAACCATTAAATATGTGATGAAAATCATTTATTTTTTCATATAAAATCAAACAATTAATATTATTGCTATCAATTTTTATCTGATATATCACTAAGAAATTTTAAAAGTTAATTTTGCACACTTTCTCTAAAATTTATTTATAAAGAAAATGGATACTCCTTCTTAAAAAGAACAATTTGCTCAATATAAAATTAAAGTTATTTTTCTGTGATCTATCCGTAAATAAAGATGAAACGATTGGAGTATATAATTAGTAACGCCCGAAACAATATAACTATGGTTAGCGTCACTAATTATTTAAACTTTTATTGATAAACAGCAAAGTCAGTTTTGTTTAAGTACAACCAAATGACGCTGCCCTTCTAGTTCTGGTATTTTCAGAGGGATCACGGCATCAAGGCTGATACCTGAAGGTAACTGAGCCAGCTCATCTTCTGGTAATACACCTTTCAGAGCATAAAAACGCCCATCATCAGTTTCAGGAAGATGATGACACCATGACAACATATCTTGTAAAGATGCAAAGGCTCTGCTGATCACGCCGTCAAAAAGCACTTCGGGAATAAACTCTTCTACCCTGCTCTGTATTGGTTCAATATTATTGAGGCCCAATTCATGTTGAACCTGAAGCAGAAAACGAACTCGTTTTCCCAAACTATCCAATAAGGTGAAATGAGAATCAGGTCGCACAATCGCCAATGGAATACCTGGCAAACCAGGCCCCGTACCAACATCAATAAACCGTGTTCCCTGCAAAAATGGATTAACGACAATGCTATCCATGATATGCCGGACTAACATCTGCTCAGGATCCCGAATAGATGTGAGATTGTAAGCCTTATTCCATTTGTTGAGCATAGCTACATAAGCAATAAGCTGTTGTTTCTGCTCCAACGATAAAACAATGTCGGTCTTCGCCAACAGAGATTCCAATTTGTTAAGCAAAGCTTTGTCCTCTTAGGCACTACGGCGCAATAAACCCTGTTTTTTCAGCCATACCAGTAAGATGGAGATCGCTGCTGGTGTGATACCAGAAATACGTGAAGCTTGACCAATTGAATTTGGTTTATGGTCACTTAGTTTTGCAACAACTTCATTGGAAAGTCCACTGACTTGTTTATAATCCAGATCGGCAGGTAGTGCCGTGTTTTCATTGCGCAGTTGTTTTTCGATCTCTTCTTGCTGACGGGCAATATAACCTTCGTATTTAACTTGGATTTCAACCTGATCTGCCGCTTGAGGTTCTGTCAGCCCCGGAGCAAAACGTGGCATTGATGTCAGTAATTCGTAGTTCATTTCCGGGCGACGCAGTAAATCTTCACCATTGGCTTCTTTTGACAGTGGTGTTTTCAGCACTTGATTGATTTCATCCAAATTGTCAGATTTTGGATGAACCCAGATATCGCGTAAACGCTGACGCTCTTGTTCGATCATTTCAACTTTGCGGGAATAATGTTCCCAACGCAGATCATCAACTAACCCCAATTCACGACCTTTTTCAGTCAGACGAAGATCCGCATTGTCTTCACGTAACATCAAGCGATATTCTGCACGTGATGTGAACATCCGGTAGGGTTCTTTTGTTCCCAATGTGCATAGATCATCAACCAGAACACCAACATAGGCTTGATCACGACGAGGGAACCATCCTTCTTCATTCGTGGCATAACGGGCAGCATTTAGGCCTGCCAGCAATCCTTGTGCAGCGGCTTCTTCATAACCTGTCGTACCATTGATCTGCCCGGCAAAGAATAGACCGTTAATAAATTTACTTTCTAGTGTTTGTTTTAAATCACGTGGATCAAAGAAATCATATTCGATCGCGTAACCTGGACGAACAATGCGTGCATTTTCCATTCCTTTCATGGAGTGAACGATCTGCATTTGCACGTCAAACGGCAGACTGGTTGAGATCCCGTTCGGATAAATTTCGTTGCTGGTGAGTCCTTCTGGTTCAAGGAAGATCTGATGCGCGTTACGATCTGCGAAACGTATAACCTTATCTTCGATAGAAGGACAATAGCGTGGGCCGATCCCTTCAATGATCCCCGCATACATCGGGCTGCGATCCAAGTTATTCCGGATCACTTCATGGGTTTTTTCGTTGGTATGGGTGATGTAGCACGGGATCTGCTGCGGATGTTGATCCATGTTGCCTATGAATGAGAATACAGGTGTTGGGTTATCACCGAATTGTTGTTCGAGCTGGCTAAAATCAATGGTTCGAGCATCGATACGAGGTGGAGTACCCGTTTTCAGACGAGAAACACGTAAAGGTAATTCACGTAAACGATGTGATAAAACGATCGAAGGAGGATCACCAGCACGTCCGCCGCTGTAATTTTCTAAACCGATATGAATTTTTCCGTCAAGGAAAGTACCTACTGTCAGAACAATAGACTTTGCCTTAAATTTCAAACCCATACGTGTAACAACACCAATAACGGTATCACTTTCAACGATAAGATCTTCAACGGATTGTTGGAAGATCATTAAGTTAGATTGATTTTCTAATACAGTTCTTACTGCTTGTCGATACAGTACACGATCTGCTTGTGCGCGTGTAGCTCGAACAGCTGGACCTTTGCTAGCATTGAGTGTTCTGAACTGAATACCAGCTAGATCGGTTGCTTTTGCTATCAGACCGCCGAGTGCATCGATCTCTTTTACCAGATGCCCTTTACCGATCCCACCAATGGCTGGATTACATGACATCTGGCCCAAAGTATCAATATTGTGAGTCAGTAATAAGGTTTGACGTCCCATACGTGCAGCTGCCATTGCTGCTTCAGTACCAGCGTGACCACCGCCGATAATGATGACGTCAAAATGCTCTGGATAAAACATATGCGAACCTTTAATTGTAAGAATGCTTCGTATGAATTTGCATTGGGGAGGGTAATTCTACTCAAGTTTGGGCGTTAGACCAAGTAAGAGTTGATCATCATTATTTAAAATAAGATCTTTTTATTTAAAGATCTTTTTATTAGATCTTTTATTAGGATCACGATCATCTGTGGATAAGTGAATTTTATATAGAAAGATCATAGCGCTGAAAAGGATCATTTGCTGTGAATGATCCGTGATCCAACACAGTATAAGCTGGGATCTAAAAGCCATGTTATTCACAGCTGATAGATTTAATCTCAGTTATTAAATGGATAACTACGAGTTAACCCCTGTTTTTTATCAAAGTTATCCACAGTTGATCGCTATATTTTTAATCTGATCAGAGTAACTTTGCCCACTCTTTGACCCATTCTTCGGCTGGATCTTCAGGTATTTCGTATTGTTGGATGTCTATTTCCAGTCGATCGCCGATCCTTTTTGCTTTGTGATCTTCCAATAACTGCTCTAATGATCTTATAGCGCCACAGAATGTGTCATATTCAGAACTACCAATGCCAACTGCGCCAAATGTCACACGACTGAGATCAGGGTGCTGTTGTATGATCGCATCTGCAAAAGATTGTAGGTTTTCCGGTAAATCGCCAGCTCCGTGTGTTGATGTGACTACAAGCCACAGCCCTTCCAGAGGAAGATCATCTAATGAAGGGCCGTGCAGTACTTTTGTTGAAAAACCGTGATTCTCTAAGATCTCAGCTATATGTTCAGCAACGTATTCAGCGCTACCCATAGTACTGCCGCTGATTAAAGTTATCGTGCTCATTGTGATCCTTGTTAACGTTAAAGAATAACTATTGTACGTTGTGAATCTTCTGGGATCTACTTGTGGATAATGTGGTTATGTGCTTTTCATTTCAGGGTCTTATTGTCCTCATAATCGGATTTTGCAGGGAGATCAACGTCTCTGTTGACTGAATTTCTTCAATAGTCTGGATCTTATTGATAAGTACATCCTGGAGAGATTCGATAGAACGACACATTACCTTGATAAATATACTGTAATGCCCAGTGGTGTAATAGACTTCAACCACTTCATCTAGCTTATCGAGTTTCTGTAATGCAGCCGGATAATCCTTGGCACTTTTCAGGATGATGCCGATAAAGCAGCACACATCGAATCCTAGTTGCTTGGCACTGATGTCAACTCGGGTACCTGAAATAATCCCTGCTTGTTTCATTTTTTCCACACGGACATGGATTGTCCCTGGGCTGACTGCGAATTTTTTGGCTAATTCTGCATAAGGTGTACGTGCGTTATCCATCAAAGCGTGAAGGATGTCACGGTCTAAATTATCGATCTGATAAATTTCCGTCATTTTTAATCCCTATTTTTAAATGATATTCATTTTTATAGTGTAAAAATTATCGTTTATAAATATTTATAGATATTTTTATTATCATATATTGAATTTATACCCAATTTTGTTGCTTAATCTATATCAACAGGACACAGGGTCACTAAAAAATTTTGAGAGTAGCATCATGAAAACATCCTTTATTGAAAAACAGCAACAGATTAGTTTTGTGAAATCTTACTTTTCACGCCTGCTAGAGAAGCAACTTGGTTTAATCGAAGTGCAAGGGCCAATTTTGAGCCGTCTTGGTGATGGAACTCAGGACAACCTGTCAGGCCACGAGAAAGCTGTACAGGTGAAAGTTAAGACATTGCCTGATGCAACTTTTGAAGTGGTTCATTCTCTGGCTAAATGGAAACGCAAGACGTTAGGTCGCTTTGGTTTTCAAGCAGAACAAGGGTTGTATACTCACATGAAAGCCTTGCGTCCTGATGAGGATCGCTTGACTCCGATCCATTCGGTCTTTGTTGATCAGTGGGATTGGGAAAAAGTGGTTGGTGAAGGTCACCGCTCACTCGACTATCTAAAACAGACAGTAGGTAAAATCTACGAAGCGATAAAAGAAACACAACAAGCAGTAAGTAAGGAATTTGGTCTGGCACCGTTCCTGCCAGATCAAATTCACTTCATTCACAGTGAAGAGCTTCTGAAACGTTACCCTGGTCTGGATGCTAAAGGTCGTGAGTGTAAAGCAGCCAAAGAATTTGGTGCTATTTTCCTGATGGGGATTGGCGGTAAGTTGTCCGATGGTCAGGCACATGATGTTCGTGCACCGGACTATGATGATTGGACGACACCAAACAGCGATGGTTTTTTAGGTCTGAACGGTGACATTATCGTCTGGAACCCTGTTTTGCAGGATGCGTTTGAAATTTCTTCAATGGGTATCCGCGTTGATGTTGAAGCATTGGAACGTCAACTTGTACTGACTGGTGATGAAGAGCGTTTGCAATACGACTGGCATCAGTCTCTGCTAAAAGGTGACATGCCACAGACCATCGGTGGTGGTATTGGCCAATCTCGCTTAGTGATGTTGCTGTTGCAAATGACACACATTGGTCAGGTTCAGTGTGGTGTTTGGTCACCAGAGATCATTGAATCTGTTGAAGGTGTGCTGTAAGGCTGTGTTATAAATTTTAGTCGGATGGTTTTTGGCTCAATGCTGCCATCTTCGTAGTAAACGGCTTGTAATTCCGGTATCAAAGCGCCAAATATGATCAAATATCCGCATGATACCGGGCTTCCCGTAATTGGACAGGGATACCGCATGGAAGCGGTGTTTTTGGTGCTGTTGCAGATTTTGTATCTGATGGATTAGCTCTTCCGGCAAACGCTGGGCAATGAAATCTGAAATAACAACAGCGTCAGCATTTCTCCAGATAGACTCTTTCATTTTCTCCGTTACGGTCTTAAGGCAGAAGGCCAGATCGGTTCCCCCTCTAAATGTTTGCCCCAGAAAATGTACAATTTGAGTCAGCCCGTCCTGTGATGTTAAGTCATAATGAATAATCTCAGTAGAGAACAATATAATATGGCATTGACGGTTATCAGCCAGAGCAATGCGCATCAAGGCCAGACAGAATGCTTTGGCACAACGCTCATTGAACCCTCCCATTGAGCCAGAAGTATCTACACAGGCAATAAATGGTCCCCGGGGTTGTTCTTCATTGCCATGGTGAATAACGGGTTTTAATACGGTTTTTGTTTGCCAGTTATCCCCTTGTAGACGATAAGTCAGTAATTTTTTTTCTATCAGCCGACGATAAAAATCGTACTCCAGATCCTTAATTCCCAACATGACCAGCTCTGTGGGTAAAAGTCTCAGGATATCGTCACCCTGCTGGAGTCCGTTTATCTGCTCCGGTACAGTATCTGGCATACGTTCAATTTTGGGGAAGGCTTCCAGGACAGAGCTATCTTTTGGAATTGATTTAGCAGTTTGGTTACGGCCTAGTAATTGGGCCAGCTTTTCCAATTCAGATTGTTGCCTGAGGAACTCAGCATATTGAGTGATTAATGATATTTTATATGCTGCCAGATGAAGTTGCCCTTTGCTCATATCCCATAATCGTCCCGCTGCACGATCATTTTCATTAAATATTGGATTGAGGCTACTGGTGAGCTCCAATCGTTTCTGGAGCTCTGCCAGCAACTGATCTTTTTCTTGTTCCAGTAGTATTCTGTGAAATTTTGTGACCTGTAGGATCAAACTGCTGCGCCAGCGTTGAATAAACAACATATGTCCTGCATGGCTGTGTTGAGATAATGTTTCGTACAACGTGTAAGCATCATTAGCAAAAGGAGACTGGATTTGCTGGAGTTTTTCGACAAGCTGAGGAAGTTGCCGATAAAAAACAGCAGCTTCTGTGATTGCTATTTGTTGATATAACTGAAATTCTTCGGCTAAAAGAACAGGAATAATGGCATCTTTGATCCTTTGCTGTAATGTTTGTTGCCAGTCTGGAATGTTTTTCTGTAATGATTTATTAAGGTTGGGGAATTTTTTAAAGAAAATTACCAATTGAGGGGAACTTAATAGCGTTGAGATAGTTTCCTCTATCAATTCACCTTCATTAATAGCGAGCAAAAGATCAAGTGTTGTCAGAGTTAGCATGTCACGACCCCATTTTTGATCGTAGCTGTTTTAACCTTTCGGTTAATTGGAGAAAACTTTGCTCAATATTGGCAATCCAGTATTCTTCTATAAATAAGCAGGGTTGATGTTGGTTAAATAATTGGTGTTGTTGTTGAATTTCGTCATGTATAGAAAACCATTTTTCATTCCATAGCACTTTTTTCTTTTCTTCCAGAATTGTCTGTTGCTCAAATCGGCATAAAACTGCACTGTTTCGGCTGGTATCCAGAACTTCAATCTGATTTTTTTCATTGATTTCGAAAGGGATTTTTTGTGGAAAACCCATCCCGTTTAATTGAATAAGCAATACTCCATTGTTATTTTTAAGTGAATTTTCCAGTGCGCTTTTATCTATTTCGATAAAGTTAACAGCAAGATCATGTAGGTTTAATGAAGGATACAGAAATAGTGTCAGCTTTTTTTCATGGATATTTTCCGGGAGAATATAGTGGGTATGACGACCAAAAAATGATGATTTCGTGATTAGTTGTAAGGGGAAATGATGATTTTCATATTGTCTGGAGTTTACCCACTGTTGGTATAACTCATCCATTTTTTGCATCAAGACACGTTGTTGATAAGCTTGGTCTGTCAGTAAGTTATGCAGGATTTGTGGCAGATATTTTAAGCTATTTAGATCGTGCCACAGGCAATTTTTTAATAACACCAGATCCAGTGGAGATATACTGTTTCTCCCACTGAAAAATGCACTAGCTTGTAGCAAACGAATGGATTTTTTCCATCGGCGATCCGATACGCGGGAGGCATTTTCTGTAGCATTAATTTGCTGACGCAGTTGATAGATCAACTCGAAAATAGGATCCGGCAAAGAGATGTGGCTTATTTTCTCCTGCCATTGATCAAACTCTTCATCTGTAATTTGAAAATGATCTGGTACAGGATTGGCGTTTCTATCACAGTGATCGGTGAGTAGAGCACGAAAACTTTTCTTTTCTTGAATATTGTCCAGCCGGAGGCGGATCAATAGGCGATCATAAAGGGCTTCCAGACTATTATCGGCATCAGGCAGTTCATTGGAAGCAGTGATCAACAACCTCATTGGTAACTGTTCTTCCTGATTACCATTTCTGAATTTTTTTTCATTAATTGCTGTTAGTAACGTATTCAAAATGGCAGGTCCCGCTTTCCAGATTTCATCCAGAAAAACAATCTCTGCTTCCGGTAAATAACCTTCAGTAAGGCGTTGGTAACGCCCTTCATCTTTGAGTGCTTGAATAGACAGGGGGCCGAAAATTTCTTCTGGAGTGGAAAAGCGTGTCATCAAATATTCAAAAGCATGGACTCGTTGAAAAGCGAATTTTAGCCGACGTGCGATCAGACTTTTAGCTATCCCTGGCGGGCCAAGAAGAAAAACACTTTCTCCACATAAGGCTGCCAGCAGGCAAAGACGAATAGCTTGTCGTCTTTCATATAGCCCACTTTCCAGATACTGGCTTAGCCTGGATATTTTCTCAACCAATTGCATACCGTGAACGCCGCAGTTTGAATAATTACCTCCATTTATTTATAGGTAAAATGTATTCTATGCAAAGACTTTAATGAGCGTTTATTGAGCTTTTGTTGTCCTGAGTTTACTCAGAGAATTGATCTAACATTAACCTAGGGGATACCTAATTCCCGTTGAATTAGGATTGGTTATCAAAAAATAATCGTTGTTATTTTGCGTGGCTGTCAGTTTTGATCGCTGTATTGTTATTAAGCAGACATTATTTAGCAGGAATAAATACAATGAGTATGGCAAAACTGGCCGTGATGGGTAGCATCAATGTCGATCACATCTTAAACCTCAAATCATTTCCTCAGCCGGGAGAAACCGTGCAAGGGGAGCAGTATCAGGTAGCATTCGGAGGAAAAGGGGCAAATCAGGCGGTTGCTGCTGGCCGTTGCGGGGCTGACATTACACTTATTGCTTGTGTTGGGCAGGATGATATTGGGGGACGGGTCCTCCAACAACTGGTGAAAGATAATATCAATACTTCTGCCATTGAAGTTATTGGGGGTGAATCAACTGGCGTAGCGCTGATTTTTGTCAATCAACAGGGAGAAAACGTCATTGGCATTAATGCCGGAGCGAATGGTGCGCTCACACCAGAATATCTCTGCCGTTATGAGCAAGTGATCAAAGACGCAGATGCATTGTTACTACAGCTTGAAACGCCATTGGACACAGTGCAACTTGCTGTGGAAATAGCGGAAAAACACAACACCAAAGTGATCTTGAATCCTGCTCCAGCCCAAAAAATCTCAGATCGGCTACTTTCTCTAGTGGATATTATCACTCCCAATGAAACAGAAGCAGAATATCTGACAGGATTCTCTGTAACAGATGATGCTGGAGCCGAAAAAGCAGCTCAGTCGTTGCATAATAAAGGCATCGAAACGGTTATCATCACGTTGGGAAGTCGTGGAGTATGGCTTAGCGAGAAAGGTAAACAAGGAAAAGTTGTATCCGGGTTTGAAGTAAAAGCCATTGATACGATTGCAGCAGGAGACACATTTAACGGTGTTTTAGTGACGGGATTATTGGAAGGGAAAGAAATATTATCGGCGATTCGTTTTGCTCATGCCGCGGCGGCAATAGCTGTGACACGTCATGGCGCGCAGCCTTCTGTTCCGTGGCGAAGTGAAATCAATGCATTTCTGGCTGAACAGGGTTAGTCCGTGGCTACATGAAGGACGTTGCCCGTCTTGCGGGTGTATCTACATCGACGGTTTCTCAATAACCGTTATGTCAATGAGAAGATCAAAAAGAGAGTCAATGCGGCTATTGAAGAGCTGAATTATGCGTCTTCCACGTTAGCCAGAAGTTTGAAAGTCAAACAAACCATCAACCAAAAGATCAATTGGGTAAATTAGCTATCGATATGTTTCTCTATAGAATGGATAAGCCGAATAGTTAACCGAAACAATTAGTACTGACGCCGAAACTTATTGAGCGTGATTCTGTAAGTCAGCGTTAACAACATCATTTTTTAGGTCGCTTTTTCTTAACCAAGTTGCTGCCATCCTCTTTATTTAAGAGCATAAAGATGAAAGCAGAAACCAGAGTAATCGAACCTATAGTGATAAACGTATAGTGAAAGTGATCTATTGTAGAACCATAACTTATTGATTCATAAAATCGCAGAATTGCGGCGCTGACTGTGACACCTAAACTGATGGATAGTTGTTGAGCTACCGCCAGCAGACTATTCCCGGCACTGGTATTATTCTCATTTAAGTCACCAAGAGTAATTGTGTTCATTGCTGTAAATTGAGTAGACATAACCATTCCCAATATAAATAGAGGAATGATCAAAAACACGAGTGACAATGCTGGTGATTGTAGCGAAAACTGGGAAATCATTAATCCAATAATAACAGTGACCCAAAATAGAGTATTTCTGTATCCGAATCTGGCCAGTATTTGGGTGACAAAAGATTTTGCTAAGATAGAACCAATAGCATTTGGTGCCATCATAATTCCTGCAATAATTGCTGAGTAACCAAAACCTACCTGTAGCATCAGTGGAATAAGAAAAGAAAGTGATCCTGTACTCAAACGAGTAGCAATATTACTGCCGATACCAACTGAAAATGTTCTGGTTTCAAATAACTTGAGATCAATAAGTGGATTGGGATGCCTTTTGGCATAGATACAATACCCAGACAGCATAATGATACCTGCAGCTAACATTGCTGCCGGAACATAATTAGACAACGTATCATTACCAAATAAATCCAGACTGACCGAAAGCATCACTAAGCCTGAGCTGAACATTATGAAGCCCGGAAAATCAAAGGGACTCTTTGGCATAGTAAAGTTGGGCATATGTTTTCTGGCGTAAATAATACCCAGTAAACCGATGGGTATATTGATAATGAATATCCAATGCCATGTTGCGTAAGTTACTAACACTCCTCCAAGAAGAGGGCCTAAAATTGGGCCAAGCAATCCTGGCATCGTGACAAAATTCAGAACGGATAGCAGTTCGCTACGTGGATAAGCCCGTAATAAGGCTAAACGAGCAACTGGCATCATCATAGCGCCCCCGATCCCTTGAACAACGCGTGCAATCACTAAAAAAGAGAGAGAATTGGATAATGCGCAGGCGAGAGAGCCTAAAGAAAAGAGGGATACGGCATAAATAAAAATCCGCCGAGTGCCAAATCTATCAGCCAACCAACCGCTGACAGGAATCAACATCGCTACAGTTAAAGTGTAACTGACGATAGCAGGCTGCATTGCTAGTGGAGAATGGTTAAGGCTTTTAGCAATTGCCGGCAGTGCTGTATTAAGGATTGTTGCATCCAGAGATTGCATAAAAAAAGCCATCGCTGCAATCCAAGGTAATCCCGACATACTGCGTGCGGATTTGACCATCAGATTTCCTGTCATGTTGCAATAATGATGATTTAGTAACTAAGTAACATTTTAATACATAAAAATATACCCAACAGATTTCGAGTTGCACCGCATGGATTTTAAAATTGTTGTCAATAGCACCATTTATTGAGTGAAAAAAGAACTTTTTTGCCGCTTTTGTTGAAAAAAAACGCGAACAGAAAAAAAATGCAAAAAAACTATTGTCAGCGCCGGAAAACGCCCTATAATGCGCATCCGTTGTCACGACAAACACACAAACAGGTCGGGATGACAGGAGTTAAAAGCCGCGAAAATAAAGGCTTGACTCCGGAGGCGAAAAGCGTAAGATACGCAGCCTCGCAACCCGGAACGAACGTTCGGTTGCACCGCTCTTTAACAAGTTAATCAGACAATCTGTGTGGGCACTCGCAGGACACTATCGAAAAGCCGCAAGGCAAAAAAGATTAAAGTCTTGAAGAGTGACTGAACAGTTAATTCATTATGAACTAACAGCAGACAGTTTAATTCTTTGAGCAGCAAACTTTTAATTGAAGAGTTTGATCATGGCTCAGATTGAACGCTGGCGGCAGGCCTAACACATGCAAGTCGGGCGGCAGCGGGAGGAA
>NZ_NIBS01000031.1 GCF_002632465.1 Xenorhabdus budapestensis | reverse complement strand
CCTGAAAAAGCAAGAAAAAGTCATACACAATAAGGTCATTTATTGGTGAGTGCAAAATTGATCTTATTTTTTGTATTGAGAGTTTTTAGAGGTTCCCATCAGTATATGAACATGAATAAATATATTGGATAAATAATTGTATAATTTATTAATCTTAGTTAGTTATTACCATTAAATATTTATTATTTATTATTTATTATTTATTATTTATTATTTATACAACTTATTTTGTTATAAATATTTTTTTCACTAGATTTTATTTACTAATAGATAATAAAATGAATTTAATTTATTGCTACTCTTACTTATGGTATTTTATTATTTAATTTAGGAAATACTTATATGAAAGACTATATTTCTTCTGTGTGTGGAGAACAGGGCTAACGCATAAAAGTTCACTTTATAAATAAACCAAAAGACTCGAATAAATAATCCTCATTTAAGCAACAGAGCCTGCGTTTATTTTCCATGCTTAAAGGGCGGGATTTATTTTGTTTCAGCATATTCAGGATCCATTTTCTCAGTAAAGCTAAATTTTCACCTGCAAACCCCATTCGGGCCTAGAGCTTATCTTCTCGAAAAGCAACATCAAGTGACCAGTGCAGCTGATTCTCTACCGACCAGTGAGACCGTGTCGCTTGCAAGGCTTGCTCCGCATTCATTGGCTGACTGCTGATATAAAATCGAACTAAATCATGCCCGCGTCCTTTTTCTGATGAACGAGTAGTTTTATTTAATGATGGTAACCTCCATAAAGTTTTTCGTGTTGATATGCCTGACCAATTTATATTACCTTAATTACAAATGCACAAACTATCGCTACCAGAATTGGTTTTTATAATCCTAAAAGTAATCAATTGTTATCTTTCTTAGTTAAAAAGGGGATTTGGAAACTACTATCAAGTAGAAGAACTACTGGCCTTCGTAAAAAAATTTTATATAATCCAGACCAAGGATATAAACACCAAATTCGCACTGATATACAAAGAATTGATAAAAATGGATATAGTAAATCCATATATTTTCAAGTCATTGATCCAGAAGGGAAAACACATTTAACAGCAACAGGAGCTGTTGCTTTAGTGATGTAATTAGCGGAACATATAAAAAATAATGTTCCGACAATCTTCAGTATCGGTGAAGTATTTTTAGATGTTGAAAAATTGAGAATGCTGCTATCTGCTGAACATATTCAATTCAGTGTTCATAATGAAATGGAGTAAAAACGTCATGTCAGATTTTATGATAGCTGACAAAGGTTACGATAGTGACGCTTACATAAGTTGTATCGAACAATAAGTAGTATCAGCGATCATTCCTTACTTCAAAAATTGCTGAAAACCCAATTTGATAGAAAATACGATTGCACAAAATGTTCCCACCATACCATGTAGTTATCAATTATATTAAGTGAGTAATGAACATAAAACGTTAACAAGCCCTAATATCCACTACTGGATTGCTGTCGCCATAAATGAGCAGCAACAAGTGCTTTCCAGGGTGAAAAATCTGCCAGCCATTTTTCAGCCTGTTCAGCATTAACTTTGTTCTCCTGTTTCAGTAAACGCTGAAGGTTACGCCTTACTGCCACATCACTATGCAGAGAACCATTCAAATAATTAAAACCCCTTAACAAAGTATAGTTCACTGTCCAGATACCTATGCCTTTAATAGCCAAAAGATTTTCTGTGAGCGATTTAATTTTATCCTCAGCATTCTCAATGGATAAATTCAACTCCCCCAAATCAATCAACCGACAAACATTCAATAGTGCCTTAGCCTTACTCATAGAAAAACCACACTGACATAGATCCTGCTCTGTGCACTGTATAACTTCCTTATAAGTCGGATGACACATCAACCCTGAAGTATGTTTAACGCCGATAGCCTGAATAAATCGCCTGCGAATGGAGATCGCAGCACTGACACTGATTTGCTGCCCCATGATCGCCCAGCTCAATGCTTCAAAAGGTGTTGCCGACTGGTAAACTCTCAGACCTGCCTGTTGGGAGATTAATCTTCCAATCACAGGGTCTTTTTGGTATTGGGATTCAAATATCTCTATGGGCTGTAATAATCCAAGCATATGTGAGGCCAGAAGTGATAAAGAATTTCTTAAATGAAGTGTACTGTCACCATCAATATCAAGCTGCACTTTTGCCAGTTTTTCCTCCATTGATACAGTCAGTAATGCAGGAATTCCGTGCCAAACGATGCCCTTTTTAACCTGACTCTGCTGCACAATTTCAGAAACACCTTTCTCATCCCGATGGTGAAAAGCCAAAAAATCTCGTATGTGATAATTATCTGGTAATATAATTTCCATGAAATAGTTTGGTTTCATTACAGAAAACTCCGGCATATTATTACGCTGATATATTGACTTACACACGACCATTTTTCAGACATCAAAAACAAGCACGTATTACGGTTTTATATTAAAGAACGCTGTTTTTTTAATATAAAGCACACTGTATAAAAACACAACAATCTGGCAAACACAACGAATACAGAAATGATTTAACCTATTGATTTTTAGTTATGATTTTTATAAGAGATTAAAATGGCACTACTAATTACCAAACGCTGTATCAATTGTGATATGTGTGAACCTGAATGCCCGAATCAGGCTATCACGATGGGAGCTAAGATTTATGAGATTAATCCAGAACGCTGTACCGAATGCGTGGGACATTACGAAAAACCAACCTGCCAGTCTGTTTGTCCGATAACAAATACCATTATTCTCGATCCAAATCATAAAGAAACAGAAGAACAACTATGGGACAAATTTGTACTCTTGCACCATGCAGATAAAATCTGATAACAATTTTTGGCGATAACAAAGAAACCAATAAAATAGGTCATTATTTTCACTGAATAGTATAATAATGCTGAATAATCCTAATGACCTTATAGTTTCTTAAGTGTCATCAATAGTGACTACTTCACATCCTATCGGACAAGGCTTTTCTCTTTATATCCCCCGCCCACGCTGGACGAGGGTTTACGGTATTTTTCACTAGTTTTCTAATATCACTGTCGCACAAGCATAGCGCCGTTCATCCGCCAGTGTGACATGCATGGACTTTACATTCAGTTGGTCAGCCAGAGCTTCTGCTTCACCATGAAGTTTTAATGTCGGTTTTCCTAAAATATCATTAACCACTTCAAACTGATTAAAAGCCAAGCCATTACGGATACCTGTTCCAAGCGCTTTAGCTGCAGCTTCTTTGACAGCAAAGCGTCTTGCCAGAAAACGAACCGGCTGATTATGTTGCTGATATTGTTGCCACTCGTTATCACTCAGGACACGTTTTGCCAGACGTTCGCCAGAACGCCCAACAATTTCCTCAATACGGAAAATTTCAACAATATCTGTGCCTAATCCGACGATAGCCATTAACGGCGAGCTTCACGCAACAATGTTTTCATATCAGCAACAGCAGCAGACAAGCCACTGAATACAGCACGACCAATGATGGCATGACCAATATTCAGTTCATGGATCTCCGGTAATGCCGCGATGCGTTGTGCATTGTGGTACGTTAATCCATGGCCTGCATTAACTTTAATACCTTTACTTGCCGCATAAGTCGCTGCTTCTTTAATACGCTGGAACTCTTTCTCCTGTTGCACATCATTTTCTGCATCTGCGTATGCACCTGTGTGGATCTCAATAAATGGTGCCCCAACTTCTACAGCAGCATCAATTTGTTGGTGATCCGCATCAATGAACAGGGAAACAAGTATCCCTTCTTCTGATAAGCGCTTAACAGCAGCAGCAATATGTGCTTTTTGCCCGAATACGTCCAGCCCACCTTCTGTTGTGACTTCCTCACGCTTTTCAGGGACTAAACAACAAAAAGCAGGTTTGATTTGGCAGGCTATTTCTACCATCTCATCTGTAACCGCCATTTCGAGATTCATGCGTGTTTGAATGGTTTTTGCTAATAACTGAACATCTCGGTCCGTAATGTGGCGGCGATCTTCACGTAAGTGAACTGTTATCCCATCTGCGCCTGCTTGTTCAGCAACAAATGCAGCTTGCACAGGATCAGGATATTGCGTTCCACGCGCATTGCGCACTGTTGCAATATGGTCAATATTGATTCCTAACAATACCTCAGCCATTTTTAGCTCCTGCAATAATATTAGATAAAATAAAGTTTACATTTCCCATTAATAAGAGTGATCTCATATTAATTTTTCTGATTAGAATTATCAGTCTTTTTGCGCACGAATTGGCGAAATAATTCACGGCTTTTTAATGGTTTTCCACCTAAGTAAGGCTTCAATGCAATACGGATAAAACGTTTGGCCGCTTTCAGAGTAGTTGTATCAGGAAATTCACGCGCTGCCAGCGCTTTTAGTTCATTGCCAGTAAAGCTGTAGTGGTCAACAACCAGACTGGCAATAAACCCTTTTTCTTCACGATAGCGGTAAGTCATTGTATCTGTGACAGGCTCACCACTACCGGCACAATGAAGGTAGTCTACACCGTATCCCATATTAGTTAACACAGATAATTCAAAACGACGTAAGGCATGTTCAGGTGTGTGTTCGCTTGCAGCAAGGATTTGCAAACATTGGAGGTAATCGAAAAAAAGAGCCGGATATGCAGTGCCTTGCTCAAGAACTCTCGATAAGAGTTCATTCATATACAAACCACTGTACAACACACTACCTGTTAAAGGCAGAGCCAGAGAGACAGGTTCAGCATCCCTCAATGTTTTGATTTCACCCCGCCCACTCCAACGGATCAACAACGGGGTGAAAGGTTGAAGACAACCTTTAAGGTTAGAACGGCGACTACGTACACCTTTTGCTAAAACACGTATCCGACCTTCATTTTCAGTAAAAAAATCCAGCAATAAGCTGGTTTCACTGTAAGGGCGCCCATGAAGCACAAAGGCTCTCTGCCAGCCGTCCACAAATTAACCTTATAAATCGTCAATATAACCGAGGCTGCGCAGAGCTCGTTCATCATCAGCCCAGCCAGCTTTCACTTTTACCCATAGTTCCAGATGAACTTTAACATCGAACAGTTTTTCCATATCCTGACGAGCTTCTGTTCCAATGGTTTTGATCTTGCTGCCTTTGTTACCAATAACCATTTTTTTCTGGCCTTCACGCTCTACCAGAATCAGACCATGAATAGTATAACCACCACGTTCGTTAACAGCGAATTGCTCAATTTCGACTGTTACCGAATAGGGTAGTTCATCACCCAGAAAACGCATCAGTTTTTCACGGATAATTTCAGATGCCATGAAGCGCTGTGAACGATCAGTAATGTAATCTTCAGGGAAATGGTGTTCTGCTTCTGGAATATGATCACGCACAACTTTGGCAATCGTATCAATGTTCATGCTTTTTTCTGCACTGATCGGCACAACATCAATGAAGTTCATCTTTTTACTGAGAAAACCAATATGTGGCAGAAGAATGGTTTTATCGGTGACATTGTCGACTTTATTGATAGCCAATATGACCGGACAACGCAGGTTACGCAGCTTATTCACAACCATCTCGTCATCTGGTGTCCAGTGAGTACCTTCCACAACAAAAATGACCAGTTCCACATCTCCGATTGAACTACTCGCAGCACGGTTCATCAGGCGGTTAATCGCACGCTTTTCTTCAATATGAAGACCCGGTGTATCTACATAAATCGTCTGATAAGCGCCTTCCGTATGAATGCCCATGATACGATGTCTTGTCGTTTGGGGTTTACGGGAAGTGATTGATACTTTTTGGCCCAGTAACTGATTCAATAAAGTCGATTTACCGACATTGGGCCGTCCGACTATTGCAACGAGCCCGCAATAGTTTTTTTCTTTGCTCATTCAAGCTCCAGTTGTTTTAATGCTTGTTCTGCAGCCGCCTGTTCTGCCTTGCGACGGCTGGAACCGACTCCTCTAACAGGCTGTTCAAATCCACTGACCTGACAGTGAATTGTAAATTCCTGATCGTGTGCTTCTCCACGAACCTGAACAACCAGATATAATGGCAACGGCAGATGGCGCCCTTGCAGATATTCTTGTAAACGTGTTTTGGGATCTTTTTGTTTATCACCCGGACTAATTTCATTCAGGCGATTTTCATACCAATTCAAAATAATCTTTTCGACTGTCTGAATATCGCTATCCAAAAAAATGGCACCAATTAAGGCTTCAACACTATCAGCTAAAATGGATTCACGACGGTGGCCACCACTTTTTAATTCGCCCGGCCCCAAACGTAAACATTCTCCCAATTCAAATTCTCTGGCAAGTTCTGCCAATGTATTGCCCCGCACCAATGTGGCACGCATACGGCTCATATCCCCTTCATCAACACGGGGAAAACGGTGATAAAGCGCATTAGCAATGACAAAGCTCAGGATTGAGTCACCAAGAAATTCCAAACGTTCATTATGCCTACTGCTGGCGCTGCGGTGAGTTAATGCCTGAAGCAAGAAGTCATTCTGTGTAAAGGTATATCCCAGCTTAAGCTGTAACCTGTTCATTATTATGGGGTTCATGTGCTACCAATTCAGTTAGAATCCGTCAAATAAAAGCACACGCAACAGACCTGTGAGGCTACCTGATTACACATCCAATATGCCCTACAAAACTGTTGCGTTTGCACTGGCTCCCTAAGATATTCATCATCTAGAAAGCCAGTCATCTTGTTTGAAAGAATATTCTACACTGGGAGATAAATTAATGCTTCGCTAATATATAAATATTAGTGAATTCCACCAATTCGGCTCAGACGTACGCCTGTCGGCCACTCACCTTCCTGTTTTTCAAAGCTGATCCAGATAGCCGTTGCACGTCCTACCAGATTTTTCTCCGGTACAAATCCCCAAACACGACTATCAGAACTATTGTCACGATTATCACCCATCATGAAATATTCACCTTCAGGCACAACCCAAGTCCCTAACGGCAAACCAGGCTGAGTGTATTCTGGTATATTCCAGCGTGGAAGTGTCAGGATATGATGGGAAACCTTGCCCAAAGTTTCAATTCGCTCCCCTTGACGAATACTATATGGCCCTAATACATCCATAAGAGGAACTTGATGTACTTCTCTGGCAATCGTTCCGTCTTTTTTAACTTGATCTGTGATAGTCCATTCACTTGGGTACATGGTTTTATAAATGATAGGAAAAATGTCTTTACAGACTGGATTTCGACCACAGCCAGGGTAAACATGAAGTTCTTTGTTCATGTAATCGTAAACAATTTTATCTCCGGGTAAACCAATTACCCGTTTTACAAAGTCTATACTTGGGTTAAGTGGGTATTTAAAAACTGCAACATCCCCGCGTTTAGGCTCACCGGTTTTAATCAGAGTTGTCTGCGTGATCGGGTCTTTCAAACCATAGGCGAACTTTTCCACCAGAATGAAATCCCCGGTCAATAAGGTAGGCATCATTGAACCGGAAGGGATCTGGAAAGGTTCATACACAAAAGAACGCAGGATCCAAACAATGGCTAACACCGGAAAAACAGATGCAAATGTCTCAAACCATGTAGGCTTGTTTATTTCTTTAATCGCAGCTTCCTGAGATTCCTTACCTGCTGCCTGTTCCTGAACCTGAGTAAGTTTTCTCTTGCGCTCAGGGGCGAATTTGAAACGATCTATACACCATATGATACCGGTGATTAACGTTGCTAACGTTAAGATCAAGGCAAAAGTGTTAGCCATTTAGACTCCTTACGACCTTGTTAATTAATCTTTTCCAACATGCAGAATCGCTAAGAAGGCTTCTTGCGGCAGCTCAACGTTACCGACCTGCTTCATGCGTTTTTTACCTTCTTTTTGCTTCTGCAATAGCTTTTTCTTACGGCTAACGTCACCACCATAACATTTCGCCAATACGTTTTTACGCAACTGCTTAACGGTAGAACGTGCGATGATATGAGTCCCGATAGCTGCCTGAATTGCAATATCAAATTGTTGGCGCGGGATCAGATCTTTCATTTTCTCCACCAACTCACGTCCGCGGTATTGCGAGTTATCACGATGGGTGATCAATGCCAGTGCATCAACTCGTTCGCCGTTAATCAAGACATCCACACGTACCATGTCTGAATGCTGGAAGCGGACAAAGTTATAGTCCAGCGATGCATAGCCGCGAGACGTAGATTTCAGACGGTCAAAGAAATCCAGAACCACTTCTGCCATTGGTATTTGGTATGTCAGCGCAACCTGATTACCGTGATAAACCATATTAGTCTGAACACCACGTTTCTCTACACAGAGTGTAATGACATTACCGAGATATTCCTGCGGCAACAGCATGTGACATTCTGCAATAGGTTCACGCAGCTCTTTAATATTGTTTAATGGCGGTAATTTGGATGGACTATCCACATAAATGATGTCACCAGTGGTTGTCTCAACTTGATAAACAACGGTTGGTGCGGTGGTGATTAAGTCAAGGTCATATTCACGTTCCAAACGCTCCTGAATGATCTCCATATGCAGTAAACCCAGGAAACCACAACGGAAACCAAAGCCCAATGCTGTGGAACTTTCTGGCTCATAGAACAGGGACGCATCGTTCAGACTCAATTTACCCAAAGCATCACGGAATGCTTCATAGTCATCAGAGCTGATTGGGAATAAGCCTGCATAAACCTGAGGTTTCACTTTTTTGAAGCCCGGTAGAGGCTTATCTGCTGGCTGACGTGCTGTTGTCAAAGTGTCCCCAACCGGCGCACCAAGGATATCTTTAATCGCACAAACCAACCAACCTACTTCACCACAGTGCAGTACATCACGGTCAACACGTTTCGGTGTAAAGATACCCAAACGGTCAGCGTTATATACCTGACCAGTACTCATTACCTTGATTTTGTCGCCTTTACGCAAAGTACCGTTCTTAATACGAACAAGTGAAACAACGCCTAGGTAATTATCAAACCATGAATCAATAATCAAAGCCTGTAATGGTGCTTCAGGATCACCTTCTGGTGGTGGGATCTCTTTAACCAGACGTTCAATAACATCCTGTACACCCAAGCCGGTTTTTGCAGAGCAACGAACAGCATCTGTTGCATCAATACCAACGATGTCTTCAATTTCTTCTGCAACGCGTTCTGGCTCTGCGGCTGGCAGGTCAATTTTGTTCAGAACCGGGACAACTTCCAGATCCATTTCAATGGCTGTATAGCAGTTAGCCAGCGTTTGAGCTTCAACCCCCTGCCCTGCATCAACAACCAGCAATGCGCCTTCGCAGGCAGCCAAAGAGCGGGAAACTTCATAAGAGAAGTCAACATGCCCCGGAGTATCGATAAAGTTTAATTGATAAACGTTTCCGTCAGTTGCCTTGTAATCAAGGGTGACGCTTTGCGCCTTGATAGTGATACCACGCTCACGTTCAAGATCCATTGAATCCAATACTTGCGCTGCCATTTCTCTGTCTGACAGCCCCCCACAGATTTGAATAATCCGGTCAGATAGCGTGGATTTACCGTGGTCAATGTGGGCGATAATGGAGAAATTTCTTATTTGCTTCATTATTAAATCTTTTTTGCCTTAATATTTCTGGATCATTCGCCTATGGACACACAGATGGACATAAAGCGACATTTATAGGTTCGGCCACTGGCCTGAGGAGCCGTATTCTACATGCCAAACCTGTGAAAACCTAGTCATGCCTGTGGTTTTCAATCTAACCCATTCAGTATGACCAGAAAGTAAAAACATTCGTAAAAAAAATCGTGAAAATAAGTATGGTAAAACAGATTATTCCTGATGCAGAACCTTAATCGTATCGGGAGGTAAACCAATTTGTAATACAATTGGTTGGTATGCTTGTTGAATATCCCAGTATGCGGCGATCTTACGGGCAAGAGCAAAACCGGCAATACCACCGATAATTCCCCCCATACATACCCATAACTGGTCAGCAGTCCAATATTGGCAAAGCAGACCACCTAAAAACAGACCTAATAACGGAGTTAGATAAACCAGCATGGCTGAACGTAACAAACTACTTTCAGGAATGCCGACTTCTACTTTTTGCCCCGGTTGAAGCGGTTGCGCGATTTCCAGTTCCAATTGATGGATACTCTCTGGCCCTAATTTTTCTAACAAGTAAGAACCACAAGCCGTTTTAGCCTGACAACTGCCACAACCTGAAGATGAGCCATAACGTAATAACGCTCGACCCTGCTGCCAACGGACAACAGTTGCCCATTCTTTAACCATCAGTTATTCCCCACAAACGTAACGCTGGCGGCAATTTGTTTAATTGTTGCAAGAGGTAATTCGCCGATCACAGCGATGCTGTTTTTCCCTTTGGACACAGTATAGACTGTTCGCCTGCCTTGTCGATACAGCGGTTCATCGGCTACCTTTGCACCAGTATTTACTACATTTACAGAAAAACTAAACAATCCATCACTATACATAATGGATTCCAATAATTCTGTCTTTGATAGCCAATTCCTGTTACGGGAAATTTCCTTAAAGCCTTCGGGTAATTTACCAACCTTCCAATCAAACTTCATTTTCCCTGCGGACTCTGGAATAACCAACATTGGCGGTAATTTCAAATCAACAATGGCTCTCAATTCCTGTTTTATCTCGTCATTCACCCTTGACGATACCACCCGGAATTGTTCAACAACCATCATTTCTTCCTGATCAAATAGCTCAATAAACAAAGGAAGATAACTTTTTTTATCTATCAATAAATTATAATTATAACGGTCGCTATCTTTGGGTATTATACGTACAAAGTGTACAGGGTGGTCACCAACGTGAGTAGAACCCGCATCAATGAGATTATAAAATTTCTGTAATCGAAAAAAATCAGCAAAGATAATCGGTGGAAGATAATCCACAATATGGTTGCCACGTAAACTGAATGAATCCAGGCCTGATTCGTAATAACTGATCTGATTACCACGCTGAACAATTTCACGGCGAGTGCTGTCCATCTGAATAATTTGCGCAATGGATTGATTGTCAATGATGGCATGACGATATCGCAGCGGTATCAAAAATTGCTGGCTCAAATTAATAAAAGCAAGTTCATAAGCGAAAGTTTGTACAGAGTGCCGCATATCCTGCAACAAAGCCCCGGCACTGCTTTGTTGGGCCGAGGCTTTCGAGGGACTCAACAAACTTCCGAATAATAAAATGAAAGAACCGATATATTTCATTCTTATTACTTATTCTGAGTTTGCTGTCTTTGTTCTCCGGGTTGTGTATTCCCAGCTTCCGATAATACTTGCTCCCTTTCTGCATTGATACGCCGGGAAAGTTCATACTGCTGCAACATCGCGTCAATGCGTTTATTACTTTCCCGTATCTGCATACTCAAGTCACCACCAAAAGCATCATTCTCGGCAGGAACAGATAAACCAACAGGCGAAGCGGAACCCATTACCGGCAACGTATTGAAGACTGGGTTATCAAATTGAATATCAGTTTCAGCCTCATTACCACTGCTATTGTATTGCTGAACACCAATAATCACGGCCAGAGATACACAAGCTGCTACACCCACTTGTGTCATCTGGCTTACCCAAGGGTGAAGCTTATGCCAGAACGGCATTTGCTGCCATGTTTCAGGTTTTGGCTGAGATTCCGGAACAACTGCTGGATTAATATGAACAGGCTCTTTTTCAAGCGCCTGAGCCACTTGACTAGCGATATCCAAATGCAATACCTCACCGACATCACCACGTAATGTATCGCGGATGAGGTGATATCTTTCCCACTGTTTCTGCATTAAAGCATCTTCAGAGATCAAACAAACGATTTCACTATCAAGAGCTTCTCCATCCATTAATGCGGAAAGTTTCTCTCTTTGCATGCCAAGTACCTTCAATATTGTTTTGTTCCACCACTGTTTCCACTACTGTTGGATCAGAGGTTGAACTTTATTATCAATGGCTTCTCTTGCCCGAAATATTCGTGAACGAACAGTGCCTACAGGACAATCCATAATGACGGCTATTTCTTCATAGCTCAGCCCATCCAACTCCCGAAGTGTAATTGCTATCCGCAAATCCTCCGGAAGCGATTCAATGGTACGGAATACCACTTCCTTTAATTCTTCTGACAACATTAAATTCTCAGGGTTCGAAATTTCTTTTAAAGAACTTGACGTATCATAATTTTCTGCATCATTAGCATCCAAATCATTAGATGGTGGACGACGTCCCTGAGCAACTAAATAATTTTTCGCAGTATTAACGGCAATACGGTACAACCACGTGTAAAAAGCACTATCACCGCGGAAAGAAGACAGCGCGCGATAAGTTTTAATAAATACCTCTTGAGCAACATCAGGAACATCGCCCTGAGGTACGTAACGGGCAATTAAGCTCGCCATTTTATGCTGGTATCTGACTACCAGCAAATTAAATGCTTTTTGGTCGCCTTTCTGTACTCGCTCGACCAGCATTTGATCCGTTAACTGCTCGCTCATCCGAGACTCACTCTCCTGAGGTAAAACTCCACATTTATACTTAATTACACCAGTTATGATATCTTGCTACCCGAACAAGCATCACCTTTGAGTGTTAATTACGCGTGAAGTTCAACTTTGATTGTAATTTTATCTTACAATCACCTGTTATTCTGTATTGCATTCTTAATTTATAGTACAAATCATAGCCTCTATTCAGAGGAACATCTGATTTCAAGTGACGAAAAACAAAAAGATTTATCCTAATATTTTACAAAGAAATTGAATTGGCTTATTAACGATAACCCTATCAATAATAAAGATAAAAATCTTTCACCATGTACTGGAATTCGTTTGAATATGTACCATCAGCCGCGCGGATGGTCAGTTCACTGATTTGAATCTCTTTCTCTTGGCGGGAAAATCCCAACAACAAACGATGTAACGGTTTATCCACCCTATCACGAATATTGACCCAATAATGGGTAAACCAGCCACATTCTGTGGCCATTTTTTCAAAAATTTCGCCAATCTGATGTGGAAGTACAACACAAAAAAGCCCTTCGTGGGTAATCATATGCTCAACACAATCCAATAACCCCTGGTGAGTCAATGATTTTGTATAACGTGCCTGATTACGAGCTTCATCACGACAATCAATTGCAGGTTCGAAATAGGGAGGGTTGCTCACAATGAGATCATATCGGCAACCATTTTGCCGGGCAAATTCATAAATATCCTGCTGATATACGGTAATGCGGGAAGTCCACGGAGATTGCTGAACATTTTCAGTCGCCTGCATTGCTGCATCTGCATCCAACTCCACCGCATCAATCACCGTATCATTGCCACCCCTTTGAGCTACCATCAATGCGATCAAACCACTGCCACACCCAATATCCAAACAATACTGTCTATTATCTACAGGTGCCCATGCTCCCAATAACACACCATCCGTTCCAACTTTCATTGCACACTTATCATGCCCAACGAAGAACTGTTTAAATGTGAAACCACCACGACGAAAAGCAGGTTTATCTATTAACACCATAAATTATATCTGTTGAAATCAAACGTTCGTCATAGCATAAATCTTATAACTCGTGGATAAAAGCCACTTACACACCGGATACTTTTATTGCTGACGCATGTTATAGGGTGAAGAATGTGCCTAACCTGTTTATAATCGGCGACCCAAACAGAGGTATATGATGACTGCGACAAACTTTTCCGAATTCGAACTTGATGAATGCCTGCTTGATGCGTTGAATGATAAAGGCTATGAACTTCCGACAGCAATTCAGGTAGCTGCTATTCCTGCGGCTATGGATGGGCGTGATGTACTAGGCTCTGCGCCGACAGGTACAGGCAAAACAGCGGCCTATCTGCTGCCAACTCTACAACATTTACTGGACTTTCCACGTAAAAAGTCAGGGCCACCACGTATTTTGATCCTAACACCAACCCGTGAATTAGCCATGCAGGTTGCAGAACAGGCTAAAGAGCTGGCTGCCCACACTAATTTGGATGTTGCCACTATTACTGGTGGTGTTGCCTATATGAACCATGCAGAAGTGTTCAGTGAGAATCAGGACATCGTTGTCGCAACCACTGGACGCCTGCTGCAATATATCAAAGAAGAGAACTTTGACTGCCGTGCGGTAGAAACCCTAATTCTTGATGAAGCGGATCGCATGCTGGATATGGGATTTGCCAATGATGTTGAAACTATTGCCGGAGAAACGCGCTGGCGCAAACAAACACTGTTATTCTCCGCAACACTTGAAGGTGAAGCTATTCGTGATTTTGCGAAACGCCTGCTGACAGATCCTATCGAAATTGACGCAGAGCCTTCCCGCCGTGAACGTAAGAAAATCCAGCAATTCTATTATCGTGCTGATAATCTGGAACATAAAATAGCCTTATTATGTCATCTCCTGAAACAATCTGATGTTACAAAGTCGATTGTCTTTGTACGCAAACGGGAGCGTGTTCGCGAATTAGTGGATTGGCTGCATCAGGCAGGTATTCAGTCCTGCTTCCTTGAAGGTGAAATGGTACAGGCCAAACGAACCGAAGCAGTAAAACGTCTGAATGATGGCAGAGTCAAGGTGTTGGTCGCAACTGACGTTGCTTCCCGTGGATTAGATATTGAAAACATCAGTCACGTTTTTAACTTTGACCTGCCGCGTACTGCTGATGTTTACCTGCACCGGATTGGCCGTACAGCCCGCGCAGGTCGTAAAGGAACCGCAATTGCGCTGATTGAGTCTCATGATCATTTATTGCTTGGAAAAATCAGTCGCTATCTCAACGAGCCTCTGAAAATGCGGGTTGTAGATGAACTTCGTCCGCAAACCAAAGCACCGAGTGAAAAGAAAAGCCATAAGCCATCCAAAAAAGTGCTGGAAAAACGTAAAGAAAAGAAAAAAGCAGAAGAAGCGAAGAAAAAACAGGGGAAAGTACGCCATCGTGACAGCAAAAACATCGGAAAACGCCGCGCTCCTTCAGGTAACCCCAGACCAGAATCGACAGAATCTACTCAAGATTAAATGTTTTCACGATTGATCATGGTAATAAGCGGGCTAATTGCCCGCTTTTTCATTGATAACAGACAAGAAAATGGCAGCATATCATGTTAGATACATACTTGAATGAGTATGAGTTGAATAATATTGCTTAACCTTTTGTGCATTTAATTCCTGCTGCGAATCAAATTGACAACAAGGTTCATCAAACAAAGCATTGAGTTCGTTTTCATTCATATCCACTGCCCATGTTTGCAATGACAACTTTTCGTGATAATGAACGACATTATCATTTATATCATCACTCCTGGCAGCCATCATCACACTTTCCTTGCTATCCCCTTTACCCTGCCAAGGCTTATGAATAACCAGTAATTCCTGTATAGCTTCCAAAAAATGAGCTTTGAATGAATGTAACGCATAACTGTAGTTCACAATTGAATCGATTATATTGTCTTCTGGTTCGTATTCATTCTCAAGCAAAATCTGGTTTCCCATTGGCTGAGGAAGTGGCAACCTTTTTTGTAAATTATGCAACCAATCATTCTCAACAACATAATTCCGGATTAACCCCTTCTCTGCCATTTCACGAGCTACTTCTGGTGACCATCCCATTCGTTTCAAAGTCCAATCTGAAACACCGGCAGAATTAAAGATAACAGCAGGCTTTCCTGTTGTCAGAGCAGCCATTGATGCCAGCCCACCTCCCATTGAATGACCGGTAAAAATTACATTCTCACCAAATGCCTTTAATGCTGCCTGTGCCAACTCTGCCGCCTGATTATATTGTTCTTCATTGTACCCAAGCCCCTGACGAATACTTGCCATAAAATCCTTTATTTCGTTCGAGCCTGCAAATGACACAATATATAGTCCCTTATTACGATAGATCCCTGCCTGAAATCCCGTTGAACTGTCATCCAGAATATCAGGATCAATACCCGCCTTTATGAGCTCATCATCCGGCACGCGCACATAGTCACCAATGCCGAGACTATTTCTGCGGTATGCATCACGGGTAACCTGCACCAACGAATAGTCGATAAATTTTGAATCTTTTCCTGCAATATCATTAGCCTTTAATTCAGGCGTTGCCATAACTTTAGTTTGAGAAGCACTGACCAATGATTGGTAAAGTGAATCAGTTTGTTTCGTATTTTCTGAAAATGAAGTTATTGGTAAGGAAAGGTGTTCACTTTTGTCTGGAAGTTTGCTGCCGGAAGATGGTGACTGAAGAGTTTCCTGATTTCCCAGTACAGGAGAGAGCCCTAACTGACTAAAAAAATTGGTATTTATTGTCAAAGTCATAAGATACCCCTACCTATTTTAAGTTAGACATAACAGACTGACCTAAATCTTCTTATCGGCAGAATTTTTAACAGTTTTATATCAAATTTAATCTTTGATTAACAATATAAAGTAATTACCCTATATGGCACTTAGTAAACAGAAGTAATAATTCAATGCCAGATTTAATGAGATCTAAAAAAGTTGAACAGACAAGAACTACAATTTACTCGCTCGTAAGCTTACAATAAATCCATAAAACAGCATTTTCTTCTATCAATTCGCTTAAGTTTAACCACAGAGGGTTCCCCTGCGCTAAGGGAATCGGTAAGCTTAAGCCCATCTGATAATCATATAAAACGGGATCCGCTATGTCCGCACCTCTTACATGGCACGATGTCATCGGCAATGAAAAGACACAGTCCTATTTCGTTGATACATTGGCTTATGTCGCTAATGAACGTAAAGCAGGCAAAACCATCTATCCACCACAGCAGGATGTTTTTAATGCATTTCGCTATACCGAACTGGCTGATGTAAAAGTGGTGATTTTGGGGCAAGACCCTTATCATGGCCCGAATCAAGCGCATGGACTGGCTTTTTCAGTACAGCCGGGTATTCCTGCACCACCTTCTCTCGTCAATATGTACAAAGAACTGGAATCTGACATTGCAGGGTTTCACCATCCCAATCATGGCTGCCTGCTTAGTTGGGCAAAACAGGGGGTATTACTGCTTAATACCGTGCTGACGGTTGAACGAGGCAATGCCCACTCCCATGCTAATCTGGGTTGGGAAACATTTACTGATAAGGTAATTGCAGCAATCAATGAACACCGAAGCGGTGTTATTTTCCTGCTTTGGGGTTCTCACGCTCAGAAAAAAGGCCGTATTATTGATACCCGATGCCACCATGTCCTGAAAGCACCACATCCTTCCCCTTTATCAGCACACCGTGGTTTCTTAGGTTGCAAACACTTTTCCCAAGCTAACCAGTTGCTTGAAGCTCAAGGATTGACTTCAATTGATTGGAATCCAGTATTGCCTGAATAACCGTCTCATGCCTACAAAAATGCCGCCTCTGTCGGCGGCATTGCAATCATGGAATCCGTATCTCTTACTTAGAAACGGCAACCATAGCAGGACGCAGCAGACGTCCATTCAGGGTATAACCTTTCTGCATTACCAACATTACCTGATTGGGTTCATGTTGATCAGATTCCATCATAGTCATCGCCTGATGTACTTCTGGATTGAAAGGAACATTAATATCACTGACAACTTCAATGCCAAATTTACCCACTGCATCAATAAATGATTTCAGTGTCAGTTCAATACCTTCAATCATTGGTACCAAAGTCTCATTGGTACGATCTGCCACTTCCAAAGCACGTTCCAGATTATCTATCACCGGCAGAAGCTCATTGGCAAATCTTTCCAATGCGAATTTATGCGCCTTTTCTACATCCTGCTCAGCACGACGGCGAATATTATCCACTTCAGCACGAGCGCGCAAAATCGCATCACGTTCACGAGACTGAGCCTGTTTCAGTTCCTCTTCCAACTCGGCAACACGCGGGTCAACAACATTTTCAGTCTCTGTCGCGTCTGCCTTTTCTGCATCTTTTTGTTGCTCAAATACATTCTCTGTATTTTCTGAGACTTGCTCGTCAGGTACTTTTTGGTCTTTACTACTCATGAATATCTCCGCGTATTTTGTATTATTTTCGCCACTCCCGCTTATTATGGGGATCAAAACGAGGGATTCAAGGGAACACATCATATTGTGAGGGCAAAACCATATGCTGCAGGAAATAACAGCAATAAATAATGAATTCAAATGCATCGGTATTGTCGGTCGGCCACGTCATCCTGAAGCACTAGCTACCCATGAAATACTGTATCACTGGCTGGTATCTAAAGGTTACTGTGTAATTGTGGACAGGCAAGTTGCAAAAGATATTAACTTACAAGGCGCTCAAACCGGAGGACTGACCGAAATTGGCAAAATGGCCGATTTGGTGATTGTTGTTGGTGGTGATGGCAATATGCTGGGAGCGGCCAGAGTATTGGCACGTTATGATATAAAAGTCATTGGTATTAACCGTGGTAATTTAGGCTTTCTGACGGATCTAGATCCTGATAATGCCCTGCAACAACTTTCTGAAGTCCTCAATGGAGAATATCGGGATGAAAAACGCTTTCTACTGGAAGCACAAGTCACGAAAAAAGGCCAGAAACCACGGCACAGTACAGCACTAAATGAAGTCGTCCTGCATCCCGGAAAAGTTGCCCATATGATTGATTTCGAAGTTTATATTGATGAGCGATTTGCATTTTCTCAACGTTCAGATGGCTTAATCATAGCAACACCTACCGGCTCTACAGCCTACTCTCTGTCAGCCGGTGGGCCAATTCTGACGCCGAATCTGGATGCTATTGTGTTGGTTCCCATGTTTCCACACACACTTTCTGCTCGTCCTCTTGTCATCAGTAGCGGAAGTAGAATTCGTCTGAAATTTACCCAAAACAGCAGTGATTACGAAGTCAGTTGCGATAGCCAGATTGTCTTACCAATCCAAGATGGTGAAGAAGTTATTATTAAACGCAGCGAATATAACCTGCATTTAATCCACCCGAAAGATTACAACTACTTCAACACATTAAGCACTAAATTAGGCTGGTCGAAAAAAATGTTCTAAAAACGTAGGTTTCCTACTTTACTGTATAAAAAACCAGTTTATACTGTATGAAAAAACAGACATGTTTTTATACACAGGAACATGGATTTATATCATGAATTTATACATAGAAACATGGTTTTAAATATAGGAAAAGGTAGGAGGAGCACGATGTTGTCTCAATTGACCATCAGTAATTTTGCCATTGTT
Source organism: Xenorhabdus budapestensis (assembly GCF_002632465.1). Lineage (GTDB taxonomy): Bacteria > Pseudomonadota > Gammaproteobacteria > Enterobacterales > Enterobacteriaceae > Xenorhabdus > Xenorhabdus budapestensis. The sequence goes on along the minus strand of NZ_NIBS01000031.1, from coordinate 4,147 downwards.
CGCGAACTTGAAATTGATTTTCGTTCAGGAATGACAACTATCACAGGAGAAACCGGGGCAGGTAAATCAATTGCAATTGATGCACTGGGTTTATGCCTCGGTAATCGTGGCGAAGCGAATATGGTTCGTGCTGGTGTTCCACGTACTGACATTTGTGCCCGCTTTTTGCTGTCTGATGCTCCTTCTGCCCGTAAGTGGCTGGAAACTTATCAACTTGATGGTAGTTTTGATGATGATAATGAGTGCCTGCTACGGCGTACTATCACGGCAGACGGACGTTCCCGTGGTTTTATCAATGGTACTGCGGTTCCCCTTTCCCAACTACGTGAATTAGGTTCACACCTGATTCAAATCCACGGGCAACATGCTCATCAGTTGCTTTTAGAAAATCGTCACCAAAGACATTTACTGGACACCTATGCCGGCGAATTTGTGTTGCAAAATGAAATGAAGCAGGCATATCAGCAATGGAGACAAAGCTGTCAGGCACTTGCCCAATTCCAACAACAAGCACTTGAGCGTCGCTCTCGACAACAATTGCTGGAATATCACCTGAAAGAGCTGAATGAACTTGCGCCTCAAGCTGGTGAATATCAAGAGCAGGACAGCGAATATAAACGCCTGGCAAATTGCGGTCAGTTTTTGTCCGCCAGCCAAAATACTCTCCAGATATTAAGTGACAATGATGAACAAAATATCGTTAGTCTTCTCAGTTACGCACGAAATGAACTGACTGATCTTGCCAGTATGGATCACAAACTCAGTGGATTACTCAACATGCTGGAAGAAGCTGCTATCCAAATCAGCGAAGTCAGTGATGAACTGCGTCATTACAGTGATCAACTGGAATTAGATCCTAACCGCCTATTTGAATTAGAACAAAAAATATCGCAACAAATCAGTATCGCGCGTAAACATTATGTTTCCCCAGAAGAACTACCGACTCTACACCAGCAGCTTCTGGAAGAACAACACCAACTTTCACAGCAAGAAGATGATTGTGCTCATCTCAGTGAACTTGTTAGCTTACACTATCAACAAGCACTCAACGTTGCAGAAAAACTGCATCAGGTCCGCCAACAGTATGCCCTTGAATTAAGCCAGCTTATCACCAACAGTATGCACCAGCTTTCCATGCCTCATGGACGTTTCACCATTGATGTTATGTTCGAACCTGAACATTTAAATATTGATGGAGCCAGCAAGGTGGAGTTTAACGTTACAACTAACCCCGGGCAGCCCCATCAAGCACTGACCAAAGTAGCTTCAGGTGGTGAACTTTCTCGTATTGCTCTGGCTATTCAGGTTATTACCGCTAAAAAAACGGAAACTCCTGCATTAATCTTCGACGAAGTTGATGTTGGTATCAGTGGCCCAACAGCAATGATTGTAGGCAGGCTTCTCCGTGAATTAGGCGAATCAACCCAAGTTATGTGTGTTACACATTTACCGCAAGTTGCAGGATGTGGTCATCAACACTTTTACGTCAGCAAACAAACTGATGGAGAAGAAACAGAAACCCGAATGCAGCTATTGGATAAAAAATCCCGGCTTCAAGAACTTGCCCGTCTCTTGGCAGGTAGTGCAGTAACAAAAAACACGTTGGCTAATGCAAAAGAACTATTAGAAGCATAAATTAAATACTCTATGGACTTCAAGATACAGTCAACAAAGCTGCAACTTGAATGACAACCTGTATACAACTTTTTTGTATACTTGAAGTCATATATTTTACAGATTTTAAAATTAAAGATATAGGTAAATGGCATAGAGGTTTTCAAACTCTATAATGTTTATTATCATCAACGGCCTGACTCCTAAAGGAATGTAATTACTATGCGCTGTAAATTGTTGACTGCCGCTACTGTATCGTTGGTTATGCTAACTGCAGGTTGCTCTATGTTTGAGCGAGTTGTTTATCGTCCTGATATTAATCAAGGGAATTATCTGACACCGGCTGCGGTATCAAAAATTCATAAAGGGATGACCCAACAGCAAGTTACTTTCACTTTGGGAACACCAATGCTGACAGACCCATTTGGGAACCAAACCTGGTACTATGTCTTCCGTCAGCAGCCCGGCCACGCGAAAGTAAAACAAGAGACACTGACACTCATTTTTGATAGCAATGGTGTTTTAACTGGTATCAAAAATGAAAAAACTTTGCCTCAAAATGGGTAAAATGTGAGATTTTATTTATGCGCCAGATAGTTATTTGGCGCATAAATATCAAATAGATATTTACTGAGCACTATTTTTAGCTCGTTCTGCTCGTTTACGACGCATTTCTTTTGGATCAGCAATAAGGGGACGATAAATTTCTACACGATCCCCTTCTTCCAACGTATCTGTTAATTTAGCTGGACGGCTATAAATACCGATTTTATTCTTAGCCAAATCGATATCACTCCGAAAGGCCAAAAGACCCGATTCCACAATTGCCTGTTCGACAGTTGCTCCTTCAGGTAGTTTTACCTTACGCAGATATTGTCGTTCGGGTAAAGCATAAACGACTTCGATATTGATATCAGGCACTATAAACCTCTCGTGCACGTTGGGTAAAAGCCTGAACCATATTACCAGTTAGTTCTTTAAAAACCTTACCGAAAGCCAATTCAATCAACTTATTGGTAAATTCAAAATCGAGATGTAACTCAATCTTGCAGGCATCCTCACTAAGTGGTGTAAAATGCCATCCGCCCATTAGTTTGCGAAAGGGGCCATCAACCAACTGCATACTGATACTTTTATTGTCAAATAACGTATTCCGCGTCACAAACGTCTTACTAATCCCCGCTTTGGAGACATCGACAGAAGCCGTCATCTCATTATCACTGCTACTTATGACACGGCTACCCACGCATCCCGGCAAAAAAGCCGGATAAGATTTCACATCATTGACCAATTTATACATTTGTTCCACGCTGTAAGGAACTAACGCAGAGCGACTAATCTGTGGCATATCATTTCCTGTAAAACGTAACAGCGCCGAATAGTATCATTTTAATGTGGTTAAATAAAAACCTGACAACATCTAGAGCAATAATGTGCACTTATCGCTAAATATCATGCAGAATAGATTTCTTTCATTAACGCTTACAGTATAATACAACGCATTATGACAAAGAAAAAAGCACACAAACCCGGTTCGGCAACTATTGCCATGAATAAGCGAGCCCGTCACGAATACTTCATTGAAGAAGAATTCGAAGCCGGTTTATCGCTACAAGGTTGGGAAGTTAAATCGCTGCGCGCTGGTAAAGCAAACATCAGTGAGAGTTATGTTTTGCTCAAAGATGGTGATGCTTATCTTTTTGGAGCCACGATCACGCCATTGAATGTCGCCTCTTCCCATGTGGTCTGTGATCCTACACGGTCACGTAGACTATTACTTAACAAACGCGAACTTGATTCCTTGTATGGCCGAATTAATCGTGAAGGTTATACCATCGTTGCCCTTTCCCTTTATTGGAAAAACGCTTGGTGCAAAATCAAAATTGGCGTTGCAAAAGGTAAAAAAGCGCACGATAAACGTTCAGACATTAAAGAACGTGAGTGGAAATTAGACAAAGCACGAATTATGAAGAATGCAGGGCGTTAATCACTAGCATTATTCCCCAATATTCTGATATACTTGCGCTTAACATACTTGGGGCTGATTCTGGATTCGACGGGATTCGCGAAACCCAAGGTGCATGCCGAGGGGCGGTTGGCCTCGTAAAAAGCCGCAAAACAATAGTCGCAAACGACGAAAACTACGCACTGGCAGCTTAATAACCTGCGCAGAGCCCTCTCTCCCTAGCCTCCGCTCTTAGGACGGGGATCAAGAGAGGTCAAACCCAAAAGAGATCGCGTGGATGCCTTGCCTGGGGTTGAAGCGTTAAACTCAATCAGGCTAGTTTGTTAGTGGCGTGTCTGTCCGCAGCTGGCAAGCGAATGTAAAGATTAGACTAAGCATGTAGTACCGAGGATGTAGGAATTTCGGACGCGGGTTCAACTCCCGCCAGCTCCACCATTTTTGTATTCGGAAATCATCGGAATACACCGAAAGTAAAAATCCGCCTTCATAGAAGGCGGCTTTGACGCGGCCCCCTAAAAGGGGGCTTAAACACTATTCTTCCAGCCCCAGCTGTATTTGTCTTTCTGC
>NZ_NIBS01000030.1 GCF_002632465.1 Xenorhabdus budapestensis | reverse complement strand
AATTTGCTATCGAGAAGTGCTGGGCACGGGATTTGTGGCATTTGAGTAATCGAATTGCCAGAAAACTGCTTTCTCACACGTTGGGTATTTTTGCCAATTGTAAACAAGGTAAAAACCAACGCGACTGGCTTCAACAAGCCAACGTTATAGGAAGTTAAAGTTGAGCATCGCGTTAAACTTATGTCCTCTGTAATGCAATAAACACCATATGACCTAACACTTTTGCACCCGACCTTACCTTCTCATTCCTCATCGCATACCATACTGAATGAATAAAAAAGTAACACCGCTCGATTAAGCATTTTCTTAAGCGAACAGTTTAGATGCAAGAAATTGGTTATTCAGCCACTGAACGCAGACATTCAAGTTTTCATAACCACCCGGAGTTTATTTCTTGCGGCATAAACGTTAAACAGTGCTGCTTCAGAAGAGTTACCTTCCGCAAAAAGTATGCCTATGCTCGCGCGTTGATCATCTACCGTATTTATCTGCTTCCCAGAGTAAGCTGTCGGATAAAAAAACGGTTTACCCGGATGGGAGGTCAACCTATCAAGTCCTTCGATATGGGAAAACTCACCAGTCTCAGCAGCATAAACAACTATCTGACCAATTCCTTTCAAGACAGGTAATGGAGCATCCATCAACATCGGGCGCTTACCCAGCGCCATCTCAATCCACGACTCATAGATGTTAATCCCTAGCGACTGACAAAGCGCCTCACCAATCTGGACTCCACCGAGTCGAGGATTGATTTCAATGACCTCAAAGCCATTTTCGGTGAACATAAACTCGGTATGAGCAAAACCATTGTCATAACCTACGCAATTAAGAACGGAGTTTATCCATTGCTGCAAGGCAGTACTTTGAGGAATATCCAGCATCACGGGCGATGAAAATGCTTCTTCGCGAAAGAAGGGTTCCGGTGACATAATACGGCTTGTCAATGCAATAACGCGGGTTTCGCCCTGCCATGTGAGTGTTTCCAGACTGTACAGTGTGCCTGAAAAAAATGGCTCCACCGTTATTTGTCCTCGCAGCACAGCAGAAGAGGCTTTATCCAGAATTTGGGTAAGCTCTTCCTCTCCATAAGCGATCCATACATTCTGACTGCCAGTACCTGCCGTGTCTTTCACAATACAAGGATAGTTTATACCTTGGGCAATCGTTGCTCTATCGAATTGGACAGGATCGACAAGTTTACTCTTACCAGCTGACAAACCTGAGTTATAAAGATGGTTACGAAGCCGATATTTATCCCTAATCAAGTGGATAGCATCAGGATTATGGCCCGATAGGCCAAGGCGTTTATTGATAGTAAGACAATGCAAACTCCAGGTGTCTGTCATACTGAGAATAGCTGCAACATCCTTTTCCTTTCTGATAACGTCAGTGACCGCATCATCACAGAAAGTGTCCACTTCAATCACCTTAATCTTGTCTGTATCCGGGCGGGAAAGCTCGTAGTCATAGACGGTTTTATCATGAGTCAGAAGAATCAGTATACAACCATTTTTTTTAGCGGCATCTGCAAGGCGGCTAAGCCCAAACGTCAATGCTTCAAGAGCAATAATATTCATTAACTGTCCTTCTCTGCTGTGATCTGATAAACGGTAAGCGATGACCCTAATTGGTAGTTTTCACGAAGGTAGAGCGAAACACCCTCTTCACTTGAGATCAATATCAATGCTTTGAGTTTTTCCAATAGTGCAACAGATGTGATCGTAGAAAGAAGTATCGTGGCTAACCCTCTTCTTCGGTATTCAGGTTTAGTATGAACGTCATCAATCACAAGATAATTACCTGAACGAATCGCTCTGGCATGGGATGTCATGATGCCTTCATGCTCAGTATAAAAATCATAAATATCAGGATTATTAAGATGTATCGGCTTGATGAAGAGTGTCCCTTTCTGATTGTTATACCAGTCAGCCTGCTCACGGGTTCTGATCTGGATAACGGTGTCATTCCACACCGGTTCCCCCGCATCAAGATATCTGTACATGTAAGTTTCACGTGCCATCACCTTATAACCCTTAGACAAAAGATGCCTGTGAGTTTCGTTGCTCACGCCAAAAATACTCAGGACGTGTGGCTGGTTACCGTGAAATTTTAAAGCATTGTCCGCAATGTTCTCGCAATTCCAGTAAAAAGATTCCCTTTTACGGGGAATTTTGCCAATTTCATGAGTAAATAGGCAATGTGCAGCCCCCTGTCCGCGTAATACGGAAGCGTCGATACCTCCGCGAGACTTTGTCCATCCAGCGATCAGGGACAAGATCATGGCTTCTTTCTCGATATCATCGACAAAAAAGTTATCGCTCATTTTTAGTAAGCTCCTGATAGATAAATTCTGCGTAAGCTTGTTCAACAAGAGTATCTGCACCGGGAATATAGCGACTGATTTTGATTGCCGGACAAGTGTTAATCTCAATGATGAAGGGAGTCCCGGTTTCATCAAGTGCCACGTCAACACCACAGAAAGGTGAATTGGCTGCACGAGAGCTTTTTTCAGCCATCACAACAAGGTCTTCCGGTAATATATCCACAGTAAAGGTCTTACCTGTGCCCTCTTTCATCAAATTTGTGATCCAACTGCCATTCGCTCCTCTGCGTGAGTAAGCGTAACGGGCAACATAATTGACAACAACAACTCTGTAATCTTCGTTATTGAGTTTCGGGATATAAGGCTGAACATAATAATCATCAAGATATTTTTCATTTTGCTGAACCCAGTCAGAGAATTCCTGATAGGAATTGAATTTGAACAGGCCACGCCCACAGGCGCCATTTACCGGTTTAGCTACAAGAGGAAAACCGATACGATTTATCTCTTCTTCAGCAGGCAAAGAAGGAAATTTGAAATAGGGTAGGTGCCTTACACCTTCCGCTGCGTTTAGCATTGCCGAGGAAAGATCTTTATTTTGCCCGCAGAACAATGTGTTTCCATGATTGAGCACAGTAATACCTGTCATCTGCCACAATTTCATCAGTTTTATTGCTGTCAATAAATCATCTTCATAGGCATAACCAACAACCAGATCGGGATATAAAGGCGCTCCACGGAAAAAAAACTCTGTACCCGATAAGGTATTTATGACGCTGATTTCACGTGGCTTTGCAGTTACACCGGTGATATCCCAGACAGACAGTTTTTCGAACACAGCCTGATATTCAATTTCATCCTCATAGTCGGATAAGAAAAGGACATTTCTCATGTTTATGTTTCCCTTTTTATATGTGGTTGCGTCATCATCCTTAAATAAACAATAAGCAAAGCGGTAACCGAGGAAATAACCGGAAACAACATGGCTATATCGTTGCTGATTGAAACACTGATGATACCAAGTCCGAGATTGGACAAAATAACACCCAAATCAGCGGCAGCCGCTACTACCGAAGACAACGTCCCTGAAAGATTTGTCCCTACACAGCAAACAACGTATGACATCACGGCGGGATAGATTATGCCTAGCGTCATGCCGTTACATACAGCCCCAAATATAACAAGTTGATTTTTCGCCAAAAGATAGTTTGCGAGGTTACCAATAAGCCCGAGCGTAACGCAGATCATTAGCAGCCTAGAGGGAAACATATTGTCCCGTGGCATGTGTTTTTTCAAAAGCAGCCGTGGCAGCATCATGCATATGGTAAATACCAGAAAATACCACGATGGATCATGAAGCCCTGATTTCAGAAAATAAGCAGGCAAAAATGTTACCGTTGTACCACTGATAATATAAATTAAGGTAAGGACCATTATTGAGGCTCTCACATTTTTATCCGCTATTACACACCTCAGGCTTTCAGATAATCTATCTTCTTTTGAACCATCTCCACCACCGATTGACATCGTTTGAATATCAAGGATAAGTGCCAACAGAAGACAGAAAAAAAATAAAATCACAGCCATCACTGTAACGCTGTTAACTCCCCAAATCTGAGCCATCTTCAGAGCGATAAAAGGGGCCAGACAAGTTGGCAGGGCATTAAAAAAAGTGAACAGGGAAACGTTTCTTGACTTCTCAGTACTGTCATTACTGGCTGTTAACGTATAGTACATCAGCAAAGTGGACATGATGCCCAGCAGACCACCAAGGCAAACCCGGCCTGCTATTACAGTGAATTCCCAGTCACTGTTAATGAGGAGCAGAGACAAACTGTACAGTATGGCGGTGGTCAATATCGCCCATTTAAGCCGGAATTTGTCAATAATGATTCCAGAAGTGATCCTCATTATGAGTGTAAATATGGTGGCCACACCCACAACCAAGCCAGCAACTCCATTTCCCACGCCCAGCTCTTCCAGCCTGAAAGGGTAGCTGTAGAAAATCAGAAAGTTAACAAATGACAGAAAGAAGCTTACAGAAAATATGAGATGATTTTTCATAATACTCCTGGTCACTTATCGAGCATATTGTAATGCGTGATTGTGGTAGCCGGCACCTCAAGAAGGCTAATCAAATCATCTCTGTAATTACTGTCAATATTTCCGGCTTCAACCGGAGCTTCCATTGATTCTGCCAGAGTTAACAATCTTTCAAATTCCACCCCTGTATCTATGTTATTGCTTTCAAGCCAGCTGTCATTAAATAGGGTATCCAGATAGCGTTCACCACTGTCTCCCAGAACCGCCACTATGGGATGAATGTTCCTTAGGCGCTTTGATGCATTCAGTGCAGCCAATAAAACCGCACCTGAAGAAACACCAACCAGAATTCCTTCATGACGGCATAACAATCTTGCCGCTATATAAGCAGATTCATCTTTTGCTCGGTAAACGAAATCAATTTTTGATACGTCACTGATATTTCGCGGTGTCCAACCCAGCCCTACTCCCGGAATTTTATAAGCATGAGAAGGTCCGCCAAAAATGGAAGATCCATAAGCATCCACACAAATAACTTTAGTCTCGGGTAGGTGCTTACCGAAATATTCAGCAATTCCGCCAATCTGTCCCCCTGTACTGACAGCACACGCTATCCCAGCAATGAGTCCACCGGTTTGAGCATGGATCTCTTTTGCTGTGGTATGATAGTGTGCAACAGCGCTTAACACATTGAAACACTGATCAGGCCTGTAACTGCCAGGAATTTTTCTGGCCAACTCATTTGCCAGCTTAATTCTCGTCTTATGATATGATCCAGTATCATCTTGCTCCGTTACAGTAATAACTTCTGCGCCATAAGCTTTCATCAGTGCTTTATTGGTTTCAGTGGCTTTAGGATCAACCAGAGCAATGACCCTATAACCTTTCGCCGCACCGATCATAGAAAGGCTAATGGCAAAATTCCCGGATGATGATTCAATAACTGTGCCACCTGGTTTCAGAAACCCTTTTTTCTCAGCCTGCTCGATGATAAAAACAGCAGCCCTGTCTTTAATACTTCCTCCCGGGTTGTTTTTTTCCAGCTTAACAACCACATTTGTACCTAATGCTTTGTTAATCTTTTCAAGATTAATAAGAGGCGTCTCAGATATATTATCGATAATATTTCTTTTAAAAAACGACATAACTTTCTCCTTAACCTCTGTCTGAGTTTAACTAGTAAAGCTCATCTAAATTTATTCTGACGATATCAAAAATTTCAGTAAAATAATGACGAGTGGTTTTAGGAGGAAAGAGCCTACCTGATTTAACACAATCAATAATTCTTTTATAACAAAAAGAATGACCGGTCTCCCAATCGACAACCATCACATTCCCAGAAGAATAAGACATCTCATAACATGGAACGACTGAGAACCCTGAAATAACAGCAACATTGTATCGGTGGTGACCATCCATAATAATTCCTGTGTCTTTGTCTATAATAATAGGAATGCGCCACACACCTTCTTGGTGAATTCCCTCGAATAATATGGCAAGATGAATAGGATCTATTTCCTCATGTGGGTGTAATTCTTTTAGTCTGACAAGCTTCATATCAGTTTTAATTTCTTTTGAGATAATTGTTTATATCTGCCATAAGATTTAAAAATCTTACATATCAAAACACTAGCATTAGCATATCTTTTACATCTCATTTATTTTGATTCGTCATTCTCATTATACATCCTGCTCCCTTATTTCTTAACGGCTTGAATTATTTATGATCAACCTTAGATTATCAAAAAGGATTTATTAATGGATAGAATTCCATTATTTTAATTAAAAATAAATAAACACACTATAAACAAAATAAAATAACTCAATAACACATGATAAAAAATATTAATTTTCATAGTAACAAAGAAATCAAAAATATAGATATTTTACAGAAGTCATGTTGATTTTATTAGAAAGAGAACATACAAAAGGCATACTAAGAAACGTTCAAAGTTACTCTAATATTAAGTTATTACATATCTGAAACATTAAAAAAGGAAAATCACAAATATCTTAGCAACTTTATGATTTACAAACGATCTACGGTCTGAACTTTGAGCTACATCTTGAATAAAACATCTCCTACTAGATCTTACATAAGATATTTATCTGGTGGTGTTATTCATCCCACCAGAGCAAGAGCGTGAAAATTTTGTTAAAAACTGGATTTGACTCATCAATATCATTGTGTCCCAATACCCACTTTTTTAAGCCTCTTCTATATCATGGATACTGACGCCTTTTCACTCTATTTCGGTCACATTGAAGACAAAAGACAATCTTTCAAAATTCAATACCCTCTGTGCGATATTCTTTTTTTAACTGTCTATGCAACCATTGCAGGCGCCGAAGGTTGGCAAGATATTGAAGATTATGGCAACGGTCATGTGGAATGGTTTCAACATCAAGGACTCTTCAAAGCAGGAATACCAGGACATGATACGATTGCCCGTACTATTGCCTGTATTGAACCCCACCAGTTCCAGCAATGTTTTATCCACTGGATGCAGGCCGTGACTCTTCTTACCGAAGGCAGTTTAATTGCCATTGACGGAAAAACCTTGCGCGCCTCTTATAACCGTGAAGATAGATGCTCAGCCATCCACATGGTCAGCGCCTTTGCCGCCACGAATAAAGTGGTTCTGGGGCAACTCCAAACAGACAGTAAATCTAACGAAATCACAGCAATTCCCGCACTTTTGTCTTTGCTTGATATCAAAGGTTGTTTGGTTTCTATTGATGCCATGGGATGTCAAAAAACCATTGCGGCTCAGATAGTAGAGCAAGGAGGCGACTATCTGTTAGCCGTTAAAAATAACCAACCAACCTTGGCAAAATCGGTTGCTCAGGTACTGTCGGGTATCACAGTCGAGCAGAGCGAGACGAAAACTGCCCACGTTGAAAAAGGCCACGGACGTATCGAAGCTCGGGAATATCATGTGTTGCCCGCCCAAGATTTGGTCTCTCAATGTCCCCAGTGGAACGGGTTGAAAAGTCTGGGGGTAGCAGTAGGTTACCGTATTGATAAATCAGGAAAAGAATGACTGGAATACCGCTACTATATCAGTTCGGCGTTGCTGAGTCAGGAGCAGTTTAAGCATGCCGTTCGTGGGCATTGGCAAATCGAAAACAGCCTGCACTGGGTACTTGATATGACAATGAACGAAGATGCTTGTCAAATTTACAGGAAGAATGCGGCAGAGAATATGGTTTGTGTTAGACATATTGCACTTAACACCTTGCGGCAAGAAAAATCCAAACTCAGTATACGGCGAAAACAGAAAAAAGCGTGGATGAATCCCAATTTTGCCATGCAAGTCCTAAAGGCAGGATTTGAACCCGTGAATGAAAAGTGAGCGCTCATGCTCTTGCCCTGTTCATCCCACCTATCACGTTTTCTGACTTAATTCTTAAATTTAAAGTCACCATACAGTGACATCGCGTGATGATTTTCCCCTCTCAACACGCAGTACATTGATATTTAGCATATCCCATAGCTAGATGTTTCTCATTCCATACGAACTCAATACTATCTGATTAGCTCTGAGACAAGATGTTCACACATATAGCATAAGGGAGACGACAATAATGCAATTCCGAAATGTGACACTATTTTCTTATTCTTTAATTTCCAAAGGAGTTTTACATTGAATACCGGTTAGTTCTGACAAATCCACATCGTCTCCTGTCGTGTGAAATATTTCTTTACGTCTTCGATTAAACAGGTGCTGGCAATGCACACACATATCATTAACATTATTAGGATTTCTAATCGCTTTTAATGTTCTGACCGCATATTTACCGCACCGGCATCTGACGACATAGATGGAATTATTTTTCCCACCACTCCGTTGTGACCAAGGACGGACACCCAACACGATAAAAAAGCCATATTCATAACCTTGAACCTGTCTCAGTATGTTGATTAAATTAGGCTCCCTTTTACTTAAACGTAAATCATACGTCGTTTTGTAAGGAATAAAATGACTGGGTCGTTTTTGAATTTTCTTTCTCTTATCATTTTTACCAGTATCACTCATCATTTTTCCTGATCCATTTGAGAATATATTAAGTTTTTTCCAATTTAATCCTTTTCATTATTAATTCAATAGCGAAAAAACTAAATTAAATCGATAACCAAGAATCCAATCTGTATATCCCTATCGTTATAAACGGCGAATCCTCAATGGGTTCGACCATTGAGGATTCTATATGTCGTCTACAACCATAAACAAAAGAGTTTATATCATAGAACATGGTAAGTATAACGTTTTTAGCCTAATTCATCCTGAACCAAATGGCACTACATTATTTGTTTTTTGTGATGGACCTCATGAACCTTGAGTTAATGCAATGCCAGCATAAAATATAAAAACAAAGAGAAGAAATATAACCCCCTCCTGAATTAATAAAAATAACAAATAAATTAAATAAGATATTTTTGTTAAACAAATTATTTACCCATACTGTTAAGAATAGTTATCCGACCTTTAATTTCCGAAAAAAACAACAAATAGGATGAAGGTAAAACCTCTTAAAAAATTGGCTAAACCAATTTAATTTTCATTGTAATAAATAACAAAACCTCAAGGGCTACGACCCCTGAGGCTTCTATATTAAATATCGTCTACTCCCCCAAAGAGGATATCGATATAAACAATGACATTATAACGCATTAAATATAATCCACATTGAATAAAATGGCACTCAATCATTGACGATTTTGTGATGCGATTCATAATCATTGGTATATTTATGTGAATATAAAACCCAAATGAATAAAAACATCAATTAAAGGATTAACGTGAAAACATGACCTATTTAAATTATCATAATCATTATTAATAGAATGAAATAAAGGGAAATATTAAATTCAAACTCAATTTAAGGGATAGTGGCCTATCCCCTGAATTTTAAACGCTTAATTTGTCTACTTTCCTTTAGACATCATCTTCTGCATCACCAGCTGCCCGAACATGCCGACTGATTGTCTGACCTGACCCACGCCCTGGCTCATCATGCCCGCCATATCCCCCATCCGCACCCCTGCCCAAGCCAATGCGCCCAACCAGACCATCGGCAGAACAATAAACAGCGTGCCCATCACCAGCCCCAGGATTAAATCATCTGAGGTATTCTGAATACCCGCCAGATTAAACAGGCTGTGGGTATCTGAGCCGTACAGGGCTTCCAGTAAATGGCTGTCCAGCCAGCGCGCCAGTTCCCACCAGAAGGTCAAAAAATTCAATGCGAAAATCACAAATGTCAGCGTGAAGATGGTCTTAAATTCATAGGCCGCAAACAACAATATTAACGGGATTAAGATATATAAGGCCATCAAAATCACCGCTTGCATCATCGGCAGCGCCTGTCGCACCGCATCGAACATCGGCATACTGAGTAATCCGCCCACTAACGTCCCTGCGGCAGCCCCGATCCGATTAGAACCATCCAACAGACTGGGATCGGCATTGCCACCATAGCCGGCATAGACATACCCTTCCTGTGAAACAGTCAGATTCACCGGGCTGACCAGACGGCGGATCACCGCTTCCTGATAGGCCTGTGTGTCTTTACCCAGTATTTTCAGTGTCGCTGACAGGCGCAACCACAACCCCGGGTCGGCCTGCGCCAGTACCCGGTCTTTCAGACCGGTTTGAGCGGTCGACCACCAGGCCTGACACGTCGGGTAACCATTCGGTCCGGTATAAGGCCGTCCATTATCCCGGCTCTCCTGCCACGGAAAATCCGCCCGGGGGAGGCGGGATTGCAGCGTCCGGTAATCCCCGGATAAAAACGTCCGGCTACCCAGCCAGCCGATATCATTCAGGATAATCGGATCGGTGGTGTGTTCCCGATCGCGTTGTTTCCATTGATAAAGCGCTAAAGCATAGCAATCGTGAGTAAAATCCTGCAATTCCGCCGCCAGGGCCGGATTGCTGATGCGGGTGTGCTGCACGTCAAAGCGCAGTTGCCGCAGATCCGGCCGACAGGGAATGGACGCCACCGCCGCCTGTGTCAGTCCCTTGGATAACCGGTGCACCACCGCCCACCAGAGCGGCACAGCCGCGGTCTGATTGTTCAGACTGGACATCACCGGCGCATAGCCACTTTTATCCGGCGCTGTCGGTGTCCAGGTGCCACAGCTTTTGGCGCGGGATTGGTCATACTGAAGGGTGGTCAGGCTGACATTCACCAGCGGCACACAGCACACCACCATCACGAAGAACGCGCCGTACAGGGTGTTTTCAGTCCGAGCCAGCGACTGTAATCCACCACTACCGTCTTCTTCGCCACACTCTCTGACTTTCAGCCAAATAGCGATCACTTTTATCACTAACGGCAGTGTGAACAGTCCGGTGCCAATCAGAATGTGCCATAATCCGTTATTAACGACCCAACCGAGTAATGTCAGAAAATATTCCAGATAGCTGTTGGTTGTCATCTTACTCCCTCAATATGGCCTGACAGGGCATATTCACCCAATAGGATAAACAGCAGGCTGGCCACCATCATCCGCATCAACGCGGCGCGGTGTACTCGCTGGTGCTTTGTCCTTTGCCAGATTTTCCAGCTACCCCAGCCCAGTCCCGCATACAGGCATAACCGCCAGACTAACCAGACTCCCCCGGTTTCGGTTATCCAGTGGTGGATGCGGTTAAATTTTTCTGCCTGATGCAGCCCGACCCAGCCTGTTGCTAAAGTGATGCCCATCACCAACACGATGAGCAGTGATAACACGGCACCTTTTCTCAATGTGGAAATCATCGCGGCCATATCACTTACCGCCGTTCACTGCGAGGTATTTCCAGCTGATAAAAACGGGCATCGGTGCTGTCCGGCACCTGTTTTTGCGGATGCATGTTGATACGCTGGGTGTCCCGCTCAATAATGGTCAGGATGGCATTACGGGACAGGGCCTGTTTCAGCTGCATTTCATTCTTCAGTGCATTGATTTCCCGGTCCAGCGCGGCAATCCGGCGTTCCCCTTCGGCCAGCGCTTCGGACTGTGCCGCCGCATTGGGTTCGGACATGCCGGTGATAAGCATCCGGCGCATCAGCAATGCTGTTTCTACGGTTTCCGCCATCGCCAGCTCCCCCGCTAAACGTCCCGTCAGGGCAGCCCGGTCCGGGTCGCGCTGCAAGGCCTGAATAACGCCTTTCGTCACTGCCAGACTGCCGGTTTTCAGTTTCGCCAGATTGACCATCGTCGGTTTTTCCGTACCACTGACCAGCTTCACCAGCTGTTCCGTATTAGTTTGGGTATGGGCTTCCAGCATCGGGGCAAAGCCCGTGCCCGAGACGGTGGTGCCAGGCTGGTATTTCTCACCGCCACTGGTGCAGTCTGATGACTGGGCACAGGTACGGATGACCCGGTCGCCCAGCACACTGACCACCGCTTCGGCTGCCTCACGGGCATTGCTGAATTTACGGCAGGCACTGCCCTCACATTTCAGGCTGCTGACCGACGACTGGCTCAGCACCGGCAACTGGTTCATCATATTAAAACCAGCACTGGCTAAATCACGGGTCGGACGAATGGCACTCTGCCCCTTACCGCCCTGCCTCTGGCCGCCAATCCACGGATGTCCGCCGGCACCGGTGGCTTTGCTGCCGGCGTTATTGACACGCACCGCATCACCATCCCCGCCGTTAACCAGACTTTTGTACTCCTGCAAAGCCGCCGACTGCGTCCATTTATTATTCTGCGCAAAATCCATCATTTTATTGGCCATCGCCTGACAGTTGAACTGGGCTTTGTCGAACGCCACATTAGCCTGTAACACCCCATTAGTCAGCATGTCATACAGCCCCGGATTGGCCCGCTGGATAATCATCGCCGGCAGGCTGGCCACCGCACCGGTTGCCCCCTGAATCACATCGCTCATCAGGTTCTTGAACCCGGCCGTAATCCCGTTCAACTGATTGCTGACAGTGGCTTTCAGGTCAAAATTGCCGCACATCAAATCCGAACGCCAGCCCAGCTCCAGCCCGCCAAGTGTGGCAGAGCCACTACGACTGGCGGGTTCAGATATCACCGAACCGCCGCCCAGAGTATAGAACAGCGTATCAGACACCGCTCCGCTGGCCTCTGCCCCATAGCCCAGTGCACTGCGGTTCACCTGCGGTAATGTCAGGGACAGCTCCGTGGCGTTAGCCTGTGCAGACGCGATGACAAGCCCACCGGCTATCAGCCATAACATGTTTATTTTTCTCATCATTTATTCCTGTATTCAGATATCCGTACTGCTGAGAAAACGCTGTCCACGCCGCTGGCAACAACTGTAAGGCTGCCACAGGGCATACGCCTGATTACCATCGATTGCCGCCGTGTGTTCACCGTCAGGAAACACGGCGCAGGACTGACTTAACTGCGGTGATAACCGCTGCCACAGGTGATTTTTTCTGCCGGTATTTTCGGTGACCGGCTCTGGTGGCCAGTAACCGGCGGTACGTGTGCCTTTCAGGGTCTGATAAACATGGGGTTGCCCGACACGGGTAATGATATCTGCGACCCGTTGCGCCACCAAAGCCGAGGCCTTGTCATCATCAGTCTGATTAATAAACCCTGAGCGCGGATAAATATTGCCCCACACAGTGCCGGCCATCTGGCTGCCCAGCTCCCGCTGACCGGGTATCAGGGCTTCCGGGTAGAACGATTCCGGCAGACCCGAGCGCCATGCCACGCTATCCAGTGTGCTGAAAAAATAAGGCATCAGCGGGGTGGCCGCACTGCGACACGAATAACCGGGGATTTGCCCGCCTATCAGGTTGGTTGCCGGATGTCCGATGGCATCGGCATATTTGAAACGCAGACTGGTACGCCGTTGCCCGGCAATCTGGATATTATGATTACCCCCGCCGGCGTTCAGATGAGAGAACGCCCCGGTCACGGTATTTTCCACGCCACCGGAGAGTTGACTGACCTGCGCCATTTCTGTCCACGGATTGCCACCGGAGGCCTGATAGCTGGAGACTACCACTTCAGGGAGGTAATGGGTGACCTTCACCGAGGTTTTCACCGTACAACCGTGCAGGCCACAAAGTAACCAGTGAGTGGGCATGTGTTGACGGTCGGTATACACCACCGTTTTGGCCTGACTCACTGAGGCGACCAGCCATCCCAACCCGAATAATACGGTATAGCACTTTCTCATTCCCACCTTCCCATTGCTGAACACAGACGGGAAGCGTGCGGAAAAAAAACAGAAAAATCAGCAAACAATTCTTTTTTGCGTGAGATAAAAAAATATTCCTCACTTTCTTACGCTGTCCCCCTTACTTTTGGGCTGTACGGCGATCATAAAAAAAACATGACATTAATTACATTAACCAATATGAAGATACAATAAGCTGCATTTTCTTATAACACACTCATTTAATATAAACTTCCTACCCAAAGTGCCGATCAATAATGAACCGACACATTAGAGAAACACAGATGAAAAACAGAAAGGAATCACTGTACCTGCAAGAACTGGCCTACCTGCGGGAACTGGCCCGGCGCGTGGCAAACGACGCTCCCCATTTAGCTGATTTTCTGACCGCTTCTCATGATCCGGATATTCAACGGATTTTCGAAGCCTTTGCCCTGTTGATTGCCCACTTACGGGATAAAGTCGAGGATGATTTTCCTGAAATTACCCATGGTATCCTGTCCCGCATCTGGCCATCCGCCCTGAGTCCCATCCCACCGACCACGCTCATGCAGTTTCATCCCACCGATGGCGAGCATCAGGGGGTGGTTGACATTCCGGCAGGCACGCCTATCTCCGCCGATGTCAACGGGCAGTTACTCACCTTTAACACCTGCCGTCCTCTGCATATTGAACCCCTGATTGTGTTGAACCGGGTCGTGAAAAAAACCGGCACACACAGTGAGATAGTGCTGACGCTTTGCCAGACGGGCACCCCTTCTCCCGTCTGGCAAAGCGGGGCACTGTCTTTTTTCCTCGGCTCAGACAGTGAACGGGCAGCCCAGTTAAGCCTGTGGCTGGATCAACATATCTGTGAGATGCGTCTGAACTCACAGGGAACGCAGCGAAAACTGAACAGTTTTCCTTATGGCTGGCACAACCTGTTCGATAATCCTCTCCTGCCGACGGGAAAACGCACGTATACCGGCCTGCAATTACTGATGGAATATTATGCCCTGCCCCATCTGTATAATTTTATGGCGGTCGATATCAGTAACAGTTGCCCTGAAGTCCCGCTAAATGCCGACGGCACCTTTGACCTCATTTTTCGTTTTCAGGGTGAATTGCCACTGGAGAATATTGACGATGCCTTTATGCTTGGTTGTGTGCCTGCCCTGCATCTGGAAACCCTGACCAGCTCTCCCCTGCCACTGAGTGAAGGAAATCACCGTTATCCCCTGTCCCTTGGCGAGTCCGTGCAATTGTTCCGGCTACACGATATTCAGGTGGTTCAGCAACCCGATGCAACGCAGCAACGCGGGGACCCCTCCCGCTATCTGCCCATCGAACAGTTTATACCGTCTGCCCCCTGGCTGGCGGAAGACGACGAGCCTGAAACGTTTTACTACCTGTACCAGCGTGATTGTGATTTACTGGGCAGGCTCACACACCAACTGCATTTTTTTGACCTGACCGGCAAACCGGCTGAGTGCCTGCCCCCACTGAGCGTTGTTGGCGATTTTCTGGGTTACCACTCCCAGGCCATGACCTTAAAACAAGGCGAAATTACTGTCACACAGGAAGGGACTCCGGCCCATCTCCGCGTACGCAATATTCTTCCTGTCACCCCCGATTACCGACCGCTGTTGCAGGATAATGTCGGCTGGCCGCTGATTTCCTGTCTTTCCAGCCCGCCTGCACTGTTATTCGCCACAGAAAGCCTGAAACATTTTCTCCGCCTGTTCGATCCCTACGCCGAATTCAATCGCCCGCTGAGCCGCCATATCCGACGGCATATCGACGGCATTGTCCGTGTGGAAGAACACCTGATCGACCGCCTGAAACGCGACCGTCCTGTCCGGGGGCATCGGGTGGGACTCACACTCAATCCCGACTGTTACCACAATCCGGGGGAAATGTACCGTTTCTGCCGGTTAGTCAGTGAGGCCATGGCGTGTTTTATCAGTCAGTCCACCTTCGTCAAACTGGATATTTATACCCCGGGCAGCAGTCATGTTCTGTGGGCGTTCCGGGAGGTCGACGGAACACGCGCAGAGATGTAGACCATCACCCATAACAACAAGGAGTACAACAAAACATGACGAATATCATGGATATGCTTCCCACCGCTAAAAGTGGATTACGCTTTACTTTTCAGATAGCAGGCTTGCCCGAAGGGACATTCAGTGTGGGGGAGTTTTCCCTTCAGGAAGGATTATCTGAGCTGTTTACCCTGAACCTGACGCTGGTCAGAGCCGGTAATCTGAATCCCTTTAAGCCACTGACAGAGATTAAGTTAACGTCGCTGCTGATGCAGGAAGCGGTATTGCAAATTTTTCACGGCCCATTGTTGCAGCGCAAAATCACCGGGATCATCTCCCACGCGGACTGGATCGGCACCGACGGCAATAAGACGCTCTATAGCGTCACCGTCCGCCCGGCACTCTGGCGTCTGACGCTGAATCAGGAGAGCCGTATTTTCCATCAGCAAAATGTGCCGGCCATTCTGAGTGGCTTACTGAAAAAACATAAAGTCCGGGCCGATTCGAAACTCTACGATCCCCATCAGGACAGAGAATATGTGACCCAGAAGCGGGAATCGGATTATGCCTTTTTCAGCCGCTTGGCAGCAGAAGAAGGCATCAGCTTCTGGTTCGAGGATGAGACCCTGTTTTTCAGCGACAGCCATTTAGGCATGACTGCGGGATTACCGTTGACTTACAGTCCGCAACCGGAAACCGCGCTGGGTACAGATACGATTTATCAGGTACGGCTGGGGGTCGGGATGAGTCCGCAGCGCAGCCTCCACAAAGATTTTAACTACGATAATCCCCGCTATCACCTCTCCCATATGCAAAGCAGCGAGGGGTTTCGTGATTTTGGCACCCAAACCCCCTATACCGTGTTTGAAAGTTACGGGCGTTTTCAGAAAGATGCCGCCGCCAAACCGTTTCTCAAATACCGCCATGATGCCCTGGATAACCAGAAACAGACCGGCAGCGGCGGCAGCAACTGCATCAAACTGATGCCGGGCAAAATCTTCGAAATCATCAGTCACCCACACCTGCCGCTCAATGCCCGCTGGCAGATTGTCGGTATCAGCCATCACGGTCGCTGCCCGCAAGCACTGGGCGATAACAGTGGTGATGGCACAACGCTCAGTAATCATTTCAGCTTTATTGATGGTCTCGCCGACTGGCGTCCCCCGTTCCATTACAGGCCACAGGCCGATGGTGATGAAACCGCCACTGTCGTTGGGCCGGAGGGGGAAGAGATCTTCGTCAATAAAGACGGGGCCATCAAAGTGCATTTCCACTGGAACCGCTATGACAAGGCGGATGACGGTGCTTCCTGCTGGGTACGGGTGGCGCAGGGCTGGAACGGCAACGGTTTTGGCTTTATGGCCATCCCGCGTATCGGACAGGAAGTGATCATTTCCTATCTCAACGGGGATATTGACCGGCCGATTGTCACCGGCTGTGTTTATAACGGCCTGAACCGCCCGCCACTGGATTTACCGGCCCAGAAAACCCGCACGACCTTCAGAACCAAAACCCACAAAGGCAAAGGTTTTAATGAACTGCGGTTTGAGGATGCGAAAGGCAGTGAGGAAGTATTTATTCATGCACAAAAAGACATGAACACCAAAGTACTCAATGATCGTAATACCCACGTGCTGGCGAACCACAGTGAAACGGTCGAAAAAAACCAGACCATTGATGTCTACGAACACCGGGAAGAGACCATTGGCCTGACAGATACACTGGATGTGGGTGAATCCTTATCCATTACCGCAGGCACGGTGATTGAGCTGCGCTGTGGCAACAGCGTCCTGCGCATGGACAAGCTGGGTAATGTCACAATTCAGGGGAATAACTTCCTGTTTCAGGCCAGTGATGCCATTCAAATCAGCGCACAGGACATTGACCTGAACTAAGGAGCTTTGCGATGGAATTTAAGAATCTGACACCCTTTTCGGTCATGCACTACAAGATGCTGGATACCGAAGACGAAGAATATCATGTTGTCGCGATGAAAATCGTCTATCAGCTCCAGCCTGTCGGCAACGGACCGTATTATCAGGCCGTATTAACCGAGCCGTTCGGGGAGCTGACATTGCAGGATGAATTCAGCGGTGAACTTAACCTATCCTCTGTCCGGCTGGAAAGTGATCTGGCCCCCTTAAAACCGAAATGTGATGTGATTGTCAACGGGGTGGCCTATGCACCAGCGGGCATTCCGGCTGAAAGAGTCCCTGTCCGGTTACTCGTCACGACAGCGGATCGGCAACCCCTTATTGATAAAACCTTACTGGTGTGGGGAGAACGCGAGTTTCAGCGTTCCCCAGAAGGGGAATGGCAACTGACCCCGCCGCAAAAATTCACGGAACTACCGATAGACTACCGGTATGCCTTTGGCGGACAGTGTAAGATCTACGAAAATGATGAGGCAGCCGCTGCCGTGGCAGATGGATTCAGGCTGTCCGATGAGCAACGGGCACAGCATCCGGAAAAAGAGGCACCCCCCATTGCCCATGCCACTTTCGAATACAATCCGATTGGCACGGGATTTGTCACACCGTGGTATGTGGAAGCGAAAAACCTTTCCCGTTATCCGGCTCCACGTCTTGAACATTTTGATGCGCCTGTTACCGGGAAACACATGGACCAATGCGCATGGCAGCCGGCTGCCATGAAAGACCCCGGCTGCCTGCCGGCAGGGTTCGGTATAATTGGTCGTCCCTGGCTGCCCCGTCGCATAAAAGCCGGCACCTACGATGACACCTGGCTGAAAGAGCGCCATCCATATCTCCCCGATGATTTTGATTTCAGCTACTGGAATAACGCGCCGGAAGATCAGCAAATCGACCATCCGGATAATAATATCCGTATCAGCCTGTTTCATTTAACCCGTGAGGGCACACTGCGGGTGCAGCTACCGGGACATCGCCCTTTTATGCTGCTGAGAATGTTGAATGGCGAAATGTTACCTGATCTGATGCATCCGGATACCTTAATTATCGACAGCGAAGCCCTCACGCTCTCCATGACCTACCGCTACCACGCCGAGATTAACGACAGCATCCGGGTGATGGAGGCCCGGTTTGAGATGGATCCGGCTGCACCTCTGGTCAGGGTTGATTTGGGTGATGGCAGGGAGGTGCATTATGGCTGATAACTATTTCGCCCGGACAGCAGCCCAATGGATGGTCGTCAGCATTGTACCTGACGTATGCAAAACACCGATGGGTGCATCAACGCCCCCCATTCCCTATCCGGTGGTGGCCAAACTGGCAGACAGCTCTGTACCAGTCAAATCCGTGCGGACAAATGGCAAACCCGTGGTTGTCTTCACCCAAAGTTTTGTGCCACAGACACTGGGTGATCAACCCGGCGTTGCGAATGGCATCAAAAGCGGCACAGTCGGGGGTAAGTGCCACCCGAAAGAACACTCAAAAAGTGTCCGGGCAGGCAACAAACTGCTGCTGCGGCATGGGGATAAATTCTGGATGAACGGCGCATAAGGAGACGGCGATGGTAAAAAAAACCAAAAAAGCACCGCTTACGGTGAGCGATAAACCTTTACTGGAAAAAAAGGCACGCAATGATGCTGCAACAGGGGAAGGCAATACCTTCGGTGAAATTGTCGGGCAACCTCCACAAGTCACTACTGCCCCTGCTGAAGCGAGCCCGGTACTCAAGCCCGGTACGCAGAACGAACAGAACTTTGCCAGTCAGGTATATGAAAGCGCCGTTGAAATGGGGAAGGGAGCGGCAAAAGATACCTGGAATTTTGGGGTGGATCTTGCGGAACTTGCATACCCTGCGGCCAAAATGGAAGCAGCACGTGATATGGAAGATGCCGCAAGGTGGCATGATATCCTTGGCAATAAAGAACAGGCTAGGGTGTTATCAGAAGCCGCTGAAGAGACCAGAAAAAGTACTGCCACCGACAAGTTTGATGACCTCAGAGTGACATTAGACAATTCAGATCAGGAGACCGGTGCACTACTGGGAGACCTGAACCCGAAAGGAGCTGTTAAAAATGTCGTCAAAGGGATCGTCGGAGGCATTAAGCATATCGGGAAAACCATTGAAAAAGTGACCACTAAAGAAGGAAAGAAAAAAACGGTCAATAAGGTTGAAAAACCGAAGGAGAACACAGGAAAACCTGACGAACCAGAGAAAAAAGGCGGAAAAGTCAAAGGGGCTAAAAAAACTAAAGTTCCGTGTTTTAATCCTTATAACAGCAAACGCTATAAGCGATTAAAAACAGAGAAAGAGCGTCAGGCTTTTTTGAAAGAATATTCTGCACAACTGCGCAGACAGCAGGATGCGATTAATAATATGTCGCCTGAAGAGTTCAAATTGGCACGGGATTCTTATAAGAAGAATAAGCGGAATAGTCTGGCTGGGAAAGCACAAGAGGATTTCCGAAATGACACTAAAGAAGATATAAAAGGAAAAATATATGATAGTTTAAAAAACCGAGGAGTTCCTGCAAAAGAAGCGAAGAAAATATCACAGAAAAAAGCAGACGATATATTCGATGGATTGGCTGCGTTGCATGAACCTGATATGGTAGCAGGAGGGTATGGTCAATATGCACCTAAGAAAATGGGCGATAAAGGAATTAACAGCGCCATCGGTGGTAGCTGGAATGGAAAACGTATCAAATCACTTGATGATGCAGCTAAAGAAGCTCTGGACAATGGAGTGGGTGATGCCAAAATGAATGTACAATTAGAATTGTGTCGAGGTAAGGGGAAAAAGTGATGCGGGATGAAGATTTTGAGCTTTTCATTGAAGATATGGGAGAGGCCACTCAACACAGAGCAGTCCCTGACGAAGCCATAGATAAATGGCTGGGAAAACTGCCTGGGCAATTATTATATTATTGGAAACATGAAGGCTGGAACAGTTATAGAGATGGATTATTTAGCATTGTCAATCCTGATGACTATGAAGATATCGTTGATATGTGGTTAGAAGATACCCCATTCGAATCTATGGACTCTTATCATGTTATTGCCAGAAGTGGCTTTGGTAAACTTTATCTTTGTGGCGAACATACAGGAATTAATTTAACAATATCTTGTGTTTTTAACTCTATTAATTATTCGAAAAAAAGAGCATACAAGAAAGAAAAGAAAAAGTTAGACCAAGAAATATCCTCTTTCTTTGGAATAAAATCACCTGATGATTTTGATTTAAAAGGCGGTACAAAAACAGGTATTTTCTCCAAAGCTGTAGAAAAATATGGTCCATTAGGTGAACACGAAATCTTTGGTTTCGAACCTGCGATTGTATTAGGCGGTGAAATTAAATTAGAAAATATCAAAAAATTAGATATGCATATCCACCTAGATATTCTTCGTCAATTTGCAGATCCAGATATTCAAGAGATTTGATTATTTACTTTCTGATATTTATTGCTAAAGTGGCCGTACCTACAGCCACTTATTCCTCCTAAATAATTAGAGCGGTGTTAAATAGCACTACTTACTACACGCAAATCCTGTCATCGCCCAGCCATTTCGCATCCACCGATCTGTTTCTGCCCAAAACGCCCATTTTGCCTGATGCTCTGCGGAACCTGAACTGGCCGCCAGATAATCCGTGGAGGTCACATAAAAATCCCGCGTCCAGCCCTCATAAAGATAAAAATTCCCCCATTCCTCATATAACCGTTCAAGGGCATATTTGGAGGCAATCCGGCTGCCGAGTGACCGACAAATCTGTTTTGCATTCGAGTAAAAATCTTCCGTCAGGCCGGAGCGCTCAAACCAGGTGTGAACCGTCAAGGTCAGTGCGACCTGTTGCCCGGTCTCATCAGTGCCGGTGAGCCTGACTCCGTCAGGATTTTGTTGCACCGTCACCCCATCCCCCGATACCGTCACCGAGGGTGAATCACTCTGCCAGTTCACCCGGCCTGTATTGCCGGCCGTGATAAGGCGGAATTTTGCGCCACGCCAGAGTACGGAAGGCCCCCGGAGACCAAACGATTTCTGGTTGGCATTACCACCTTGGCTGTCAACGGCAACGGTATCAACCAGGCGTAACGGCAGGATAAATTCCACAGAGGAGACGACTTGCTGCTCACCAACGTCAGCAGTGACCGAAGCCTGCCCGGCATGATGACTGACAAGGATTGCGGTTGCATTTCCCTGACGGTCTGTTCTGTCTTCTGCAAAAATCATCTCGCCAAAATTTCCAGACCAGTCAACCGCTTTATCCGCAAGCCCCTGCCCATGAATATCGGTGACCGTGACAGTAAAAGTCACCCGATCTTCGCCATCCGCCGCGGCACGGGTTTTATTGGCCCGAATGGTGGATAACAGCACTTCATCAAACGTGACAACAGGGGCGGCCACTTTATTATCACCAACCCGGATCTGCACCTGATGCTCCCCTGCAAACGTACTCCTCAGCTGAACCTGCACTTGTCCCTGAGGGTTGGTTTGTGTCCGTTCTGAGGACAACACGCCATGATCTGTTTGCCAATTCACTGACTGATTTTCCACGGGTGATCCCAGTGAATCTTTCACCGTGGCCGTCAACACCACAGTATCCTGACCATCGCCTTTCGCCCGGACTTTGTCCACCGTGATAGCCGGTTTCAGCAAACGTTTAAACGTTACCGGGGCAGCATCAAGGTTTTTTCCCGCCACCTCGGCTTTCACCGTTGCCCGCCCTGCGATGCGGCTGATTAACCGGGCTGTTGCTTCTCCCTGGCTATTGGTCTGACTTTGCTTATCCAACAGTTGCCCGTTATCCGTAGACCATTGAACTTTGCTGTTGGCAACGGGTTGATCCGCTGCATCGCGCACGTTCACCGTATAAAGGATGCTGTCCTGACCATCGGCAATCGCCGTTTGTTTGTCTGCCTGAAGCGTGTGCGTTAGCGAGGTAATAAAGCGGATCGGAGAAGTCATCACCGTTTCATTGCCAACCGCCACCGTCACTTCTGCATTTCCTGATATTTTGCTGGTTAAATAAGCCGTGGCCTGCCCTTTCGCATCGGTCATTAATGACAAAGAGGATAACTGGCCAAGATTGGTCTGCCAGCCAACAGCCTGATTCGAAGTAGGTTCACCGACTGCGTTTTTGACAGTAACGGTCAGCGTCGCTATGGCTTTTCCATCCGCCTTAACGCTGTGCTTATCAACAGTGATTTCGGGTATCAGCACCGCATCAAACTGGACTGAAGGTGCAATGACAGCCTCTTCATCCACAGTAACACGTACCGCATGCAGCCCCTGCTGACGGCTGCGCAGCACGACCGATGCCTGCCCCTGCGCATCTGTGTTCTGCCGGGTTTGGGATAATGTACCTTTATCACTTGACCAGATAACAGCCTGATAAGGGACAGGAGTGCCTTCCTGATCGGTGACAAGGACGGTATAGATCACACTGTCATGACCATCGGCTTTGGCCTGCGTTTTATTCGCTGTCACCTGTAATTGTTTTTCGGTCGGCAAACTCACTATCATGATTTCTGCCCGGCTGGAGCGGTTACCCCGGCTGTCGATGGCGATTCCCGAAAGCCGGACGGGGTTTTTCGTGGTTTTCGGCAACCGTAACGTCACTTTCTCCGGCCGTTGATCAAGCATTTTTCCGCCTGCCTGCTGTAATTCAGCCGTATCCAGCTCTAAACGTGCCAGCGGATATTTGGACTGGATAATCGGTACAAAGGTCACGTCCTTGCCTTCATATCCGTTGATTGATGCAGGGAAAGCCAGTGTCAGCAACGTTTGCTTCTGATAGTCCAGCACCATATCGCTGCGGCGATTTACAAAATCCAACTGGCTGGATCTTAAATGGCGCAATGGCGCGACCGCGTTTGGATCAAACTGTTGGCTGAGCGGAACACCCAACCGATAATTGAGGTTCAGAGTAAAACGGTTCTCACTGACCCCTTGCTTACCCTGCCGAAAATCGGCACCCAGTGTGACTAACGGTACGGGCGTGTAAACCAGCCCGGCGGTGACGCTGTACGGGTTTTTCTGGCGATCTGCTTCACCGAATAGCGCAACCTGCTGTCCGTCATAGTGTTCATACTTCAACTGCCCGCCCCAGTGAGGAAAAGCAGGCAACCAGGCTTCGGCCTGAATATCCCAGCCATTGGCGGGTCTTGCATCGAAATCTGTGAGCCGGGAGGGCTTCCAATGGGATAAACGCTGATAAAGGTTGGCAGAGAGTTTGACGTTATCATGCCAGGCTTCTAATCCAAGACTATAACGGTGATGCTGCTCCGGCCGCAACGCATCCCAGAAGACATTGGCACCCCATAACCAATTATCGGCGACATAACGATAGCCGAATCCGACAGCCGTTGTTGTCTGACCATGGTGGGTTTTTACCCCGAACTGACTGAATGCCGTACCCGAAACCGATTGATAAAAAGGCAGTAACCAATCAAATGCAACGTCTTTTAACGAAAAGTGGCTGTCGAAAGGGAGTGTGAGGCAGGCATTGCCATATTGGTTCAACCACGGTGTCAGTGTTGATATGATCGCAGACGATAACTGCTGGGCGACCATTGTTTTTGCCGCTTCGTTGGGGGATTGTGACTGCGTAAGTTGCCCCCATTGGGTGGTGATTTCGGCCAGGGTATGCTCATGCTGATCCGGGATTGGAACTTCCGGCATGGCCTGACCGGGAAAACTGAGTGACAGGCTTAACAGACCGATAATCGAAAATTTTACCCTACTGAACCGATGGGACTGGATTTTTTGCACCACGGATTGTGACCCTTTTCATTCATACTGAAAGGGGTAACATGCAGAAAAAGTGCTTTAAATACTGTGGGTAATTCTTTTTCCGAAAAGGAAAATTTATCCATTTATATGCCCACTCAACATAAACAAGCATTTTAATATTTATTTCAATATGCTACGAACAATGAAATATCCAAAACGTATTTTAGACATATTTACATAAGCAACTCAAGTTGCATCCTATAAAACAAAAATAGTTTGCAACTTGAAATGAGATGAGTATATACATGACCAATGCCGTTGCAATGCAGACATACTTTTTGGGGGGAGGAAACTTCAAATGACCTTGACACAAAGAGTCCATCTTATAGACATTTATCCAGATGCACACACGTATATTACATCAACCACTCATGGTGGATACGTAATAAACGAATTTACAATTGCTTGTCACGGACTCGCCGTTTTTCCCGGAAGAGTGGAAAGCCTTGCGATAAACGGTCAACTCTGGACTTATGACGTAGTAGCCAGATACATTCAGTCACAAACGGTAGTAAATCGATTGCATAAAATCCATCTTCTTGCTTGCAATTCAGCGAATTACGATATCACTTCTCTTGCAGCAAAAGTATCAGCAAATATACGAGAGACTGAAGTCAAAGGATATGTAGGTTCCGTTTATATAAATTTTAGACATAACGAGGTTTATCAGCTTTATCTGAATAGTGGGTGTGACAGAGCTTCTCTCGAACAGCATATTGAGCAAACTGGCAGGTTTCGAGTTCATACTAATAATGTTCCCCACTATTATTGCGTGGTATTCAAAAATGGCATCATGGAAAGACAAGATTATTTAAAAACTTGAAAAGTTTTATGGACAAAAACTCTTATCCTCATTCTTTTATTACAAGGGAATAAGAGTTTCTTTCTCCATCAGGAATTTTTATTAAGAATATTCAAAATCTGCTTTCAATCCTCGGGCTACATCCATCCGCCTTGCAACCAACACCGCCGCTTCCAGTTCACTGCACTGATGCGCCCGCATTAATGCCCGCCGTTCGGCCTTTTCTTCTTTTTCCGTCATCCCCAGCGCCAGATAGAGGCTCGGTGGCACCACCCGGAACAAGGCTTCAATTTTCTTCGCCAGTACCACGCCTTCCGTATAGCAACGGGGTAATTTACTGGCAGAAAGCAGCACGGCTTTTTGCTCTTCCGTCAGTTTCTTAAAACGGGCGATTTGTTCCACTTCATCCGGTGGCATGGTCAGGCACAGCCACCATTCGGCCATATTCAACATTTTCTCAGCGGTATCCGGGTAATCGGCAAGGTTTTGGGTGGCGAGCCACAGCCAAGCACCCAGTTTACGCCACATTTTCACCACCTTGGTCATATAGGGGGAGAGCAGCGGGTTGGTGGTGGTGATATGCCCTTCGTCAATCACCAATTGCAGTTCCCTGTCCTGATACTGGTCGCGTTCGGCCAGGTTATTCACGGTATTGATCAGTGAAACCATCGCCAGCGCCATTTGCGCCGAATAGTTTTCCCGCGCCAGCGTACCCAAATCAATCAACGTGACATCGACTTCCGGCCAGGGCGTGCCGGGACGGTTAAACAGTTCCCCTTCAAAACCCTGAGTAAACATCGACATGGCACCGGCCATTTCATCCGCCCGTGCCCGACGATGTGCCGTGATTAACGGCTGGCCGTGTTCATCCTGTTGATGGTTGCGGGCGATGGCATAGAGGGCATTCTGTAAATCTGAGGCCACCATCTGACGTTGTTCTTCATGGCTGGTGTGAGCCGCCATCATAATGGCTTCGCGGATCAAACCGCGATCTGAGCGGGTCAGGCGCTCTTCCTCTCTTTTCTCACCGCCGGTGATCATCAGCCGGGCAGCAATTTCCATCTCACCCAGAATATCGCGCTGTTCATCCCCGTCATCCTGCGATTCACCGGTATCCGGAATATCGGTTTCATTAATCCGTAATTGTTGGGGGCTGAGTTGCAGCAGTTGATGGGCATCAGCAAACAGCGCCAGACTCACGCCACAGCCCGGCTTGATACCGATTTTATTGACCGTCAGCCCCAGACTGGCGTAGTAATCGGCCAGTAAACCAAAGCTGTTCCCCGCTTCGACAATAAACAGGCGTGGCCGGTGTATCGCCATCAGTTGCACCAGGGAGGCCGATTTACCTGCCCCGGTCGGACCAAACAGCAATAAGTGCGCATTCTGGGTGCGATCCTGTTTGTTCATCGGATCGAAGGTCAGCGGTGCACCACCGCGATTAAAGAAGCTGAATCCCGGATGCCCGGTGCCGGTTGAACGGCCGGTAACCGGCAATAACCCAGCCAGATGCTGTACCCAGGTCAGACGGCTGTACCAATGTTTCCTGTCCTTCTGTGGGTTAAAACACATGGGCAGGGCGCGTAAATAGGCATTCAGCGGGGAAACACTGAACTCTGGTCGCACCGGTTGTAATCCGGTGCTCAGCAGGGTTGACGATAACTGATGCACCCGCTGGTTCAGGTCAGTGACATCGTTGCCGCGCACCAGAAAGGTCAGCGCACTGCGATACAGTTTATGGCGTCGTCCCAGTAATGTTTTGACTTCCTGCACATCCTGCCGGACACGCGCCGATTCGGTATTTTCGCCCACGGCATTTTTTGCCAGCCGGGTAAAACTCTCTTCCAGCGTATCCTGTGCC
>NZ_NIBS01000003.1:295679-298950 GCF_002632465.1 Xenorhabdus budapestensis | reverse complement strand
ATGTCTGGCAGTGCCCTACTCTCACATGGGGAGACCCCACACTACCATCGGCGCTACGGCGTTTCACTGCTGAGTTCGGCATGGGGTCAGGTGGGACCACCGCGCTGTTGCCGCCAGACAAATCCTGTATTCAATCCCGAACAAGCTGCTTGTTATTTTCGTCCGTCACCGCTTCCGCGCCTATCGAAAATATACCTGAAACCCTGTCTTTCTCTCGTCTCTCAAACCCACAAAACCCCTTCGGTGTTGTCAGGTTAAGCCGCACGGGGCATTAGTACTGGTCAGCTCAACGTCTCGCAACGCTTACACACCCAGCCTATCCACGTCCTCGTCTCGGACGGCCCTTCAGGACTCTCCAGGAGTCAGGGAAGACTCATCTCAAGGCAAGTTTCCCGCTTAGATGCTTTCAGCGGTTATCTCTGCCGCACTTAGCTACCGGGCAGTGCCATTGGCATGACAACCCGTACACCAGTGGTGCGTCCACTCCGGTCCTCTCGTACTAGGAGCAGCCCCTTTCAGTCTTCCAGCGCCCACGGCAGATAGGGACCGAACTGTCTCACGACGTTCTAAACCCAGCTCGCGTACCACTTTAAATGGCGAACAGCCATACCCTTGGGACCTACTTCAGCCCCAGGATGTGATGAGCCGACATCGAGGTGCCAAACACCGCCGTCGATATGAACTCTTGGGCGGTATCAGCCTGTTATCCCCGGAGTACCTTTTATCCGTTGAGCGATGGCCCTTCCATGCAGAACCACCGGATCACTAAGACCTACTTTCGTACCTGCTCGCGCCGTCACGCTCGCAGTCAAGCCAGCTTATGCCTTTGCACTAACCTCACGATGTCCGACCGTGATTAGCTGACCTTCGTGCTCCTCCGTTACGCTTTGGGAGGAGACCGCCCCAGTCAAACTACCCGCCAGACACTGTCCGCAACCCGGATGACGGGCCTACGTTAGAACATCAAACATTCAAGGGTGGTATTTCAAGGATGGCTCCGTGCAGACTGGCGTCCGCACTTCACAGCCTCCCACCTATCCTACACATCAAGGCTCAAGGTTCAGTGTCAAGCTATAGTAAAGGTTCACGGGGTCTTTCCGTCTTGCCGCGGGTACACTGCATCTTCACAGCGAGTTCAATTTCACTGAGTCTCGGGTGGAGACAGCCTGGCCATCATTACGCCATTCGTGCAGGTCGGAACTTACCCGACAAGGAATTTCGCTACCTTAGGACCGTTATAGTTACGGCCGCCGTTTACTGGGGCTTCGATCAAGAGCTTCTCCCTGAGGATGACCCCATCAATTAACCTTCCAGCACCGGGCAGGCGTCACACCGTATACGTCCACTTTCGTGTTTGCACAGTGCTGTGTTTTTATTAAACAGTTGCAGCCAGCTGGTATCTGCGGCTGGCCTCGGCTCCAAGAGCATGTCTTTTCACCTGGCGCCAGCGTGCCTTCTCCCGAAGTTACGGCACCATTTTGCCTAGTTCCTTCACCCGAGTTCTCTCAAGCGCCTGAGTATTCTCTACCTGACCACCTGTGTCGGTTTGGGGTACGATTCCGTGTTACCTGGTGCTTAGAGGCTTTTCCTGGAAGCAGGGCATCTGTCACTTCAGCACCGTGGTGCCTCGTCATCACGCCTCAGTGTTGCGGATAACCGGATTTGCCGGGTTATCCCACCTACACGCTTAAACCGGGACGACCGTCGCCCGGATGACATAGCCTTCTCCGTCCCCCCTTCGCAGTAACACCGAGTACAGGAATATTAACCTGTTTCCCATCGACTACGCTTTTCAGCCTCGCCTTAGGGGCCGACTCACCCTGCCCCGATTAACGTTGGACAGGAACCCTTGGTCTTCCGGCGAGCGGGTTTTTCACCCGCTTTATCGTTACTTATGTCAGCATTCGCACTTCTGATACCTCCAGCAGACCTCACGGCCCGCCTTCGACGGCTTACAGAACGCTCCCCTACCCAGCAACACCGCAGTGTCGCTGCCGCAGCTTCGGTGCATGGTTTAGCCCCGTTACATCTTCCGCGCAGGCCGACTCGACCAGTGAGCTATTACGCTTTCTTTAAATGATGGCTGCTTCTAAGCCAACATCCTGGCTGTCTGAGCCTTCCCACTTCGTTTCCCACTTAACCATGACTTGGGGACCTTAGCTGGCGGTCTGGGTTGTTTCCCTCTTCACGACGGACGTTAGCACCCGCCGTGTGTCTCCCGTGATAACATTCTCCGGTATTCGCAGTTTGCATCGGGTTGGTAAGTCGGGATGACCCCCTAGCCGAAACAGTGCTCTACCCCCGGAGATGACTTCACGAGGCGCTACCTAAATAGCTTTCGGGGAGAACCAGCTATCTCCCGGTTTGATTGGCCTTTCACCCCCAGCCACAAGTCATCCGCTAATTTTTCAACATTAGTCGGTTCGGTCCTCCAGTTAGTGTTACCCAACCTTCAACCTGCCCATGGCTAGCTCACCGGGTTTCGGGTCTATACCCTGCAACTTAACGCCCAGTTAAGACTCGGTTTCCCTCCGGCTCCCCTATACGGTTAACCTTGCTACAGAATATAAGTCGCTGACCCATTATACAAAAGGTACGCAGTCACCCTGATAAATCAGGGCTCCCACTGCTTGTACGTACACGGTTTCAGGTTCTCTTTCACTCCCCTCGCCGGGGTTCTTTTCGCCTTTCCCTCACGGTACTGGTTCACTATCGGTCAGTCAGGAGTATTTAGCCTTGGAGGATGGTCCCCCCACATTCAGACAGGATACCACGTGTCCCGCCCTACTCTTCGAGCTCACAATACGCACGCCTTCGGATACGGGGCTGTCACCCTTTACTGCCGGCCTTTCCAGACCGTTCTCCTGACATGAATATCGCTGATGGCTCTGGGCTGCTCCCCGTTCGCTCGCCGCTACTGGGGGAATCTCGGTTGATTTCTTTTCCTCGGGGTACTGAGATGTTTCAGTTCCCCCGGTTCGCCTCCTTACCCTATGAATTCAGATAAGGATAGTGCAACGGATTGCACTGGGTTTCCCCATTCGGACATCGCCGGCTATAACGGGTCATATCACCTTACCGGCGCTTTTCGCAGATTAGCACGTCCTTCATCGCCTCTGACTGCCTAGGCATCCACCGTGTACGCTTAGTCGCTTAACCTCACAACCCGAAGGTGTCTTCGGACTGGAGTTTTGAGAGACTCATCAATACCGTCTTCCGACGCTACTGATTGTTTCAAATTTTCAGCTTGTTCCAGATTGTTAAAGAGCAA
>NZ_NIBS01000003.1:114270-295579 GCF_002632465.1 Xenorhabdus budapestensis | reverse complement strand
AGTTCCTCTTAATGAGGCATTGTTATGGGAGTAACAAACTATGTATTATCCTTATTTCCGTGGGAAACAATTTGAACTGTTGGCTATTAGAGATACTGCTAATGTAATGGCTGATGCAGGTTTTACTCCAATCATAGAGCCTGTGAGAGAGGCCCTAAATGGTCTTGAGCGAACACTGAAAACAATCCAGGAAAATGATGGTAATGCAATTGTCATCATTAACCCAGCATGTGGTGATCACTCTACTGATGGGCAAAGTATAGCTCAATTATTAAAAAAAGAATTTAGTAAGTATGAGAAAATTTCTGTAGGGATACTTCTTGATAAGAGTATGACTATTGCTAAGGTTGATAGCTTCCTTCACTCAAAACTCTCTCATGAAGTCACTTTTATTCATGCTGGATTTGATGAGCCCAAAGCATTACATGAAAGATTTGGAGATGGATATAAGCATGTATTCATTTCTAATCATTGTTCTAAAGCCTATCGAAAGCACTTTTCGGATTCAGAAAGAATTTTAATTAAAGATGGCTTCGAAAAACGACGAAATGCTGACCATCCTGATTCTGAGTTCTTTTCAGATCTTCATCTGAATTATGAAGAAGAGGGTATGAATGGTTTTGGTGATTTTTTAATTGTTGGAGATGAATTTAGTGAGTCAGGTGGACCTGCATATGCAGTTGCTATTCATCTTACTTATATTAATACGAAGCATGAAGATGAAATGTACATCTATCATTTTGTTTCGACAACACATGATACACCAACAGATCCAGCAGGTAAGTTCGCACAATCACTTGAAAAATTAATGATTGCTTTAAACTCTGGTGAATCTATGTTGCTTGAAACATCGGCCATTAAAGAGTTTAGGCGATTGCATAATCCGAGCCACTTCCCAGGTTTAGGAACAGTAAAAAAACTGTCAATGATTCACCACATAGAAACCTTGGCTGATTTCATGGATGATAAATAATATGATCAAGTACTGCTGTGCGAATTGTTTTGGGGATAAAGGGTTAAAGAAAAATATCATACCCTCACTTTCCCCTAGTTTTGGTGATTGTTCGTATTGTGGTACAAAAGACATTGAGGTTATTGAGCCTTATGCTTTATTTGATCATTTTAGTTCATTAATAAACATTTATGAACAACATCCGGATGGTAAAAGTGTGGTTGCACATTTGAAAGAGGATTGGAAGCTATTTTCACATCCTCTTTTAGATGAGGCTCATGCTAAAGAGCTATTAGGTGATATACTTGATGATGGGAATATTGTAAGAAAATCCTTTGTGCTTTCTGATAGTTATAAAAGTGAATCTCTTGCATTATGGGATAATCTTTGTCAGGAGCTAATGTATGAAAACAGATATTTTCTCAATAAATCGCTTGATACTGATAGACTTGGTGAGTTATTAAGTTTTCTTGCTTTAGAGGATTTTTCTCAAACTTGGTATCGTGCCCGTATTTTTACAGATGATACTGTCTTCACTGTAGACAAAATGGGGGCTCCTCCCAAGAGAACAGTTAGTCATGGGAGAGCAAACCCTACAGGTATACCATATTTATATCTTGGCTCTAAACCAGAAACAGCTTTGTCTGAGATTCGTCCTCATACAGGTGATAGAGCTTGCGTCGCAGATTTTAATTTAAAAGATAACTTAACTCTAATAGACCTAAGAAATCCTCGTGAAACCGTTTCCCCATTTTTATTAACTGATCCAAGTGAAATGGGAAAAATGCTTGCAGATATACCTTTTCTTGAACGACTTGGTTACGAACTAACAAGACCCGTATTACCAAAGAGTGCAGCCCTTGATTATATCCCAAGCCAGTATATATGTGAATTTATAAAGAAAACTGGCTTTCATGGAGTGCTTTATAACAGTTCTGTGAGCGATGGAATCAATCTTGCTCTTTTTGATCCGATAAATGCCACTGGAGGCAATGTAAGTATTTATGATATAGATAAAGTCGAAGTAAGTGTAAGCAAACAAGGTTAATATACTCTTTGTTCGATTATCACCAATTGGGACTGTTGGTATCTATGATGGTATCATCCCTAATGCAGTTTACTTTATTAACCTAAGATCATAAGGATAGTTGCGATGTTCGAGTTTGGCCTTCGCACCATTCGTTAGTTTACTAACGTCTACCCAAGTCTACAAACTCCCTAAAAACCCCACTAAATCAAGATACTTCGTTATTTTGACGTCTACTGTGGTCTGTTGCAATCAATATGCACCAAGGGGCATAAGGGGCATCTACACTTCGATTGTAAATGTGCCCCAAAAATGAAACTTTGCTGAAATTTGTTCAATGCTGGCAGGCAAAGGAAATACTGTTTCTGCGAGTATGGCAGCACTGGAAAACCCACGGGAACGGGCGCTGATTGTCGGCTATTCTCTGATTATTCTGCCAGATCAGACCCGCTATGTGGGCGATGGCTCCGGCATCAAGGCAATCACCGGAGGTGATGAAGTTGCCATTGATCCGAAGCACAAACAGCCCTATTCAACCCGTATTCCTGCTGTGGTATTGGCGGTGAACAATAACGCCATGAGTTTCAGTGATCGCAGTGGTGGGGTATTGCGGCGTCGGGTAATTTTTAATTTTTCCGAAGTTGTGCTGGAAAATGAACGTGATCCACTCCTGCGAGATAAAATCGCAGCAGAATTGCCTGTTATTATCCGGCATCTGCTTCATAGGTTTGCTGATCCACAATCTGCAAGGCGTTTACTAGCAGAGCAACAGAAATCAGCAGAAGCTCTGGATATTAAACGTGGTACAGATTCAATGGTTGATTTCTGCGGTTATCTCATTGCTTCTCATGAACCTGATGGATTGTTAATCGGCAATGCGGAGATTGTGCCGTTCAATCCCCGTAAATACCTTTATCACTCCTACCTTGCTTATATGAAAGGCAATAACCTGAATAAACCTGTTTCTGTAACTCGTTTTGGCATGGATATGCCGGGCGCACTGGCTGAGTACGGTCAGCATTACCTGCACAAGAAAAGCAAACAAGGTATTCGTAGTAATCTGAGCCTGAATCTTGACGCTGCTATCGAATGGATGCTGAAACTGGCAAGGGATAACCTGCCAGAAGAGTAATTCTCTATTATTGCAGCAATTTTTTAAAGAAATATAAAAAAGTATTCACCACTGTTCACCCTATAATTTAAACTAAATATATCAACTAATTATAGGGTGAACAGTTTTATCCCTAATTCTTTAACAGGGAGGGTAGATAAACATGGTTTTTCTGGCAGGTGATCTTTCAGCTCTCCAAATTACTCGGTTAATTCATTAGCCCGGTAATTTGGAGAAGACAAGCGCAGCGCGTCAGTGTGATTTTTAAATATATTGTCTTAAACAAAATGTAACATAGGTAACTATATCTATTTGTTTAATATGCAATATTAATCACGATTTTCTCTCTTTACTGTTACTCATACTAGAATATATAAATAATTCTGGTATATCCTGTCCTGCAATGTATCACAAGTGTGCAATTACTATGGGTAACATAAAAAATTTTCTAATTGGAGCTAGTTTTCGAACTGACAAAAATGATAGGGAGCGTTAAATGAGGATTAAGTCATTACTCAATATACTGATAATAACAATTTTATTTATTTTTAGTAATGTAGGATTTATTTCTATTGATTTAACTATAAAAGAAGTAATAATTCTGTGGACAAACAAGGAATACACCCCATCTGAATTGTCTTTTTTTATTCAGATCACAGATTATGCAATGCTGGCTAACAATTTTCTGTTTGTTTTATGTGCCACAATATTCTTTTTCCGAAATAAATTAAAGTACAGTTTGAGAATGATTTTTTCTGTCTTCTTAATTGCCCTAATAAATAATATATCTACGTTTATTTACGTCTTAAATTTTCCGAATTTTTTTAAATTTATTAAAAATCATGATATGCATTTGATATTATTTTCATTTTCGGTATCAATGGTTATTATTTATATTCTTGCAAGGATAAAAAACAAATGAATAATAGGGATATAATCAGACAATCAAGGATTTTAGACAAACTCGACTCTCATACATTAAATATGTATGACACGACTTGTCGATGGCTATCTAAGGGTATTTTTTTATGGGTAGAAACAAAGGGTACAGGCCATACATTTATTTCTGTTCATGCCGAAAGTGGAATAAGTGTATTTACTTATGGACGTTATGCTGATACCGGGCCATTAGGGCTAACTGGAGATGGTGTTTTAATTTGGTTACAGAATAATGAAGCAATTGAATATATGTCAACCGAACTTTATAGAATGGAAGCTCAAGTTTATAACATTAGAGACGCCGATATTTTTGCAATAATGAGGTATTTTAAAGGCCTATGGTACACAGGTAAAAATATAGGCGGTGTTTACGCGCCTGAGTCCACCAAAAAATTTGGGAAAATCATTGATATTTATGATGTAACTGGAGTTAATTGTACAACTCACTCCGTTAAGGCTCTTAATTTCGCAGTGACAATAACGGCAATAGACGTCAACTTTGGTCATGCTTTACCTTTAAAAGGCGGGAAGCATATCACAACAACTAACTATTTAATACATGACCAAGCATTAAATCACCGGGGATAAAATCCGTATTCACTGCACCACATGCATTCGTGATAATAAGTTTTTCCACCAATGGAACCAATAACTAGTTCATTCGAATGTCCAACCGATTCTGATTTCGCAAAGTGGGGAATGTTGCTATAAGGGATATGTACTGCATCTCTGAGAGTATCTGCGAACGGCCCCAAACCTGAACCTAAAATAATGCCAATGGTTGGTTTTATATTTGTCATTGATTCAACATAGCTTTTACTTTCTAAAATATCCGCTGTCTTATGCATATCGTTTTCTCCTGAAAACTATCCTGTAATACGGTGTGATATTAGGTATCGCTGTTTTGTTCTATGACTTCATTTGTGTTAAATGATTTTAATGTTATGTCTAAGGATAAAGTTTTGGACTGAATTAATAAAGAGAGTGATTCTGAAAACAGAAAGGAGTAATTGATAATTGGGATTGTAATCTCAATAAATTATGTGATGTCATGATGGTTATCTAAGGGTGTGTATCATATGTGTAGCTCCTGCCAATTTTTCGTATACGGAAAATATAAAATGGTCGACACTAATATCCCGATCTGACTATTTTAGAAACCACTGTTCAATTTATTTAAATCTTGTTCAATATGTGTTTAAAGGAAATATTGAATAATCATTTAAATTGATATGTCAATCTTCAACATGAATGCGTATCTTGCATATCTCAACCCTCATTTGCATTTCATTAAAAGTTAGAAAACTTAAACATTTGTTGGGGTGATAAAGCAGGGAGCAGAGAAACAGAATAACTGGCTTTAATATTTACAGAGAATAAGGAGTCAGCATGAACAAGCAAAAACTTATGCAGCAGCTCATTATCGCGATTCTGCTTGGAGTGATAACGGGTTGGGGTTTTCATCAATACCTTGATGCCAGTCAGACAAAAGAAATTGCCTCCTATATCAACATCATTATTGATGTATTCCTTCGTCTGATAAAAATGATTATTGCCCCACTTATATTTGCTACGATTGTTACTGGATTAATGTCAATAGGCGGTTCATCATCCGTAGGGCGGATTACCATCAAAGCGATGATATGGTTTATTATCGCTGGCTTAGTTTCGATTGGCATTGGTATGCTAATAGTTAACCTGTTTCAGCCGGGTATTGGGTTGAATATCACTATTCCTCAACAGTCAAATATCGATACGGGCTTCAATACCAGCGGATTTTCCCTGAAAAACTTTATTAGCCATATATTCCCCAGCAGTTTTGCCGCGGCTATGGCGAATAATGAGATCTTGCAGATCCTGATTTTTTCTCTTTTTTTTGGCTTGGCACTGTCATATATTTACCAGAACAGCCAGGAAAAAAGCCCTCTTGTAACCCTGATTGAAGATTTGGCGCGTGTTATGTTCCGCATTACAGATTACGTTATGTCATTAGCGCCGATTGCGGTCTTTGCTGCTATTGCTTCGGCTATTACAGTACAGGGATTAGGTTTGCTTTATGATTATGGCAAGCTTATTGGTCTCTTTTACCTTGGGTTATTTTTACTCTGGGTCGTTTTATTTATTGTTGGATTTCTTTTCCTCGGCAAGAACATATTTTCACTACTGCGGTTGATCAGGGAACCTGTGACACTGGCCTTTGCTACCGCGAGCAGCGAATCCGCTTACCCAAAAACGATAAATGCACTGAATAGCTTTGGTGTACCGAAAAAAATCTCCAGCTTCGTATTGCCTCTGGGTTATTCCTTTAACCTTGATGGCTCAATGATGTATCAATCATTTGCTATTTTATTTATTGCACAGGCTTACAATATTGACCTGAGTATCACACAACAAATCCTGATTATGTTGACGCTTATGGTCACCAGTAAAGGTATGGCTGGTGTAGCGCGTGCTTCTGTCGTGGTCGTTGCTGCAACCCTTCCCATGTTCAAGTTGCCTGAAGCGGGTATTTTGCTGATCCTTGCCATCGATCAGCTCCTTGATATGGGGCGTACAGCAACCAATGTGGTCGGTAACAGTATTTCTACAGCAGTGATTGCTAAAATGGAGGAAAAACAGAACAGTTCTAAGTCGGGAGCATAAGAAAAAGAAGTTGTCAGGAAAGAAGTTTGAATCAGGGCTTGCTGTATTCCCTTGCTGAAAGATGATTGGGATATACTTTTTTTCTGTGGCAAGTGTCAAACTTCTTAACTCTTCCAGCGTTACAGCATCATATAACCATTTCAGCTCAATACTATTAAATATAAAACCTGCCCTATAAAGTCATTCTTGTTGATTTCAATAAATGAAAAGCCTTATGTAAATTCAACATAGCGAATAGAAATATTGCAATTACTAACCGTAATAGCTGTGTCATCATAATGATTATTTGCTGAGGTGATCTATGAAAAAAATTATTGGAATACTCGGTGGAATGGGCCCCGCTGCAACGGTAGATACAATGGAAAAGATAATTAAAAATACACCAGCAACTTGCGATCAGGAACATATTCCTGTTATTGCCATTTCTTTTCCTGATATACCTGACAGGACAGAAAATATTCTCTCTGGGGGAAAGTCACCGCTAAAAAAAATGATAGCTGCATTAAGAATATTAGAAGATGCAGGTGCTCAGTGTATTATCATGCCCTGTAATACTGCCCATTATTGGTATGAGGAGTTAAAAGCAGCAACCAAAGTTCATTTCCTGAATATGATTGATATTACTTGTAATAAAATTGTGAGTGAAGGAATGAATAACGTTGCTATTCTGGCAACAACCGGGACGATAAAGGTAGGGCTTTATCAAGATAAGCTGAAAAAAGAGAATATAAATTTTGTTATTCCTGATGACATTCAACAGGTAATTATTATGGAAAGTATTTTGGTATATAAAAGTGGAAATGGAGAAAGAGCATATCAGTTATTGAAGTCGATTATTTCTCAGCTTAAAGATATTGGTGTTGAAAATTTTATTCTGGGATGTAGTGAGATACCGATTATTCTTAGAGGGAATGATAATAATGGGGAATATATTGATGCTACCGAGGAGTTGGTTAGAAGGGCGATTGCTTGGTGCTAGATTTTTATTGAAGTGAAATAGAGTTGTTATTAAATATATTCACTATTTTTTGTGTTAATAAGAAAAAATATAATATATGTGGCTAAATTTACTATTTTAATTTAGAGGGAATCTTTACCAATTGAAGTACTGGACTGGTACTGAAGGAATTCTTCTTGAAGAATGATAGTAGTGGATTAGAACAAAAGTTAGTTAACCGAATAAGGAACCGACTTACTATTATTGACTCGGCTAGCAAGAATGTTGATTTAAGCCATTTACATCGTTTAACGTTTGTTTAATTCGATATGGCCGCTGCATTATGGAAAAATGCGTGTTATTGATGTGAGTGCGAAA
This sequence comes from Xenorhabdus budapestensis, assembly GCF_002632465.1. Classification (GTDB taxonomy): domain Bacteria; phylum Pseudomonadota; class Gammaproteobacteria; order Enterobacterales; family Enterobacteriaceae; genus Xenorhabdus; species Xenorhabdus budapestensis. The sequence continues at coordinate 287,592 of NZ_NIBS01000003.1, read as the reverse complement.
CGCTTGTCACTCAACATGATATCCGCCATCAACGATCGTGGTAGGATGAGATTTATGTTGTGCCGCTAGTTCAGCCCTAAGGATGGTATCAACGGTGAGTTTTTTAAGACAATAGAAAGCTGGCTCAGAACTTCCGGGGTCTTGAGATTTTGAGCCAACTTAGTCGCTAAGGGTTGTAACTGTTTTTCGTCTATTTTTTCACCTGCTTTAGTTGATAAATCAAACATAAAAACAGGTAATTACATAAAATTATATAGAGTTAGTTTCCCTCAATACCTCAAATTCACTTTCCAATACCAACCGGATAAGACTCAAACAAATATCCATCAAAATTAGGGTCATCCACATCAGATAATTCAAGCAAACTTTGTTTCACATTTTCTAAATGTTGCCACATCGTTTGCTTCGCTGCTGCGGGATCTTTTTTGATCATAGCCGCCAAAATTGCCTGATGATCATTCAACCACGCTTTACGATAGTCAGTATTGGTAATTCGGCTGTGTAGTTTCATCCACATAGGATTATTCTCACGCCACGCCCAGGATTGTTTAAGTAATTCAACTAACATACTGTTATGTGTTGCCTGCGCGATGGCTAAATGAAACTCCCTATCACCGGATTCACTTGATCCAGAAAGCAGATCTTTTTTCTCTTTTTCCAATGCGTTACGCATATTAGCAATATCGTTCGGAGTAACCTGAAGCGCTGCAAACTCAGCGATATTACTTTCCAATAATTGACGCGCTTGTAATAACTCAAAAGGCCCAGCGGCATTGATAGTCGTATCGCTTGAATAAGAGCATGGCAGTTGGATGAGATAAATACCTGAGCTTTTGCGTACTTCAATGAGGTTTTCCAATTCCAATACAATTAACGCTTCACGAATAAGAGTACGAGAAACGCTGAACTTTTCTGCAATTTCACGTTCTGTAGGTAGACGATCACCGGGAGAATAATCCATCTCTATAATCATCTGACGTAATGATTGGGCTACTTCATGATAGGGACGTTTGGAGTCTGCAAAGTTCATCATTAATGCCGCCGTAAGGTAATATACTTAAGTGGAACGACTAAAAATGATGTTATTCTAAGACATCAATGCCAGAAATATAACCACCTATTCTTGTTGCAACAGGTGGTTTTGAAAGAAAATTATTCTACTTTACGCACTCGATTTACCATTTCGAATAATTCCGGTTGAGTTCTGGCAATATCGTCATACATAGGGTTAACCGCGTTTTGAAAGAGAGTCTTATCCACGACAATAAACTCAACACCTTGTTTTTCTGCTTTTGTACGCTGTTCCTGTTCTGATTTTTCCCAAAGTTGCATCATGTATTTTGAGGAGTTCAGTGCCGCTTTCTTCACAATCTCTTGCTGTGCAGTGGTTAATTTATTCAATGATTTGTTTGATATTAACAGGACATCAGGGATCATCGTATGCTCATCCAGGGAAAAGAATTTTGTCACTTCACCATGGCGGCTTAGCGTAAAAGAAGTAATGTTGTTCTCAGCCGCATCTACAACCCCTTGTTGCAATGCGGTATAGAGCTCACCATAAGCTAATGGCGTTGGATTTCCTTTCAATCCTTTCACCATCGCAATTGCTGTTGGACTGGGTTGTACGCGGATTTTCAAACCGTTTAGATCTTCAGGCGTTCTAATCGGTTTTTTCGCATAAAAACTGCGTGCACCCGCATCATAATAAGTGAGACCAATAAATCCCACGTTTTGACTTGAATCGAGGATTTCTTTACCGATATCACTATTGATGACTTGTTGATAGTGTGCTTTATCGCGGAATAAATAGGGCAGGTTAAAAATGGAATAAGCCGGAGAGAAGGCTTCTAATTCTGCCGCATTAGATTTAGCAATATCCAAAGCACCGTTTTGCATCAATTCGATGGATTCACGTTGGTTGCCCAATTGAGAATCAGAATAAATGCGAATACGGAGTTCCCCATTGGTTTTTTCTTTCACTTCGTTAGCGAACTCGGTCATGGCTTTATGAACAGCATGGTCTCGGTTCTGGTTATGGCTAAGTTTCAGCGTTGTCACGGCGAAAGCCTGAGATGCGCTCAGCATAAACATTACGCCAGCCGCTATGCTTGTTATACCTAAAACCTGTCGTTTGTTGTTCTGCATGATTGGTTCTCCAGAAATGAGCATAGGTTTTTGTTATTTTCTTCTGTGGGTAAATAATAATCAGATTTCATTTATTGGGCAAAGAACAAAATCAAGATTGGTATTCCATTGTCACAAAAATAGATGTTATTGGTTTGCCTTTTTTATTTTTTGGTCTATTACATTCCTTTCAGGTGCTTATTTCAAAATCTTTAGTTGCGATTAGTATAGATTATAATCTCTATGTGGTTTTTAATTGGTAAACCAAAATGACAGGAATGGGATAAATGAAAAACCTTGTAACGATTACCAATAAAAGTTTGGCGTTTTTTACCGTCTGCCTGCTGGCCTTTCTGGTTTTATGTGTGTCATGGCAGGTAATTTCACGTTATGTCTTAGACGTACCGAGTACCGAGACAGATGAATTAGCACGTTATCTGTTTATGTGGGTCGCAATGATTGGTGCTGCATATACCACCGGGCAGCATCGTCATCTTGCTATCGAGTTGCTGATGATGAAATTAACAGGAGTAAAGAAAAATATTATCGGCCTGATTATTCAAGCAGCAATTATTTCATTTTCTTCCATTGTACTGCTTTATGGTGGCAGCCTGCTTGTTTCATCGACACTGGAAAATGGTCAAATAACACCTGTATTAGGCTGGAAAATGGGGTATGTCTATTTATGTTTACCTATTAGTGGAATATTGATGATTTTCTATGCGCTCGTTGATGTGATCTCAATTGTTCAACATTTTTCTGGTCAACCACCCGTTGTGTCTGAGAATCATTAACTTGCAAGATGAAGGGTAGATAAGAGGGTAGAGTATGGATTGGTATGTCATTGCCGCACTCTTTAGTACATTTACAATATTATTGGTATTGAGTGTCCCCGTTTCTTTTGCAATCGGCTTATCTTCATTGGTCGCCATTACGATGACATTGCCGCTGGAATCTGCGATCACGGTTGTTGCACAGCGTATGGCTGCGGGAGTAGATAATTTCTCTTTATTGGCGATCCCGTTCTTTATTCTTGCCGGAAATATTATGAACCAAGGCGGGATAGCTGCACGTTTGATCAATCTGGCTAAAGTGATTGGCGGCCGTTTGCCGGGATCATTAATGCACGTCAATATTATGGCGAACATGTTGTTCGGGGCTATTTCAGGCTCGGCAGTGGCATCTGCTGCTGCGGTCGGGGGAACAATGGCGCCGATGCAGAGAAAAGAAGGGTACGATCCTGAGTTGTCTGCTGCTGTAAACATCGCTTCTTGTCCTTCTGGTTTGCTGATCCCGCCCAGCAACACCTTGATTGTGTACTCGTTGGTTTCAGGAGGGACATCTATTGCTGCCTTGTTCTTAGCGGGTTATATCCCCGGCATTATTATGGGGATTTCACTCATGATTGTGTCTGCCATTCTCGCCAAGAGGAAGCGCTATCCTGTTGCTGCTCGGCCAACATGGAGCGAATTTTTTGCTACAGCGTGGAAAGCAATACCGTCATTAATGCTAATTGTGGTGATTATGGGCGGGATTATTGCGGGGATCTTCACGGCGACAGAAGCATCAGCTATCGCCGTTCTCTACAGTTTTATTCTCGCAGTAGTTATTTATCGCGAAGTGAGTTTCAAACAACTGCCCAAAATTATTCTTGATTCTGCCGTGACCACATCTATTGTTTTACTGCTGATTGGCGTATCAATGGGCATGTCCTGGGCGATGGCCAATGCTGATCTGCCATATCTGATTGCGGATGCGTTGATGACGGTTTCTGATAATCCGCTGACCATTCTGCTAGTCATTAATATCATCCTGCTGATTGTGGGGATCTTTATGGATATGACACCTGCCATTTTGATCTTCACGCCGATTTTTTTACCCGTTGCGATGAGTATGGGTATCGATCCTGTTCATTTTGGCATCATCATGACATTTAATTTGGCAATTGGGATTTGTACCCCTCCTGTAGGCAGTGCCTTATTTGTGGGTTGCTCTGTGGGGGATGTGAGTATTGATAAGGTACTGAAGCCACTGCTCCCGATGTATATTGCGCTGATCTCGGCGCTGGCGCTGGTGACATATCTGCCGCAATTGAGTTTATGGTTACCTGAATTAGTCTTGAATTAGTTATAGGGGGAATTATGAAACAAACTTGGCGTTGGTATGGGCCTGAAGATCCTGTTTCATTAGCGGATATCCGTCAGGCGGGAGCAACAGGGATTGTGACGGCGTTGCACCATATTCCTAATGGCGAAGTTTGGCCTATTGAGGAGATAGAACAGCGTAAAGCACCGATTGAAGCCAGTCAACTTGAGTGGACAGTTGTAGAAAGTGTTCCCATTCATGAAGATATCAAGACGCATACCGGGGAGTACGATCGATGGATTGAAAATTATCAACAAACTTTGCGTAACCTCGCCGCCTGCGGGATCAAAACGATATGCTACAACTTTATGCCTGTTCTGGATTGGACACGTACTGATCTTGAATATGAATTACCTGATGGCTCAAAAGCGCTGCGCTTTGATCAAATCGAATTTGCGGTTTTTGATATCCACATTTTGCAACGCCGTGGGGCAGGAAAAGCGTATTCCGATGATGAAATTGTGCAAGCACAATCGCGCTTTACTTCAATGACAGAAGAAGAAAAACAAAAACTGACAAACACGATTATCGCTGGTCTTCCTGGTGCAGAGGAAGGCTATACCTTAGAACAATTTCGCCAACACCTAAAACGTTATACAGGAATTGATAAGGCCAAATTGCGTGAGCACTTTGCTTATTTCCTGCAAAAGATCATTCCGGTAGCGGAAGAAATCGGTATCAAAATGGCCGTTCATCCTGATGATCCACCGCGTGAGATCTTAGGCCTGCCACGCATTGTTTCTACGATCGAGGATATGCGTTGGATAGCCGAAACAATAGACAGCAATGCCAATGGCTATACGATGTGCACCGGATCTTATGGCGTGCGTGCGGATAATGATTTAGTGAAGATGATCAAATCATTTGGTTCCCGTATCTATTTCCTCCATTTGCGTTCAACCGTGCGTGAAGAAAACCCATCCACGTTCCACGAAGCGGCACATCTTGCTGGTGATGTGGATATGTATGAAGTGATCAAAGCGGTTGCGGAAGAAGAACATCGTCGGTTGGCGGCTGGTGGAAATCACCTGATTCCAATGCGGCCTGATCATGGTCATCAAATACTCGATGATTTGAAAAAGAAAATTAACCCCGGCTATTCGGCAATCGGCCGCCTGAAAGGGCTGGCTGAAATTCGTGGCCTTGAGTTGGGTATCCATCGTGCCATCATGGAAAAAAATCTTGTCACTGCGATAACCTCTGTTCTAGGCCCTCACTGGACAACCGAACGCCTGACTTCCCGCATTGTGCATTTAGGCTGCGGTGCATTTCATCGTGCGCATCAGGCGCTTTATACCCATCATGTATTAGAACAAACAGACAGTGATTGGGGATACTGTGAAGTTAATCTGACGCTAAATGGTGCTTCACTGATTAAAAATCTTAAAAAACAATCCATGCGCTATACCGTCTCAGAGAAAGGGCAGGGAGAAAACACATTAAAAATTATTGGCTCAATGAAAGAAGGGATGCACCCATTAATTGATGGTGCTCAGGCAATTATCGAAAAAATGGCGAACCCTGATGTCGCAATCATCTCTTTAACAATAACTGAAAAAGGCTATTGTACCGATGCCACAACAGGGCGTTTAGATCCAAATAATGAGTTGATTATTAAAGATATTGCTAATCCTGCTGTGCCGAGATCAGCCATAGGATATATCACTGCGGCATTAAAATTGCGTTTTGAACGAAGCCTGCCTGCCGTGACGATTTTGTCGTGCGATAACGTTCGGGAAAATGGGCATGTTGCCCGTGAGGCCGTGTTAGGTCTGGCGCGTTTGCAGGATGAAGAATTGGCACTATGGATAGAAAAACAAGTGACATTTCCCTGCACGATGGTGGATCGCATTGTGCCGGCTGCTACACCAGAAACGTTAACCGAAATTGCCCAACAGCTAGGTGTTGAAGATCCGTGTGCTATTGCCTGCGAACCTTTCCGTCAATGGGTGATTGAAGATAACTTCGTGAATGGGCGTCCCGATTGGGATCTGGCTGGTGCGCAATTTGTGGATGATGTGGCACCATTTGAAATGATGAAATTACGCATGTTAAATGGCGCTCACTCATTTCTGGCCTACCTGGGTTATTTGGGCGGTTATACGTATATTTCCGATACCATGAAGAATGCTGATTATCGTCGGGCAGTGTATGCACTGATGCTGAATGAACAAGCACCAACACTGCCGATGCCAGAAGATAGCGACTTAATGGCTTACGCGGATAAATTGATCGAACGGTTCACTAACCCAGCGTTAAAACACCAGACATGGCAAATTGCGATGGATGGCAGCCAGAAATTGCCACAGCGCATGATTGATTCCATTGAATGGCATCTCGTGCAAGGAAGCGATTATCGCCATTTAACTCTCGGTGTAGCAGGTTGGATGCGTTATATCAGCGGCGTGGATGAGCAAGGCCAACCCATTGATGTGCGAGATCCATTAAAAGAAACCTTTGCTGCGATTTTTACCAAATACGATTATTCTGTTGCTGTGGTGGAAGATATGGTGAAAGAGCTGCTGGAAATTGAATCAATCTTCGGTAAAAAATTAATAAAAAATTGTGAGTTTATCGACAACGTAACCAAAGCCTACCAGAACTTATTGAATTTTGGCGCACGCCAAGCGGTTGCCGCCCTTTGACCATAGAGGAAAAACATAATGAAAACCTTTATGTGTGAAGACTTCCTGTTAAATAACGACGTTGCCCGCAGCTTTTACCATGATTACGCGGCGTTGATGCCTATCTATGATTATCACTGTCACCTCAATCCAAAAGAGATCGCGCAAAACCGCAGTTTCCACAATCTTGGTCAAATCTGGCTGGAGGGCGATCATTATAAATGGCGTGCGATGCGTGCGGCAGGAATTGAAGAAGCGCTTATTACTGGTACGGAAAGCAGTGATTACGAAAAATACCTCGCATGGGCGAACACCGTTCCCCTGACGATCGGCAATCCACTTTATCACTGGACACATCTGGAGTTGCGACACCCCTTTGGCATCAACGGAAAATTATTTGGGCCTGATACCGCAAAGGCTATCTGGCATGAGGCGAACGAGAAACTCTCTCAACCTGAATTTTCTGCCCGTGGCATTATGCAGCAAATGCAGGTACGCATGGCAGGAACGACGGATGATCCCATTGATTCTCTCGAATATCATCAACAGATCGCTAAAGATAAAGATTTCACCATCAAAGTTTTACCAAGCTGGCGCCCGGATAAAGTCTTCAAAATTGAATTACCGGGTTTTTGTGACTATCTCGAATGGTTAGGAGAAGCCGCAGATGTCGCTATCGGGCGTTTTGCTGATTTATTGCAAGCATTAGAGCGTCGCCTCGAACACTTTCAGGATCACGGTTGTGTGGCATCGGATCATGGAATTGAACATTTACGTTATGCGCCGATACCTGACGAAAAAGTGTTAGATATCATTTTGCAAAAGCGCAGACAAGGGCAATCACTCAGTGAATTAGAAATCGCGCAATTCACAACAGCGGTGTTGGTTTGGTTAGGTAAGCAGTACGCAAAACGCGGCTGGGTAATGCAAATGCATATTGGTGCCTTGCGTAATAACAACACACGTATGTTTAATCGGTTAGGGCCAGACAGTGGCTTTGATTCCATCGGGGATAATCATATCGCTTACCCATTATCTCGCTTGCTGGATGAGATGGATAAAACAGACCAATTACCGAAGACCATCCTCTATTGCTTAAACCCTCGCGATAATGAAGTGATAGCTACCATGACGGGCAACTTTCAGGGCGGAAGCTTTGTGCAAGGCGGGAAAAATCTCGGGGGCAAAATCCAATTTGGATCGGGCTGGTGGTTTAACGATCAAAAAGACGGTATGCAGCGTCAATTAGAACAACTCTCCCAATTAGGATTATTAAGCCAGTTTGTCGGTATGCTGACAGATTCACGCAGTTTCTTATCCTATACCCGCCATGAATATTTTCGTCGCATTCTCTGCAATATGCTGGGGAACTGGGTAGAAAATGGCGAAATCCCTCATGATGAAAAAATACTGGGGCAGATAGTTCAGGATATCTGCTTCAATAATGCTGAACGTTATTTTCAGGCCGTGAAGGATTAAAGAATGCAGATGCGGAAAATTGCCCTGATTGGCGAATGTATGATTGAGTTAAATGGCATCCCATTTGGTGCCATGATACAGAGCTATGGCGGCGATGTGCTGAATAGTGCGGTTTATCTGGTTCGCGCTGGAGGCGATACGGTTGATGTTCATTTCGCCACGGTGATGGGCACTGATCCCTTGAGTGAAGGCATGATCTCACATTGGCAGCAAGAAGGCATTAATACATCGTTAGTGTTGCGTGATAGCGCGCATCAACCCGGTTTATACTTGATCCAACTTGATGAAAAAGGTGAGCGCACGTTTCTTTACTGGCGCAATAACTCGGCGGCGCGTTATCTCTTGCGCCATCCTGATTACCCCAGATTGCGCCAGCAATTGCAGAACATGGATGTGCTTTATCTCAGCGGGATCAGCCTGGCTATTTTGCCTGAACATGATCGCCAATTGTTGCTAATTGATTTGAAACAGTTATCTTCTGAAGAAAAAGTGATTTTCTTTGACAGTAACTATCGTCCGGCCTTATGGGGAAATGAAGCGCAAGCCCGTGAGTATTATCAGCAAATGTATGCCATCACTGATATTGCGTTAGTCACTGACGATGATGAAGCGAGCCTATGGGGAGATACTTCAATTAAGGAGAGTTTTAATCGCCTGAAAAGAATGGGGGTTAAACAAGCTGTTATCAAAGCGGGTGAACGGGGCTGTTTTTATCGTGACTTAAGCGGTTGCAATGCCACGCAACATATTAAGACTCAACCTGTTACACCTGTCATTGATACCACGTCGGCAGGTGATGCTTTTAATGCGGGTTTTATCGCGGGGCTGTTAAATGGGAAATCCATTTATGATTCAGCATTAATGGGACATCAGCTCGCAGGAGTTGTAATACAGCATAAAGGTGCGATTGTGCCGCAGGCAGTGACACAAGGAGTTACCGCGCGTTTTTTAGGAGATAACTAAAATGCAAGAAATGATAATACGTTTGCGTCAGATTAAAATCGTGCCGGTGATAGCTATTGAAGAAGCCAGAGATATCATTCCTCTTGGTCACGCACTAGCAGATAATGGCCTGCCTGTTGCTGAAATGCCCATCTACTCAAAACGCAAAGAAATCCATTTAGTTGCACAAACATCTTTAGAAAAACAAGAGATTATACAAAGAACAGCCGATTATTCTGGCGCAACGTTTTCTCAATTTCTTATTGAAGCGCCAATGGATAGAGCCAAAAATGTTAATGTTATTGAGCGTACTGAAACATTACAACTCTCAATGGCTGGCGCAAATGCGCTATTTGCAGCGTTAGAAAATCCGCCAAAAACAAATGAGAAACTAATAAAAGCAGCAAAATACCATAATAATGTTATGGATATCTATGATAATGGAAGAAATAACTCAACAACATAATTGTAAGGTATTTGATTATGGAGTTTAACTACCAATGGAATGGCTGACGAACGGCTCGATATTGAAGCATTGCTAGCTAATTATAAGGCCCAACAAAAGGTTAAGCGGGATTTTCGATTCCTGAAAAAACCAAGAACGGATAGAGGCGTTATTGATGGTCATGATATGCTGTTTAATGATGTATGCGACGCTGGAGCATAAAATTCGTATCGAGCTTAAACAAAGGGTTCCCTTTTCCCGGATATGAAGATCTGTTATTGAATATATTCTATACAGACAAAGTTGTGAGTGTGGCGAAATGTATCATATGGTTTTCTTTGTACTAGACTTGACCACCCAAAGAGAGTGTATAGCATTAGAGTTGATCGTAATAATTGAAAAGTGATTATGGGATCGCATGTAATATTTGATCTGGTAATTACACAAATCTACGTATAGGCTCTCGTTATAACGCTCAACCAATGCCTGAAAACGACGGGAAAAATTGACACACTGCAATTGGTTGATCTTTTTAAATCGCTAATCGCTTTTGTGGATAGGTAACCAACAGAAATTCTGAAAATATCACGCTAAACTTCTTAGTAGGATGTTTCTATCATATGACGCAGAGATTGTAGTAAATTAAACTCTATGAGGTTGTATCCGAGTATTCATAATTGTATTCATAATTTTCTTTGCTGTACATTAGCCTTGGTAAACCTGATTCGACAAAATGGGAGGAAACTCGTGGGATGGGTTATTGGTGTAATAATTTTATTGGTGGTTTTGGGAGCAATTTTTAAGCCAAGTAGATGTGACGTTTGTAACACTAATTTCAAAAGAAAATATTACACGTGGAAAATCGAAGGTAAAAAACAGTATTTATGCCCTAACTGTAATAGTCAGATGAACAGAAGAATTAGCTCGAAAAAATTTAAAGATAGGTTTGGTTAATTGGTGCAGGGCTAATGGGTTTGCATCATATTATTCTTCAGATTCCCACTGTATTGATATAAATTAAAAATTGGAATTGTATCAATATAAAATAATCCTATTAAAAAGCAATTCTTGTATATCCTGCCTTTTATGAATAATGACGTGGGCAATAACAATATCTGAAGACTCGTAAGAATCAATAGAGTAGATTGCTTTATAACCATTTTGAGTATTACATTCACGATAGTCTGTTACACCTAACTTGGCCAATTCAAGTGATATTTGGCGGCAGGTTGGTGAAAAATTGACTTTTTTCTCAAACTCATCCAATATTTTTCGAATGATTGGTAATGGTTCAAGTTCTTTTGCACGCAAATACGATGCAATTTCACCCAAAGAATGTTTAAAAGTTTCCGTATACTTAATTAAAATATCAGGTATTTTTTCTAACTATTTATTATTTACAGATCTTCCAATAGCTGTTCACGTGAATATAGTTTTCCTGCATCTTTATCTTTTTGAGAAATTGCCAATAGTTTCAATAATGCAATTGCATCATCTCTTTTTTTCTTTCTTAATATGATTCAATTACATAAGCTGGTAAGCCATTCTGAGTGGCTAATATTGGTTCTGATAATTCTAGTGTTGCAGAGTGCTTTTTTTATAAAGGAAATAGTTTCAATTTTCATTTAAAGCTCCTGGTGAGCATCTCCTGTTCGCACCACTTAGAGTGACATTACGTTCAATAATAGGTTTTAATTTAGTCTATATAAAGACCATGGTCAATGTCTGTTTTTTGTTCTATTGTGGCGTTGTTCTAACTCTGTTAGGTATATCTATCCGGTAATTAGAGGAGTTTTGGAGTTGCAGATAACCGCAACTCCTCCCCGCAAAAACCTCAACCAATTCCCCCAACATTTTTTCTCTTTACCACCCCATAAACCCCTGCCGTCAACACCGTGCCAACCAAAATCGCCCCTAAATACGGCAACACGGGTGTAATTGCTCCCGGAATTAACAACACAAACAATCCGCCATGTGGTGCCATTAGTTGTGTTCCGAAGTACATTGAGAGTGCTCCGGTCACCGCGCCGCCCAGAATGCAACTCGGCAATACCCTTACCGGATCTTTCGCCGCAAAGGGAATTGTCGCTTCGGTAATAAAACACAGCCCTAACACTAGTGCTGCTTTTCCGCCTTCACGTTCACTTTGGTTAAATTTATTTCTCGCAATTACTGTCGCCAGCCACATGGCTAATGGTGGAACCATGCCCGCCGCCATAATTGCCGCCATCGGGCCATAACTCTGTGCGCTCAACAATCCCACACCGAACGCATAAGCTGCTTTGTTCACTGGCCCGCCCATATCAGTACACATCATGCCGCCCAGTATTGCGCCGAGGATAATGGCGTTGGTGGTTCCCATTGATTTCAGCCAATGGGTCAGCCACTCCATAATTGCTGCAACGGGTTTTCCTACAACGTAAATCATGGTTAATCCTGTTACCAACGTTGCGACCAGCGGAATGATCAGAATCGGTTTTAATGCTTCCATGCTTTGCGGTAGATACAGTTTGGTTGTCAGTAGGCTGGCAACGTAACCGGCAAGGAATCCTGCGATGATCCCGCCGAGGAATCCTGCCCCGGTACTGATGGCGAGCATACCGCCGACAAGGCCGGGAGCCAGTCCGGTACGTCCTGCAATGGAGTAGGCGATGTAACCTGCGAGTACGGGCACCATCAGGGCAAGTGCGGAGCCGCCGCCGATTTGCATCAGGGCTGCCGCCAGTGTGCCAGGTTCTTTAAATGCTTCGATACCGAAGACAAATGACAAGGCGATGCACAGTCCACCCGCGACGACCATCGGGAGCATATAGGAAACGCCGGTCATCAGGTGTTGATAGACGCTGGTACTTTCCTGTTTTTTGTTGTCGGATACGGGATTGTTGTCTGTGGCGGTGTAAGTCTTGGCTTCGGTCAGGGCCTTGTCCAGCTCATTGGCAGTTTTTTTCAAGGCTGCGCTTGTGGAGGTACGATAAAGGCACTTGCCGGAGAATGGTGAGAGATCTACGTCGATATCTGCCGCCACAATCACCAAATCCGCTACCGCGATTTCAGTATCGGTTAGGGTGTTATCGGTTCCCACGGAGCCACGGGTTTCCACTTTGATTTTCCAACCGCGTTTTTGTGCTTCCGTTTCCAATGCTTTGGCCGCCATAAAGGTATGGGCGACACCAGTCGGGCAGGCGGTGATGGCAACGATGTTTATTGGTTTTTGCTGAGTGACATTCTCTGTTGTGTTGGCTGAGTACTGTTGTTGATAAACACTGGCTTCTGTTTTGGCATGGTGGAGAAACGTTACAGGTTCGCGGATCGCTTGTTCTGCGGAGCCGATAAAAACTTTTTTGCCGTGCAGGTTAAGGCTAATTGGTGCAGATCCCCCAATGATGATTACCAATTTGGCCTTGTTTATATCGGTAGTGAGGATCAAGCTGTGTTGGGCAGCGATATTTTCTAGTGTATGTTTGGCGAGGTAAGCGCGAGCCTGTTTCTGTTTATCGTTGCTAATAATCAATGTTTTCATGAAATTCTCTTCTTTTTATTGTTTTTTCTTAATTTTTCGGTGATTGGTTTTTTAACGAAATGAGTTCTACTTTTGTCATCAATTGAGCGAGTTGTTGGCGGTCGATATTGCCAACATTGCTCTGGCTGACGGTCATGGCTGAAATGGCGGTGGCGAGGCGTAATGTATGTTCGCAAGGTTGTCCCATCATCAGGCCGTAAATCAGGCCACCGACCATGGCATCGCCCGCGCCGACGGTACTGACGATTTCACAGTGTGGTGGTCTGGCGAGCCATGATCCCGTTGAGTTGACTAAAATGGCGCCTTCTGCCCCTAAGGAGACGATGACATGTGAGATCCCCTCTGTGCGCAGTTGATAGGCGGCCGAAATGATGTCTTCTTGTGTGGGCAAAGGTCGGCCAATCCAGAGCTCTAGTTCATGTTGGTTCGGTTTGACCATCCACGGTTGGGCTTTGATTCCGGCAGTGAAGGCTTCCCGACTGCTATCGAACACGACACACATGCAAACTTCGCGCAGGCGCTGCATCCAATCGGTAAAGTCATCCAGTTCAACGCCTACTGGCAGGCTGCCGCTGACGCATACCATGTTGAATGCTCGAAGCCATGTGAGGGAATTTTCGGCAAAGTGCTGCCACTCTTCTTTGCTGACAGTAAAGCCTGAAAAGTTGAAATCGGTGACAAGGCCGTTTTGTTCGGTAAGTTTGACGTTGATGCGTGTCCGGCCTTCCACTATCTGGAAGTGGTTGGTCATGCCGAGCTCTGCGAAGGTTTTTTGAAAGCTGGTTTGGTTCTCTTTACCCAGAAAGCCCCCCACAGTAACGTCAATGCCAAGGGTTCTGAGGATCTTCGCAACGTTGATACCTTTGCCAGCCGGATATAATCCAGCAGTCTGGATACGATTAACTTCGCCGATTTTAATATTTCCGGTTAATCCGACCAAATCATAAGCCGGATTCAGGGTAATGGTTGCGACTCTTTTATTGATGCTGTCCGTACTCATGCCATCTTCTCACCCAGTTTGTTGTCAATCAGAGATTCGATGGCGGTCAGTGCTTCTTTGGCATCTGAACCAATAGCGGTAAAGCGAATTCGTTCTCCTTGTTTGACTCCCAATCCAGCGACTTGCATCAGTTTTCGTCCATCAATGGGAATGCTATTGCCGTCAAGATGGGCGATGGTGATTTGGCTGCGGAATTGTTTGATGGTGTTAACCAGCAGTGCGCTAGGGCGGGTATGCAGGCCATGTTCATTGGGCAGAATAAAATCTGCGGTCAGGGCGTTTTCTTTTTGTGGTACTGGTTTTTGTAGGGGGATATCTGTTGTTAGTAGTGCAATAAGAGCTGCGTGATCCTGAGCGCATATCAGATGTTCTCCATTCCCTTGTTGAAGCAGGGTGTTGAGATGGTTCAACAGATTATGCAGTTGCTCGTCGGCGTAGGCGATGGTGAATAGCAGCCCGACAGGCTGTTTATCAATAGTGTTTGTATCTATAGTAAAAGGTTTTTTAGGGCGGGCGATGGCAACAGTATTACGCAGGCTGCCTTGCGAACTGTCATTTAACCAGATCCCTTGTCCGAGGTATATTGGTGGGGTGGTGAGAATATCGGCAATAAATTCTGTAGTTACTGCGCTGATTTGTTGCAAGCGGGCGATGTTCAGAGCCTGCAAAGTTGTCAGATCATGTACATCAATATCCAATGTGATGGTGGAAGTGTCCAGCAGGTAGGCTTGTCTTGGGTTCATGAATAAGTGGTATAACTCATCAACTGAGGTGGCTTTTGCCATCTGTTTGGTACAGTTTTCATCACTGATAATGGGGATCAGTTGATGCAGAAGTTCAAGGTGTTCGTCAGATCTTGCAGCAATCCCGATAACGATGTAGACGGTTTGGCTGTCGCTCCATGTAACGCCATTTGGGAATTGCATGACTTGTACGCCTGTATTCAGCACGTCATTGCGGGTGGCATGGGTTCCATGTGGAATGGCAATACCATTACCCAGATAGGTTGAAGACTGTGTTTCACGTTCCAGCATCCCGTCAACGTACTCTTTACTGGCATATCCCGCAGCAGCCAGAGCGTTGGCAACTTGTTGAATAGCATTTTCTTTGTTGTCAGCATGTGCTGCCAGATGGATATCTTGTAATGTTAGATGAAACATTTTTCCTCCCTTTCCCTGTTATCTTTCAAGTTGCAGTGTTGTTGGTTACGCTGCATCTTGAAACCCAAGGGAATACAGTTTATTGAAACGATTCAGTTTTTTGAGTGAAAGAAAGAATGACATTGAATAAATTCACGTTATTTTTGTTATTGAATAAGCCGAATAGTTTTATTTTTCATATTGAGATCGCATTAATACTAATGCTGGCTAATAAATGCTGGCCAATATTAGAAGAGCAAGAGTATAATGCGATCTTAATTGATGACAATTTTTCAAAGTTACTAATTAATTATTTATTTTTTGATTTTTAACAATACAAACAGATATTGCTAATTATCTATATTATTTGGAAAGTATCTCTAAAGCGTTAAAGAGTAAAGTAAGGTTTTTGATTATTTTTCTAAAGGGTGATAGCGATCTTAATTATTTGTATCTCAGTGAAAATAATTAATTATAAAATTCATTATTAAAATAATAAAAAATAATTCTAATAAACGAATGTATTACATCAACAGAAAAGAATTTTTTGTATGGTGATCATTGGTATGAAAAAGGCGTCAGTATGTTATGACGAAAGGAGAATATCAGTATCCTGTTGGTTGGTGGCTTTAGTGAGTTGGATAATGAAATGATTGAGGTGAAGGAAGGTTTTGATAGTCTTAGTAATCTTTTGAAAGAAAAAAGGTTTTTTAGTGTAAAAAATAATCAATAAAAATTATTTCCAACTGGATAATTTGGGTTCAGAATGGCATGAAATGTCACCATTCATGAAATGTTAATAAAAAATGGCTTATTGCCATTATTTCAGCTTTCAATTTCGGCGTACTGCGTTTATTATGCGCGCTTCGTAATTTCAACCGGCGCCACTGGCTTTGAGCTTCAGCGGAGAAATGATGCCTCCTGCTAGCTGACACAGTCTTTTCCCGTGGCGGTTCTATCTGCATTATTCCAAGGGATAGATGATAGCATAAATGACTGAGAATACCTCTCTGATACCACTCGTTGAACTAAAAGCCTTGAGTAAGGGCTTCGACGGCAAACAAGTTATTTCACAGCTCGATCTGACAATCAATGATGGCGAGTTCTTGACCATTCTTGGGCCATCCGGTTGTGGTAAAACCACAGTACTTCGTCTGATCGCCGGGCTGGAAGATGCTGACAGCGGCAAAATTTTACTGGAAGGGCAGGATATTACCGATATTCCCGCCGAGCACCGTCACGTTAATACGGTTTTCCAGAGTTATGCCCTGTTCCCCCACATGACCGTATTTGAAAATGTTGCTTTTGGGCTACGTATGCAAAAAACACCGGAAAAAGAGATTGCTCCGCGTGTTGAAGAAGCATTACGTATGGTGCAGCTTGAAGAGTTTGCCCAGCGTAAACCCGCCCAGCTTTCCGGCGGGCAGCAGCAACGTGTGGCGATTGCCCGTGCGGTTGTGAACAAACCGAAGGTTCTTCTGTTGGATGAATCGCTGTCTGCGCTCGATTATAAGCTGCGTAAGCAGATGCAGAACGAATTGAAAGCGCTCCAGCGTAAACTTGGTATCACCTTTATTTTCGTGACGCATGATCAGGAAGAAGCGCTGGTGATGTCTGATCGTATTGTGGTTATGCGTGATGGATATATTGAACAGGATGGCACACCCAGAGAGATCTACGAAGAGCCGAAAAATCTGTTTGTTGCCCGCTTTATCGGTGAA
This sequence comes from Xenorhabdus budapestensis, assembly GCF_002632465.1. Taxonomy (GTDB): domain Bacteria; phylum Pseudomonadota; class Gammaproteobacteria; order Enterobacterales; family Enterobacteriaceae; genus Xenorhabdus; species Xenorhabdus budapestensis. The sequence continues at coordinate 270,453 of NZ_NIBS01000003.1, read as the reverse complement.
ATCAATATTTTTGATGCCCAAGTATTGCATCGTGTTGATGAGCAACGCATACGTGCTGATGTGGAAGGTCATGAATGTGACATCTTCACACCTCTGCCAGTAACCGCCGGACAAACGTTGAAGGTACTGCTACGCCCGGAAGATTTGCGTGTAGAGGAGATCAACAATGGTGAGCAGGTGTCAGGTCTGATTGGTTATGTGCGTGAACGTAACTACAAAGGCATGACGCTGGATTCAGTGGTCGAGATGGAAAACGGCAAAATGGTCATGGTGAGTGAGTTCTTCAATGAAGATGATCCCGATGTTGACCATTCCCTGAACCAGAAGATTGCTGTCACTTGGGTAGAAAGCTGGGAGGTTGTGCTGGTTGATGAAGAAGACGCGTAAACTATTCCAGAATATTGTCATTACAGGCATAGTTTTTTGGCTGATGCTGTTTGTTTTTCTGCCGAACTTGATGATTATCGGAACCAGCTTTCTGACTCGTGATGATGCTAATCTGGTACAGATGGTCTTTTCGCTGGATAACTATACCCGCTTGTTCGATCCGCTATATGCCGAGGTGCTGATACACTCGCTGAATATGGCTATCGTTGCAACGTTGTGTTGTCTGGTGATTGGCTATCCATTTGCCTTTTTTATGGCGCGGATGCCGAAAAAGCTGCGCCCACTGCTATTGTTCCTGCTTATCCTGCCATTCTGGACGAATTCTTTAATCCGTATTTATGGTTTGAAGATGTTTCTCAGTACCCGCGGTTATATGAATGATTTTTTGCTGTGGACTGGGATTATCGATAAACCGCTGCGCCTTATGTATACCCCCGAAGCAGTGGTGTTGGGTCTGGTTTATATTCTGCTGCCATTTATGGTGATGCCTCTCTATTCCAGTATTGAGAAGCTGGATAAATCCTGTCTGGAAGCGGCACGTGATCTGGGAGCAGGAAAAGTGCAGACTTTTATCCGTATCATCATACCGCTGACTATGCCGGGTATTATTGCTGGCTGCCTGTTGGTTCTGCTGCCTGCGATGGGGCTGTTCTACGTGGCTGATTTGATGGGTGGGGCGAAAAACCTGCTGATTGGTAATGTGATTAAAAGTCAGTTCCTCAACATTCGCGATTGGCCGTTTGGCGCAGCGACCAGTATCTGTCTGACGTTGGTCATGGGGCTGATGTTATGGGTTTACTATCGTGCGGCTAAACTGCTGAACAAGAAGGTGGAACTGGAATGATCGGACGCTTGTTGCGCGGTGGTTTTATGATCATCGTTTACGCTTACCTGTATATCCCGATTATTATTCTGCTGGTAAGTTCGTTTAACCAGTCACGCTTTGGTATTAGTTGGCAGGGGTTCACGACAGAATGGTATAGCCTGTTATTCAGTAATGACAGCCTGCTGCAAGCCGCAGGGCATTCTCTGACAATGGCGGTTGTTTCCGCCACATTTGCTACGATGATTGGGTCATTGACTGCGGTTGCCCTGTATCGTTATTCATTCCGTGGCAAAAAGTTTGTTAGCGGTATGCTGTTTGTGGTGATGATGTCGCCGGATATTGTGATGGCGATTTCATTGCTGGTGCTGTTTATGCTGCTGGGCGTTTCACTGGGATTCTGGTCACTATTGTTTTCTCACATCACTTTTTGTTTACCGTTTGTGGTGGTGACTGTCTATTCCCGTCTGAAAGATTTTGATGTCAAAATGCTGGAAGCAGCCCGCGATTTAGGAGCGAGTGAACTGACTATCCTGCGTAATATTATCCTGCCGTTGGCGATGCCAGCAGTTATGGCGGGATGGTTGCTGAGTTTTACCCTGTCGATGGATGATGTCGTTGTTTCTTCATTTGTGACGGGGCCGAGTTATGAAATCCTGCCACTTAAGATCTATTCAATGGTAAAAGTGGGCATTTCACCGGAAGTAAACGCACTAGCCGCTATTTTATTGGCTATGTCACTGGTATTAGTGCTGATTAGCCAGCTTGTGATGCGTGATCGTACAGGTAAGTCTTAACTTTAATTTAAGCGTAGTCACAAGTTGGCTGCGCTTTTACTTCACTAATAACATCATTTTTATCTCAATTAACCAGAATTTCTTTCCCAATCTCCAATTTAACAAGGAATAAGTGGCTTTACCCCATGAAATGACGCTCTTATAATAGCCGTTTTTTTGGGGTAGGTTCATGTCGAACCTGCTATGTACGGTAATAACGCGATAATTACGCACTAACTGCGGGGAAACACTACATGAAAAACAGCATGAAAAAGTGGTTCTATCTGTTAGCCGCTGGGATGATGGCATTGAGCATTAGTTCGGTGAATGCTGCTGCCGCTGATGATGGCAAGACACTCTATTTCTACAACTGGACTGAATATGTTCCGCCTGGTTTGCTCAACCAGTTCACTAAAGAAACTGGGATTAGGGTGATTTATTCCACCTATGAATCCAATGAGAGCATGTATACCAAGCTGAAAACCTATAAAGATGGGGCTTATGATTTAGTTGTGCCATCCACTTACTTTATCTCCAAAATGAGTAAAGAAGGGATGTTGCAAAAAATCGATACAAGCAAACTCAGCAATTTCCACAATCTTGATCCTAATCTGCTGCATAAGTCTTTTGACCCGAAAAACGAATATTCCATCCCTTATATTTGGGGAGCGACTGCTATTGGTGTCAACAGTGATAGTATCGATCCCAAAACCATTACTTCCTGGGCTGATTTCTGGAAGCCTGAATATAAAAATAGTTTGGTATTGACGGATGATGCCCGTGAAGTTTTCCAGATCGCGCTGTTGAAACTGGGCTACTCTGGTAATACTACTGATCCGAAAGAGATTGAAGCGGCGTATAATGAACTGCAAAAGCTAATGCCAAATGTACTGGCATTCAATTCTGATAACCCTGCTAATCCATTTATGGAAGGTGAAGTTGATGTCGGCATGATGTGGACGGGCTCTGCTTATGTTGCGCGTCAGGCTGGAACACCTATCGATATTATCTGGCCAAAAGAAGGCGGAATTTTCTGGATGGATAGCCTGGCTATTCCGGCAAATGCTAAGAATGTCGATGGAGCGATGAAGCTGATTGACTTCCTGCTGCGCCCGGAGATTGCGGCACAGGTTGCTGAAAAAATTGGCTACCCGACACCAAACCTGGCTGCGAAAAAACTGCTGCCAGCCGCTGTATCAGGGGATAAGTCACTGTATCCTGATGAAGCAATGATCCAGAGAGGGGAATGGCAGAGCGACGTTGGCAATGCTAATGTCCTGTATGAAAACTATTTCCAAAAACTGAAAGCGGGTCAGTGATCCGGGATTTAATTAGAATGAAAGGGAGAGTCTGGCTCCCTTTTTAATTCTTACGGATTACTGTTTAAAGACTTGGTTACGATGCCAGTTAGTGAAACCTTCCAAGGGGTAATAGTCTCTGTTTTTAGGAAGTAATATTGGCTGTTTTGCAAAATTCCAGAAAAGTTGCTTAACCATCGGGCCACCATTAATACTTTCTGAAACCAGTAACTGCATATTATCGTCAATACTGATAGAGCCCATATCGAATGCAGAATGATGCAGTGAACATAGTGCAAGCCCATTATTTATGGTACATGGTCCACCATATTGTTTCCATTTGATGTGTGCTGCTTCCAGACCGACAGGTGTGTCGTCATGTCGCAGGTTGTAGCCACATATTGCACACTCATAATTATAGGCGCGCAGTATCTGCTGGCGAAAATGGGGATCACGTATTCTGCGGATATCACTCAAAGAGAAATTCAATTGATTGGCGAGCAGTTCCTGTACGCTATCAGGAAAATGTTCACTGAGAATTTGTTGTGCCAGTTTATCGATTAAGGCAGGTTTATTACGTAATAACTGATAGCTTTGTTGGTCGAAACCGCCTTTGACGCTGAATTCAATCAACTCGCGTTTCGGTGGCTCTTTGCTGCCTTTTTGTGGTGTGCAAAGTTCTGTATTCTGCAACTCCCAAAAACCATCACCACGCAGTCGCCAGAAAGGTAAGGTGGGATAGTGATTTTTACGTCTTGGGCCAAAATGATTAAGGAGATTCAGTAATGGCTGGTGGATCTCCTCTCCATAATCAAACAGTCGTTCATGGCCTTTCTGGTATTGAGAGAGTACATACAACAACAATAATGGTTTATGTGGTGCACGCTGATCACCCTTGCGCCATACAGAAAGGTTTGAGATCGCAACTTGTAGTTCTTTGATTGTAGACATGTAAGTTGTTTGATTAATGGATAAAGGTATTGCGATCATGCTCGCAAAAGTGGTGAAGGGCAAGGTGTTGGTTGAATGAGTAATACTATCTGGTATTCAATGGAACTAAGACAAATCAAGCAACGTATATCCCATTAACCTATCCCATAAAAAGCTATTCTTTTCGATGAACCTAATCGGAAGGTTTATATTGGAGGTCAGGCTGTACGTTTACCCAAAGCAGTTGCTTTACCGGAAGATGTAAAACACGTTGATATTATTGCTATTGGTCAAACCAGTATCATCACTCCGGCAGGAGAAACTTGGGATAGCTGGTTTGATGGTGAAGATGTCACTCCTGATTTTATGATTGATAGATAACAACCAGGTGAACAGGTCAGGGAAGCTTTTTATCAACATTATGGTCAGCTATGCATCAGCTCATCACATTGATGGAATTAATTTATGGTGCTTGTGACAAATAATATCCGTGAATTTGAATGAGTTTTAGGATTAAGAGTTGAAGATTGGGTGATGGGATAATTCTATTTACAACCTGCTCAGGACAAAAGTCGGCTGCTTGTTGACCTCTCATATAATATTATTTTTCCTGAGCAGGGAATGAAGCTCCACCGTAAAGGTGCAACGCCAGCGCGAGCAGGTGAATTGGCGTTAATTCCCGGTTCAATGGGAACAAGCGGGGCTGATTCAATCAGTAGCAAGGATCAGACCGTGGATCACATTTAAAGCCTGATTTTTAAATAATAAGGCTGGTTTTGATCAGCCTTATTATTTAGATTAGCTATTTTTTCGATTCAAAGCCCTGCGCACGTATCAATTGGTTCATTGATTTCAAATCAGCCATTAGATCATCGACATTGTTACTCAACAAGTTTTGGTGCATTTCACTAAACGCAACACTCATTTCCTGCAAGCTCTGTATGGTCAATAAGTTAGCTTCTTGGAATTGAGAGCTGCTAGCCTGATGCTGTTTGAGTGTCGTGAAAGATTCCACGGCATTCCTGATCATAGGTAAATAGCGGTTAAGGAATGTTGTTCCCTGTGGGATATCCCGTTCATCTTCTTTCATACAGTCGATGATTGCTCGAGTTTTTTCTTCTATTTTCCCAAGGTAAGGCCACATCTCATCCGAAACATTAGGCTGGTAGGCCATGATTAAAGCTAATTGATGATAATATTCTCTAAAAGCATCTGGTGTATTTTCTTCTTCCTGCTCGTGGTTTTTAACAACTGTTTTTCTTGTGGTCTCTTCTGCTGCTTTTTTTATCTCATCTTCAACTTTTTTTATTTCTTCATTGAGTTTTTTTCGCTCAAAATTACAGGCTACAAAAAGTAGAACAGCATATGTGATACAGAACCAGGTTGGAAATAGTTGAAAATATTGTATCAATGCTGATACGAGAGTAAGACATCCCATTATCAATAGAGCAAACCGCCCACCTTTTACTGATTGCTTACCAATGGATTTGATAAGCAACATAGCAAGGCCTGTAAGTAGAATGAACACAGGTAATAAGTTAGCAAACGCACACAATATCAACAGTAATACGATAATGAAAGATTGCCGAACATCGGAACTATGCTCATTACGAGGAGGCCAAAGAGCAACCGTGCCAATATAATTAGAGAGAGCAATTAGTCCTTCAATAGATGAGTTATAAGTCCCTTCCCAAAGTTTCGAATTTGTCGTTATACCAATGACTATAGAGCTAGTAAACAGCCCCATGACATGAATTAACAAGCGCTTAATAAATGCTTTTATGGTATCCACAATAAAGCCATTCCTTAAAAGCCTTCCCGTAAGAGGAAAGCTCCTATTTTAAAAAATTAACATGTCTTTATGAACAAGCCGATTATTGATATTTTGTCACTGCGGCGTTTAAACGCTGGCGTAGATTTTCTTCCATATTGGCAAGTTCAACCTCCACTTGAGTACGCTTGCTTTTCGCATCAGAGGCAATGCGCATAGTCTCTTCAATTGTATTGACCAGACGGTCTTGCACTTCACGTAAGGTTTCTGCATCAATAATGGAACGTTCAACTTCTGTCGCTACGGCAATGCTGTTCTGTTGCAGGATTTCGGCATTTTTGCGCAGTAATTCATTAGTAGTATCACTAACTTCTTTCTGCAATTTGGCTGCCTTGCCTTGTGCATTCAGAGACAATTGCAATACTAACTGGCTCTTCCAGATTGGCAGGGTAGTCAGGATACTGCTTTGGATTTTTTCAGCCAGTTGTTGGTTATTGCTTTGTACAATACGGATTTGCGGTGCAGTCTGAACCGCTACGGCTTTTGATAGTTCCAAGTCATGGATACGGCGCTCAAACCGGGTGATGTTTTCCATCAGATCTTTCACACTCTGCGCATCCATCATGTCTTTGGACATCTCTGCTTTCATGCGCAGTTCAGGCAGAAGTTCGTTTCTCACCTGTTCCAGCTTTTGTTTACCGGCTTCAACATAGAGTGTAATGTTTTTATAAAAATCCAAATTGCGGGTATAGAGCTGTTCCAGTACATTAATATCCCGAACCAGCGTAGTCATTGCATTATCAAGATGGACGGTAATTGTATCCACCTGTTGAGTTAAGGTTCTGCTATCAATAACTGCGCACTCTGCTTTTTTGAACAGGCCACCAATCAGAGGAAGGTTTCTGAAAAAACTACTTGTTTTTTCTTCTTCGGTCAGTGCGCCATTCTCACGTACAAACATGACCAGATCAGATAATTTCTTACCGACAGCGCCGGCTTCTTTTGAACGAACATTCTCCAGTAAAGAATCAGCAAAGCGGGCAATCTCACCCATAGGTTTAGCGCCATAGCTAATGACCGCAGTTGGTTGGAAAATATCAATTTTCTCTATCAGAGCGTTGACTTTTTCCTGATCAATCCGATCCGCGAGTTGTGTAGAGTTGGTTTGGCGATCGAACGATGGTATAGGCATAGATTCCGTATTCATGAAGTAGTCCAATTGTAAAATGAATGTATATCCGTTGTTTTTCAAGTGGTAGCTTTGTGGGTTGGTTGAGTTCCTTTACCATCGCGCTCTGTCTTGAAATCCATAGGGCATAACTAGGTATAATATAAAGAATATTATACGATTTTTTCTGTTTGTTTAAAACCAATTCACTTAAGAATATGGTATTTCCATTTAATAGATAAACATAATAATTTTTTGATTTAAAATTTTGGGGGTATTTCAGGGGTTATTGACGTTAAAGTTATTTTTAGTAAGATGATTGCTCTTGAATGGTCCTGTGCTTAGTCCTTAGCTTTGGCTTTTTGTGGTAATCCTTCACAGTATTTATCCGTTTAAATAAAATATATACCAAGCTCCATTTTGGCTTGTTTTAATCGTTGGTCGAGAAGTGAATACATTATGGAGATTCGAGCATATCATTCTTTTATTTTTATTACTTTCATTTAATCAATAGATTTATCCGGTAGAAATAAAATTGAACTGATATCGGTTTTAAATTTTATGATTCAATGAAATTGGTTTAAGGAGTATTATTACTAAATACAGCATAATTAGAAAGCTGTTTTTATGAGTCTTCAAATGATAATTGTTGTTTATATCAGATTTGTAATCGCATCATTCAAAGCTATACTCCAAACTACAAGAGTTGATTTCGGGTTAAATACTCTAACCAGAGGATACATATTATGAAAAGCTTGAAGTTATCAGTTGCAGCATTACTGGTGTTGTTTTCAAGTGCAGTAATTGCAGCGCCCACGGTATCAACAGATCACACTGCCAAAACTGGCACAACAGTGGAAAAGAGTGTCAAAAAGACCAAAAATAAAATGAGTTCGTTAGAAAAGAAAGCGGGTGAAAACAGCAAGAAATCAACGAAGAAAGGAAAAACTAAAGCTAAAAAAGGTGTGAATACTGCGCTTTGTAAAGATGGAACTTATAGTAAGAGCAAATCGCGTAAAGGCGCATGCTCACGCCACGGTGGTGTCGCCAAATGGTTATAGTTTTCCGGTGACTTTTTATTATGTCTAATTTAGGGGGCTAAGGCCCCCTAATTACTTCCCAATAAAAATCTCTTTTTTAATTTTTATGCTTTATACACCAGTTATTGTGAAAATAATATTTTTCTCGATATTGCCAGTGCATTGTTAATTCTAAAATGCGTTAGATCAGAATAGAAGCTTAAAGATATTTCCTTCACTAAGAAGAGAAGATGTAAGGAGGTAATATTAAATCAATTGATTTAATATTGCTTTCTTATTTATTTAATCTAACTATTAAAACATAATTGACCACTAAAATAGATAACTAAAAATAGATAAAATCATATCTGATGATTCACATAACAAAATTAATTTCTGCATTGATGATTTAAGATGGGTGCGAAATGATTTTTTTATTAAAAATAAATGAGTTAATCATAATGTTGTGAATCAAATATTCTTTATTTTAGATAAAAAATAGTAGGAAGATATGCGATAAATAACACTATTTGCCAGATAAAATCTCAATAATTATTACACTTATTTACGGTATTAAGTAAAAAATATAGATTATTGTCAGTAACGTGCTAATATTCGTTACGTAATTAACCTTACGAATCGCGAATAAAGATAGCTATACATTGATTGCTTTGTTAATATTCGTGTGTTTTTTATCCAGAGTAATAAAACGAGGAGAAGCAAATGCCCTCTCGAATGATGATGAGGACAACTGCGGTCTTCGCTTTCTTTCTCTCTTTAATCTTTACTGGATTGAGCGATGCTTCAACCAATAGCTCAAAAGTGAAAGAGTATTCTCACAATGGCATAAAGCATCATTTGCCTGATTTGCGAAAATATCCTTCAGGTACACCCAGGAAGAAAGCGTTTTTAAATATTGTTGTCCCTGTAATTGATAAGCATAATCAACAGATTATGCAAGACCGCACATGGCTCCTGTCACACCATGAATCACATAAATGGTCTGCACAGGATATCAAGAGATTGCAGAGGATCTGCACAGATTACAAAATGACTTGTACCTTACTAAAACGGGTTGATTGGCATAATTTGTTGAGTAGGGTTGATATTATTCCGACCCATTTTGTTGCTACTCAGGCTGCCGCAGAATCAGGATGGGGAACATCAGAACTTGCGCAGAAAAACAATAACCTGTTTGGAATGCGTTGTCGCTCATGCGGCAAGGCTAAAGGGAAAATTAAAGGTTATTCAGTTTATGATTCGATTGAAGACTCTGTCGTCGCCTATATGAAAAATATGAATACGCATCGTGCTTATGAGTCACTGCGTACTTCACGTGTAAGGCAGAGAATAGCACAAGTGCCACTTAATACCAGCAAACTGATCGATCATCTTAAAGGTTATTCCGAATTAGGTGCTGGCTATAATCGTTATTTACATAAGGTATTTAATGGCAATAAGGAATTGATTTCACAAGTACAGGAATACGGGAAGTGATTGCCAATAAATATGAGTAATATGGTCACTTTTCAATAATCCACACTGTATTAATTACAATGTGGATTATTTTTTATAATGATAGTCTAAAAACCGTTAGAACATCATAACATCGCGAAATAGATCATGCCGACAATTGCTCCTGTTGTACCTAAAATAGTTTCCATGATTGTCCATGTTTTTAAGGTTTGTCCTTCTGTTGCCCCAGTAAATTTACCGAACAACCAGAAACCAGAATCATTGACATGGCTGAAGATCAATGAGCCACCAGCGATACATACAGAGAGTGCTGCCATTTGTGCACCGGAATAGCCGAGTTCACCGATAACAGGCAGTATCAGGCCGACAGTGGTCAGGCAGGCAACAGTGGCTGAGCCTTGTATTACACGTACAGCACCTGCCAGAATAAAACATGCCAATGCGATTGGCAGGCCGATACCAATCAATGCGTTACCCAACGCAGGCCCTACACCGGAATCAATCAACACTTGCTTGAAGACACCACCCGCACCTGTGACCAGTAAGATAATTCCCGCTGGTTGGATTGCCGCAGAGCAGACATCCATTACTTTTTCTTTGCTCATGCCACGACGAATTGCCAAGCCATAAATCGCCACCAGACAGGCAATTAAAATCGCGGTGAAAGGATGACCGATAAATTCCAGCCACTGATACAGTACAGCTTGTTTATCAACAAAACGGGCACCAATGGTTTTCAATCCAACTAATACTAATGGAAATAGCACCAGTGCCAGACTGAACGCAAAAGAAGGCATTTGGTTCTTACTAATGCTTGGTGTGCTCAAATCTTTGGGTAAATCCAGAGTGACATATTTGCTGATGAAATTGCCGTATATTGGGCCTGCCAGTAACATACCGGGGATTGCCGCACTCAGGCCAATCAGGATCATCCAGCCAAAATCTGCTCCCATTTGAGAAGCCAGCATCATTGGAGTTGGCCCCGGAACCAGAAACGCAGCCGCCGCTGCCACACCGGCAAACAGTGGAACTGCCAGTTTTACCACATTACCGCTAGTTCGACGTGTAACAGCAAAAACCACGCCGATCAACAGTACAACCGCTACATCAAAAAACAGTGGTAATGCACAGATAAGGCCGGCAATACCTAGCGCATAATGAGCCCTGTTTTCACCAAAGCTACCCAGTAATTTCACGGCTATTTGATCAAGTGCGCCTGTTTCATGCAGGATTTTGCCAAACATGGCCCCTAGTGCGACTACAATAGCAAGGAAGCCCAATGTGCCTGACATACCGTTTTGCATAGTTTGAGCGATTTTTTCTAATGGCATCCCGGAAAAAATACCAGCTCCCATTGAAACCAACATTAAGGCGATAAAGGCGTGTATTCGGGCTTTCATCACCAAAAACAGCAACAGAAGAACAGAGCCGACAGCTGTCAGCACCAGCGTTAATGTACTCATTAATGCTCCTCAGTAATATGGTGGATTATTTTAATTGTGTTTTTAATTACTTCATCAAGAGCTGGTTTGATATCAATAAAATGGACATCTTTCTCATCACTCGTCGGTTCTTCTAATGCCTCAAATTGGGAAATCAGCATTTGTGGTCTGAAAAAATGTCCTTTACGTGTTTTCAGGCGGCTCTCAATTAATTCAAAATCCCCCTGCATATACAGGAATGACAAGTTTTTGTTACCGTTACGCAGAATATCCCGGTAGCGTTTTTTCAGGGCTGAACACACCAGCAAAGAGATGTTACTGGTACGTTGCATGGCAAAAATGGCATCATTAAGCGCTTCTAGCCACGGTTGACGATCATCGTCATTCAAGGCATGGCCTTCTGCCATTTTCTTAATATTGGCGCGGGGATGAAGGAAATCTCCATCTAAAAATGCGGTATCCAGTTTATGGGCAACACCATTGGCAACGGCAGATTTGCCGCTGCCGGATACCCCCATCAATATAAAAACATGGCTTGGCTGCCGGGTATCGCTCATATCAAACTCCTTTGTGCAGATTTTGTCACTTGGTCGTCCTTGTGATCGAACTGCAATATTTTCTTTGTGAAATATTATCCGTTTAATGTTACCGGTAACTATCTATTAGCAACATTATCAGCAGCAAAGGAAAGTGAGCAATCAATCAAGATTGGTAAGAAAGGAAAATGTGAGGCCTATCGCAATTGAAGATGGGGAAATATCATTTTAAGCTACAAAAATTAAACACTTTCACCTAATGAAAGCGTAAATCCAACGTCAATAAGGGTTTGTTCTAGTTTTTCGCCCTTCAGGCGTGCAAGCAATGCTTCTGCTGCCTTGTGTCCCATTTGGTCACGGGGAGTCAGTACGCTGGCAAGCTTGGGGGTCATTACCTGACCGACATCATGTCCATGGAAACCGGCTACAGCAATGTCTCCTGGTACTTTGATCCCCTGACGCTGACATTCAAATATTGCTCCAATCGCGATATCGTCATTGGTACAAAACAGGCCGTCAACATCTGGATATTTCTGGTAAGTTTCCTGTAAGAGTCGGGCACCCAATGAATAAGATGAATTGGCCGGCGTCATTACTTTTCTTGGTTGTAATCCCGCACTGCACATTGCCACTTCATATCCTTCCAAACGGATCAACGTTCTTTCATCCTGTCGTGCACCGAGATAGACAATATTCTGGCAACCACGTCTGAGCATGGATTCTGTCATCTGACGTGCTGCTTCAAAATTATCGATACCGACGGCGACATCAAGGCAGGGCGATACACTGTCCATCAGTTCTACAACAGGGATACCAGTGGTCTCCAATACTTTTAGGGTTTTGGGAGTATGTGTTCGTTCGGCCAGGATCAGGCCATCAATATTATAGGAAAGCAGGGAGAGCAGACGCTCTTCTTCTTTCTGTGCTGAATAGCCATAATGCGCGAGCATAGTCTGATAGCCATGACGGTCTGTCACATGTTCAATACCGCGGATAACTTCGGCAAATACCTGATTGGTTAATGAAGGAAGTAACACTCCGATTGTCCGGCTGGTGGAATTGGAGAGAATATCCGGCACGCGATTAGGAATGTAGCCCAGTTGATCCACAGCCGCAGCAATCCGCTCCCCTAACGCTTCGGAAACCTGACTTGGATTACGTAAGAAACGGCTGACCGTCATTTTTGTGACTCCAACGAGGTCTGCAACATCTTGTAAAACGGCGCGTTTTTTCTTCATTTTCAATGCGGTGCAATCAATATTGGGAGGAGCAAGCTAATTAAGTGTGGTTTTAACACATTTAGACACCCTAATAATACGGTTTTTAGCAAAAAATTCTGGCTGACTCACATTCCATAGAGACTGCATTTATTCGTCAACTGCCATAAAATTTTTTTCTGATATAGATATCAGGAATAGTTATTTACTCAGATCCAGTCAATTTATCGAGAACATATAGAAATTATTAGAATAAAAAAATCAATCTGAAATTATTTATACAAAAGTCACTCATTAAAATATTTTCTATAACTTATTAATTTCAAGCACTTTTGGATAATCGTGCACAAGGTGGCTCATGCTAGTCTGCCGAGTCTTTCATTTTACTTTGAGTGTATTATGACCTTAACTAACTTTAGCAAATTGTTAGCCGCTACATTCTGTCTCGTAACTTCATACAGTTATGCAGAAAATGAGCGCCCACTTTTTTCATTGACGATGACTGAATCTGGTGTATCGCAAACGAATAGCGATGGTAGTTTGTCCCGCTCTGCAAAATCAGAATCTCGTGTTCTGCCGATTTGGGGGGATGAAGCTCGAGCCAAAGGCTATGATCTTCCTGAGCCATTTGGTGTCGGTTATGGGTATATGAATCTGCGTCAGGATGTTATTGTAGATAGTATTAAGTTTGGATTTGATAACCCAATGTTAAAACCTTTTGAAGAATTAACTACTATTAAAACAGGTAATACTCGTCAAAAAAGTGAATCTCATATGCTTAAATTAGATACTTGGGTTTTACCTTTTTTAAATGTATATGGTTTATATGGAAAAACCAAAGGTACATCAAAAACCATCTTGGATGGTATCTACTTAGGGAAAAATAACATCTTAGAGAATGGTACAACGCCTTTCGTACTAAATTTTAAGGGTAAGACTTATGGTGGAGGTTTTACTCTTGCAGGGGGATATAACCAGTTTTTTGCTGTCTTGGATACTAATTATACCCGCACTAAACTGGATATTTTAGATGGAGAACTTAGTGCTCTTGTTATAAGCCCTCGCATTGGTTATGAGTTTGTATTTAATCCATTATTTGATGGTCAAGGTAACACAAAACTCCAATTGTGGACGGGTGCTATGTATCAGGATATTACTCAGCGTTTTCAAGGCGATGTTCGCAATCTTAATAACTTACCCACTGAAATAGCTAATTGGATTAGTTTGACAGAAATGTGGGGTGGAGGTGACATCAAATTCGACGTCAAACAACACCTTGCCCATAAATGGAATAACACTGTCGGTGCTCGTTTCGAAGTCACTCGTAATTTCAATATATTATCTGAAGTTGGCTTTGGTAACCGAAACAGCTTCTACGTTTCTGGGGAGTTCCGATTTTAATGTTGGGCGTTACGACGATCAAAAGGCTGGTAATATCCAGCCTTCTTATTTTTACGGTCACATCAGCGCATGCGGATATTTTGCCTGATCGGCAAAAAATTGATGGCTGGCTCGAAAAGTTAGGTGGCAATAATCAATTTGATGCCAGCAAGAAAATTGACTGGGGTGTGCTGCCCGGCCCTTTTTATACACCTGAAATGGGAGTGGGGATTGGCGTGGCGGTAGTCGGGCTTTATCGCCCTGACAGTAACGATCATATCAGTCAGAACTCTTCTCTGGGGCTCAGTGGCTTTGGCTCATCCACTGGCGCATTTGGCCTGAATTTTACCAATTACAATTTTCTTGCTAATGATCAGTGGCGGTTATTTATTTCCGGTACGCTAAATAACATACCTACCTATTATTGGGGGCAAGGTTATCACGCCGGGAAGAATAATCGTAATAAAGAAAGCTATCGCTCGCAGGAGTTTGATATTCGTCCCCGTGTGCTTTATCGCGTTGCTGATGCAACCTATATGGGATTAGGCTGGAATTTCTCATCCGTCAATGCCAGTGACACCGATGTTCAGGCGAAAAAATATTTTGCACAGTCCGTTGGTGGGGCTTCTGTCATAAGTTCTGGTGTCAGTGCATACTTCAGTTATGACACACGGGATTTTCTGCCTAACCCTCAGCATGGCCAAACTATTGAGCTTATTTATACTTATTTTTCCCCTGAGTTAGGGGGCGATCATCATTTCCATGTCACACAATTACAGTTTTCGACTTATCACCAACTATCTGAAAAAACTGTGCTAGCCTTTGATAATTATGCCCGTTTCAGTGCAGGTGATGTACCGTGGAACCAGTTATCCCTGTTGGGGAATAGTCGGCGTATGCGTGGCTACTATGAAGGGCGCTATCGTGATAAAAACATTTTCACCACTCAATTGGAGTTGAGACACAAACTGGATTGGCGCCACGGTGTTGTTGGTTGGATCGGTACGGGAACATTGAGTGATACCCCTTCAAAATTGGGTGACAGGCATTGGCTCCCTTCAGTTGGTGTGGGCTATCGTTTTGAGTTTAAACCACGTATGAACGTCAGGTTAGATTTTGGTATCGGGAAAGACAGCACCGGGTTCTATTTTCAGGTTGGAGAAGCATTTTGAAGTGTTTGGTAACAATGTTTTTAGCAACATTGTTTTTAAGTTTTCTGTTGATAGCATGCCAAAGCAAACCAGCTCCTGCGACACCTGTCGAGCCAATGCTCAGAAGTGAGACATATGAACAGGCGGAAACCGATTGGCCAGTTCTGAGTCCTCTCGATCCTCCTGAAGGGTTAAGAGCGTGCTGTGTATTTGGTTACAATCTTAAAGCAGAGGCATTGGGGATCCCGATGCCTCTCTTTGGTATCGACAATATCGTTGAAGCTGAAAAATTGGGAGAGCACCACTATAACGATAGCGTTTTGGGAGCGAGTGCTGCGTTATTGGGGATCAGTAATGAAAAAATCGGTTTGTTATATACCGAGAAAGGCGGGTTTATTGATATTGCCCATGTAAGGGATACCGCAGACTATACCCTTTATTTCTTTAGCCAAATTTATGCTCACCTTGGGCAAGAGTGGGTGCTGACGCTGGATAATGAGCTTGCGGCGCGTAAGATCCACTTTTTTGCATTTACACCGCCGGAAGATCCCGCTGAAAGTTATACTCTGAGTGTTTATCTGGCCGCAAAACTGGCATTTCAGTTAGCCGCCTGGCATGAAATTGCCCAATGGTACGGCTATCAGTCTATTCCAGGATTCTCAGAAGCTGTTTCGGCATTTTCCCCGGAAGACCTCTATTCCAATCTGTTGGGCGCGAGATTGGCGCTGACGCTGATTTTGCAAGGTCAGGCATCTTCCGTCAGTCAGTTTTCTGCTGCCATCGCAAATATTCTGCCAATCGCATTACATGAACTGGGCGCTTACGATAGATCAGGCACAAAAGAGATGTTTGATCAGGTTGATGGTATATGGTGGAACAGTTATCAGCGGATTTCTAAAAAATTTCTGCTGCTGCGCAGGAACTATGAAACCCAGGATGATCGCTATCCATTAATGCCATTTGATAAAGAGAAGTCTGCTTTGCGTCTTTCTTTACCTGAATCTTATCAACATTTCTCGCTGGATAAGTTGGCAGAATTCCAGTTATGGCCAACGGATAAGATGAAAAACCTACCTGTGCCACAACGCTATTGGACAGTGAAAGATTTTCCAATGCTGGCGGAAAAAGCTGAAAAGCAGGACATGAAGCAGTTGTTGAATAATAAATAGCTGTTTGTGTTTTATACCCTTTGTCTTTCAAGTTGTCTCTTTGTTGGCTGTGCGCGCTCACCCCGGTCACCGTTTTTATAAACATACGGTTATCTATGCTCCCGACTATATAAGGTTAAATACTAATTCCCAAGTAACTGTAATGCCTAAAAGCCAATTTTGGATAGACCTCAACGCCAGGGATTTAGCAGGAAGTGTGGTTAAGCTACACTTCCTGCTAATCAATTATGCTGACAAGACAATTTTCAATGCTTTTTCTTGCGCTGCATTATTAAATACGTCATAAGCGGTTTCTATTTCATTCAATGGGTAATAATGAGTGACCAGCTTTTCAGGTGCGATTCGGCCGGATTGAACGCTTTTCAGCAACATCGGAGTACTGCTTGTATTGACCAGTCCAGTAGTAATAGTGATGTTTTTGATCCAGAGATTTTCCAGATGTAAATCGACGGATTTACCGTGGACTCCCACATTAGCAATAAATCCACCCGCTGCAATGATGTCCTGACATATTTTGAAAGTTGCGGGGATACCCACACACTCAATGGCAACGTCTACACCAAAGCCACCAGTCAGTTTGTTGATGATTGCTACTACGTTTTGTCGTGTCGGATTGATCATTGTGTTAGCGCCGAGCTGTCGGGCGACGCTAAGACGGTTATCATCAGTATCGATCATGATGATATGTGCCGGAGAGTAAAACTGTGATGCCAGCAGTGCTGATAGTCCGACAGGCCCTGCACCAATCAAGGCGATAGTATTTCCGGGTTGAACTCTGCCATTAATAACACCAATTTCAAAACCTGTTGGCAGGATGTCACTCAGCATTAAGGCA
Source organism: Xenorhabdus budapestensis (assembly GCF_002632465.1). Taxonomy (GTDB): domain Bacteria; phylum Pseudomonadota; class Gammaproteobacteria; order Enterobacterales; family Enterobacteriaceae; genus Xenorhabdus; species Xenorhabdus budapestensis. The sequence goes on along the minus strand of NZ_NIBS01000003.1, from coordinate 253,075 downwards.
GCTTCTTCATCGACACCCTCTGGCAGGAGATGAAGACTATTATCAGCATGGGGAATACGCGCTTTTTCTGCTTGTGTACCATCAATCTTATGCCCCAGGATCCAGCCCCCATCTTTACAGTGCGCATAAAGCTGACGTTTACAATGAATACAACTACCGCAGACGGTGATACAGGAAATAATCACTTTATCACCGACCTTGATATTGCGGACTGATTTTCCAACTGACTCAACGATCCCAATGCCTTCATGTCCTAATGTCCGGCCGTGTTCTACGGTAGGAACGTCTCCTTTGAGGATATGCAGATCTGTGCCACAGATTGTTGTTTTGACGATGCGGACGATAGCATCTGTTGGTTCGATGAGTTGGGGTGGCGCTTTTTCTTCCCAGAGTTTTTTTCCGGCTCCGTGATAAACAAGTGCTTTCATATAACCCCCTTCACAGGTGATGGTTGTCACTTACGTTACTAGTTGTTCAAAGTTTAGCAGACTCTGGAAGGAGTGAAACAGGACAGAAGCAGGGCAGAAGCAGCCCCTTGTTGGGGCTGTATGTGTCATTCGTCTTGTTGTTCTTGCTCTTTAGCAGCCTGGAGTTTCTCTTTATCTGTCATTTCCTGTTTCTTTTTCAGTTTCTGCCAGATGCGGCTTTCCTGACCTCGCCAGAGACGTTGGATGTTATCGTGGTGTCGCATAAGTATCAGGCATGAAAGCATTGCGACAGGAAAGGTAAATTCCGGTTTGAACCACCAGACGTAGAAAGGCACGACGAGGGCACTGATGATTGCGCCTAATGAGGAGTAGCCGCTCAATAATACGGTCAGCACCCATGTTCCGGCAACCAACCCCATTAAATCCCAGCCAATGGCAGCAATAGAGCCGAATGCGGTGGCGACACCTTTGCCTCCCTTGAAATGGAAAAAGATTGGGTAAATATGCCCTAAACAGGCAGCAATGGCGATAATGCCTAAATAAAAAGGTTGAATGTCGAGTTTATATGCCAGCCAAACAGGGATCATGCCTTTCAGGACATCGCAGATCAGTACTGCCAGCGCGGCGGCTTTGCCGCCAATACGCAGTACATTTGTTGCTCCCGGATTACCGGAACCATGCTGGCGGGGATTGGGTAATCCTGCCAGACGACAGATCAATATCGCGCTGGATATAGAGCCACACAGATACGCGAAGATGATCATACCAAGCGCGATAGCACTCATAAGATATCTCCAATGAATAAAGGTCGTTTTCTTTACTATAACAATGGATAATACGCACATTTAGCCGGAAGTGGTATCCGGTGAACCGAAAAACGGAGAAACGGCGTGATGGATATCGTATTTATTGAACAATTAAGCATCATTACTACCATTGGCGTATATGATTGGGAACAAACAATTAAGCAAAAGCTGGTGTTTGATATCGAAATGGGCTGGGACAATAAACGTGCAGCTTCCAGTGATGATGTTGAGCACTGTCTGGACTATGCCAAAGTCAGTGAAACAGTGATCTGGCATGTGGAAAATCAGCGGTTTGCTTTAGTTGAACGCGTGGCAGAAGAAGTAGCTGATATTTTGCTGAATCAGTTTAATGCGCCGTGGGTCAAAGTTAAAGTCACTAAACCAGGCGCAGTAGCACAAGCAAAAAGTGTGGGTGTCGTGATTGAACGCAGAGCGAGTTAATGCTGATTTTGTTGCCAGTGAGTAATGGCGAGCTGGCGTTGTCGTTCTAACTCTGTACGGATTTCAGCCCCCTGAAAACCACGGGCAATGATCTGTTGAACATTAACCTGACTGGCAATAGCAAAGGCTTCCCGCAAATATTTTTCGGGTGGATAAACAGACGCTTTTAGCCCTGTACAGGCAAAGGCATCGGCTTTGCTACAGACAGCTAAATGCTCGATACGTTGGGGTTTTCGCCATGCGTCGATGGTATTGAACAGTATCAACAATTTTTCTGCCGGTAACTGTTCGGCAGTGTGTACCCAGTCATAGTATTGCGCCACGATGCCGGCAAGGTCACGTGTTGAATTAGGTATGCGCAACCGTTCGCACATCTGCTTAATCTGCTTGTTTCCAGTGTGAATGCAAAGTGAGGCGAAGCGGATATCGATATCAGTACTCAGTTGAGTGGATATTTGCAGGATATTCAGAGAATGAATCCCCATATCCGTCTCCATAGAAGGCACACCAAACAGATTATCGATTTCAGGGAAAAGGATCGCCAGAGCACCGCAGTCGCGTAAGACCTGGAAGTAAACGTGTGGAGATTGTGAGGCGAGCGCTTTTTCAGTCTCCCGCCAAACCCGTTCAGGTGTTAACGACGATAACTCACCTCTCGCTGTCATTTCAGAGATCAGTGCTTGAGTTTCTGTAGCAATGGAAAAGCCTAAATGAGCAAATCGGGCAGCAAAACGTGCCAGACGGAGTACACGTAGTGGGTCTTCTGAAAATGCTTCCGAAACATGACGCAGGATACGATACTTAAGATCTTCTATACCGTGATAAGGGTCGATCAATTCACCTTCAGGAGTTTGTGCAATGGCATTGATGGTCAGATCCCGACGTAACAGATCTTCTTCCAAAGTAACATCGGGAGCCGAGTAACAGGTAAAGCCGGTATACCCCTGACCGGATTTTTTCTCTGTCCGTGCCAGCGCATACTCTTCATGAGTATTGGGATGCAGAAAAACCGGAAAATCTTTTCCAACCTGTTGGTATCCCTGAGATAACAGCTCTTCCAGGCTGCCGCCAACGACAACCCAGTCTCTTTCTGTAATCGGCAGATCCAGCAGTTGATCACGAACGGCACCGCCAACCAAATAAACTTTCACTCTTGTGTCCTTAAACTTACCGTCCTTAAATCAGCTCATCCAACGATCTTTGCGTTTACGGCGTGGAACGATATGTGGCAATACAAGACCTAACAATAAACCAATACCTGCAACTGCACCACCATACATGAACCACTGCAAGATAATGGCTCTTTGCTTATCATCCAGTTGTAAGTTGGCGATTTCGACTTTTTTCTCCGCTACAGTCAGCTTGCTCTGGAGCTTCGCATTCTCTGCTTTTAAATCATTAATGATTTTATCGCTGGCCGCTACTTTGTTCTGCATCTCTGCGGTACGTTGATTCCAGCTATTATCAATATTAGCCAATTGTTCGGTCAGAGTTTTGATTTTCTGCTCCATGGCGGGAATGCGTTCACGTAGGCTAGGAATAGCGCTGAGCTCACTGGTTAAGATCCAGTTTGTACGCCCTTTATTATCCCTTATTTGTGAATAGCCATTCTCTGATTTTGGATTTACCAGAATAACCTCAGCACCGGCATTCAATGAACCCATAATGCGATGTTGATTACTGGGGCCGCTGCGAATATAAGCTGATAATTCATCAGAGACGTAACGTTTTTCCTCAGCATACACGGATAATGGAAGTGTAATACTGAGTAATAAAATAAGTAATCGATGTAGTTTTTGCATTCTGTCTTCTACTGTTTTTGGTGTATGGGTTACAAACTGATAGGGTTGCAAACTGATAGTAAAGAGTAAAGTTTGCGGGTGCAATCAGTAAACCAGAATGAATCCTCATTTAACTGATCGAATACAGGCATTGTTAGCGCTTTTTTGGCGGAGTAATACGATTACTTGGCGATGTAACAGAATTATTGTTGAGATAACACAATCATTGTTGAGATAACACACAGTTGTGGTTTATTTTTCCTGTTCCTGAAAAAAGTTGTGGTTAGGGTTAAACATGATCCGCCCTGTGTTAATTGAGAGAGAAAAAATATGCGTTCTGTAGAGATAGAGTTGAAACTGTCTGTAAAACCCGAAACGATATCGGCAATTCGTAACCAGTTGTTTCAGCTTCCTAATCATTACACTTCACCACAACATTTAACTAATATTTACTTTGAAACACCGAATAGTCAATTGCGTCGTTGGGATATGGGATTGCGTATCCGTAGTTTCGATGAACAGTATGAAATGACTATCAAAACAGCGGGGCGAGTTATCGGAGGTCTCCATCAGCGGCCGGAATTTAATGTTGCTCTTCAGCAGCCAGAACTGGATTTAGCCCGCTTTCCTGCTGAAATCTGGCCTGAGAATACTGACCTTACCCGATTGCAGGCTCAGTTGACTGAACTGTTCAGTACAGATTTTTGCCGTGAAAAATGGGTTGTGAATTATGGTCAGAGTGAAATTGAAGTTGTGTTGGATCAAGGGGAAATCCGGGCCGGAGAGAGAACCTCGCCAATTTGTGAGTTTGAACTGGAGCTGAAAACAGGCGATGTGTCAGATGTGTTGTTATTAGCAGATGAACTGGCAATACAGGGTGGTTTGCGGCTGGCGAACAAAAGTAAGGCTGCACGGGGATATGCTCTTGCCAGTAATAGATCTCCTGCCAAGTTGGTGGAAGGAAAGGCACTTGAAGCACTCGAATGGCAGCAACCGTTATCTGTTCTTCTTGCCGGAATTCTGGATCAGTGGCAGGCGCAGGAGGAAGAGTGGTTGGCAGGAATAGCCACAGGAAAAACAGGATTAGAACAGACTCTGGAATGGGTAAAACTTCTGACTGAAAAGCAGGGTGAAACGGCTCCGGCACTGGGTTTATTACCTGAATTAAAAGAGGCACTTTCTACAGGTGATGCAGAAGTATTGTGTTACAGCGCAAAATGGTTGCAATGCAAACTGGCGTTGATTCAGTGGTTGATGGCTCAATAACAATTTAAAAAGGGAAGCCTTACTTATGTTGCCACTTTCATCAATTTTAACTCACCAATTACAACATGTTATTGCGAATTTCCAGCAAGCGATAGAAACGACAGAAGCCTTTGCACCTCATGAACAGGTAGTATTGGCACTGAGTGATTTTGTCGCAGAAAACATACTGTCACGTCCTGTATGGTTGGTTGAAATTTGTCAGAATCCCCCTCAGCCTGATGAGTGGCAACACTACGCAGATTGGTTGAATCAGGCTTTGTCAGCAGTGGGGGATGAGAATTCATTGATGCGGACTCTGCGTCTTTTTCGTCACAAGATGCTGGTAAGAATCGCATGGTTGCAAGCACTGCAAATAAGCACGACAGAACAAACATTGCAACAATTGAGTGTGTTAGCTGAAAGTCTGATTATTGCTGCCCGCGATTGGTTGTATCGGCATTGTTGTCAGGATTGGGGAACACCGACTGATCAAGCGGGTGTAGCGCAGCCGCTGTTGATCCTTGGCATGGGGAAACTGGGAGGAGGAGAACTTAATTTTTCCTCTGATATCGATCTGATTTTTGCGTATCCAGAAAATGGTGTGACACAAGGTGGTCGCCGCGAGATGGATAACTCTCAGTTTTTTACCCGATTGGGGCAGAAACTTATCAAGGTATTGGATCAACAGACGGTGGATGGTTTTGTTTATCGTGTTGATATGCGATTGCGTCCGTTTGGTGACAGTGGGCCGTTGGTGTTCAGCTTTCCGGCGCTGGAGGATTATTATCAGGAACAGGGACGGGACTGGGAGCGTTACGCCTTGATAAAGGCCCGGATTTTGGGGTCTGATGATCAGGCATATTGTCATGAGCTACGTCAGATGTTGAGGCCATTTATATTTCGTCGTTACATTGATTTCAGCGTGATCCAATCTTTACGCAATATGAAAGGCATGATTGAGCGGGAAGTGCGCCGACGGGGTTTAAAAGACAACATTAAACTGGGAGCGGGAGGTATCCGGGAAATTGAATTTATCACACAGGTATTTCAATTGATCCGTGGAGGACGGGAGCCAAGCCTGCAATCCTGCTCATTATTGTTGACACTGAAATCCATTGAAACATTGGCGTTATTGACCACAGAGCAGGTCAGGCAACTGGAAGAAAGTTATCTGTTTTTGCGTCGGTTGGAGAATTTGCTGCAATCCATTCGTGATCAACAGACACAAACTTTACCGGAGAATGAGCTGGATCGTGCCCGTTTATCCTGGGGTATGGGATTTGCTGACTGGAATGAATTAATCGTGGAAGTAGAGAAAAAAATGTCTGCCGTCCGGGGCATTTTTCAGCATCTTATAGGAGATGAAACGGAGGAAAATAATGAGGAAGCTGCACATGTACCGTTTAAAAGTTTATGGCAGGAAAGCCTGAACAGGGATGAACTAATGGTACTTGCTCCTCACCTGAATGAGTCTGAAACTCAGAAAATGTTCGATATGGTTGCCCTGTTACGCCACGATATCAGTAAGCGCACCATTGGCCCACGGGGGCGTGATGTACTGGATCATTTGATGCCGCGTCTTTTGGCAAAGATTGCTGCAAAGAAAATGGGTGCAAGGGAAGATACAAATACTGTGCTGGAGCGGATTATTCCTTTGCTGCTCAGTATTGTCAGCCGAACAACTTATCTGGAGCTGATGCTGGAATCAGAACAGGTGATGACCCACGTTATTCGTCTGTGTGCTGCTTCTCCGATGATTGCCAGCCAACTTAGCCGCCATCCTTTATTATTAGATGAATTACTCGATCCTGCGTCATTGTACGAGCCTTTGCCTCTGGAGGCTTATCGGGATGAACTGTATCAATATTTATTGCGCATCCCTGAAGATGATGAGGAACAATTGCTGGAGGCGTTGAGACAATTCAAACAGGCGCAATTATTGCGGATAGCCGCAGAAGACATAGCAGGTGCCCTGCCGATTATGAAAGTCAGTGATCACCTGACTTATCTGGCAGAAGCGATTATCGGTGCGGTAGTTCAACAGGCCTGGCATCAGATGGTAAAACGTTATGGTGTACCGACACATTTATCTCAGCGTCAGGGGCTTGGTTTTGCCATTATTGGTTATGGCAAATTGGGCGGTTGGGAACTGGGTTATGGTTCTGATTTGGATCTAGTATTTTTACTGGATTGTCCGATGGGCGTAATGACTGATGGCGCTCGTTCTATTGATGCCCGTCAATTCTATTTGCGTCTTGCTCAGCGCATTATTCACTTGTTCAGTACCCGGACGGCTTCGGGCGTGTTGTATGAAGTTGATGCTCGTTTGCGTCCGTCCGGTGAATCAGGGATGTTGGTCAGTACCCTTGAAGCTTTTGATGATTATCAGAAAAACGAAGCGTGGACGTGGGAGCATCAGGCATTGATTCGGGCCCGTATGGTATTCGGCGATGAAAAAATGCGGGCGGATTTTGAACGTATTCGTCGGGAAACGTTATGTATGCCACGTGAGCCTGATCTGCTGCGTCAGCAGGTACGTGAGATGCGGGAAAAAATGTATCGGCATTTGGGAAGTCATCAAGATAGCCAGTTTGATATTAAAACTGATCCCGGTGGGATCACCGATATTGAATTTATCGCTCAATATCAGGTACTGCGTTATGCACAGGAAAATGCCAGATTGACCCGCTGGTCTGATAATGTACGCATTTTTGAACTCATGGCTGAACACAATATTATGGATGAACAGGAAGCAGTGGCATTGAAGCAGGCTTATATCACCCTGCGCAATGAACTACATCATCTTACTTTGCAGGCGTTATCCAATTGTGTCTCTGCTGAACGTTTCAGCCAGCAGAAAGCACTGGTGCACAATAGCTGGCAGAAGTGGCTTGGCGCTAATCAGGAAGAATAAGCCAGAGAGAAATAGGCTTTTTCTGAGGTTCTTGCTGGCATTTAGGCTGGTTATGGTAATATCCGCAACAATTTATTTTGATATTTGGAGCATGGGATGAACGTAGCACTCCCTGATTTTCACCGTGCAGGCGTTTTGGTTGTTGGTGATGTTATGTTAGATCGTTATTGGTACGGCCCAACCAGCCGCATTTCACCGGAAGCTCCGGTTCCTGTCGTTAAGGTCGATACCATTGAAGAGCGTCCGGGAGGAGCGGCTAACGTCGCCATGAATATCGCGTCACTGGGTGCCCATTCACATTTGGTGGGATTGACGGGTATTGATGATGCTGCGCGGGCATTGAGCGAAAAACTCAGTAGCGTGAAAGTTAAGTGTGATTTTGTTCCTGTGGCAACGCATCCAACCATCACCAAGCTACGTATTCTATCCCGTAATCAGCAACTGATCCGTCTGGATTTTGAAGAAGGGTTCCAGGGCGTAGACGCACAGCCAATGTTGGAAAAAATCCAGCAATCCTTGCCACATATCGGAGCGCTGGTGCTTTCAGATTATGGCAAGGGAGCGTTGCATCAGGTTCAGGCAATGATCAAATTGGCGAATGACGCGGGTGTCCCAGTTTTGATCGACCCCAAAGGCAACGATTTTGAACGTTACCGGGGTGCAACATTGCTGACACCGAATATGTCAGAATTTGAAGCTGTGGTTGGTCATTGTAAAGATGATGACGAGCTGGTGCAGAAAGGCACACAACTGGTGCAGGATCTGGAACTGAAAGCCCTGTTGATCACCCGTTCTGAACGAGGTATGAGTTTGCTATGTGTGGGACAGCCACCTCTGCATTTGCCAACTCAGGCACAAGAAGTTTTTGATGTAACGGGGGCTGGTGACACAGTGATTGGTGTTTTGGCAACGGCAATTGCAGCAGGAAAACCATTGGCGGAGGCCTGTTATCTTGCTAACGCAGCCGCAGGAGTCGTGGTTGGAAAATTGGGAACATCTACTGTTTCTCAGGTGGAACTGGAAAACGCAGTACGTGGTCGTGCAGAAACAGGCTTTGGTGTGATGAATGAATCACGTCTGAAAGAAGTCGTCGAACAGGCGCGTCAGCGCGGTGAACGTATCGTGATGACTAATGGTTGTTTTGATATTCTCCATGCTGGTCATGTATCTTATTTGTCCAATGCCCGTAAACTGGGTGATCGTCTGATCGTGGCGGTGAACAGTGATGCTTCAACCAAGCGCCTGAAAGGGGAAACACGGCCAGTGAATCCACTGGAACAACGGATGCTCGTATTGTCTGCGTTGGAATCGGTGGATTGGGTAGTGGCATTTGAAGAAGATACTCCACAGCGCTTAATTGCGGGAATTTTGCCTGATATCCTGGTCAAAGGTGGAGATTATAAGCCAGAAGAGATTGCCGGTAGCAAAGAAGTCTGGGCTGCTGGTGGAGAAGTGAAGGTATTAAATTTTGAAGATGGGATCTCAACGACCAATATCATCAAAATGATTAAAAATCAGTAAGTTTACCTGCATTATAATGCCGTTATGTTCCTTTCGTGATTTAACTTGTAACATAAACGGCATTGCTTGAAGAATTGGGAGAATTGTGTCTTGTAGTAATTCTCCTTAATACCGTTATTCAGCTTTCTTTTCAGCACTCGGTTGTTGGCTTTCGAGACGGGCTTCCAGTTCACTCAGGCGCTGTTCCATACTAACCAATTTTTCACGGGTACGCAGTAATACCTGAGTCTGGATATCAAACTCTTCACGACTGACGAGATCCAGTTTACTCAGTTGGGATTGCAATATAGTACGCAATTTTTTCTCTACATCATCACCGAACTCTTTTACGCCTTTCGGCATAGCACTGTGGATTTGGCGGGCAATTTGTTCAATTTTTTTTGGATCAAGCATGATGATAATCCTTTTAATGGCTGCGTTGTTGAAATGACAGGGCTGTTAAATGAATAACAAAACAGTGTTGTCGCTATTTTAATACCTGTTGGCGAAAGCACAAATGAATGATTGAGAGAGCGGTTTTATATTTGCTTTTGTCGATTACCCTGATAAATTATAAACGTTATAGTCAAATTGTTTATCTCAGGGCAGGGTGAAAGTCCCTACCGGCGGTAAAGTGAAATGACTTCTGGTGATTTCATGAAGCCCGCGAGCGCTCTGTTTGTCGTTATCCTTTTATTGCTAGAAACGTGTTGTCAAAAATTGGTTGTCAGAAACTAATTGTCGTAACTGGTTATCGTAACAACTGAGGATAAAACAGAGGTCAGCAGATCCAGTGTGATTCTGGAGCCGACGGTGATAGTCCGGATGGGAGAGAATAACAGCATCAACCGGGTGCTTGCGCTCGTCTGTTGTTTTTATTGCTATATTTTTAAGCAATATTAACTCCTCAAAATCGCCCTGATTCTGGTAATCCATATATTTTTAAAGAGGCTTCTTTACCATGAATCAGACGCTACTTTCTTCCTATGGTACTCCATTTGAACGTGTCGAACGTGCGATAGCTGCTTTGCGTGCAGGCCGTGGTGTAATGGTACTGGACGATGAAAATCGTGAAAATGAAGGGGATATGATTTTCGTTGCCGAAACTATGACCGTGGAACAAATGGCATTAACTATCCGCCATGGCAGCGGGATTGTGTGCCTTTGTATGACGGAAAAACACCGTCAGCAATTGCAGTTACCTATGATGGTCGAAAACAACTCCAGCCAATATCAGACAGCTTTCACTGTCACTATTGAAGCTGCACAGGGAGTGACAACCGGAGTTTCCGCCGCAGATCGTATTACTACCATTCGTGCAGCCATAGCAGATGATGCACAACCAAATGATCTGAATCGCCCAGGGCATGTCTTCCCTCTGCGGGCACAGAATGGGGGGGTGTTAACCCGTCGTGGTCATACCGAAGCGACGATTGATTTGGTGAAACTCGCGGGTTTCAAACCAGCAGGGGTGCTGTGTGAACTGACAAACGATGATGGCTCAATGGCCAGAGCGCCTGAGGTTATCGAGTTTGCAAAACAGCACGATATGCCAGTGGTCACCATTGAAGATCTGGTTGATTATCGTATTAAGCTGGAAAAAGCGGTTAGTTGACTCAGCATAGTTGTTTCTTACTACTGAGATTTTCTTCCACTAGCATGGAATCCCCCATAGTTCTCAATACGCAGCCAATAAAACTGCAAATTGAAGGATGAAGGGTAAAAATAGTTCGGCATAAAGCGCCGGACGGGGTAGAATATATCAGTTATATCGCATGTACGCTTGTAAGGCCGCAGCCCACACCCTGTGGCCTTTCAGTATTTTTGAAGTGCTCCATTATTTTTTGATTGGTCATATTCAAGGAAGAAGCTTCATAATCTTGCCATAATTTTTTTGTCATTATCATAATTTATCGTGTTTGATTTGCCGCATGAGGGACGAAAATGAGTCTCCTGAGAATACCCGCATTATTCATTGGTCATGGTAGTCCAGTGAATGCCATTGAAGACAACTGTTATTCACGTGCCTGGTTCGGATTGGGACAAAAGTTACCCAGACCAAGGGCAATTCTGGTGATTTCTGCACATTGGTATACAAACGGCACGGCTGTTACGGCAATGGCCCGACCAAGAACTATCCATGATTTTGGCAATTTTCCCAGAGAGTTACATGAGAAACAGTATCCAGCGAAAGGTTTTCCTGAACTGGCTGTATTGGTACAGGATATTCTTGAACCCATTGAGGTCGAAACTGATTTTGAAGAATGGGGATTAGATCACGGCACTTGGGGAATATTAGCTAAAATGTATCCTGATGCGGATATTCCTGTCATCCAATTGAGTATAGATCGTAATCAATCCGCTTCTTTCTATTATGAGATGGGTAAAAAATTATCTATGCTCCGTGATGAAGGCGTTATGATCATAGGAAGCGGGAATGTGGTGCATAACCAGCTTGCAGAGCAGGTAGGAGCTGATCCTTATTCGTGGGCTCTGTCTTTTGAGCAGTTTGTGAGAGAGAATTTGACCAGCCTTGAGGAACCACATCCTTTATTGCAGGCCCTGGACAGGGAAGATGGTAAGTTATCTCACCCGACATCAGAACACTTTCTGCCACTTTTCTATGTGTTGGGAACATGGGATAAAAAAGAGCCAATTTCAACGCCTGTTGAAGGTATTGAAGACGGCTCTTTGAGTATGTTGACAATCCAATTCGGATAAATAACTTAATCCAGAATAATGTGCGGGTAGAAACGGGACAGATCTTGTGTGATTAATTCACGATCTTCACGAATACAGATACCCGCCGCTTGATCATTGACTAACCAGCTACCTACCAGCGCATGACTATCGCCGAATTTCGGCAGAGCATGAAACTGCTGAACGATCATCCCTTCTTCACCATATGGGCCATCGGCGTTGGCAACTTCCCGGCCATTTTCGATAATACGAATATTGGCCCCTTCACGGGAGAAGAAAGGCTTAATTACATAGCTGTTCATCTCTGACGGGCGTTCATCAGCAAAATAAGCAGGCAACAGATTTGGGTGATCCGGGAACATCTTCCACAGCATTGGCAGTAACGCTTTGTTAGAAATAATGCTCTTCCATGCAGGCTCCAGCCAACGGACTCCTGCATCAGCCAGCTTGGTCGAGAAGATTTCACGCAGCATGAATTCCCACGGATACAGCTTAAACAGATTACCGATCACTTGATCCTGCAAGTCGGTAAACTGTCCCTTTTCACCAAGACCAATATCTTCAATAAACAAAAATTCTGTTGCAATACCTGCTTCTGAGGCACAATCCTGTAGATATTGGATTGTGCCACGATCTTCTTCACTATCCTGACAACACGCCATATGCAACAGGCCAAACCCGTGTTTTTCACGTAACTGCTCAAAACGCTCAATCAGTTTTTCTTGCAAGCTATTGAACTGATCTGCATTTGAAGGCAGATTGCCGGCATTCATCTGGTCTTCCAGCCAGATCCATTGGAAGAAAGCAGATTCATACAGCGATGTCGGGGTATCTGCATTGTTTTCCAGCAATTTTGGTGGATTCTGGCCGTCATAGACTAAATCCAGGCGGGAATAGAGTGAAGGTTGGCTGGTTACCCATGAAGAACGGACAAATTCCCAACAATGCTTAGGGATCTGAAACTTTGTCAGCAATTCTTCACTGTTGACGACTTTTTCCACAACCTGCAAACACATCTGATGCAGTTCTTCGGTGGTGCCTTCAATTTCTTCAATCTGGCTCAGATTGAATTGATAATAAGCTTCTTCACTCCAGTAGGGCTGACCATACATGGTGTGGAAATTGAAACCATATTCTGTTGCTTTTTCGCGCCAGTCCGGGCGCTCAGTAATATTAATGCGTTTCATCTTTATTTAATCACTCACGTTGACTTAACCGCCCATTGAACGGGAAGAGCTGGAGCTTGAGCCAGCAGATGAACGCTGCATACTAGATTGTTTTGCTACTGTATCACCGAACCCACCACGAGTAATGGTCGTTGTGGTTGCTGGTTTTGGTGCCATTGCTGTTTTGGGTACAGACATGGTACGACCGCCAGCCGTAGCCGGGCCATAACTCTTACCTGTTGCATCAACAAACTTGCCATTAGCCGGGCTGCTGGCAGATTTTGATGAGAACAGCGGTTGTGAAGGGGCTGAGTTACCGCCCATCAAGCGACCCATCATGTAACCTGCCATCAACGGCATCCAGAAGCTACCGCTGCTGCTTTGTGCCTGAGCCTGATTACCAACGCCTGCCTGTGCAGGGGCCTGAGCACATTGTTGTTCACCAAACTCAGCAACACAGTCTTCACGGGTTGCATATTTCGGTGCCGTTTTTTCCGCTTCTTTCAGAGCGTTGTTATAAGCGATAGTGCATTGTTCACTTTGAGAAGGATTTGCCTTGGAACACTCATCGGCATTGGTATAGAGCGATACCGTTTCATCGTTCTGTTCACAAGCAGAAAGCATGAAAACCGCACTGACAGCGATTGCCACAGGTGCAAGACGATAATTTCGCCATGCTTTACGAAAATTATCACGGTTAATCTCTTTTGTCCGTTTCATTGTCATAGGGGACATCCATCTTAAAGGTATCAGATTAAGAGCAAATCCCACCAATGATGCGCAATGGGATGGCTCCCGGGGATCTTATTAAAAAATAGCCCACACAACGGCGGGCTGCTTTTTTAGTATAGCTTCTTTAATGTAACGTTTTTTAATTGAAAACGATAGTGCATTAATTCATCGAATTGATGGCGTTTTCATCTCTTTAATAATACTGCTGGCGGAAGTTGGAACCTGTGAACCTAACAGGTTGTTCAGTGCCGCCAGATCCTCTTCATTTAAAGTACCGCGGGCCTGCTGATTAATTAACAGATTGATCAGGTAAGTATAACGCGCTTGAGAGAGACTCCGTTTCGTCTCGTACAGCTTAGAGGTGGAATTCAGTACGTCAACGATGGTACGGGTTCCTACATGATAACCAGCCTCTGTGGAGTGTAATGAGCTTTCGGCAGAGAGTACAGCTTGTTTGTTAGCTTCAATGCTACTGATAGAGGCCGAAATATTATTGGAGGAAGAACGTACATCCTGAATTACCTTGCGGTAAGTATTTTCCAGCTCTTGGCTACTGGCGACAAAATCATATTTGGCCCGCTCAACTTGAGAACTGGTTGCACCGCCGCTATAAAGTGGCAGATTTAATGACACACCGACAGAATTATTTCCAGAATATCGATTGCTGTATTGACCGTTACGGGAATGTTCATTATCGACCCCTGTACTTGCCGATAATCTGATGGTTGGCATATAGCCAGTCTGTGCCTCTTTAATTTGCTCGCGTCTCAAATCTTGTGTCAAACGTGCGGATAACAAGCTCAGATTGCGGGTTTCAGCTTCTTTTAGTATAACTTCGGCAGGTTTTGGTTTATTTGTCTTGAAGCGTTCAATATTTAATGAAGCCAGCTGTGGATAATAAACTCCGGTAATCAGACGTAATTGTTCCAGAGAGTTGTCCAGGTTGTTACGATCAGAAACTTCCTGTGCCAGAATGGTGTCATATTGGGCACGGGAGTTCTGCACGTCAGTAATGGCGGCTAGTCCTACATTGAAGCGTTGGGTTGTTTGATCTAATTGTCGATACAGTGAAGCTTTCTGGGCGTCGGTATAGGTCAGAGAATCAATCTTACTCAGAACATCAAAATAGGCTTTGGCAGTATCCAGAATTAATTGTTGCTGGGTTTTTTGGTAAGTAATATCGGCAATTCCCGCATTCTTTTCAGCCTGACTCAGTTTGTTCCATATGGACATATCGAAAATCGTCTGGCTCAGAGTTAACTTCGCATCAGTACTATAGTTTTCTTGTTTGCTATTGCGAAAACTTTTGCCATAGTTAACTCCCGCCCCTAACTCTAATTGAGGTAACAAAGGACTACGGGCTATATTAATTCCTTCAAAAACCGAATTGCGGTCAGCCAGCGCCTTAAGCAATTCAGGGTTAGTTTCTTTTGCCTGTTTGTAAATTTGCAATAGATCTTCTGCATGGCTTGAGGTACTGAAACCTACCAGATTTATAGCGATAAAAAGAGATAGCAATTTTTTCATTTGCGTTCCTTGTTGTGCAGCTATTTTGCCTAAGTTGCCTCTGCATAAAAAACAATATTACAGATTCTAGCAGAGAATACTTGCAGGACAGGGTGGCTGTTTGTGCCATATTGCCTTATTTTCCGGTCTGTTTGTATCTTCAAAATGAATTTATTTAGACCAATATGACAAAATACATTTTAATAATAGGTAATTAAAAGATAACAATCAGGAGTCTTTATGCGTGAAGATCTTACCTCACCGCTTGTTTCTGCAAAATCTCTAGTTTCTACAAAACCACGTACTTTTACGAAACAAGATGTTGAAGTTATTTCTCGCAAACCGCTCTACCGTGGTTTTTTTAAAATGACGGAATATCAATTCAGGCACCGTCTGTTTTGTGGAGGATGGAGCGAAACCATTAAACGTGAAGTGTTTGAGCGAGGTCATGCAGGCGTTTTGTTACCTTATGATCCGATACGTGATGAAGTAGTTCTGATTGAACAAATCCGCATTCCGGCAATTGAAACCAGTCAGACGCCGTGGTTGCTAGAAGTGATTGCAGGCATGATTGAAGAAGGGGAAGATGCCGAGCAGGTTGTTCGCCGTGAGGCGATGGAGGAAGCGGGTATTGAGGTCAAACGTTGTCAACCGACATTGAGTTACCTTTCAAGCCCCGGAGGAACAACAGAGCGTATGCATATTTTTGTTGGGGAAGTCGATTCTTCTACTGCTTTTGGTATTCATGGTCTGGAAGGTGAAAATGAAGATATCCGGGTGCTGACTGTCAGTCGTGAACAGGCTTACCAATGGGTAGAGGAGGGAATTATCGATAATGCGGCTTCAGTTATTGCAATACAGTGGTTGACGTTGCACCATGAAAAACTCAAAAAAGCGTGGTTGGAGATATAATCTCTAAATTTGCCTTGGGAAACGTGAAGTGTGCCCCAGTCAGCAGATCTTATGTGAAAAGGTACGTTAGAATAATCTCCTATGATCGACAGGAAAAGGAAACCATTTGGAACGCCTGCTTGAAATACCTGTGGCAAAAGGTGCCACAGCAAGAATATTGCAAATCACCGACATGCACCTTTTCGCTAATAAGGGTAACTCGCTGCTAGGTGTTAATACCTACTGCAGTTATCATGCTGTGCTGGATGCGATCCTTGAGCAGAATCTCGATATCGATTTGGTAGTTGCTACAGGTGATTTGGTTCAGGATCAAACTATCGGTGCTTATCAACATTTTGTTGAAGGCGTTGCCCGTTTGTCTGCCCCTTGCGTTTGGTTGCCCGGTAATCATGACTATCAGCCTGCAATGGTTGATGTACTGGCAGCTGCGGGTCTCCCTCTTTCTAAGCAAATATTCATTGGTCAACACTGGCAATTAATCATGCTGGACAGTCAAGTGCAGGGAGTTCCTTACGGTGAATTAACGGATTATCAGCTTGAGTGGATGACAAAATGCCTGGATGAGCACAGTGATCGTTATGCGATTGTCATGTTGCACCACCATCCTGTACCATCGGGTTGCACCTGGCTGGATCAGCATTGTTTACGTAATGCTCCTGCATTAGCAGAATTCTTGAAAGATAAACCGCAGGTGAAAACAATGCTGTGTGGGCACATTCATCAGGAACTGGATGACATGTGGAATGGTATTCGTGTTATGGCGACGCCATCAACCTGTGTGCAATTTAAACCACATTGTACTAATTTTATGCTTGATACAGTGGCCCCGGGTTGGCGTTATCTTGAATTGTCTGTGACTGGCGAGGGAGAAGCGAAATTGCAAACGCAGCTTCACAGGCTCAAGAGTAATGAATTTTGCCCGGATTTAGATTCGGACGGGTATTAATGTCAACGTTACTTTATCTACATGGTTTTAACAGTTCGCCACAATCAGAGAAAGCAAATACGCTGAAAACATGGCTGCACCAGCAGCATTCTGAAATAGATATGTTGGTGCCACAATTACCTCCTTATCCTGAAGATGCAGCCGCCTTGCTGGAAGAACTGGTAATAAGTCGTGCCGGGGAACACATTGGTTTGGTCGGTTCTTCACTCGGTGGCTATCTGGCGATTTGGCTTTCACAATGTTTTGGCCTGCCAGCTGTAGTCGTTAATCCTGCGGTTCGCCCATTCGATATTCTTCAGGATTATCTCGGGGAAAACGTGAACCCCTATACCAAAGAGCGGTATACTCTTGAACAAAGCCACATCTATGATCTCAAAGTGATGCACATTGACCCGTTGGAGTCACCGGATCTTATCTGGTTATTGCAACAAACCGGGGACGAAGTGCTGGATTACCGTCAGGCAGTTGCATACCTGATGCAATGCAGGCAGACGGTCGAATCAGGTGGGAATCATGCTTTTATTGGTTTCGAATACTATTTTCCTCAAATCATTGACTTCTTGGGGCTAACCAGTGGTGATAGTAAAAAAATTGCCAAAAACAAGTAAGTGACTGGTATTATCAACAGTATCTACCCAATGGATTTTCGGGTGAGGCCGCAACCAATAAATCGGTAACCCGGGAAACGCAGGGTAATCAATACTGATTGACCCTCTTTAAATCATGAAGCAACCGACAGAATTACAACATGACTCAATCTAGTTATAACGCAGAGGCCATTGAAGTCCTCAGTGGCCTGGAGCCAGTTCGTCGTCGTCCAGGAATGTATACCGACACAGCCCGTCCGAATCATCTGGCACAGGAAGTGATCGATAATAGTGTGGACGAAGCGCTAGCTGGTCACGCGAAGCATATTGAAGTGATCCTCCACAGCGATCAGTCTCTGGAAGTGATAGATGATGGCCGTGGTATGCCGGTTGATATCCATCCTGAAGAAAAAGTATCAGCAGTTGAGTTGATCCTGACCCGCCTGCATGCAGGTGGCAAATTTTCCAATAAAAACTACCAATTTTCTGGCGGCTTGCATGGCGTGGGGATTTCAGTAGTTAATGCCCTGTCCAAACGAGTTGAAGTGACCGTTCGTCGTGACAGCCAGGTTCATCAGATCGCTTTTGAAAATGGCGATAAGGTGCAGGAGCTGGAAGTTATCGGCAGTTGCGGAAAACGTAATACAGGCACCAGTGTTCATTTCTGGCCGGATGAAAGTTATTTCGATACTCCTCGCTTCTCGACTTCGCGCTTGACTCACCTTCTGAAAGCGAAGGCGGTCTTGTGTCCGGGTGTGGAAATTGTCTTTAAGGACAAACTGGCAGGAACAGAACAAAAATGGTGTTATGCCGATGGTCTGACAGATTATTTGCTGGAAGCCGTCAATGGGCTGGTGACATTACCGCAATCGCCATTTGTGGGCACTCTCAGCGGTGAAACCGAAGCGGTTGACTGGGCTTTGCTCTGGCTGCCGGAAGGTGGCGAATTGTTGGGAGAAAGCTATGTTAACCTGATCCCGACGATACAAGGCGGAACCCATGTCAATGGCTTGCGTCAAGGGTTGTTGGATGCAATGCGTGAGTTCTGTGAATTCCGCAACATACTGCCTCGCGGTGTTAAACTTTCCGCAGATGATATCTGGGATCGCTGTGCCTATGTGTTATCCCTCAAAATGCAGGATCCACAGTTTGCCGGACAGACTAAAGAGCGCTTATCATCGCGCCAGTCTGCGGCCTTTGTTTCCGGTGTTGTCAAAGATGCTTTCAGTCTGTGGCTGAACCAACATATTCAGGAAGCCGAACAACTGGCTGAAATGGCAATTGCCAGTGCACAGCGCCGTATGCGTGCAGCAAAGAAAGTCGTGCGTAAAAAACTGACCAATGGCCCTGCACTACCGGGTAAACTGGCAGATTGTACGTCACAGGATCTGAATGTCACTGAACTGTTTCTGGTGGAAGGGGATTCCGCAGGCGGTTCTGCCAAACAAGCACGTGATCGTGAATTTCAGGCGATTATGCCTCTGCGCGGTAAGATCCTGAACACATGGGAAGTCTCTTCAGATGAGGTACTGGCTTCACAGGAAGTGCATGATATTTCTGTAGCCGTCGGTATTGATCCTGATAGTGAAGATATCAGCCAACTACGTTACGGTAAAATCTGTATTCTGGCGGATGCGGATTCTGACGGCTTGCATATTGCAACACTTTTGTGCGCCTTGTTTGTCCGCCATTTTCCGATATTAGTAAGACGTGGTCATGTTTATATGGCAATGCCACCATTGTATCGCATTGACCTTGGTAAAGAGGTGCACTATGCACTGGATGAAGGTGAAAAGAGTGCGATATTGGACCGCCTGAGCCGCAAGCGTGGCAAACCGAATGTTCAGCGCTTCAAAGGGTTGGGTGAAATGAACCCAATGCAATTGCGTGAAACTACATTAGATCCCAATACTCGCCGTCTGGTGCAATTGACTATCAACGATGAGAATTATCAGGAAACCCTCTCCGTTATGGATATGCTTCTGGCGAAAAAACGCTCGGAAGATCGCCGTAATTGGCTGCAAGAAAAGGGTGATGCCATCGAGATTGAGTTATAGCGCCGCTTAGGGTAACCAACAGAAGCATAGCGCACGGTAGTCAAGACAGATTCTGAGGAAATTAATACATGAGTGAGATAACTCACGATGGTGTAGAGCGTCAACCGCTCCACACATTCACTGAAAACGCCTATTTGAACTATTCCATGTACGTCATCATGGACAGGGCGCTGCCTTTTATCGGTGATGGCTTAAAGCCTGTTCAGCGTCGTATTGTCTATGCGATGTCAGAACTTGGGCTGAATAACAGTGCAAAATTCAAAAAATCTGCCCGTACTGTCGGTGATGTACTGGGTAAATACCATCCACATGGAGATGGAGCCTGTTATGAAGCGATGGTCTTGATGGCACAGCCTTTCTCCTACCGTTATCCATTGGTGGATGGTCAGGGGAACTGGGGTGCTCCGGATGATCCAAAATCTTTTGCGGCGATGCGTTATACCGAATCCCGCCTGTCTAAATATGCAGAATTACTGCTGAGTGAACTTGGTCACGGTACTGTAGATTGGGTGCCAAACTTTGATGGTACGTTGCAGGAGCCCAAAATGCTGCCCGCGCGTCTGCCGAATATCCTGTTAAACGGAACTACGGGTATTGCTGTTGGTATGGCGACCGATATACCTCCACACAATACACGTGAAGTAGCAAACGCGCTGATTGCTATGTTGGATAAACCTGAATGTTCACTTGATGAAGTCATGGAGTATGTGAAAGGGCCGGATTATCCAACAGAAGCGGAAATCATCACTTCAAAAGAAGATATCCGCAAAATCTACAAAAATGGCCGTGGTTCAATACGTATGCGTGCCGTGTGGTCAAAAGAAGAGAGCAATGTTGTTATTACGGCTCTGCCACATCAAGTATCCGGTGCGAAAGTGTTGGAACAGATTGCAAGCCAGATGCGTTCGAAGAAGCTGCCGATGGTAGATGATCTACGTGATGAATCCGATCATGAAAACCCGATACGTTTGGTGATTGTGCCAAGAACGAATCGTGTGGATGTTGAGCAGGTTATGAATCATCTGTTTGCAACTACTGATCTGGAAAAAAGCTATCGTGTTAACCTCAACATGATTGGTCTGGATAATCGTCCAAGTGTAAAAGGTTTGGTCGAAATTCTCAGTGAGTGGTTGGTTTTCCGGCGTGAAACGGTACGTAACCGCCTGAATCACCGGCTGGAAAAAGTACTTAAGCGTTTGCATATTCTGGAAGGTTTGCTGACAGCGTATCTTAACATTGATGAAGTTATCCATATCATCCGTAGTGAAGATGAACCAAAACCAGTGCTGATGCAGCGTTTTGGATTAACGGAAACACAGGCGGAAGCGGTTCTGGAACTGAAACTGCGTCATTTGGCGAAGCTGGAAGAAGTTAAAATCCGTGGTGAGCAGGATGGGCTGGCAAAAGAGCGGGACAAACTTCAGGCTATCCTTGGTTCTGAGCGTAAGCTGAATACCCTGCTGAAAAAAGAAATTATTGCGGATGCGGAAAACTATGGTGACGAGCGCCGTTCTCCGCTGAAAGAGCGTTCAGAAGCGAAAGCCATGAGCGATCACGATATCCTGCCATCTGAGCCGATCACTGTTGTTATGTCTCAAATGGGTTGGGTGCGCAGTGCGAAAGGGCATGAAATCGATCCGGCGGGTTTAAATTACAAATCTGGTGACAGTTTCCGTAGTGCTGTTCGTGGTAAGAGTAATCAGCCGGTGGTCTTTATTGATAGCACGGGGCGTAGTTATTCCGTTGACCCATTGGACTTGCCATCTGCCAGAGGGCAGGGGGAACCTTTGACCGGCAAACTGGCATTACCGGCAGGGGCATCTGTTGAACATCTGTTAATGGCGAAAGAAGATCAAAGATTCTTGATGGCATCCGATGCAGGTTATGGTTTCATTTGTACTTTCAATGACCTGATTGCTAAAAACAGGGCGGGGAAAGCGCTGATCACGTTGCCACAAAATGCTAAGGTCATGCCACCATTGGAGATCACCAATGAGCAGGATGATATGTTACTGGCGATCACTAAAGCAGGACGTATGTTGATGTTCCCGGTCACAGATCTTCCACAGCTTTCAAAAGGTAAAGGCAACAAAATTGTTTCCATTACCGCTGCTCAGGCCGCTTCAGGAGAAGATATGTTGAGCTGGCTGCTGGTACTGTCTCCGAAATCTTCAATTACGCTTTATTTCGGTAAGCGCAAATGGCAGCTTCACCCTGAGGATTTGCAGAAATTCCGGGCAGAGAGAGGACGCAAAGGAACTTCACTGCCACGCGGATTACAGCGCGTTGAACGTGTAGAAGTGCTGAGTGTGTAATAAATAGAAACATCTCAAATAACCTTAATAGCGGGCCAGTATGATGCTGGCCTGCCTTGCTACAGGAAACCGCAAGAGAAAACTATGTTAACCATTATTCGTGGGATCATTGTTATTTTGTTCACCATTTTGATCTGTATATTTGGTGGAATTTACTGTTTATTTAATCCGCGTAATCCGAGCCATGTGATGACCTTTGGCCGGGCATTTGGCAAGCTACACAAAATATTCGGTATCACATTGATAGAGCGCATTCCTGAAGATACTTCTCAATATGGTTCGAGCATCTATATTGGTAATCACCAGAATAACTATGACATGATAACCATGTCGAATGCCGTGCAGCCACGCACGGTGACTGTTGGTAAGAAGAGTTTGCTCTTTATTCCTTTTTTTGGCCAGTTGTATTGGCTGACGGGGAATATCCTGATTGACAGGGAAAACCGAACAAAAGCGCACGGAACGATTTCACAAGTTGTGGATCAGATCAAAAAGAATCGAGTTTCTGTCTGGATGTTCCCGGAAGGTACTCGCAGCCGTGGACGTGGTTTACTGCCGTTTAAAACTGGTGCTTTTCATGCGGCCATTGCGGCTGGTGTACCGATTGTACCTGTTTGCGTCTCCTCAACCCATGACAGAATAAAACTCAATCGTTGGAATAATGGTGCTGTTATTGTTGAGATGTTGCCTCCCATTGATACGGCGAAATATACAAAAGAGCAGGTGCGTGAATTGGCTGAACATTGTCGCCAAATGATGCAAGCCAAGATTGAAGAGCTGGATAAAGAAGTAGACGAACTTAACAAACGTAGTCAGTTGAATTAAAACTAAATATTCTAGCGTTACAGTCCCTTCCTTTCTGGTTTGGGGATGAATTCTGACTATAAATTTAAGATAGTTTTAGAATTTATCCCCTATTCGCGATATGATTGTTTTTTAATAAGTTAACGTTTTTATTAAACGCAATCGATAAAACGTAATCAACAGAACATAATTCGACAGAATAATAAATCCTAATATCCCCACATTGGGGAATTCATGCACTTGTCACCGTGATGTAACTCGAAATCTATTGAGTATGCATAAGCAATCAATTGGGATGCTATTCTTTCTTGTCGTGGAGATTATTCCTGCCGTGGAGAAAATATGTCACTGAGTCGGCGCCAATTTATTCAGGCATCTGGTTTGGCAATGTGTTTAGGGGCGCTCCCTTTTGCGGTTCGAGCTAATAAAGATCAACAAACGGTATTGCCTGTTCCCCCTTTGCTGGAATCCCGCGGCGGACAGCCTCTGTTTTTGGCTCTACAGAAATCCAACTGGTCTTTTGATGGGAAAAATAAGGCTTCGGTATGGGGTATCAATGGGCTTTACTTGGGGCCGACTATTCGTGTCCGTAAAGGAGATAACGTTAAGCTGATATATAGCAACCGCTTGTCAGAGCCTGTTTCAATGACGGTAAGTGGGTTACAAGTACCCGGAACATTAATGGGTGGAGCATCACGTCTGATCCCCTCTAACGGAAATTGGTCGCCTGTCATTCCCATTGAGCAGCCGGCAGCGACATGTTGGTATCACGCTAATACACCACACCGAATGGCGAGACAGGTTTATGCAGGGTTAGCGGGAATGTGGTTGGTAGAAGATGAAAGCAGTCGTAACTTGCCTTTGCCTAAACATTATGGGGTTAATGATTTCCCAGTTATTCTGCAAGACAAACGGTTGGATAATTTTGGTACTCCCCGGTATGACAAAGCCTCAGCTGGTCAGGGCTTTCTTGGTAATACATTAGTTGTTAATGGTGTGGAAGATCCCTTTATTGAAGTTGCCAAAGGCTGGATCAGACTGCGTTTATTGAATGCAGCCAACGCTCGCCGATTCCAATTGCAGCTCAGTGATGGTAACCCTTTTTATATGATTGCGACTGATCAGGGATTGTTGCCTGCCCCGGTTGCAGTACAGACACTTTTTCTTGCACCGGGAGAACGTCGTGAAGTGCTGGTGGATATGTCAAAAGTGGATAGTGTGGTTATTACCGCAGGTGAATCTGCTGGCATGATTGATCGCCTGAAAGAGATGTTTGAACCATCCAACAAATTACACTCAACGAATGTTCTGACCATTAAATCGGGGGGATTATTACCCCTGGTCACGGAAGCGTTACCCTCTCAGCTTGTAGTGGATACGGCGGAAATTAATACTTCGATTCGCAATCGGCAGATCGTTTTAGGGGATGAAACACAAGGGATAAATGGCGCATTATTGAATTCAGGCCGTATCGATATAACCAGCCACCAGGGGGCATGGGAGCGTTGGGTAGTCACTACCTCGGTTCCACAACCTTTCCATATTGAAGGTGCCAGATTCAAGGTCATCAACCACAACGGTGTGCGGCCAGAGCCTCAGGATTATGGCTGGAAAGATACTGTCTGGGTTGATGGCAGAACAGAGTTGCTGGTGAATATGATGCAGCCATCGTATGAACATTACCCTTTTATGTATTACAGCCAGATATTGGAAATGGCGGATCATGGGGTGGCAGGGCAATTGGTTGTTAGTCCGGCGGGGATGTAAGGTCTCTTATGAGGCCTTTTTCATGGTCGTTAGCATGTCTGATTTGAAGGAGAAATAAAGAAAACGGGTATTGATAATAATCAATAAACTGTATTATTCAAATCTTTCTTATGGAAATATCTTCGGTTTAGATAAATAAATACGACTGTAACACTAATAATAACAACAGTACTTAGCACTTACACTATTAAGATTAATATTTATCAATAAATATTATCCGCATCTACTTATTGAAGTATACACTTAAATAAGTAATATAATTTTTAAGCCGAGTTGCCATTTTTTATATTTCATACTACCTTGTCAATATGTTTAGAATACCCGCGGCAAAAAATATAGGTTCAATATATCCATTAATAAAATAAACTATTAACTGTAAGGAGAAACTATTCATAATTATAGATAAACCTATAATTATATAATGATATATGAAAAAATCATGAAAATAAAAATAGTTAATATTCTACAAACGAGAAATTATATTTTCACTGCTCATTAACAATAGGAAAGGATTTTATGATCACAATAAATATAAATACAAACGGTGTTAATGGTATTACAATTACAAATAGTAATAATGAACCTACTCCAGTATCGACAACTTACGGTCCAAATACACCAGCATCAGAACCCCCTACAGTCAGGTAATTATAGTGATATAACAATAGAACCACATTCTTCTGTGCAGGCAACAAGAATTGATACGCCTATTATTCCTGAAGCACGTCCCGATTACTATGTAGCCAACTCTGGCCCTGCACCAACAGTTAGGGCTGTTTTTTATTGGTCTCATTCTTTCACATCAGAATGGTTCGAATCTTCCTCTATCATAGTGAAAGCAGGAGAGGACGGAATATTAAAGGCACCTGGAAACTCTTTATATTACAGTAAAGTCGTAATTTATAATGACACGGATAAGCGGGCCTTTGTTACTGGATATAATAAATAATGATATAAAAACTATTTATAACCAATGGATTTTAATTTAAGAAATATCCAAAAGTTATTGTTTAACTACAGCTTAATTAAGGTATTAAGGTAAAATAACATTATGAATACCACACCTATTACTGTATCTACAAATGAAACATTGCCTTTACTGACTGACGTAATGCCCATGGATCTTTATGCAATGTCCACACCTGATTATGAATGGGACATGTCGTCAATCATAAAGGATGCTGTTATTGGTGGCATAGGATTCATTCCAGGTCCGGGCCCAGCAATATCCTTCCTGTTAGGACTATTTTGGCCTCAGCAGAAAGATAATACTTGGGAGCAAATTCTCCAAAAAGTAGAGCAGATGATAGAGAATGCTGTTCTACAAACCATTAAAGGAATACTTAATGGAGAAGTACAAGAGATCAAAGGGAAAATGGAACATGTAGAATCTATGCTGAAAAACTCGCCTGGCAGTCAGGAAAGTCATGATGCATATATGTTCCTGGCAAGATATCTGGTTAGTGTAGATGAAAGATTCAAATCTTTTGATAATAGAACAAATTATCAGATTCTCCCAATGTATACTAACACTATTATGTTACAGATCCCTTATTGGAAAATGGGAATAGAGAAGAAAAAAGATATTGGGTTAACAGATATTGAAGTTAATGAATTAAAAGAACTTATCGATAAATTAGTTGGTAAGGCCAAGAACTATATTCATACGATGTATACTAATGAATATAATGATGCTATAAACACATCAACAGCTGAGAGTGTCACTAATAATTTATTATCTGTAAGAGGATATTGTTTATTACATGGTTTAGAATGTATTGAGTTAATCGAGCATATACAGAATAATAGCCTTGAAAGTGGTTTCTATCCTAAAATTATCAGTTATTCGACTGTATTTGATCGTCCGACTAACAAAATGAGAATTCAGGCTCTTACAGAAGACGATGCAATGCAGGAGCCTTTCAAACCATCTTTAATCAATGGGAAATACAATAAAATACAATCCTTGATTGGATATGTACAAAGAATTGGGAATGCACCTAGAGTTGGTGGTATTAAAATTACATTTACCAACGGCTCATCTTATATACTTGGTACGGTGACCTCAGAAACGAGTTCGATTGAACTAAATGATAGTGTTATCGAAAGTTTGGAAGTATGGGGAAATGGTGCTGTTGATGAGGCGTTATTTAAGTTAAGTGATGGGCGTTTATTGCGTATTGGTGAGCGTTACGCGAAAAAATACAGAAAATATGCTGTTGATCATCACTATATTGCGGGGATTTGCTTAGCCAGCGATGAGCCTTCACTTGCTGGTCAAGCCGCAGGTATTGCCGTTTCATATCATATGATGGCTGACAAAAAATAATATTTGCGAATAGAATTAGAATTGTAATTTGGTTGCAAGTTATTGTTTAGTTGCAAAGAGTCCCCCTGGTCACATAGTTATTGATGTGATCAGGGGTAATCTTTCCTATTCTAAATAAAGGCTAGTTTACTTTTTTGTTGCGATGTAACTTGAAATCTATTAGATGTATAGGCTAATTATTTGTTCTGAATAAAATTGCTAATCTTATCGACTGTAACTACCCCTTTCCGTATAGTGTCCACAGTTTTTATACTACATGCCTGTAAGGTGACTTAATGAATATCAGCTTGATTGCTGCGATGGCTATGGATCGAGTTATTGGTATGGAAAATACCATGCCGTGGGCTCTGCCGGGCGATTTAGCCTGGTTTAAACGTAATACACTCGGAAAACCGATCGTAATGGGAAGGGTAACTTATGAATCGATTGGTCGTCCTTTACCGGGGCGTCTGAACATCATAATCAGCCGTCAGCCAGCCAGTGACGATCGTGTCACTTGGGTAAGCTCAGTCGAAGAAGCATTGGCTGCGGCAGGTGATGTTGAGGAAGTTATGGTGGTAGGCGGAGGTAAAATTTATGAACAATTTATTCCTCTGGCTAATCGCATGTATCTGACACATATTGATGCAGAAGTGATTGGTGATACTCATTTCCCTGATTATGAACCAGATGAATGGAACTCGATCTTTACCGAATACCATGATGCAGATGAACATAATTCGCATGGCTACTGTTTTGAGATCCTGGAACGGCGCAAGTGATCTTATTTGCCAATCAGATTTGAGATACGGAGTGTCAAAAGACACTCCGGCATTACTAAGCATCACGAGTCTAATCAACCTGAAGCTGTAACTAAGGCTGGTTGGCTGAAATACTGCTTATCTTCCCAACGTAAAAGAGTCAGTTTGCCTCCCCAGCAACAACCTGTATCCAAGGCATAGATACCAGCAGGCGTTCCCCGCCCTTCCAGCGCCGCCCAGTGGCCGAACGCAATGGAATAATCCTCAGGGATATTGCGTGGTAATTCAAACCAGGGTTTCAGAGGAGCAGGAGCATTTTCAGGTTTAGACTTGCAAATCATATCTAGCTGACCATTCGGGAAACAATAGCGCATCCGTGTTAATACGTTAGTACTGTAGCGCAACCGTGCTAATCCACTTAATTTGGGCGACCAGCTATTGGGCATATCACCATACATAGCGTTAAGAAACAGGGGATAACTGTCACTGAGCAGAATCGCTTCCACTTCACGGGCACACATTTTGACTGTATCCAGATCCCATTGCGGGGTCAGCCCTGCATGTGTCATAACCAGCTTTAGTTCATCATCGATCTGTAATACCGGCTGTTTTCTCAGCCAATTAACCAACTCATCGATATCTGGAGCAGCAAGCAACTCATCCAATTGATCTTTGGATTTATTGTGGCTGATTTTGTTATACACAGCCAGCAGATGCAGATCATGGTTGCCTAAAACCAGCTTAACGGCGGAACCAAGCTGTTTAACATAACGCAGAACTGCCAGTGAATCAGGGCCACGGGCGACTAAATCCCCCGTTAGCCATAACGTATCTTTGTCAGGATGAAAATCGACTTGTTGTAAGAGCGCAATCAGCTCACGATAACAGCCGTGAATATCGCCGATAAGGTATGTAGCCATAGTTAATTTATCAGTGTCGGAATAGCCAATCGGAACACCGGAATAATCGCACGAAACGAATGACCACTGTGATCAATCATCTCATAGTGACCTTCCATTGTGCCCAAAGGTGTTTCAAGAACAGTTCCGCTATTGTAGCGATATTCTGTTCCGGGTGGGATTACCGGTTGTTTTCCTACAACCCCTTCCCCCTGAACTTCTGTTTGGTGACCATTACTGTTGGTAATACGCCAGTAACGGCTAATGAGTTGCACGGGGGAATGCCCAAGATTGCGAATTGATATTGTATAAGCAAACACAAAACGTTGCCGTTCCGGCTCTGATTGGCTTTCTACGTAAGTGCTTTGAACTTGAATATAAACTCTTGGTTCGTTGAGCATAGCTGCCTCCTGTTACTGCAACGGATGTTCGGTAATTAGACCGTTTCAGGTTGAGACGATAACCAGTTAGCCATCTTACAGTATTGTTCGACCGAAATATTTTCAGCTCGTGTACTTGGATCGATTCCCAACTCAGATAGCTGTTCGACTGAAAATAGATCACTCAGGCTATTACGGATAGTTTTGCGTCGTTGATTAAATGCTTGGGTGGTGATCCGGGCCAACTTGCGAATATCCTGAACCGGATAAGGTATAGATTTATGAGGGATTAACCGCACGATGGCTGAATTCACTTTCGGAGCCGGGGTAAATGCTGTAGGTGGTACTTCAAGAACAGGGATTACGTGGCAGTAGTACTGTGCCATTACACTTAAACGCCCGTAGGCTTTACTACCAGGCCCTGCAACAAGACGATTCACCACTTCTTTTTGCAACATAAAATTCATATCAGCGATAGCATCAGTATAGCTGAAAAGATGAAACATCAATGGAGTAGAGATGTTATAGGGCAAGTTACCAAATACACGCAGAGGCTGTTCTTGCGCTTTAGCAATCTGACCAAAATCAACGGTCATGGCATCTTGCTGAATGATAGTCAGCTTGTCTTTCAATTTGGGATGGACGTGTAAACGAGCCGCCAGATCACGGTCAAGTTCGACGACAGTCAATTTATCCATACGCTCGCCGACCGGTTCGGTTAGGGCTCCCAAACCCGGCCCAATCTCTACCATAGCCTGTCCCGGCTGTGGATTCATAGCATCGACAATGCTATCAATAATAAACTGGTCGGTTAAGAAATTTTGCCCAAAGCGTTTACGGGCATGATGCCCTTGGTGGACTTTATTATTCATTACTGTTTTGTATCATTTTAATTGCTAGATTCAATGCGGTGATAAAACTTCCCACATCAGCTTGACCTGTCCCCGCCAGCTCCAATGCTGTGCCATGATCGACAGACGTTCGGATGAATGGCAGCCCCAACGTGATATTCACTGCTCTGCCAAAACCCTGGTATTTTAACACGGGCAGCCCCTGATCGTGATACATAGAAAGCACAGCATCAGCATGATCCAGATATTTTGCCTGAAACAGGGTATCGGCAGGCAATGGGCCTTCCAGCCAAATACCTTCTTCCCTTAAGCTGTCTAATGCCGGAATGATTACATCTATCTCTTCACGCCCCATATGCCCACCTTCACCTGCATGAGGATTCAAGCCACATACATAAATATGAGGGCGCAGGATACCAAATTTGGTTTTTAGGTCATGATTGAGGATAGTCACCACTTCCCGCAGAGAATCAAAGGTAATCGCTTTAGGAACATCCAAAATGGGCAAATGTGTTGTCGCCAATGCTACCCGTAACTCTTCTGTCGCCAACATCATAACGACTTTTGAACACTGGCTATGATCAGCAAAAAATTCAGTATGTCCGGTGAAGACTATCCCTGCATCATTGATAACGCCTTTGTGAACGGGGCCTGTCACCAATGCTGAAAACTCACCACTCAAGCAACCATCGCAGGCTTTTGCCAGTGTTTCTGTGACATAACTGCCATTTTCTCGGTTTAATTCGCCAGTAATAGCTGGCGTATGGAGAGAAACGGGCAGAATGGTCAGTGTTCCGGCAGCCTGTGAGGAAGGTGGGTGTTCAGGAGAATAAGGTTGTAATTGCAGTGGAAGATTCAATTGTTTGGCACGAGAAAGCATAAGCTCAGGATCGGCACACACAACCAGTTGGATAGGCCACTCAAATTGAGCAAGGGCAATAACTAAATCAGGACCAACCCCGGCTGGTTCGCCGGGGGTAATAATGATGGGTTTATTATTGTGCATCGTTACCATTTAAAATTTTCACATAAGCGGAGGCACGTAATTCCTGGAGCCAGGTTTGCACTTCTTCATTGAATTTACGGTTGAACAGTAATCGATAGGCGCGATCTTTTTGTGCCGCATCAGTTTTGTCTACTTTGCGGGTATCCAGCAATTGGATCAAGTGCCAGCCAAAAGAAGAGTGAACTGGTTGGCTGATTTCACCTTTCTGAAGTTTAACCAAAGCATCGCGGAAAGCAGGGGCATAAGCACTTGGTAAATTCCAGCCTAGTTCACCGCCACGCTGGGCAGAACCCGGATCTTCAGAATACTCTTTTGCTGCTTTTTCGAAGGTGGTTTTATCGCTTAAGATTTCTTCCCGAACCTGCCTCAATTTATCGCGGGCCTGATCATCATTCATAACAGGTGATGTTTTTAGCAGGATATGACGGGCATTGACTTCAGTAACAGCAACGGATGCATTACCGCCACGGATATCATTAACTTTCAGAATGTGAAAACCAACACCAGAGCGGATTGGCCCAATCACCTGTTCTCTCTGAGCTGACTGGAGTTTTTCAGCAAATAGTGATGGCAGCTCTTGTAATTTGTTCCAGCCCATATTGCCGCCTTTTAAGGCTTGTGTATCGCTGGAGTAGGTGATAGCCAGTTTACCGAAATCGCTGCCGTTTTTAAGTTCAGACAAGATTTTATTTACAGTGGCTTCTGCTTTTTCGGCCTGAGCATGTGTCGGATTTTCTGGCAGAGGGATCAAAATCTGGCTGATATTCAATTCAGTATTCTGGTTATCATTGCTGCTGAGCTGATTAGCTATAGAATCAACTTCTTGTGGCAGGATAGAAACACGACGGCGTACTTCGTTGTTACGTACTTCTGCAATCAGCATCTCTTTGCGGATTTGATTGCGGTAGGTATCGAAATTCATACCGTCCGCAGCCAGACGTTGTTTCAGTTGAGCAACGCTCAGATGATTCTGCGCAGCAATATTTTCGATAGCAGAATCCACGTCCTTCTCAGGGACAGAGAGCTGCATTCGTGTTGCCATTTGCAGAATGATGTCATCTATAATCAGGCGTTCAAGGATCTGGTGACGCAATGCTTTCGCATCTGGTACTTGTTGACCAGCTTGTTTTGCGTTGATTTTAACGGATTCTAAACGGTTGTTGATGTCACTTTCCAGTACGACATCGTTATTAACAATGGCAGCAACCTTATTGAGTTCCTGTGGAGCAGCAACTGCGGTAGTGTTCATTGCAAACAGCAACCCGAGAATAATCGTTCTCCAGTTCTTCATATGTTTCCCATCATATCAATCCCGCCATAAGACGGGGTTATTGTGTTTACATTGTGTTTAATTGGTATCAGAAAGCACGTTGATAAGGCAAAATACCTTGTTGCAGCATCTTCAGGCTACCTAAACTGTAATTATTGCTTAAGCCACGGAGTTCAACATTGAGTGACCATTTATTGTCATATTCACTTTGGTTGTTCTTCCAGTTTACGATTTTACGTTCGTAACCGACATTCACAGCCCAGCAACAGGTACTATATTGCATACCAACCATCTTACTGGCAGGTTGCTTCTTTTTGGTATCGTAGTAATACGCTCCCACGAGCGCCCACCGATCACCTAACGGCCAACTTCCTACCATACCTACCTGAGAAATGCCCTGCTGGTACGCCGGAGCGCTCCTGAGGGTAGCCTGAATATAATCGCGATCAACAAAGCGATAGTTTAATTGTATCAGACGGTCAGCATCACGTCGGTATTCCACTACCGAATTACCTATTGCGACTTTGCTCAGGCGGGTATCGTACTGAACTCCACCTTTGAATCCCCATGATGAGCTGATCTTCCATTCAACATCACCGGCCCAGGTTGTAGACCCTGTTCTTTTCTTAGTACCAACGGTACTTTGGCCTGTCTGAGTAGGCTCTATATCTTTAACACGCGGAGCTTCAAAGTAATAGATTTGACCTACAGACAGGCTAAAACGTTCAACTAAATCTTCATCATAGATGCGGGTAGTGATACCGCTTGTAAACTGGTTGGCTGATGAAATGCGATCCAGACCACTGTAGAAACGGTCACGGAACAAGCCAGTATAGTTGGCTTGCAGCAAAGAAGAATCGTAGTTGTAAATGTTATTCTGGTTCTTATAAGGAACGTAGAGATACTGGATGCGGGGTTCCAGTGTCTGGGTATAAGCCGGATTAAAATACATGGCGCGTTCAAACACCATCTTCGCATCTGATTTAAATTGTGGCAGAACGCGATTTGCTGATTTTTCTAATTGAGAATTTTTTTGAGCAGCAGGAATATCTTGCTGATAATAGGTTGCCATCAACTTAATTTCGTTATTGAGGCTCGCCCAGCCATTGGAAAGTGGCAGATTAATAGATGGTTCCAGATGCCAGCGAATTGCGTTTGGCTGCTCTTTACCTACGCTGGTAAATTTGGCAAATTGCGCATAAGTGCGGAAATCAAATGGTCCTAAATCATTCTTATAATAATTCAGATCCAACTGAGGTGTCGCCCGGTAAGCTTTTATGCTGTCACTGACTGTAAAAATCTGGAATTGTTTGGTTGTTAAGGTTGCATTCCAGTTTCGTTGTGCATAACCAATACTGAATTTTTGTGTCGCATAGCCGTCAGTACTAGTACCGTATTGAGAATTGAAGTCAGTAAAATAGTGAGGATCACTGACCTTAGTATATTCGGCATTGAAACGCCAAACCTGGTTCATGACACCGCTGTGGTTCCAGTAGAATAACCAGCGGTTGTTGCTATCCCGTTCAGGTCTGAGATTGAATTTTTTATCATCTGTGTACAGGCGGTCATTACCAATCCAATCCAATGCGACAGTTCCTGAACCTGCTTTCGTTAAGTAACGGAATTCATTATTGAACTTAAGCCCACGTTTGCTGATCAGATGTGGAGTAATGGTAGCATCATAATTAGGGGCAATGTTCCAGTAGTAGGGTAACAGGATCTGAATGCCGTTTTTATTGGAAAAACTGGCGTTAGGGATCAAAAAACCAGAGCGGCGTTTATCACCAATCGGCAGTTGCAGGTAAGGGGTATAAAATACGGGGACATTGGCGACTCTGAATCGAGCATTCCAAATCTCAGCCACTTCTTCCTGACGATCCAGAATGACTTCTGAACCCGCAACACTCCAGCTATCATTGCCCGGCAGGCAGGAAGTAAACACCCCATTATTTAAAATGGTATAGCGGTTTTCATTGCGCAGCATCATTTTATCAGCGTTGCCACGTCCCTGACGGCCGACCATTTGGTACTTGCCTTGTTCCACGTCTGTGTCTTTAGTGGTTAAGTTGGACCAGGCCCGTGGCCCTTTCAGGATAATTTGAGGGTCATCATATCTGACATTCCCTGTTGCGGTCATAGTCCGTACCGGAACTGAATCTTCTGTTTGTTCGAATCTGACTCTGTCGGCTGTCAGCGTTTTATTGCCTTGTTGGATATCTACATTGCCGACAAATTCAACCGCAGAGGGATATTCACCATGTGTATCATCAGATTGAATATGAATCGGGAGTTTATTAGGGTCCCCTGTAATAATGGGTTTGTCGTAAACAGGGACGCCCAGCATACACTGTGCTGCAAGGTCAGCGTGTGCTTGCTGACTGTAAAGTGCTGCCCATACCATAGTGGCTAGCAAAGTGGGGTAACATTTATTCATAGATGCTTATGCGGTTCCATCATCAGTGGCATCACGCCGACAAACGCTGAGAGACTAACGCACTTGATAGATATGCGCCAGAGTAAAGTTAAATTTCACTAATCTTGCTGTTAGGCACAGAGCTTAATGAATAGTATGATAATGATGAACAGTATGATAATGCAAAATTTCGCTCAGGGCATTGAGGAATTGAAGAGTATATGCAGTATTGGGGAAAATTATTAGGGTTAATATTTGGTATTGCATCTGGTGCCGGTTTCTGGGGCATTGTTATTGGGGTATTGCTAGGGCACATTCTTGATAAAATCAGAATAAGCAATCAGGGAACATCAGCCAAAAAACCATCCCGGCAAGCGCTGTTTTTCCGTAGTACCTTCCAGATATTGGGGCATCTGACCAAATCGAAAGGTCGGGTGACTGAAACAGATATTCAGTTAGCAAGTCAGCTTATGGATAGAATGCAACTGCATGGTGAGGCACGGATTGCAGCGCAGCGGGCATTTCGTGAAGGCAAACATCCTGAATTTCCACTGCGTGAGACATTGAGACAACTTCGTCGGGCCTGCTTTGGACGCTTTGATCTGATCAGAATGTTTCTCGAAATTCAGCTTCAGGCAGCATTTGCTGATGGTGAGCTGCATCCGAATGAAAGAAAAGTGCTGTTTGTGATCGCGGAAGAACTGGGGATTTCCCGTATTCAATTTGAACAATTTCTTGCCATGATGGAAGGTGGCCGCCATTTCGGCGGACAATACCAGCAGCACGGTCATTATCAGGGGCCTGGTCAACAACGGGCGACGTTGGAAGATGCATGTAAGGTGTTGGGTGTTAACCAAAATGATCAGGCTACAACGATTAAACGGGCTTATCGGAAACTGATGAGTGAACACCATCCCGATAAGCTGGTGGCAAAAGGTTTACCACCAGAAATGATGGAAATTGCCAAACAGAAAGCACAGTCTATTCAATCCGCTTACGATTTGATCAAAAAAGAGAAAGGCTTCAAATAGTAGTAATTGAAGATTAATAGTTGCAATCAGAAGTCAGCCTTACACTCAAAATGCATCGGAGAGCCGTAGGCCGGATGAGTGATCGATAACTCCTGAGCATGTAATTGCAGGCGAGGTGCCAGTTCCCTGGCCTGCTGATGGGCATAGAACCGATCTCCCAGAATGGGGTTCCCCAGTGCCAGCATATGTACGCGAAGCTGATGGGAGCGTCCGGTGATAGGAGCCAGCCTGACGCGGGTTGCCTGAGCTTCATGTTCAAGTACCTGATATTCTGTCTGTGCCGATTTTCCCGTTGCAAAGCAGACCTTTTGTTTCGGTCGGTTCGGCCAGTCGCAGATCAGCGGTAAATCAACCAGCCCCTGTTCCTGCTCCAATTTCCCCCAAACGCGTGCGATATAGACTTTTTTCGGTTCACGCTCACGGAATTGCCGTTTAAGTTCACGCTCTGCCGCTTTAGTTAATGCGACCACCATGATACCACTGGTTGCCATATCCAGCCGGTGAACAGATTCCGCAGTTGGAAATTCAGCCTGGATCCTCGTCATGATACTGTCTTTGTGCTCTTCTGCTTTACCCGGCACAGAAAGCAACCCGCTTGGTTTATTGACAACCATAATGTGCTCATCCTGATAAAGCACATGTAACCAAGGGGCAGTCGGGGGATTGTAAGACTCCAGCATAGTAGCTCCAATGGGTTCGGAAAAGATTTGCTCAGAAAAATAACGGGGCGCATTCTAGCAGTATATGATTAAGGGGGTGAGATCAAAATAACGTGAACTGACCAAGATAAAACGGATAAGACAAAAGTAAGTAAAAAAACTAAGGGATACCTCTTTGAGGATATCCCTTAGTTGCAAGATAAGTGTTATTGATCGTCAGTTGTTGGTCGATAGTTATTTACTGGTGAGAAACTACAACCAAGCGGATCGCATCCAGACGCCAGCTTGCCTGGTCAAGGTTCAGCAGCAGGTGCTTATGCTCAGATTCAATCGCTTCCAGCTCATCACCACGGATGTTCGGGTTAACCGCTTTTAATGCTTCCAAACGTGACAACTCAGCGGACAATACTTCATCAGCTTCTTTTTTCGCTTTTTCGATCAATTCACGTGCCTGTTGCTCAACTAATGGTTCAGATTGCTGCAAAATAGCATGAACTTCCTTTTGAACTGCATTAACCAGCTTGCTGGCATTATGGCGGTTGATGGCATTCAACTGACGGTTGAAACCTTCAAACTCTACCTGAGATGCCAGATTGGTGCCTTTCAGATCCATCAACAAGCGCAATGGTGTTGGTGGCAGGAAGCGAGTTAATTGCAGATGTTTAGGTGCCTGAGCTTCAACAACATAAATTAACTCAACCAACAGTGTGCCGACTGGCAGTGCTTTGTTTTTCAGGATAGAAACTGCGCAGCTTCCGGTATCTCCTGACAGGATAAGATCTAAACCATTACGGATGATTGGATGTTCCCAGCTTAGGAACTGTGTATCTTCACGGGACAACGCTTTTTCACGATCAAACGTGACAGAACAACCATCTTGCGGCAACCCTGGGAAATCAGGCACCAGCATGTGATCAGATGGATT
Organism: Xenorhabdus budapestensis; assembly: GCF_002632465.1. Classification (GTDB taxonomy): domain Bacteria; phylum Pseudomonadota; class Gammaproteobacteria; order Enterobacterales; family Enterobacteriaceae; genus Xenorhabdus; species Xenorhabdus budapestensis. The sequence goes on along the minus strand of NZ_NIBS01000003.1, from coordinate 215,965 downwards.
GAGGACGATAATATTATCGTTGCGGTCTTCCTGATTAATACCAATGATATCAAACAGATTCAGGGCAAAATTCACCAGATCGGTATTATTATCCTGTGCGGCAATAACTTCAGCCAGTTTTTGTCCTTGCTCACCACCGTTGGAATTCATCTCCAGCAGACGGTCACGGCCCTGCTCCAATTGCTGTTTGAGTTTCTCGTGGTGTTCGCGACATTCGGTAATAAACTCCTGGAAGCCTGTTTGCTCATTGGGTTTGGCAAGAAAGTTCAACAGTGTTTCATAATATTTGTCATAGATGGAACGACCTGTCGGACAGGTGTGTTCAAAAGCATCCAGACCTTCGTGATACCAGCACAGCAGGACAGATTGTGCGGTGCTTTCCAGATAAGGAACACTGATCTTGATATTGCGGCTTTGACCGATACGATCCAAACGACCGATACGTTGTTCCAGCAAATCAGGATTGAAAGGCAGATCGAACATCACGAGCTGATTAGAGAACTGGAAGTTACGACCTTCGGAACCGATTTCAGAACAGAGCAGCACTTGTGCACCTTCTTCTTCGGAAGCAAAGTAAGCAGCGGCACGGTCGCGATCCAGCAGGGAGAGCCCTTCATGGAATACTGCGCTGCGGATACCTTCACGCTCACGCAGAACTTGTTCTAATTGCAGAGCGGTTTGTGCTTTGGCGCAGATCACCAGCACTTTTTCATCGCGATTTGCCAGCAGGAAGCCAAGCAGCCATTCCACACGAGGGTCAAAGTTCCACCAGGTCGCGTTCTCGCCTTCAAACTCCTGATAGATACGCTCAGGGTAGAGCATATCTTTGGCGCGTGCTTCCACCGATTTTTTAGCACCCATAATTTCAGATACTTTAATGGCAGTCTGATATTGGGCTGGCAATGGCAGTTTAATTTCGTGTAATTCCCGATGTGGGAAGCCTTTCACGCTGCTGCGGGTATTACGGAATAGCAGGCGGCTGGTGCCGTGGCGATCCATCAACATAGAGATCAGTTCACGACGGGCGTTCTCACTCTCTTCATTTTGATTACTGTTAGCCGCTTTCAGCAGAGGTTCAATATCCTGTTCGCTGATCAGTTCAACAATCAGGTTTTGCTGGTCATTGCTCAGTGTCTTGCCGGATAGTAACAAAGTTACCGCATCAGCAACCGGGCGGTAATTTTGTTGCTCATCAATAAAAGCCTGATAATCGTGGAAACGGTTCGGATCGAGGAGACGCAAACGGGCAAAATGGCTTTCTTGGCCCAATTGCTCTGGAGTTGCGGTTAGCAGCAGTACAGATGGGATTTGCTCTGCCAATTGCTCGATAACATGATATTCGCGGCTTGGCGCTTGCTCACTCCATGCCAGATGATGGGCCTCATCCACGACCATCAAATCCCAGTTTGCTTCCAGCAGATGTTCAAACCGCTGTTTGTTGCGGCGAACAAAATCCAGAGAGCAGATAACCAATTGTTCTGTTTCAAATGGATTATCGCCATCGTGCAGGGCTTCGGCGTAACGGTCATCGTCAAACAGCGAGAAACGCAGATTGAAACGGCGCAGCATTTCCACCAGCCATTGATGCTGGAGGCTGTCTGGCACAATGATTAATACACGTTCTGCACGGCCAGCCATCAACTGTTGATGAATAATCATCCCGGCTTCAATGGTTTTACCTAAGCCGACCTCATCTGCCAATAATACGCGGGGAGCGTGGCGCTTGCCGACTTCGTTGGCAATATGTAACTGATGAGGGATCAGGCTGGCACGAATACCACGCAGTCCACTCTCTGCCAGTCGAAATTGTTCGCTCTGGTGCTTACGGGCACGGAAGCGCAATGCAAAGCGATCCATTCGATCAATCTGACCGGCAAACAGGCGATCTTGTGGCTTATTAAATGTCAGCTTACTATCCAGCAACACTTCCCGCAGGCTGACATTTTCTTCTTCAGTATCTAAACGAGTACCGACATAGTTCAGCAGGCCATTTTCTTGCTGAACTTCATCGATCTTGAGTTTCCAGCCTTCGTGACTGGTCACGGTATCGCCCGCATTAAACATAACACGGGTAATAGGGGAATCATTGCGTGAGTAGAGGCGGTTTTCTCCGCTGGCTGGAAAAAGCAATGTCACCATGCGCGCGTCGAGCGCCACGACTGTACCTAATCCAAGTTCGCTTTCTGTATCGCTTATCCAGCGTTGACCAAGAGTAAATGGCATAAATTTTGGCTCAGTTTTCTGTTAGATAATGTTATTTATGGTTGCAGGATGGCTGCTTTTGTTGGATATCGATTATTATTGGTTATCGATAGGGTTAGTTTTTATGACTAGCTTTTCTGACTAGTTTCAGTGACACCTTTCATCACCTTTTTCGGAAAAAATAGATCATAAAAGGGTCATTTCCCTTTAGAGGGGCGTTATGTTAATTCAAGCTGAGCAAGTCGTCACCTGCAAAAATATCAATTAATCAAAAGACAGGTTCATTTGCCCCGTCAACAGGGTTATAAAATCATCCCGAAGAAATGGCAAGATGGCATCGGCAATCGGCATAATCTGTTTTTTGATGTAGTGTTCATAATCTGGCAGTGAAGTCAGGTTTTCCAGTGGTTGAGGCCCGGATTGCGTGATGATATAGCTGATCCAACCGCCATTTTGATACTGCAATGGGCGATTTTTCCGCTGATTATACTCATCAGCCAGACGTGCTGCTCTGACATGAGGGGGAACATTGCGCTGATAATCAGCCAGCTTTCGACGTAGCCGTTTTCGATAAATCAGTCGGTTATCAAATTCACCTGCCAATGTGAGGGCGACATAATCACGAATATAATCCTGATAAGGTTGCTGGTGAAAAATAAGGGAATACAACTCTTGCTGGAATGTTTGTGCTAATAGCGTCCAGTCGCTTCTTACCGTTTCCAATCCTTTGAATACTATCTTGTTGCCACTCAAACCAGCATAACGTTTTTTACTGCCTTCCTCTGTACCCCTTACTGTCGGCATAAGAAAACGTCGATAGTGGGTTTCGAATTCCAGTTCCAGTGTGCTTTCAAGATTGAATTGGGTTTTGAGATGATTCTTCCACCACTGATTGACAAACTGTGTCAGCGAGTGACCAATCTGGCTGGCCTCTTTTTTGGAATGAGGGCGTTTCAGCCAGACAAACGTGGAATCCGTATCGCCATAAATAACCTGATACCCTTGTGATTCAATCAAATCGCGGGTTTGGTGCATAATCTGGTGCCCACGCATCGTAATGGATGACGTCAGGCGTGGATCAAAAAAGTGGCAGCCTGAGGCTCCGAGTACACCATAGAAGGCATTCATAATAATTTTCAGGGCCTGAGCCAGTGGGACATTCTGCTGTTTTTTTGCCTTGTCACGCTCATGCCAGATTTGCGTGACAATATCAGGCAGACAGTGTTGTGTACGGGAGAAAAACGCTTGCCGGAAACCGGGCACAGAATGTTTATTATCTGGATGGGCAAGGCCTTCCACCATACCGACGGGATCGATAAGGAAAGTACGGATAATGGAAGGGTAAAGGCTCTTGTAATCCAATACCAGCACCGAATCATACAAGCCCGGAGATGAATCCATCACAAAACCACCCGGACTGTGATCTGTGAAATCCGTTGGCTGAACGGGAGCGACATAACCAATACGGTGCATTCTCGGCAGATAAAGATGGGTGAATGCGGCAACAGAACCTCCGGCCCGATCCGCAGCCAATCCTGTTACCGTCGCTCGTTCCAGCAAGAATGCCATGAGGTCTGCTTTCTCAAAAATTCGGTTGACCAGAATACAGTCCTGCAAATTGTAGTGGGCGAGAGCAGGCTTATCTTCCTGAAAGCGACGGTTGATTTCATCCATCCGATCATAAGGGCTATCAATCGCTTTCCCTTCTCCCAATAACTCCTGAGCAACATATTCAAGACTAAACGAGGGAAAATTCCAGGTGGCTGTTTTCAGTGCATCAATACCATCAATGATCAAACGGCCTTCTGTTGATGCAAAAAAATGTCCAGACTTAAAACTGTGCTCGCGCCATTCCAGCAGGCTACCATCACGACCAAATCGCAGAGGAATGTTATAGCGTTCGCCGTGTTGCTGTAGAACCTTTAAATCAAATTGGATCAGGCTCCAACCGATAATGGCATCGGGATCATAAACTTTCAGCCACTCATTCAGTTTTTCCAACAGTTGTGGGCGACTGGCAACATACTCCAGATTAAAATCCAGTTCTCGCTTTTCACCATTTTCCGGCCCCAGCATAAACACGGTTTTCTCACCACAACCTGCTAAACCGATGGAATACAATTCACCATGCTGGCTGGTTTCGATATCCAGAGAAACCCATTTCAAGTTGGGACGATAGTCGGGATTGGGTTTCATCTGATAGCCCCCGTCTGGTTTCTGATGGAACCAAACAGGGGCGGTAATAAAGCGTTCCATCATAAAACGATCCGGAGGGCGGATATCGGTTTCGTAAAGCGGAATGTCCTGCTCCCTGAATACTTTTTTCAAATGTTGTAATTGACGATATTGCGAACAATACAAGGCGGAGACAGCTTGGCGATTAAAATCTTTCAGTGGTAATGTCTTTAACTCACAAGATCGCTCTTGTGCCAGCAGAGGCTGCGCTTTATGCAAATCACGTTGAGGGATAAAAGCGATGGCTTTTTGGTGAGGAATGGTAATGCGTCGGCTACCTTTATCTGTAGCTAACCAATACACCAATTCGATACCAGATGGCGTATCTTTCCAGTGACGTGATAGGATGAAGCCTTGTTCAACAGGATTTATCTGCATAATATTTCGGTATTAAGACAATAACCTGAATTATAGCATTTCATGTTTATTTATACAGTTGTTTTTGGATCGGTTGGCAGGATTTTTACTTATCGGGTCTTTTAATTTTAAAAACTATACTAATGAATACACTATTTTAAATAACAGGTGATATAAAAAATCATTTTAAATATATTGGGTATTGAGTAGGGTAATATATGCCATTTATTCCTCCTTATAGAGAAAAGTTTTATAAAGGTGATTTAATATATGGGTTATCTAATGAAATAATAAGGAGATATAAACATACAGTCGAATTTTTTGAAGATACAAAAAATCATTATGATAATAAAGATTATCCTCCGGTAACGATTGCTAATTATTTAATTCCTTCAGAATTAGAAGATATGGCTAATTTTCTTGAAAGTATGGATGAAAAAAATCCGACACATGTAGAAATACGCCGTGATATTTATAAGGAATTCCAATACATTGAAAATGATAAATACAAAAAATATGAAGAAAGCTTCTTTAGACATCTAAATCTGGATAATAAATATCGAAGTGTGACTGAATGAACAACATACAGACGTAAACTTATAGGAAGAAAATGTAAAGGTGGAATATCGTGGATAAGCATAGGTGATAATGAATTAACTCGGGATATACATATACATTTCATACTTGATGGTATTAATATGGAAAGCATCATTGGAAAGTATGATCTAAACATAAATAATGATGGTATAAACACAAACACAAACACAAACACAAACACAAACACAAATAATAGTCAGTTTGTGAGTGTGAGTTTAGAGGGAAAGAGAAGTGGAAATATAAAAAGTATAACCGGAAAAGAGTTAAGATGGCTGTTCAGACACCGAGCCAATCCCAGAGTCGCAGGCAAAGTACAATTTTGGAAGAATAAGCGTCCCACTACTCCACCTTGGATTGGAGAAGGATGCCTGATATGGGATAAGTATGCTATGCATCTGGAGAATGAAGAAAAGGTAGATGAGGAAAGATATGACGGCTTATCCCAATTATTTGATATTCTTTGACACCGCCGAAAATGTTTAATGGGTAATTTGAGTGATTAATATACAATCAATTATACTATCCCCAAAACCCTTGCCTCAGGCACTTCGCCATTCACCAATTTCTCTGTTGCACCATCATAATGAATTGTTCCATCCACAATCAGCAGAGAACGCGGTGCGATTTTGGCGGCATCATCAAGATTATGGGATACCATCAGTAACGTGAGTTTTCGGTCACAACATACCTGATCCAGCAATGCCAGCATTTCATTACGTAAAGCGGGGTCAAGTGCTGAAAAAGGCTCATCCAGTAATAAAATAGGTTGCTGGCGTACTAAACAGCGAGCCAGTGCCGCGCGTTGGCGCTGCCCACCGGAAAGCTGGGCGGGCAGGCGATTCAAATATTCTGTCAGTGAAACTTGCGATGCAATTTGTTGCAGCGTCTGCCGTTGTTGAGCATTTAATTTAAGACCGGGGTGTAAGCCCAAACCAATATTCTGCTCAATGGTTAAATGGGAAAACAGATTGTTTTCCTGAAACAGCATGGATACTGGGCGCTTGGAAGGAGCTGTATTTGTATGATTTTCTCCATCCAACCAGATATCACCACTCTTCGCGAATTGAAAGCCTGCCATTAAACTTAATAATGTACTTTTGCCCGCCCCACTGGGGCCGAGGATTGCAATACGTTCGCCCGCTTCGACGTTGACATCGAAACGCATGGCAATCTGCTCATAGGTGTAAGTAACATTTTCAAGTTTAATCATGGCGTCGACCCGGTAATCGTTCAAGAACACTAAATAAAATAAAACAGAGAAGCAGTAGCAGGAATGCAGTCACAGCACCATCTTGACTGCGATATGCCCCGATTTGCTGATAAAGGTAGAAAGGCAGTGTGCGGAAATTCTCGTCTCCAAATAATGCGACAACACCAAAATCCCCGATTGACAGCACGCTGGCAAAAGCCAGTGCCTGCGCTAATGGGATTCTCAGAGCTTTAAGCTCAATCCAGCGTAAACGGTGGATGCCCTGAATATTTAAAGAGCGGCATAGCGGATTATAGCGTTCAGCCAGATCACGCATTGGATTATCCAGCACTTTTAAAGCATAGGGAATTGCCATCAACGCATTGGTCAGGATAATCAGTTCATAAGGGGAATCCGGCAACCCAACAGTATTATTCAGCAGAATAAAAAAGCCTGTTGCAAGGACAATACCGGGCATAGCAAGAATTAATAATCCACTGCTTTCTATTGCTTGTCCCCAACGGGATAAATGACGCAGGCGTAACTCACGGCTGCTCCATAACAGCATCATAGTCAGTAAAACACATAAGAAACCAGCGCCCAGTGCGATAATTACGGATGTTGTGAAAGCCCGCCACAAGGCGGGTTTACTGAGGACATCAAACACGGCACTGTTCAAACCATCTACAATGACGGCCAGTAAAGGAGGGAGCAAAAACAGCAATGCTGTGGTGATAAGCAATCCATCACATAGTTTTTTCAGCCATGAATCCTGTGGATTACGCCATTGTTGTTGATGACCATACCCCACCGAAAGAACTCCTTTGAGCTTTTGGCTCAGCAAAACCAGACCAAGACAGCAAAAGAGTTGGATCAGCGCGAGCAGAGCAGCCTGACCAAGATCGTAGTCATACTTAATAGCCTGATAAATAGCGAGTTCAATTGTAGTTGCAGAAGGGCCGCCTCCCAATGCGAGCACCGCGGCAAAACTGGCAAAACACAGCATGAAAATCAGCGCTGCGGTTGGCAAGATCTGACGGCGTAGATAAGGCCATTCGACAAAGCGAAAATGTTGCCATTCATTCATACCAAGCTGTGCTGCAAGTTGCCGTTGTTCTACTGCGATACCTTCCAGCGATTGGAGCAGTAATCGTGTTGCCATTGGCATATTAAAGAAAATATGCGCCAACAAAATACCTTGCAGGCCGTAAAGGGTAAAACGGTATTCAATTCCTATCCATTGGCAAAGATTAGCCAGCCAGCCAATACGCCCATAAACAGTCAGTATGCCAAACAGGGCGACTAAAACAGGAAGTACCAGCGTCATGGCGCATAGACGTAAAAAAAGCGTTCTGCCCGGAAAACGACGGCGATAGAGCGCTCTTGCCAGAAATATTGCAGGTGTGACTGAGAATAAAGCAGACAAAAACGCTTGCCAGAAAGTAAAACGAATAACATGCCACAGATAGCTGTCACTCAAAAATGCCTGCCAGTGGCTTTCAGGTGCATTAAACCAAAGTACCCCGAAAGCTGACAGGGCAATGAGAAGCAGCAGGCCGGAGGCAATCACCCCCGGCAGTAACCAACCTGCAATTAACGGCTTACAGCACTTTGCCATGTACGGATCCATTGTGTACGGTGTTTGGCTACATCTTCTGCGTTGAATTGCAGTGATTTCTCAGGCACAGGCAGTTGTTTGAAAACCTCAGGTAGAGGTACGTCAATCACGGGATACATCCACTGGGTGGTCGGAATAGCTTGCTGGAATGCGGGTGAAACCATGAATTGCATGAATCTTTGTGCCAGTTCAGGCTGTTTGCTGGAAGCCAACTGGGCGGCGACTTCAATTTGTAAATAGTGCCCCTCGTTGAATATAGCAGCGGCGTAATTATCTTTTTTCTCGGATACGATGTGATAGCCCGGTGATGTGGTATAGCTAAGCACCATATCCCCTTCACCTTTCAGGAATAACCCATAAGCCTCACTCCAGCCTTTGGTGACAGTCAGTGTTTTTTTGGCGATTTTCTGCCACTCCTGCGCAGCATTATTACCATAGATATCCTGCATCCAGAGTAAAAAACCTAACCCAGGAGTACTGGTACGTGGATCCTGATAAATAATCTTCCAATTCTGGTGGCTGTTAATAAGCTCTTCCATGCTTTTGGGGGGATTAGGCAAGGTATTTTTGTTGTAAATAAAGGCAAAATAACCGTAATCGTAAGGAATAAAGGTATTGTTATTCCATGTGACAGGCAGTTTTAACTTTGTTGTATCAACATGGCTGGGAGTGAATAATTCAGTCTGTTGGGCAGCTTGGATCAGGTTATTATCTAACCCCAGAACAACATCTGCCGATGCTTTTTTGCCTTCCATTCTTATACGGTTCAGCAAAGATACACCATCTTCCAGGGCGACGAGTTTCAATTCACAGTCACATTCCGCTTCAAAATCTTTTTTGATAACAGGGCCGGGGCCCCACTCAGAAACGAATGAATCATAAGTATAAACGGTTAATGTGGGTTTTGCTTGTGCTGCTTGAGCAAAGGCACATGCAGAAATCGATAATGCACTTATCGCAATAAATCTCGCAATAAATCGGAAAAATAGATGCTTAAACACTTTGCTCTCCTGTAGTTATTAATAGTAGTTATTAACAGTAACTATTAGCACTCATAATTAAATGAGTTATTAGCAAATTGGCAAAGGATTTGAGAAAGTGCCAGATAAAATTACTATTTATATATCAATGAATAGCAACTCAAATCCCTACGCCGATATCAGCCGGATCAGGTTCTACGGGTTTGTTCTCAGCGATGTTGCCCGGCAACAATCGCACCCCGTTGAGATGACCGTATTGTAGAGACTTCAGTTGTAACTGCAAAGCCCCATCATAGAGGTTTACCGTTTGAGATGAGTGTGAAACAATTAACTATCTTTTCAAATTCGTTTTATCAAGAGGTAGTCTGGTGATCGATGATGATGGCTACCGCCCGAATGTAGGAATTGTAATTTGTAATCGTCAAGGGCAGGTTCTCTGGGCCCGCCGTTATGGGCAGCATTCCTGGCAGTTTCCTCAAGGGGGCATCAATCCGGGGGAATCACCAGAACAAGCGATGTATCGTGAGTTGTTCGAAGAAGTTGGTTTAAATCGCAAAGACGTACGGGTTCTCGCCTCCACCCGTAGCTGGTTGCGTTACAAATTACCCAAACGTTTGGTGCGTTGGGATACAAAGCCCGTTTGTATCGGGCAAAAGCAACGCTGGTTTTTATTGCAGTTGCTTTGTAATGAAATAGATATTAATGTTCAGCGCAGTAGTACACCAGAGTTTGATGGATGGCGTTGGGTGAGTTATTGGTATCCTGTCAGGCAAGTTGTTTCGTTTAAACGAGATGTATACCGCCGTGTGATGAAAGAATTTTCTTCTATTGTGATGCCAACGCAGGAATCTACTTCACAATCCTATTCAACCTATATATATCGTCGTAGAAGAAGTTAGATAATTAATTTAGGTAATCGTTATGCTCATGCGCTTACGGGAAATTGTTGAAAAGGTTGCGATGGCAACAAATTTATCAGAAGCGCTTGAGTTATTAGTCAATGAAACCTGTTTAGCAATGAACACGGATGTTTGTTCTATTTATCTGGCAGACCATCAGCGTCGTTGCTATTACCTGATGGCTACTAAAGGGTTGAAAAAGCCGGGAAAACAGGGGATAAGCCTCTCCTTTAATGAAGGCGTTGTGGGGGAAGTCGGGCATTTGTCGGAATTAATCAACCTTGCTGATGTGCGTGACCATCCTAGTTTCAAATATATTCCTCAAGTAAAAGAAGAGAATCTGCGGGCCTTTTTAGGGGTTCCGATTATTTATCGTCGCCAATTGCAAGGGATTTTGGTTGTTCAACAGAATGAACGCCGATTATTTGATGAAAGTGAAGAATCCTTTATGGTGACACTTGCTATGCAATTGGCTGCGATCCTTGCTCAAGCGCAGACCCGGGAGCTGTTTGGTCAGTATCGCCAGACACGTATCAAGGCACTGGCGGTTTCCGATGGCATTGTCATGGCTCAGGGATGGCAGGATTGTTCTCAACCATCGCTCGAACAAATATTTGAAGCATCAACACTGAATTATCAAGCTGAACGTTCTCATTTAACCCGAGCCCTTGAACTGGCAACCGCAGAATGTCGTCGAATAAGTAAACGATTTACAGCCAGTTCACAGAAAGAAAGTGCTGCCATTTTTGATCTCTATTCCCATTTACTGAACGACCCCAAACTTAAACAAGATCTGTTTCATTCCGTTGATAACGGTTTTATCGCAGAATGGGCAGTGAAGACCGTAATTGAGAAATACGCTGAACAATTCGCCAGCCTGCAAGATGCTTATATGCGGGAACGAGCCTCTGATTTACGGGCACTTGGGCAGCGGGTGTTGTTCCATCTGGATGATGCTTTTACTGGCAACAGCCAGTGGCCTGAACATTTCATTCTGGTTGCCGATGAACTCAACGCCAATTTACTGGCCGAAATACCACAGGACAAGCTGGCTGGTATCATTGTACGGGATGGGGCAACTCACTCTCATTCCGCAATATTGGTCAGGGCAATGGGAATACCTGCGATTATGGGGGCAGATATTCAACCAGAACTATTGCATAACCGGATGTTGATTCTGGATGGTTATCGCGGAGAATTTTTTATTGAACCAGAGCCGCTGGTTGTTCAGGAATACTGTCAACTTATCGAAGAAGAGCAAGTGCTCAGCGAATTGGCTGAAGGTGAATTGCAACAAAAAGCACGTCTCAAAAATGGGGAAAGAGTACTGGTTCAGCTCAATGCGGGTTTGAGTTTGAAATATGAGCAACAAATGGGTGATAGTATCGACGGCGTCGGGTTGTATCGTACTGAGATCCCTTTTATGCTGCATAGTGGTTTTCCATCAGAAGATGAACAGAAAAGCCGCTACCAAGAAATGCTCACACTTTTTCCTGATAAGTCAGTCGTATTGCGGACGTTGGATGTTGGTGCTGACAAAAACCTTCCTTATATGCCAATCAACGAAGAAAACCCTTGTCTTGGCTGGCGGGGAATTCGCATAACACTGGATCAGCCGGAAATATTTTTGATTCAGCTCAGAGCCATGTTGAAAGCCAATGTGCAGACGGAGAATCTGAAAATATTGCTGCCGATGGTGAGCAGTATTGAGGAGATTGATGAAGCCAGAAAGTTGATCGACAGGGCAAAAGCAGAAGTTGAACGATCAGTTGCTACAACTATTGTGATGCCACAGGTCGGGATCATGGTAGAAGTTCCTTCCCTGATCCTGCTGCTGCCACAATTGAAGAAACGAGTTGATTTTATCTCTATCGGTACAAACGACTTAACCCAGTATTTGCTTGCGGTGGATCGTAATAATACACATGTCGCTTCTCTGTATGACAACCTGCATCCGGCAGTAATCAGAGCTTTAAAACAGATTATTGATGAAAGCCAGCGTATTGGCTTACCCGTTAGTGTTTGTGGTGAAATGGCAGGTTTGCCGATGGGGGCGTTGATTCTGATAGGTCTTGGCTATCGTAGCCTGAGTATGAATGGTCGAAGTGTCCCGCGTATCAAGTACTTGCTGCATCATTTAGATGCCGGCGAACTCAATCATTTTGTTAAAGAAGTATTGGAGGCGGAAACCAGCCAACAGGTGAGAGAGATTTCCTCTGCATTTATGGAAACCCACGGTCTTGGTGGGTTGGTGCGTGGTGGCATTTAACCGCCCATGCTATTATTTACGATTATTTGTCTTAGGGCATTAACACACAAATTCATTCACACAACATTTTTTTAGTGGGGAACGATGAGCACTAGCTACCTGGCATTTCCTAATATTGACCCTGTCATATTTTCAATCGGCCCCGTATCTCTCCACTGGTACGGTTTTATGTATCTGGTTGGTTTTGTTTTTGCTATGTGGTTAGCAAACCGTCGCGCGGCAAAACCAAACAGTGGCTGGAATAAAAACGAAGTAGAAAACTTGCTGTATGCAGGTTTTGCCGGGGTATTCATTGGTGGACGCCTCGGTTATGTTCTGTTCTATAACCTGCCGATGTTCCTGAATAATCCTCTGTATCTGTTTAAAGTCTGGGACGGTGGTATGTCTTTCCACGGAGGATTGGTTGGCGTCATTTGTGCAATGTGGTGGTTCTCGCGCAGAACTAAACGCCACTTCTTGCAAACTGCTGATTTCGTTGCGCCATTGGTTCCTTTTGGCTTAGGTATGGGGCGTATCGGTAACTTTATTAATGGCGAGTTGTGGGGGCGTGTTACGCTTGATACACCGTGGGCAATGCTGTTCCCGGGTTCTCGCAGTGAAGATATCGCACTGGCAACCACCAATTCCTCGCTATGGCCTGTTTTGGAAAAGTATGGTGTCCTGCCGCGCCATCCTTCACAACTGTATGAAATGGTGTTGGAAGGCATTGTACTGTTTATCATCCTGAATTTATTTATTCGTAAACCGCGCCCGATGGGAAGTGTTTCAGGGCTATTCCTGATTGGTTACGGTGTATTCCGTATCATCGTTGAGTTTTTCCGTCAGCCTGATGCCCAACTTGGATTATTTGAAGGGATCAGTATGGGGCAGATCCTTTCCATACCAATGATTTTAGTGGGGATCCTGATGATGGTATGGGCATATAAGTGTTCCCGCAACAATAATACTCGCAATAATATGCGAAACGATAAGGTACAAGAGGCAAAATGAAACAGTATCTGGGTTTAATGAAAAAAGTGCTGGAAGAAGGTACAGCAAAAGATGACCGTACAGGCACAGGAACACTTTCAATCTTTGGTCATCAGATGCGTTTCAATTTGCAAGCAGGTTTTCCGCTGGTAACAACTAAACGCTGCCATCTCCGCTCTATTATTCATGAACTGTTGTGGTTCCTGAATGGTGATACCAATATCAAATACCTGCATGATAATGGCGTTACTATCTGGGACGAATGGGCTGACGAAAATGGTGACTTAGGGCCAGTTTATGGTAAACAATGGCGCGCCTGGGGAGCAGCGGATGGTCGTCAAATCGATCAATTAACCCAAGTTATTGAGCAGTTGAAGAGGGATCCTGATTCTCGCCGGATCATTGTTTCTGCATGGAATGTTGGCGAATTGGACAAAATGGCTTTGGCACCATGTCACGCATTTTTCCAGTTTTACGTGGCAGACGGTAAGCTTTCCTGCCAACTTTACCAGCGCTCCTGTGATGTATTTTTAGGGTTACCATTTAACATTGCCAGCTATGCTCTGTTAGTTCACATGATGGCTCAGCAGTGTGATCTGGAAGTGGGGGATTTTGTCTGGACTGGCGGTGATACCCACCTATACAGCAATCATATGGAGCAGACGAAACTGCAATTGAGCCGTGAACCCAGAACTTTGCCAAAGTTGGTTATTAAGCGTAAGCCTGCATCTCTGTTCGATTATCGATTCGAAGACTTTGAAATCGTAGATTATGATCCGCATCCGGGTATTAAAGCTCCGGTTGCGATTTAATTCTGCATTATCCTTTCCATCCCCTATTTGGGGATGGAAATATTATTTACCCGAAAAAATAATTTATACCTTATATTTCTGCCTGAAAATCTTCTATTTCCTATTGCCAACATCATAGAATAAATAACTTTTTATCTTTCAATCACTAAGTTGAAATCGTTAATTTGTGCAGATTTTAATCTCGATTGGCTATGTTGTTGGGCTGGTTCGCAAATAAAATGTAACAAAGCAATATACTGATTTTTCTCTTCAAATCCCCTCGCATAAATAAAAACTTAGGCTTTTTATTTCCTCCCAAATTGAAGATATTTTCGCCAACAAGAATTTAAACGGGTAAGCAGAGACATAAGCTGGATGCTGATGAGTGATAAATACACTGACAAACAAAGTGGATTTACATTGTTAGAGTTAATGATAGCAATGATCTTAATCTCAATGAGTTTGCTCTGGGGATTGCATAGCTGGGTAAATTACCAAAGCGGTTTGCATTTACAATCAGCCGTGCAGAATGTGTTGTCCTTTATGGAAAGGCAGCAGGCTCTGGCGAATTATATGAATCAGGAACGAACATTGTGGCTGGTGATGGGGCAATCATGGTGTCTGATTTCATCAGTAACCGAAAGTAAGGATTGTCACGGGGGAGAGGGAGAGCGAGTCAAATCACCGCATGATGATGTGGTTCTGGCTTCAGCAACCAGCAATAAAATCGATTTTTATGGTGTCAGAAATACCGCGATGCCAGCCAGCTTTGTTTTGACAAACGCTGCCGGAGAAATAAGTGTCGTGATTTCAGGGCGAGGAAGAATCAGGACATGCAGCAATAATATAAGTCGGCTGCCTCATTGTTAGGGAATAAAAAAACTATGATATGGATGATGTGTCGTTTCAGACAAAAACAATCAGGTTTCTCCTTGCTGGAAGTTCTGGTTTCCATGTTGATTGGCAGTGTGATTTTTATTGCGATGGCAAAGATTTATCCTGTTTTATCCGGTCAGATATTCGATCTCTACCGCCAATACCGTCTTCACTATCTGGTGAATCGGGTAGCTCATATGATGGAAAAAGATCTCAGGCGGGCAGGATATTGTCAGGACAGTAAACGGTGTAAAGGAGAAGCGTTGGTGATTCACAATAAAAATACTGAACCTACCAACTCTTGTTTTATTGTTGCTTTTGACCTTAATTTAAATAATCAATGGGAAGAACCTGAACATACAGCCTCTGAATTCTTTGGTTACCGATTAAATAATCGTGCTCTTGAATGGAAAAGAGGAACAGGAAGTTGTCAGGAAAATAGCTGGGAACGGCTTTTTGATCCCAAAGAAGTCACTATTGACGCTTTTCACCTTGAAAAATCACAGCCAAAAAATAGGCTGATATTTATAGCATTGTCCATCAAAGCCAGTTGGGTGAAGTCTCCTTCTGTTGTCTATCACTACCAAACCACAGTTCGGTTGCGCAACATAAGGAAATCATCTGGTGAATGACTTAGGGCAACAGCATGAAAACCAAAGAGGTAATGCGCTGTTGGTATCGATTCTTATGATGCTGACATTAAGCTTAATGATGCTGAAAGCACTGCATTACCAACAGGAAAATGCCATGTTGATGATGTTTGACGAACAGAAATATCTGAATGCTTTTCAACAGGCAGAGTCATCATTGGCATGGGGTTCAGTACAGCCATGGCCGCTTAATTCACGGGAGTTGGAGAACTGGCTCTGTTTACAGAAATCAGGATCTTATTTGCAAAGTTGCCTCAGGCGCTATCAGGATGATCTTTTCCTGTTAAAGGGAATAGCGCCGTTTTCTGCCGGAGAACATCTTGAACTTTATCAATGGATGAAACAGATGAAAGGTTCAAATCAAGATACACTTACTTCTGTTAAAAGTGGCTGGTTGGATTTTTGTCCTGTCATAGCGGTTGAATTTTGTTTATGAAAATATTTCGCAGACATAAGCAGCAGGATGGCATAAGTTTGCCGGAAGTCATGGTGGCATCTGTTATGTTTGCTGTCTCTCTGTTAGGTTTAATGCGTTACCATCAGGCTCTGTTATCAAATTTCCAGCAGTATTGGTTACAACTTAAGGCAGTAAAACTGGCACATGAGCAGTTGGAACAATATGAGCCATTAAAAGGAAAGATGATCGGAGGTGAAAAGGGAGCACAACAAGGGTGGGAAACCGAGTTTCGACAGGAATTTCATTCATTGGGGTGCTATCAGATAACGGTAACAGTGACAAAAAGCTATAATCCTTCAGGTAAATTAGAACGTTGGTTTTGTACAAGTGGGAGCATTGATGTTTAAAGTTTATCATTCAAATCAACTCGATATTCTGAAAGAGTTGATGGCGATATTTATCAGGAAAAACCCCCTTGCTAACCCATTTGACAAAGAAGTGATCCTGGTTCAAAGCCCCGGTATGTCACAGTGGCTGCAAATTCAACTGGCAGAGAAATTGGGGATTGCTGCAAACATGGAATTTCCTTTGCCGGCAACGTTTATCTGGCAGATGTTTACACAGGTATTGCCTGATGTTCCCAGAGAAGGGGCATTCAGCAAAGATGCTATGAAGTGGAAGCTGATGACACTTTTACCTAACCTGTTAACAGAGCCTGAGTTTATGGCACTCAGGCATTATCTTGATCAGGATAATGATAAACGTAAGATCCACCAGTTGGCTGGCAGGGTTGCTGACCTGTTTGACCAGTACCTGGTTTATCGTCCTCAATGGCTGGAGAGCTGGGAAAGTGGGCAGCTCGTTGATGGACTAAGTGCGAATCAGGAATGGCAGAAACGGCTCTGGATTGAGCTAATAGAGTACACGCATCAACTACAGCAACCTCTGTGGCATCGTGCCAATTTATATCATCGATTTATTTCAGCATTGGAAGATGGAAATTTTTCACAGGAAAAACTACCTTCACGGATCTTTATTTGTGGCATATCTTCCTTACCACCCACCTACCTGCAAGTAGTCAAGGCACTGGGTAAGCAGATTGATATCCACCTGATGTTCACTAACCCGTGCCAATATTATTGGGGTGATATTCAGAATTACGCATTTCTTGCTAAGTTGAACAGCCGTAAACCCAGACATTACCGCAGCCAGCAATCATTAGAACGGTTCAGAGATCCAGATAATGCGCCATCCCTTTTTAATGAAGAAGGGGAACAGAATCTGAGTAACCCTTTACTGGCTTCATGGGGAAAATTAGGAAGAGATAATCTTTACCTGTTGTCCCAGTTGGAGCCGGATGCTGACATCCATGCTTTTGTTGAACTGGAGCCAGATTGTATTCTGCATCAACTCCAGCGGGATATCTTGCATCTTGAAGATCATGCTCAAATTGGCTCTACAGAAAGTACATTCAAAAACAGTCTGAAGAAACGACAGATTGTCTGGGAAGATCGTTCTCTGTCTTTTCATTCGTGCCACAGTCCACAGAGAGAAGTCGAAGTTTTGCAGGATCAAATATTGCGTCTGTTAGATGATAATCCTTCTCTGACACCGAGGGACATTATCGTCATGATGGCCGATATCGACAATTATACGCCCTATATTCAGGCCGTATTCGGTAACGCACCGGGTGAACGTTATATTCCTTTTGCCATTTCTGATCGTAAAGCCCGTCAAGCACACCCGGTATTGCAGGCTTTTATTACTCTATTGGATTTACCTCAGAGCCGTTTTACAGCCGAGCAGGTATTAGCATTATTGGAAGTGCCTTCTCTGGCTGATAAATTCGCAATTCAGGAAGATGGGCTACGTTTATTGCGGCGTTGGGTAAAGGAATCCGGTATTTGCTGGGGGCTGGATGATGACAATATTGAAGCACTGTCACTACCTGCCACCGGGCAGAATACCTGGCATTTTGGTCTGACACGCATGTTACTAGGTTATGCAATGGATAGCCACGCAGGCCCGTGGAATGAAGTTTTACCTTATGATGAATCCAGTGGCCTTGCCGCGGAGCTGGCTGGGCAACTGGCTGAATTTTTGATGGAATTAAATCGCTGGCGCAGGATCCTGAGTGAAGAGCAATCATTAACGGACTGGCTTGGTATTTGTCCACAATTGCTGGAAACCTTTTTTATTGTGGATCATGAAACCGAGCTGGTATTGGCATTGATCACCCAACAATGGCAGAAGGTGATTGAGAATGGCCTGCATGCACATTATGGCAAAAAGATACCCCTGATCTTACTGCGTGATGAATTGGCTCTTCGTTTTGATGATGAGAAGATCAGTCAACGTTTTCTGGCGGGATCTCTGAATTTCTGTACTCTGATGCCAATGCGCTCTATTCCCTTTAAAGTTGTTTGTTTGTTGGGAATGAACGATGGTATTTATCCACGAACAATCCCACCGCTTGGCTTTGATCTGATGACAGAAAAAAGCCAGAGAGGGGACAGGAAACGGCGTGACGATGACCGTTATCTGTTTCTGGAAGCACTGATGTCAGCGGAAGAGTGTTTGTATATCAGTTACATTGGTAAATCAATTCGCGATGATACAGAATGTAACCCTTCCGTATTGGTCAACGAACTGCTGGATTATGTTTGCCAGAGTTGCTGCTTGCCGGGAGATGAGATGCTCAATGTGGATGACAGTGCAAAAAAAGTCAGAAATCATCTGTTGCGGCAACATACGCGTGTCCCTTTTGCTACGGAAAACTTTCAACCTGATCATGAGCTGCAAAGTTATGCGGTTGAATGGCTACCGGCAGCCAGTTTGCAAGGCACTTCCCCCGTTAACTTTGGTCAGCCATTAGATTGCGATTCTCGTGAGGTAACAGAAGTGACGTTGGATGATCTGGTTCGTTTTTATCGCCATCCAGTCAGGGCTTTTTTTCAGCAAAAATTGAAAGTTCATTTTGTTATCGAAGAAACGGAATTACCTGAGGAAGAACCCTTTGTATTGGATCATTTGCAGCGTTATCAATTCAATCAATTGTTATTAAATATTTTGCTTGAACAGAGGCAACCTGAACCACTGTTTTATCATCTCCGTGCATCGGGTGGGTTGCCACACGGTGCATTTGGTGAGGTATATTGGCTGAATCAGCTTGAGGCGATGCAGCCATTGGCAGATAAGATACGAGAAGAGAGAATGGACTCTTCTTTCATAGAGTTACGCCATGAATTAGATGCTGTTACTCTGACCGGAAAAATTAACCAAGTTCAATCTGATGGAATTTTATGTTGGCGTCCAGCGAACTTAACTGCCAATGATGGTATCCAACTATGGATTGAACATCTTGCCTACTGCTTCTCAGGAGGAGAAGGTGAAAGCCGAATGTATGGAAGGGAAAACAGTGCATGGTGTTTTTCACTATTGACAACCGATGAAGCCAAGAACCATCTCAATCAATTGGTTGCTGGCTATTTTCAAGGGATGTCCGAGCCTCTTCCTCTGTTCTGCCGAAGCGGTTGGGCATGGCTGGAGGCTTGTTACGACAAGGGAAGCCAGCAGATCGATTTTAGTGAGGAAGCTCAGCAAAAAGCGGAAAGCAAATTGATGCAGCAATGGCTGGGAACACAAGGAAAAAATGGTGAATTTAATGATGCTTATACTCAAAGAGCTTTCAGGCAGGTGGATCAATCATTTTGGGCACGCATGAAACGCGAAGTGCAGAGCTACTTATTGCCTATGGCGTACTATTTAAAGAAGAAATAGGGAGAATATTAGGTCATGCCTAAATATGTCATTCGCATCATGATGATGCTTTTTTTATTTTTCTGGGGAGTAACAACTTATGCCGAATCGCCTTGGCAACCGTTACTGGAAACGATTCATAAAAGTGAACGTGATTTCCGTGAGTATAGAGCTATCCAACTGAAAAATGGCATGACAGTTCTGCTGGTTTCAGATGAAAAAGCAGTTAAATCATTGGCTGCTGTGGCAATCCCCATTGGTCATATGCAGAATCCGGATAATCAGCTTGGACTGGCGCATTATTTGGAACACATGGTGTTGATGGGATCTAAACGATATCCTCAGCCCGGCAGTTTTGCAGAGTTTTTGCAGAAACACAGGGGAAGCCGCAATGCTAGCACCTCAGCTAACCGTACAGCCTTTTATCTGGAGGTGGAAAATGGCTCTTTGGCAGAAGCGACCAATCGTCTCGCTGATGCTCTTGCGGAGCCTTTGCTGGATCCTGTGAATGCTGATCGTGAGCGTAATGCTGTTGATAACGAGATGACCATTGCTCGTGCCGGAGAAGGGCATCGCATCTGGCAGATCCGTTCTGAAACTCTGAATCCGGCTCATCCGAATTCCCGTTTTGCGGGGGGAAATCTGGAAACCCTGAAAGATAAACCAGACAGTAAGTTACAGACTGCGCTGGTTGATTTTTATCGGCGTTATTACTCTGCCAATTTGATGAAAGGCGTTCTATATGGTAATCAGCCGATAGAAAAATTGGCTCAGATTGCGGTGGATACTTTTGGCCGTATTCCGAATCGACATGCTTCAGTCTCTGCCATTACGGTTCCGGCGATAACAGATAAAGAAAAAGATATCATTATCCATTATGTGCCATCTAAACCTTATAAATCGCTGCAACTGGAGTTCAGGATTGCTGATAACAGCGCTGATTTTCGCAGTAAAACCGATGCCTATATCGGCTATCTGATTGGTAATCGTAGTGAAAATACCCTATCTGACTGGTTGCTGAAACAGGGATTGGCCGAAGGAATTAGTGCCAGTGCCAGCCCGAAAACAGATGGTAATTCTGGCTCATTTGGTATTTATGTCACATTGACAGACAAAGGGCTTGAACAGCGTGATCAGGTTATTGCTGCTATCTTTTCTTACATTAACCTGTTGAAGCAAAAAGGTATTCAAAAGAGCTATTTTGATGAAATGGCTAAAGTATTCAATTTATCATTCCAGTATGCGTCAATCGTACGGAATATGAACTATATTCAGTCGTTAGCTGATGCCATGCTACAGGTTCCTGTTTCTCATGTTCTGGATGCTGGCTATCTTGCGGATGAATACAACCCTCAGGCCATTGCCAGCCGTTTGGCTCAATTGACACCTGAGAATGCCCGCATCTGGTTTATTAGTCCGAAAGAACCACATAATAAAGAGGCTTATTTTGTTCAGGCACCTTATCAGATTAATAAAATCACTCAACAACAGCGTGCGGAGTGGCAAAAACTGGAGAAAGGTACTTCATTCTCTTTACCAGAACTGAACCCTTATATTCCTGATAATTTGTCCTTGATTAAGGCATCTGGCAGCCAGAAACATCCTCAAATGATCCTGGAACAATCGAATGTGCGTCTGCTGTATATGCCAAGCCAATATTTTGCCGATGAACCGAAGGCAAGCATCGCATTGGATCTGCGTAATGCTAATGGTGTGAAGAGCGCCAAAGAACAGGTGACTTACGCTCTGTTGTCTTATTTATCTTCTCTTGCACTGGATCAGCTTGGTTATCAGGCAGCCGTCGGAGGTCTGGCGATTACAACCGGATATGCGGATGGGTTGCAAATCGGGGTATATGGTTACACCCAACATTTACCTGAATTGTTAACTTCTGCTATCAGCCAGTATATGGCGTTTACACCAACCTTGACTGAACTGAAACAAGCGAAGTCCTGGTATCGTAACCAATTGGAAATCTCCAATGAAGGCAAAGCCTATGAAATGGCAATGCAGCTGGTTTCTTATTTATCCAGTGTTCCTTATATTGAGCAGGCTGAACGCTTAAAGGCGCTGGATAGCATCAATGTTGATGATATTGTCAAATACCGTCATGAGATGATCCAGAGTTCTGCTTTACAGGCGGTAGTCTTCGGTAATTTAACCGAAAAACAGAGTATTGATATTGTTATATCTGCACATAAGCAGCTCGCCAACCGGGGTACTGTGTGGTGGAGTGGCGAAAGTATCGAATTGAAGCGTAATTATGCCGTTAACTTTGAAGGCACTGCCAGCAGCACTGATAACGCACTGGCGGAAGTCTACATCCCGACGGGATATGATCGCATTAACGGATATGTCTATTCCAATCTGTTAGGTAGCATTTTATCGCCTTGGTTCTTTGATCAATTAAGAACAACAGAGCAATTGGGCTATGCGGTTTTAGCCTTCAATACAAGGGTAGGAGAACAATGGGGGCTTGGCTTCTTATTGCAGAGTAATAGCAAACAGCCAGATTACTTGCACCAGCGTTACCAGAGTTTCTATCAGCAAGCTGAGAAAAAATTGCAGGTGATGCCTGATGCTGAATTTAAGCAGTATAAAACAGCATTGCTGACAGAAATGCGTCAGCCACCGCAAACTTTTTCTGCGGAAGCATCCCGTTACAGCAGTGATTTTGGCCGTAATAACTTCAAATTTGATTCAAGAGAGAAAATCATTGCTGCTCTGGAAAAAGTAACTAAAGCACAGTTGCTTGAGTTTTACGATAAAGCAGTGATGAAACGTCATGGATTGGCACTGATTTCACAAATTACAGGGAAGAAAGGCTCGCTTCATCAATATGCAGAGTTGAAAGGCTGGAAGACTTACCCGAATGTATCCACTTTCCAGAAACAATTATCGGTTAAGGTGAATGCTCAGTGAGCACAGAAATACCCCGTAACATAACGTCTCATAAACTTAATCCGTTAACATTGCCGCTGCATGGCCAACGGCTGATTGAGGCTTCAGCAGGTACGGGAAAAACCTATACGATAGGTTTACTCTACCTGCGTTTGTTACTTGGATTGGGCGGCAATGCCGCCTTTTCCCGTCCGCTTAATGTTGAAGAGATCTTGGTTGTAACTTTTACCGAGGCAGCAACGGATGAATTGCGTGGGCGTATTCGTGAAAATATCCACCAGTTGCGACTGGCGTGCATTCGGCAGGATAACGCGGTGAATGATCCGGTTTATCAGCAATTGCTGGCAGAGATCCCCGACAGGCAAAGTGCGGCGGATTGGTTACTGGCTGCTGAACGTCAAATGGACGAAGCGGCAATTTACACCATTCATGGCTTCTGTCAGCGCATGTTGGTGCACAATGCGTTTGAATCCGGCATTCTGTTTGAGCAAACGTTGATTCAGGATGAATACCCACTTCGTAAGCAAGGTTGTGCTGATTTCTGGCGGCGTCACTGTTATCCGTTATCGCTATCAATGGCGACGGTGATCAGTCAGGAATGGAGCGGGCCAGAAGCCCTGCTGGAAGATATAACTGATCATCTGCGAGGGGATATACCTTATATCGTCAACGCGCCGGACGGTGATGAAACCTTAGTCAGCCGCCATGAAAAGATCATTGCTTTGATTGACGGGGTCAAACAGCAGTGGAATGAGGTTGTACAGGATTTACAAGCGCTAATTGATAACTCTGGGGTGGATAAGCGCAGTTACAGTAAGAAGAATTTACCTAATTGGCTGAATAGCGTTTCTGAGTGGGCTAAATCGCAAACCAGAGATTATCAGCTTCCTAAAGACTTGGATAAATTTTGCCAGTCAAGGTTGGAAGAAAAAACCAAAAAGGGTGAAGTTCCCCGACATCCCGTGTTTACGGCCATTGATGATTTATATCAGCAACCACTGACCTTACGGGACATTATCATTTCCAAAGCGATTGTTGAAATACGCCAGTCCATCAATCAGGAAAAGCTGATGCGTGGGTATATGGGCTTTGACGACTTGCTGATGCGATTGGATATTGCTTTGAAACGTGAAGGTGGAGAAAAACTGGCGGAAACCATCCGGCAACGTTACCCCGTTGCGATGATCGATGAGTTTCAGGACACTGACCCGCAGCAGTACCGAATTTTTCAGGCCATATATCGTCATCAAACGAAAAATGGTTTGTTGTTCATTGGTGACCCTAAACAAGCAATTTATGCATTTCGCGGGGCGGATATTTTCACCTACATTCAGGCGTGTGCCCAAGTGAGTGCGCATTACACGCTGGAAACAAACTGGCGTTCTTCCGCTCCGATGGTACAAGCGGTCAATAAGTTGTTTTCCCATACAGACCGCCCATTTCTGTTTGACCAAATTCCGTTTATTCACGTCAACTCAGCAGAGAAAAATCACAACCTGAAATTCTTGCTCCATAAGCAGGAACAAACAGCCTTGCAGTTCTGGCTCCAGTCTGGAGAGGGTGTTTCAAAAAGGGATTACGAACAGGGCATGGCACGACTGTGTGCTGCCCAAATCAGGGATTGGTTACTGGCAGGACAGGAAGGGAGTGCGCTGTTGCAGCGGGGCGAAAAAAATCGGCCTGTTACAGCGGCGGATATTACGGTACTGGTGCGTAGTCGCCGTGAAGCCGCACTGATTCGTGATGAATTGAATGAATTGCAGATTCCGTCTGTCTTCCTTTCCAATCGTGAGAATGTATTTGATACGCCGGAAGCTAAGGACTTGCTCTGGCTTTTGCAAGCGGTGTTATCACCAGAAAAGGAACGTGTACTCAGAAGTGCATTAGCCAGTAGTTTATTTGGCTTAAGTGCCCGGCAGATTGATCAGCTAAATCATGATGAAACGGCATGGGATAAGCTGGTGGATGAGTTTGACGGTTATGCCCGGTTGTGGCGCTCACGTGGTGTTTTACCGATGTTACGGGCGGTCATGGGGAAATACCGGATTGCAGAGAATTTGTTGGCAGGATATGACGGTGAGCGTCGTCTGACTGATATTATGCACATTAGTGAACTGTTGCAGGAAGAATCGTTGCAATTGGATAGCGAACATTCAGTGGTTCGCTGGTTGGCACAGCAGATTTCCCGTCCTGATCCACAGCTAGAAAGTCAGCAAATGCGTCTGGAAAGTGATAAACATCTGGTTCAGATTTGTACCATCCACAAATCAAAGGGGCTGGAGTACCCTTTAGTCTGGTTGCCTTTTATTTGCAGCTTCAAAAAACAGGAACGGGCCATTTATCACGATCGTCAGAATTTTGAAACCCATTTCAGTCTCTTTGAGGATAGTGAAAAGCTGGCATTAGCCGATGAAGAACGGTTGGCGGAAGATTTGCGTCTGCTCTATGTGGCTTTAACGCGAGCTGTGTATCACTGTAGTGTCGGTGTTGCGCCATTGATTCAGGGTAATAAGAAAAAAACCGGAGATACGGATTTACATCTTTCCGCCCTTGGTTATTTGGTGCAAAAAGGGCAGAAAGGTGATGCAGAGTTACTGGAATGCAGCTTAAATGAACTCAAAGATGACAATATTCAGGTGATACCGATAAAGGATATCGGAGATGAAAGATGGGAACCCAAAAGTGAAGATGTGCTATTGCTGGCTGCCAGAAAATTCCGGCGTTCCATTCGGGATGACTGGCGGGTGACCAGTTATTCCGGCTTACAGGGTTCGATTTCCCATAATTACATCAGTTCCCAGGCTCATGTCAGTGCGTTTGGCGAATCAGTAGAAGTGATTGTCCAATCCATTGCACCGAAACTTGATATTGACGTCCGTGGTGAAAAACAAGTTGAACCGTCATTGCTGATGACACCGCATACTTTTCCGCGCGGGGCAACAGCCGGAACGTTCTTACATTCAGTTCTGGAAGAGCTGGATTTCAGCTCCCCACCGGATCAGATCTGGCTGGCGGAAAAGCTGACAACCGCAGGTTTTGATGAGAGTTGGGCATCCGTATTGCAGCAATGGATGACGGATATCCAGACCGCAGAGTTAAATGAACAGGGAATGCGGCTTGCTGATATTCCACATTATCATCAACAAAACGAAATGCAGTTTTATTTGCCTGTTGATAATTTACTGCGTTCCAACGCGCTGGATGCCTTGACTCATCGTTATGATCCCTTGTCAGCACAGTGCGCTCCTTTGTCCTTCCATCAGATCAAAGGCATGTTGAAAGGGTTTATTGATTTAGTGTTTTGTTTGCAGGATAAGTTTTACGTGGTGGATTACAAATCGAACTGGTTGGGAGAGAGCAGCGAATCATACACTCAGGAAGCCATGGCCTCAGCCATGATAGAGCATCGGTATGATTTGCAGTACCAACTCTATACGCTGGCACTGCACCGTTATTTACGCCATCGGTTGGCGGATTATGATTATCGGCAGCATTTTGGCGGGGTGATATATTTGTTTCTGCGTGGCATTGATAACAATAATCCGGGGCATGGTATTTATCGCTATTTGCCACCCGTTGAATTTGTTGATGCACTGGATGCGCTCTTTAGTACCGTCGATTGTACTGTTGACTGTATAAACGATGACTGTGCAACTGATGAGGAACAAAGTGCATGAGTGCAGCCATGAATGGAATAATGCCATTATTGCAGCAAGCTGTTGCCCAAAAATTGCTGCGTCCGTTAGATGTGCAGTTTGCCTATGCGATGATTGAAGATGAAAATCCATTGTTATTGCTGATCACTGCCTATTTGAGTGCAGAAGTGGGGGCTGGTCATGTTTGCCTGCTTTTGAACAGGATCTCACCTGAACATTTATTTGAAGGACGACACACTGAGTTAGTGGCATCACTGTGGACTTTCGTAGGAGAACCTAATCAACAACAAATGATTGCTGCTTTGCAGGCATGTCCGGCAATAGGCGATGGGCAATCTCCTACACCGATAATACTTTCTGGTTATCGCCTTTACTTGCAGCGGATGTGGCAAAGCGAACGTCGGATAGCCGCGTTTTTTGCTGATGTGGCATTGGCTGATGATATTGATGAAATTCAGCTACGGAAAATTTTAGATGAGCTTTTTGGTGTTGCTGCTGCAAGTGAAATCGATTGGCAGAAAGTGGCGGCAGCAGTTGCTGTCACCAGTCGTATTTCTGTTATCTCTGGTGGGCCGGGAACCGGAAAAACAACGACGGTAGCGAAATTACTGGCCGCATTGATTAAATTGAACGAAGGAAAGCCATTGAATATTCAACTGGCGGCTCCTACAGGGAAAGCGGCTGCCAGGTTGACTGAATCGCTTGGTGAGGCTGTCAACAAACTTGCTTTGACAGATGAACAACGGTGCAATATCCCTGAGCAGGCACAAACCATCCATCGCTTGCTAGGTGCACAGCCTGAAAGCCAAAAACTCCGTTACCACCGTGATAATCCGCTTGCCCTTGATATCCTGATTGTTGATGAAGCCTCCATGGTAGATTTACCCATGATGGCGCGTTTGATTGATGCCTTGCCAGCAAAAGCAAAAGTGATTTTTCTGGGAGATAAGGATCAGCTGGCTTCTGTAGAAGCGGGAGCGGTATTGGGAGATATCTGTCGTTTTGCTGAACAAGGATACAGTGTCGATCGTGCAAAACAACTGACGAAGTTAACGGGTTGTCAGTTAGTGTCATATTCAGTGTCTGAGCCAGAAGATTTAACTTTGGCAGTGCGGGATTGTTTATGTTTGCTGCGTAAAAGCTATCGTTTTAATTCTGCCTCTGGTATTGGGCAACTAGCTTCAGCAGTCAATCAGGGGGACAGTAAGTGTGTTGCTGCTGTATTAAGGCAATCTCTGCCTGATGTGAATTTTAATCCCCTGGCAGAAGATGAAGATTATCAGCGTTTGTTGATTGAAACCACAGAAGGTTATTACCGCTATTTGGCGCTGGTGAACGAAAAGGCATCTGAAAAGACTATCCTGGCAGAATTTAACCGTTTCAGGTTGTTATGTGCTTTAAGAGAAGGGCCGTTTGGTGTCAGTGGATTGAACCAGCGAGTGGAACAATTGCTGCATCGTAAAGGAATGATTGCTTTGCCCAAATATACGGGAAATCAGTTTATGGAGAATAGGAGCTATGCCGGACGGCCGATCATGATCTTGCGCAATGACAGCACATTGGGATTATTTAATGGTGATATCGGTATTATGCTTAAAGATCAGAATAATGAGTTGAAAGCCTATTTCCAGTTATCTGACGGGCAGATAAAACCTTTTCAGCCAAGCCGTCTGCCCTTACATGAAACGGCTTATGTAATGACAGTGCACAAATCACAAGGCTCTGAGTTTGAGCATACTGCATTAGTGTTGCCAACCCAGTTTTCTCCTGTTGTTAGTCGCGAGCTGGTTTATACGGCTTTGACCCGCGCCCGTGAGAAATTGACGCTATACGCACACAAGGTGGTTTTGTCCAAGGCAGTTGCGACACCCACTCAAAGGCGGAGTGGGTTAGTGGATTCGTTCTCTTGCCGTCGTGACGCAACTTGAAATCTATTGGATATATATGTGGGTGGAGTTATGTCAATGAGTTTTCAGATCCAACATCAAAATTTTGGAACGGCGTTGGTAATTGTACAGCGCCTGTTTTTCCACTGGTAACATAGTAATTTCTGCGGGTTCAAAACCTTTCTCCTGAAACCAGTGAATACTTTGAGTTGTAAGGACAAATAATCGTTCCAGTCCGATTTGTATGGCCTGATTAATAATAGCGCCTAATAACACCTCGCCACGTGAAGAATTTTGGTAATCCGGATGTACGGCAACACAGGCCATTTCACCGATTTTTTCCGCAGGATAAGAGTACAGGGCAGCACAGGCGATAGTGACATTATCGAGTTCTATCAGGGTAAACTTATCGATCTCCATTTCCAGTTGTTCCCGTGAGCGGCGAACCAGGATCCCATTTTGCTCCAGTGGACGGATCAGTTCGAGAATGCCTCCTATATCGTTGATATTGGCGCGACGGATCTGCTCAGAGCGCTCCATAACAATTTGGGTTCCGATGCCTTCGCGGGAGAATAATTCCTGGATTAGTGAGCCATTCTCCTGATAACTGATCAAATGACTGCGCCGAACTCCGCGGCGGCAGGCTTTAATGGCGCCACGTAAAAAACGTACTGCCCCGGAGGAGTAATCCCCGGTGCTTTCCAGTTTATTCAACAGTATTTCCCCCTCATTGGGGAAAATTTCTGACAAGGTATTCCCTTCCGTATCGGTGACGCCTTGTGATGAACAGAATCCTATCAGCTTTTCGGCTTTTAATTTAATCGCCAGTTGTGAAGCAATTTCTTCGGTCGTCAGGTTGAAACTTTCGCCGGTAACGGAAACAGCAACAGGCCCGATTAATACAATGGAATGGTTATCTAACTGCTGATTTATGGCTTCATCGTCAATCCGGCGAATTTTACCACTGTGGTAATAATCAATACCATCATCGATCCCTAAAGGCTGAGCGATGATAAAGTTGCCGCTGACCACGTTAATATGCGCACCTTGTAATGGCGTATTATTGAGGCTCATGGAAAGTCGGGCTGTAATATCAAGCTGTAACACGCCAGCGGCTTGTTTGATAAAATCCAGCGTTTTAACATCAGTAACCCGAGTGTATTTATGATAAATCGGTTGATAGTGATGTTGGGTGAGGTTCTGATCGATTTGTGGCCGAGCACCGTACACAATAACTAAACGAATGCCGAGGCTATGTAATAAACCGATATCATTAACGATATTCGGAAAATTTTCATGGGCGATAGCTTCACCGACCAACATAATGACAAAAGTTTTGTTACGATGTGCATTAATATACGGAACCGAATGCCGGAAAATTTCGACCAATTCGGTACGGCGTTCTTTCATGATATTTCCCTCAATTGCATTTTTATTCGTATTTTTTATATTTTTATTCTTTAGAAGGGAAATGGCAAGAGGGAATATAGATAAAAACAAAGCTATTATTTATATTGATATTTATGTTTGTTATCTCTCAGGTCGCAGCTTTGTTGGCTACGCTGCATCTTGAAATTCATAGAGTATAGCTGTTGAGATAGCAGAAAATGCTTTTTTTGATGACAGTCCCTTTATAATTAATTAGAGTCTTCCACCTAACTGTCTCTTAGATAAAATTTACTGTCTGGTTGTTTTTAAATGGAATAAATAATGAGTCATTCAGACCATAATTCTTCACGTCGCCGTTTGTTGAAAGGAGCAGCAGCGCTTTGGTTGTTAAGTATTAGCCCGATAGGGTATGCAGCAACGTCACAAGTGATTGCTGTGCGTATTTGGCCTGCATCAAGTTATACCAGAGTGACGCTGGAGTCTAATATTCCGCTTAAATACCGCCAATTTTCACTTTCAAATCCCAACCGAATTGTTATTGATTTGCAGGGTATCCAGCTCAATAGTGTCCTGAGCAGTATAGGATCGCAGGTTCAGCAACGTGATCCTTATCTGAAACTGGTACGAGCCGGGCAATTTGATCCCAAAACTGTGCGTTTGGTGTTTGAAATTAAGCAGCCGATTGCACCACATATTTTTACTTTGCCGCCTATTGCGAAATTCAAGCATCGTTTGGTGTTAGATTTCTATCCAAAGGTAGCGAAAGCCAATGATGATCCTTTGCTGGCACTGCTTGAAGAGTACAACAGTGGAAATCTGGAAAAGCATATGCCACCGACAGAGAGGAAAAAAACAGGCAAGGCCGGGAAGAACAGGCCAATTGTGATTATGCTTGATCCCGGTCATGGTGGTGAAGATCCTGGCGCTATCGGGAAATACAAAACCCGTGAGAAAGATGTTGTTTTACAGATTGCCCGCCGTCTGCAAGCCCTTATAAAACGTCAACCGGGGATGAAAGTGTATATGACCCGTAATGAAGATATTTTTATTCCGCTGACAGTCAGGGTAGCAAAAGCACGTAAGATGCAGGCGGATCTGTTTGTTTCCATCCATGCTGATGCTTTTACTAATCGTGCCGCTAGGGGATCGTCCGTATTTGCTTTGTCAACGAAAGGGGCAACCAGTAATGCTGCCCGTTTTCTGGCCCAAACGCAGAATGAGGCTGACTTGATTGGTGGGGTGAGTAAAAGCGGTGATAAATATTTGGATCATACCATGCTGGATCTGGTTCAGACTGTGACGATTAATGACAGCCTGAAATTTGGGGATGAAGTGCTTAAGCGAATGGGTAAAGTGAATAAACTGCATAAAAACAGTGTCGATCAGGCGGGGTTTGCCGTATTAAAAGCACCGGATATTCCTTCTATTCTGGTTGAAACTGCATTCATCAGTAATTTGGAAGAAGAACGAAAACTACGTACTGCGAAATTCCAGCAACAAGTGGCTGAATCTATTTTTGCCGGTATTAAAGCCTATTTTAAAAATGGAGCAGAATTAGCACGGCGGTGAAATATCCACCCATATAAAATAAAGAAAACATTATAGAGCGTTAAATAATAGGGAAAGTGTTTCAGAGTAGTCATCTTGGCATACATAATTTTTCCATAGAGTTGATCCTGTTCCTTCCCAAGG
Source organism: Xenorhabdus budapestensis (assembly GCF_002632465.1). GTDB lineage: Bacteria > Pseudomonadota > Gammaproteobacteria > Enterobacterales > Enterobacteriaceae > Xenorhabdus > Xenorhabdus budapestensis. The sequence continues at coordinate 184,653 of NZ_NIBS01000003.1, read as the reverse complement.
TGGAGTAGTTGGGGTGTCATTCAGCCAAAATTGTATTTTTTTAGCGACGTTAGGATACTCTCTGTGTCTGAAAAGCCATCTTAATTCTTTTCCAGTGATATTTTTGTCGTGTTTATAAACTACACTATCCATATTTATACCATCAAGTATAAAGTGGATATGCATATCATGAGGTAAATTTCCATTGACTATGCTTGCCCATGATAATCCGCCTTTACATTTTCTTCCTATGTCTATCTTATTATATTCATTGATGTTTTCAGTAATAGTGCGGTATTTATGGTGACTTTTCAGATGATTAAAGAAATCTCTTTTATAGTGATTATATTTGTCTTCATCCTCTTGCTTTTTGGGTTTTTCATACCAGTATCTTCTGCTGTATTCTTCCGCTCTATTTTGAAAACTGGATTTTTCCTCGTTATTTATCCAATTATTTTTTTTGTTTTTTCCTTGATAATTTTTCATAAAATTTTTCATATGGTTTAATTCGGCAGGTGTTAAATAATTATCAATAAATATTGGTGGATAAAGAGCTTCATCATTACAATGTTTAGCAATCAGAAAGTTTTTACTTTCATTAACATATTTTTTCCTGCTATCAGTTAAACCATATATTAAATCACCTTTATAAAAATTTTCTCTAAAGGGACGAAAAAATGGCATGTTGCTACCCTTATTTTAGGTCGGTTTTAAAATAGCCTAACTATAATAACAACTTGTTAATTAAATGTATTATTTTTGTATGGTTTTATAAATTATTTTAATGGAGGAGATGATTTTTGTTTACAAACAGGGGATTGACTACCCTGTGGTTGTAATATTACGCATTGAATATATACAAATAATGAATAAAAAAGAGTGATAAACAGGTTGAAAATTTGATAAGAAGTGAGATTTTAATCAGAAAGTTGGTTGCGGGGGCCGGATTTGAACCGACGACCTTCGGGTTATGAGCCCGACGAGCTACCAGGCTGCTCCACCCCGCGTCCGTCTGCAAATGCTACATTATATCTATAAAAACAGTATCGATAAAAACGATACCGAATTGGTTGCGGGGGCCGGATTTGAACCGACGACCTTCGGGTTATGAGCCCGACGAGCTACCAGGCTGCTCCACCCCGCGTCCGTCTGCAAATGCTACATTATATCTATAAAAACAGTATCGATAAAAACGATACTAAATTGGTTGCGGGGGCCGGATTTGAACCGACGACCTTCGGGTTATGAGCCCGACGAGCTACCAGGCTGCTCCACCCCGCGTCCGTCTGCAAATGCTACATTATATCTATAAAAACAGTATCGATAAAAACGATACCGAATTGGTTGCGGGGGCCGGATTTGAACCGACGACCTTCGGGTTATGAGCCCGACGAGCTACCAGGCTGCTCCACCCCGCGTCCGATGTCGGCACACTATACTCCGGATCGATTCCGTTGCAAGCTTTTTTGTTGATATTTACCAATTTTGTTTGTTTTTTTGCTTAAAAATAAAGCTTGTTGTTTTATTTTTGTTCTCTTGTGATTTAAGCAGAGTAATCTATTTTTTTCTAACTACATTTTATTATTTATTGGGGTTTGATATTGTTTGCTGTCGAAACGGAATGGCAGGAGATAAAGTATAATATGAAACTTTGGGGCAAATATCTTTTATGTGGTGTTGTCGTTTCTCTGTTATCTGCTTGTCATTTGCGCCCGACGGAGCAAGGTCAGCAGTATAAAGATGGTCACTTTACCCAGGACTTCCGGCTTGTTAATACGCCAAATGCGCAAGGCTCTCCCGTCAATGCCGGAGATTTTGTCACTCAGGTCAAATTAATCAGCGAGTCTTCTCCCCAATTGTATGCCAATCAACGCGCTACCTTTAATGCCATCGAAAACTGGATGCAATATGGTGGAAATATTCGCAATTTAGCTCAGTTTGGTTTGCTCGTTTATCAGATGGAAGGCGAAGATAATTACGGTAATGTCAAATTTACCGGCTACTATACCCCTATATTGCAGGCTCGCCATATTAAACAAGGTGAATTTAAATATCCTTTGTACCAAATGCCAGATCAAGCGTATTCTCGCTTGCCGGATCGTGCGGCTATATATAATGGGGTTCTCGATAAAAAGTGGATCATTGGCTACAGCAACTCTCTAATAGATAATTTTTTGATGGAAGTACAAGGGAGTGGTTATGTGGATTTTGGTGACGACAAACCATTAACCTTTTTTGGTTATAGTGGAAAGAATGGTCATGTTTATCGCAGTATAGGTAAAGTGTTAATTGATAGTGGAGAAATTCCCCAGGAAGAAATATCAATGAGAGCCATTCGGCAGTGGGCTGAAAAGCATAATGAATCTGAAGTTCGGCAAATTCTGGAACAGAATCCTTCTTTCGTATTTTTTAAGCCTGAACCTTATACCGCAGTGCGGGGAGCCAGTGCAGTGCCTTTAGTCGCAAAAGCTTCAGTAGCATCGGATAAGGCATTAGTTCCTCCCGGAACAGTGTTGCTGGCGGAAGTACCGATATTGGATAACCTCGGCAAGTTTACCGGACAGTACCGAATGCACCTGATGGTGGCACTGGATGTCGGGGGAGCAATTAAAGGACATCATTTCGATATTTATCATGGTGTTGGCAGTCTTGCCGGAGAAATGGCTGGTTTTTATAACCACTATGGACGTGTTTGGATATTGAAGAAAGCATTATCTGGCTTTTTGGCAGCAAACCAGTAAGATCCTGCTCAGTTCAAACAATCGTTACCTATCTCTGCCTGATATTTTCGCGCGGAAAATAAAGTGTGTCTGATAGCATAGGTTTTATTCAGGATTTATTATTGATGCAAGTTTCTCTCTCTGATGCTTATCTTCAGCGTTTTGCTGGTACTGCACGATTATATGGCCAGAAAGCGCTTTCATTATTCTCCCGTTCACATGTTTGTGTGGTTGGCATTGGAGGTGTGGGTTCATGGGCAGCGGAAGCATTGGCTCGCACAGGTATTGGGGCGATTACGCTGATTGATATGGATGACGTCTGCACTACCAATACCAATCGTCAACTGCATACATTAGTGCAGAATGTGGGGTTACCAAAAACCGAAGTGATAGCTGAGCGGATACGGGCGATTAACCCTGAATGTCAGGTCACTTGTATTGATGATTTTGTTACGCCTGATAATGTGGCGGAATTGATCTCTGCGGATTTTGATTATGTTATTGATGCTATTGACAGTGTTCGCCCGAAAGCAGCTCTGCTGGCTTATTGCCGCCGTTATAAGATCCCTGTGGTGACAACGGGTGGTGCGGGTGGGCAGCTTGATCCAACCCAGATTCAGGTCGTGGATTTAGCCAAAACAGTGCAGGATCCTTTGGCCGCTAAATTGAAAGAACGCCTGAAATCTGATTATCGGGTCGTGAAGAACGGTAAAGGAAAATTGGGCATCGACTGTGTTTTCTCAACGGAACAATTAGTGTATCCACAATCTGATGGTACGGTTTGCGCGGTCAAAAGTACGGCTGATGGTTCAAAGCGGATGGATTGTGCCTCTGGTTTTGGTGCCGCAACGATGGTTACGGCGACTTTTGGGTTTGTTGCTGTATCTCACGCATTGAAAAAAATGGTGGCTAGAGCGGAGCGGGAAAGCTGTCTTTAATTTTAGTATGAACAGTTTTGATACGAGCGGGCAATTTCCTGCACGGCATTAATCAAAGATTTTACGCCGTTGAGCCGCGATCCACTTAATTGCTGTTCGAGACCTGCTTGCTGAAACAGCTCGGTTAATGGCGTTTGTAAAACCTGCTCCGCCGTTTTTCTTTCCACTGTGGTCAGGATAAATGCTAATAAACCTTTCACGATGCGCCCTTCGCTGTCACCATAAAAATGCAGGCGGTTTTCAGTAAGCAATTGATGTCCTAACCAAACCCGGTTTTCACAGCCGGAAATCTCAATCTGCTGTTGTTTTAACTCATCGGGCAGGTCCGGTAGCTTTTTAGCAAGCCCGATGAGTTGCCGATAGCGATCTTCCCACAGCCGGCATTGCTCAAACTTTTCAATCAGTTGTTGCTCCGTAATTTCTGTACCAAACGGATGTGGGGCAAGGATAGGAGTTGGCAGTGATGTCATTGGTGATTTATTCCTCAAGTAGTGACAGAGCGAATTTTACTGCACTGACTAATTTATCTGCATCTTGTTGGGTGTTATAAGGCATAAAAGAAGCCCGCAGGCAACCGTTGATCCCCAAAGCATCAAGCAGTGGTTGGGCGCAGTGCTGCCCTGAACGCAGGGAAATATTCTGTTCAGCGATCAGCGTTGCCAGATCATTATGATGTATGCCTGCAAAGTTGAAGGCCAATAGGCTGGCTCTTGTCGCACGATAACTGATAAAACCCGGTATCGCGCTGAGTTGCTGCTCAGCATAATCTGTCAGGGCAACAGCATAGGATTCGGCAAGTGAAATATCGAGTGTTTTTAACCATTCCAACGTAGCAGCAAACCCGATGACTCCGGCGACATTCGGTGTGCCGGCTTCAAAACGATAAGGTATTGCTTCTGGTGTAAAACTGTCGAAGGAGACTTGAGTCAGCATTTTCCCGCCCCCTTGCCACGGAGACATGGCATTCAGCAGTGATCCTTTTCCATACAATACTCCCAACCCATTAGGTCCATAGAGCTTATGTGCAGAGAAAGCATAAAAATCGATATCTAACTGTTGTACATCGGCGGGAGTGTGAACAATGCTTTGAGCCCCATCGACCAGTACCAGACAGTTATATTGATGGGCGAGGGTTGTGACTTGTGTTAAATCAACAGTAGCTCCGGTCACATTTGACATTTGGCTGATAGCAACTAACCGACTTTTTTCATTGAGCAGTTCTGCCAGCGTTTCAATTTCTGGCTGATACTGTTTTTGTTGACATCGTTTTCCAATCGGCCATTTAACGATCTTAGCACCGGTTTGTTCTGCCAGAATCAGCCACGGTAGTAGATTGGAGTGATGCTCTTGTTCACTGACAATAATCTCATCATGGGCTGATAAGCGGGAACGAAAATACCCTTGTGCAACCAGATTAATGGCTTCGCTGGTGCCTTTGGTCCAGATAATATTTTCAGGTTGCGGTGCATTGAGCAATTCAGCGACTAAAGAACGTGCCTGTTCATAACGTAAGGTCATTGCTTGTGCAGTCTCGTGTTGACTGCGATGAACAGTTACACTGTGATTCTGGTAATAGCGTTGAGTTGCCTCAATCATACATGTGGGTTTGAGAGAAGTCGCTGCGCTATCCAGAAACACAGTAGGTTTTGGATACTCAGAGGATGGCTGTAAAGCAGGAAATTGTCGGCGAAATTTTTCTGAATCAAAGGCTTTCATAAATTATGTTAATTTGAATGCTATGTCGTATACCTTTCGTTCTACAATCCAGAAGGTATAAAAGAATAAATTTTTCTTTAATCAAGTTTGAGGGATTTTACAGCAAAGCAGGGAAAAAAAGCACCGCAATTGCGGTGCATTAAAAAAATCACTATGGACAGACAGGGTAAATGTACAGGAAGTGAAAAAAACAGTAGCATACGCTACAAAGCCTGGTTGTCCCAGACAACTTGCAAACACAACATCACAACCACAAAGCCAAAAGTATCTATGTGCTTTTACAAATTTATATCACTCCAAATTTGCCTCGCGACAGAGCTACTTTTCGTTCCGGCTTAGGAAGTGCGCACACTATAGGGATTTGCTGGTATATCATCAATGGACAAATTATAATGATTCGGATTATAAAAACTAATACCTGAACGAAAAGAGTTACCGGTATCGTAACCATCATATAAGAAACCAACATGTCCAAACGTTTACCACCACTCAATGCGTTACGAGTTTTTGATGCTGCCGCTCGTCATTTAAGCTTTACTAAAGCGGCAGAAGAATTATTTGTCACTCAAGCTGCGGTCAGCCACCAGATGAAAAGTCTGGAAGATTTTTTGGGACTGAAACTGTTTCGTCGCCGTAACCGTTCTTTGTTGCTGACGGAAGATGGGCAAAGTTACTATCTGGATATTAAAGAAATCTTCACGGCTATCAATGAAGCTACCCGAAAACTTCAGGCACGTAGTGCCAAAGGGGCGTTGACGGTAAGTTTATCCCCTAGCTTTGCGATTCAATGGTTAGTGCCGCGGCTTTCTGGTTTTAACCAGAGTTTTCCGGGGATTGACGTCAGAATTCAGGCTGTGGATCGGGAAGAAGATAAGCTGGCAGATGATGTTGATGTGGCGATTTTTTATGGACGGGGTAACTGGCCGGGGTTGCGGACAGACCGTCTTTATCCTGAATATTTGCTGCCTGTATGTTCTCCTTCTTTGTTAATGGGGGAGTGCCCACTGAAAACACCGGCGGATCTCGCCAACCACACTTTATTGCATGATTCTTCCAGACGGGACTGGCAAGCCTATGTTCGCCAACTTGATATACAGCAGTTGATCAACGTGCAACAAGGGCCGATATTCAGCCATAGTGCAATGGTCATTCAGGCTGCGGTACATGGGCAGGGCATAGCACTTGCGAATAATGTGATGGCACAGAATGAAATTGATGCAGGTCGTCTTGTTTGTCCGTTCAATGATGTTCTGGTCAGTAAGAATGCATTTTATTTAGTTTGCCATGATAATCAGGCAGAATTGGGCAAGATTGCGGCTTTCCGTAAATGGATCCTTGCACAGGCTGCAAGCGAGCAGGAAAGATTAGGCTTTATTACTAATGAATGATACTAAACGAATGAGAGCAGGAGCAGATCGATGAACAGTCGTGCGATGCTTATTTTTTCCGGGATCAGTGGTTTCTTCTACGTGGCCTTTGGTGCAATAGGTGCCCATCTTCTGGCACCGGTGTTGCGGTCACAGCAAATGGAATGGGTTCATACTGGCCTGCAATATCAAGGATTACATACATTGGCGATGATGGCACTGGCGGCTGTGTTGATATGGCAGCCATCGGTGCAATTCAGCCGGGCAGGAATATTTTTTGCTGTGGGGATCGTACTGTTTAGTGGCAGCCTTTATTGCCTGGCCTTTTTACCGCTAAAATATTTGGTTTATCTGACACCTGTCGGTGGGCTGAGTTTCCTCATCGGTTGGTTATGTGTATTAATTGGCGCTTTGCGTCTAAGGAAATTGGCGCCTAGCCATGAATAAAGTTGCTTTGTATTGCCGCCCTGGGTTTGAAAAAGAGTGTGCGGCAGAAATTACAGATAAAGCGAGTAAGAAAGAAATTTACGGTTTCGCTCGTGTGAAAGAAAACAGCGGTTATGTGCTGTTTGAATGTTATCAGTATGATGATGCTGACCGTCTTATTCGTGAAATTCCATTTCGTGAATTGATTTTTGCCCGCCAAATGTTGGTTGTCGGTGAGCTGCTGAAAGATTTACCGCAGGAAGATCGTATTACACCGATCATTGGGATGCTGAGCGGTGTTATTGAGCGCGCGGGTGAACTGCGTGTGGAAGTGCCGGATACCAATGAAAGCAAGGAATTGATGAAATTCTGCCGCAAGTTTACGGTTCCTTTGCGTAATGCGATGCGGCAGGAAAAGATCCTGTTGGCAAAGGAAAACTATACCCGTCCAGTGGCTCATGTGTTTTTTATTGCTCCCGGATGCTGTTATGTGGGGTATTCCTACAGTAATAATAATTCCCGTTTTTACATGGGGATCCCACGTCTGAAATTCCCATCGGATGCTCCGAGCCGTTCGACACTGAAGCTGGAAGAAGCTTTTCATATCTTCATTCCTTATGACGAATGGGAAGAGCGTCTCGATAGTGGTCTGTATGCCGTAGACTTGGGGGCTTGTCCGGGTGGATGGACTTACCAGCTTGTGAAGCGCAGTATGATCGTTCATGCGGTAGATAATGGGATAATGGCTGATAGCCTGATGGATACTGGTCAGGTAAAGCATCATCGTGTGGATGGCTTTAAGTTTGAACCACCGGTAAAAAATATTTATTGGTTAGTGTGCGATATGGTTGAGAAGCCGGCTAAAGTTGCTCAGCTTATGACGGATTGGTTGGTTAAAAGCTGGTGCCGGGAAGCTATTTTCAACCTCAAGTTGCCGATGAAAAAACGTTACGAAGAAGTTGCTAATATTTTACAAAAAATTGAACGACAATTGAAAGAAAATGGCGTTAATGCCAAAATTCAGGCGAAACATTTGTATCACGACCGTGAAGAGATCACAGTGCACGTTCAACGTATCTGGTCTGTTTATGCAATGAACCGCGATTATTGATTATTGTTTGATATATCCGTCTTTATTTTTCCCGCCGTTGTTGCTTAAAGTGATCTGAAAATGCCCCGGTTATCGAGTTTCTTGCGTAACCGGGGCATTTATTTATTTTTTCTTTTATTAAAATAAAACCAATTAGCTATATTAATTTTAAGGTAACTCTTCATTTAAATTAATTTCAATCAGGTAGAAATTAATTTGTGTATTGTTAAGAAAATATATTTTTTTGTTAACGCAAACGTTTAATCAAAAATTAATAATTAGACATATAAATTAATTTTGTTTAATGTATTTTTTAAAATGATATCTTAATCATTTTTACATGGTCAAAAACTGGCGTTATTTTATTCAAGGGTTTTATTTCTAATACCTTACTTAGGAAGAATAAAAAAACTCAAGTACCCGTTATAGCTGATATATCGGGTCTGAGATTATGAGTCTTTTTTTACAGGAGATTTACATGACCTCAAAGAAAAAATATACCTATACGGGGTTATCTGACTCTAACTCTGTTCAGGATGTGAAAGCACTACTCTCAGCCTACGTTCCAAACTCTGATATGAATATTCGTGTCATGCATAAGCCTTTGGGGGATAAGGCCCCAGATGAACTTTTGCGGACTGATTTTCATTGGCAGGACAGTAAAATCGGGCCTTCTGGCACGCTGGAATTGTCCTATCATTTTCTAAAAACTGCGCCTGCTTTAATAATGTCGAAATTTGGTATTGCAGGTTTCAGTGCTTTTAATGAGGAACAAAAAGAAGCCGCAAAACTTTCATTACAGTCTTGGTCTGATGTTGCTAATATAAAATTTACTGAAGTCAGCTCACGTTTCGATGCCAATATTACTTTGGGCTTTTTTGATTATAGTGAGACTGATGATTATGCATTTGCAACTTTGCCGAGAGGACAAAAAACAATGTACTCTTGGTATCATGCTAAAGACGAAACTTTCAAAACAAATGATATTGATGTGAATGGTTATGGACGGCAGACGTTTGTTCATGAAATAGGGCATACTCTGGGTCTGGAACATCCTGCTGAATATGACGCTTCCGATGTCGTAAGACCAAGTTATATCACTGTCGGTGAATATTTCGAAGATAGCCGTGCTTATACCGTGATGAGTTATTTCAACGAGAAATACACGGGGCAGGATTTCAAAGGAAATTTCTCATCAGCGCCTTTGTTGAATGATATCTCTGCCATTCAGGCTTTATATGGTGCCAATACTGAAACCCGTAAAGGTGACACAGTATATGGTTTTAATTCCAATACTGACCGTGATTTTATGACAGCAACAGATGCTGATAGCAAACTGATATTCAGTGTTTGGGATGCGGGTGGAGAAGATACATTTGATTTCTCCGGTTTTACCCAAAATCAGCGCATTAACCTGAATGAAGGCGCTTTCTCTGATGTAGGCGGCTTGAAAGGTAACGTTTCTATTGCGCGTGGTGTAGTCATTGAAAATGCGATTGGCGGCAGCGGTGACGATATCATTGTTGGTAACAGTGCAGACAATACCCTGAAAGGGGGGGCCGGAAATGATGTCATTTATGGCGGCTTAGGCGGTGATCATCTCTGGGGTGGAGCAGGCAAGGACACATTTGTCTATCTGGATGGCAAAGAATCCCTAAAAGACAACCCGGACTGGATCCATGATTTTGTGTCTGGCGAAGACAAAATCGACTTGTCTCAGTTTAACTTCGGGGGCAAGGGGGATCTTAAATTTGTTGATTCATTTTCAGGTAAGGCAGGTGAAGTTTTACTGACTTATAACGAATCAACAGATGTAACGGATATGTCTATCAGTCTTGGAGGAGAGTTAGCTGACAACGATTTTCTGGTGAAAATTATTGGTCAGCCATCACCTGAAGCTGATTTCATTGTTTAGTAACATTCATTTTAATAAAACAAGCTGCTGCCTGTTGCTCAGGCGGCAGCCTTTTATAGGAGGGGCAATGTTACAACGACATTTAGTTTCCTTCAATGCGTTGTTTGCTTTGTTGAAATCTTGCACTTTATCAATAATGTTATCTTTGTTTTTGATTGGAGGATGTATGGCCAGTAGTTTGAATCTCCCTAAACCGACTGAACTGACAGGAATATGGCAGATATCGGATAAACATCAGGTGTGCAGCGTTGAACTCACGGATACACGTTTGCCAGAAGGCTCTATCTGGGCACTGAAAAGTGACGCTTGTCTGACAAAACTGGTAGGAAATACTGTTGCAGGCTGGCGACCGACTCCTGATGGCATCACTTTGACAGATGCTGACGGTAATAGCCGGGCCTTTTTTGGTCAGGAATCTGAACAATGGGTGGCATACCTTGTTGATGGCAGGGAACTTGTCATGACACTCAAGAAGAAGATGTAACTGTGATCAAGAAAGCGATATTAAAAAATAATATAAAGATAAGAACATAATTAAACTATTTTGCTTCTGATAATGAAGGGATTTCTGTGAAATTACGCCAGCCAAAAGATGAAATGACGGATGTTATCCGTGCACGCAGCAAAGTATTCTGGACGATTGGTTTGTTTACAGCATTTATTAACTTACTGATGCTGGTTCCCTCCATTTATATGCTTCAGATATATGATCGGGTACTGCCATCCGGTAACGAGATGACTTTGCTGATGTTGACGCTGATTACGCTTGGCATGTATGCCATCATCGGTGGGTTGGAATATATCCGAAGTATGGTAGTGATCCGGGTCGGTAGTCAGTTTGATATGTGCCTGAACCAGCGTGTTTATACCGCATCATATGAATCCAATCTGAAAAATGGCTCTACGGATGCGGGGCAGATGCTGAATGATTTATCAACAATTCGTCAATTTCTGACGGGTAGTGCATTATTTGCCTTTTTTGATGCCCCTTGGTTCCCTGTTTACCTCGGTGTCATTTTTCTGTTCAGTCCATATTTAGGGTTGTTGGCGTTGATTGGGGCACTTATTTTGGTAGCTTTGGCGGTATTAAATCAATGGTTATCTCAGTCTCCGCTGGCGGAAGCTAATAAGCTCTCTTTACGTTCCGCTAACCTTGCCAGTACCAACTTACGTAATGCCGAAGTAATTGAAGCATTGGGTATGTTGCCTACATTACGTCAGCGTTGGTTTGGTCTGCATGAGCGTTTTCTCAATTTTCAGCGTATTGCCAGTGAACGGGCAGTATCCATTACCGCAATCACTAAAACAGTACGTATGGCTTTGCAATCATTAATCCTTGGCCTCGGAGGATGGCTGGCAATTGGAGGCGATATCACGCCGGGTATGATGATTGCTGGCTCAATTCTAATGGGACGGGCATTGTCTCCGATTGAACAACTCATCCAGGCATGGAAAAGCTGGAGTTCTGCCCGTCTATCATGGCAGCGACTGGATAAATTACTGCAAGCACAGCCAGAGCGTGAAAGTGGTATGACATTACCCGTACCTAAGGGAGCATTGTTGTTAGAGAAAGTGTTTGCCACTCCTCCCGCTAAAACTAAAGCAGCTCAACCAATTGAAAAGAATAAGCAGGTTTTGCAAGACATCAATTTTTCTCTGGAAGCCGGGGATATTCTGGGAGTGATTGGCCCCAGTGCATCAGGAAAATCCACTCTGGCCCGTTTGTTGGTGGGAGTCTGGCCAGCTCAGGAGGGAGTGGTGAGACTTGATGGTGCAGATATTTATCAATGGAACAAGGATGAACTGGGAGCTTTCATCGGTTATTTACCGCAGGATATTGAACTGTTTGCCGGAACAATTGCGGAGAATATCGCACGTTTTAATGACCTTGATCCGGAAAAAGTCATTGAAGCGGCACAGAAAGCAGGCGTACATGATCTGGTCCTTAATCTTGAACAAGGTTATGACACCGTCATCGGTGCGGGAGGGATGGGGTTGTCTGGTGGACAAAAACAGAGGATTGGGTTGGCTCGGGCATTGTACGGTAATCCATCGTTAGTTGTGCTGGATGAGCCTAATTCCAATCTGGATGATATTGGTGAAAAAGCACTGAGCGGTGCGATTGGAGAATTACGGGAACAGGGAAAAACAGTTGTGGTAATTACTCACCGTCCGGCATTGCTCTCCCAAACAAATAAGATTTTATTGCTAGTACAGGGAAAAATGAAACTGTTTGGCCCATCTCAGCAAGTTATGGCGGCATTAGCACAGTCAAAGGCTGCTGAGCGTACTGCATCATGACCTGCCATCATTTTTCATAGCTTTAATACAGTTTCAGCATGGTTTTAGCATGGCTTCAACATAGTTTTAGCTGCTAGCCGGGGAAAAACTTGTCCGGGAGTAAAGATGTCCTATCAGACCAAAGTTGTTCAGACTGACATAAAGAGTGCACAAAATGATAAGCCAGGATTATTACCGCTGGATGCAAATCGCTATCTGCGGCTAGGCTGGTTGATTATCGGCATTGGCATACTGGGATTTTTCATCTGGGCGGCATTTGCCCCGCTCGATAAAGGGGTTGCCTCTTCTGGCCTTGTCGTGGTGGATGGTAATCGTAAAACGGTGCAGTCCCCGACTAATGGCATCATCAGGCAGATACTGGTGACAGAAGGAGAACATATCAGTGCAGGTCAGGTATTGGTTCAGCTCAGTCAGGTTCAAGTCAATGCCCAGATTGATTCTTTGACACAACAGTTACATACCACATTGGCAACGGAGGCGCGATTACTGGCTGAACAACAGGGGTTGGATACACTGGTTTTTTCGCCTGATTTACTGGCTCAGCGCTCAGAACCACGGTTTGACAATATCCTGGCGTTGCAGAAACAGCTTTTCATGTCACGTCGGGAAATGTTGAGAAGTGATCTGGCGGGAATACAGCAGGCAGAGGAAGGATTGATTTTCCAGATCAAAGGGCTGCGGGAAGCAATGGCAAACAAACAGCGTCAGCAGGCCTCACTTAAAGAACAGGTTACTAACCTGAGTCCGTTGACGGAAGAAGGCTATTTTCCCCGTAACCGTTATCTGGAACTGCAACGAAACCAAATTGAGTTAAGTGGCAGTATGGCTGAGATGACTGGTCGAATAGGACAACTTGAGAAGCAGCAACAGGAAACGCATCAGCGCATGATTCAACGGCAGGCAGATTATCAGCGTGAAGTACGCAGCCAGCTTGCAGATATTCAGGTTCAGGCCAATGAGCTGAAAAATAAACTGGAAACAGCGCAGTTTGATCTATCCCACACTTCTATTACGGCACCTGTTGAGGGAACAGTTGTGGGGTTGAAAGTATTTACCCAGGGAGGCGTTGTGGCATCGGGGGAGAAACTGATGGAAATCCTGCCTGATCAGAGTGCGTTGGAAGTTGAGGCACGTTTGATGGTGCACCTGATTGATAAAGTGAATATCGGGCAGAATGTTGATCTGATGTTTACTGCATTGAACCAGAACAGTACACCTAAAGTGACTGGAAAACTATTGGTCATTTCTGCCGATCGTTTAGTCGATGATATGACCAGAGAATCTTATTACCAAATCCGGGTAAGGGTTACGCCAGAAGGTATGGAAAAACTGGCTGATCTGCATATCAAACCGGGTATGCCAGTTGAGGTTTTTGTTAAAACAGGGTCACGTTCATTGTTGAGTTATTTATTCAAGCCATTGGTGGACAGAGCATCTACATCGCTGATTGAGGAGTAATAGGCATGTTCAGGAATCATCGAATGATAGGGAAATATTATGCACGATTCTCCTTGTTGGTGACCTTGTTTTTGATCATTGTGCTGACAATATTGCGTTCTGGCCCAGTTAAAGCACTTTCTTTGACCGAGGTTTATGCGCTGGCACTGCAACATGACCCAACATTTCAGGCCGCGATCAAAGAACTGGAAGCAGGGCAGGAAGAAAAAACGCTTGGTCGGGCAGAATTGTTACCCAAGTTGTCAATTAGCTACCAAAATGCCCCGAAGAATTGGCAGAAGATGGAAAACAATGTCTCAGAGCGGCGGGGGAATGCGGTTAAAGAGCGTTATGATCGGCAGTACGACAGCTACAGTGGTGCACTGGTTCTGACCCAACCATTATTCGATGTCGAAGCATGGGCACGTTATCAGACCCGTAAAGCTTATGCGTTGATGAGTGATGCCCGTTTTCGGGCTGACAGCCAGCAACTGGTTGTGAGGGTGGTGAACAGTTATGTGGCTGTCGCTTATGCGCAGGACAAACTGACACAGGTTGCTCAGCAGCAGATGGCTTATGAAAAGCAACTGGAGCTTAACCAGAAGTTGTTCGTTTCTGGTGAAGGCACCCGCACAGATGTAGCGGAAACTCAGGCCCGTTACAGTCAGGTACAGGCTGATGTGTTAACTGTGCAGGATGAGTTGGATGCCGCGATCCGTGATTTACAGTTATTAGTAGGTACTCCGTTGCCGACGGACGTACCTGTCACACGTTTATCTGATGTTGAACACTTCAAAGCAATAAAGCTGGAATTTGAACATTATGCCGATTGGGAGCAGATAGCATTACGCCGGAATCCCCAATTAGCGGTTGCCCGCCAGAAAATTGAGGTGGCGTATCATGATATTGAACGCAGTCGATCTGGTTTCCTGCCGAAACTAGAGTTATACGCTTCTCATAGTGAGAATAAATCCAGCAACGATAACAGCGTTAATCAGAAATACCGGACAGATTCTGTCGGGGTGCGTGTTTCCATGAATCTTTATAACGGCAATGCGACATCAGCATTGGTGCGTCAGTCGGCGGCTAATTATAACAAGAGCAAATTCGAAATGGATGCACAAGCCGGGGAAATACTGAATGCACTGCGACGCCATTATAATGGGTGCGTCAATGGACAGAAGCGGATACGTGCTTATGAAGTGGCGGTGGAAGCGGCAGAATTACAGGTTCAAGCCACGCAAAAAAGCGTTTTATTGGGGCAGCGGGTAAACGTGGACATATTGAATGCGGAGCAGCAACTTTATACTGCCCGTCGTGAGCTTTCCCAGGCAAAATACGACTATATGAAATCCTGGATTGGTTTGTTGAGTGAGTCCGGCCAGTTAAATAGTGAACACATTAAGTTAATTTCGCATTATTTTGGCTGAGTGATTTGGTCATCTCTGACTCAGATGATGTAGCTTAACTGCGGGTCAGCCTAAGTTGTTGCAAATTACCGTTCAGGGATAAATTAGTTTTTAGCGAAGCAACTTCACGGCAGATATAAGCCATTTCTTTGTCAGAGGCTAATTTGTTGCGCCATTTCTCTGGCTGAGTTTCCAGATGTTGGAATAAATTGTCTAATGAGCCAGCTTGTTGCAACAGAGCAACGGCTGTTTTTGGGCCGATCCCCTGAACACCTGGGATCTTGCTGCTACTGACACCCACCAGTCCCCAATAATCGGGAAGCTGGATAGGAGAGACGCCAAATTCCTGTTGTACAAAAGGCAAATCCAGCCAACGTTTTTGGAAGTAGTCACGAATTTGGATATTGGGTGATAGTAGCTGACAATAACCTTTATCTGTGGAAACAATGGTCACCTGATGCCCTGTAGCGGCAACCTTGGTTGCCAGTGTTGCCGCTAAATCGTCCGCTTCATGTCCTTCAGCATGCCAGCAAGCGACACCTTGAGTATCAAATGCTTGCTTAATCAGTGGCATTTCTTGCTGTAAATCTTCTGGCATAGCAGAACGCCCGGCCTTGTAATTAGGAAGTAGCTGATGGCGCCAGCTATGGTGTCTACCATCTTCATCAAATACGGCAACAGCATGGGTTGGAGAAGAATGAGAGATTAATTGCTTCAACGCATGTTCACAAGCGGCAATGCAAGAGCTTCCCTGCACAGCATGGATACGTCGAATCAAATTCAGGGCATCTACAATCAAAAGGTGTATCATGGTCTCTAGCTATATACTCCATCCGTGGTGTTATTCCGTGGCGACTGCCTCAGTGGATTGTTTATCTGATAATCTTATAACATGGGTCATAAGCTGTGCCACCCGGAAGTTTCATTCGATCTTGTTTCACAAAATTTTCCAATAGATTATCCATTTGGCGCATAATTTCTGCATCACCGTGAATTTTGAACACCCCATGTTTTTCAATGGATTGAATTCCGACCTCTTTCACATTGCCTGCGACAATGCCGGAAAATACACGTCGCAGAGCAGCCACCAGTTTTTCAGTTGATTGATTCGGATGTAAATCCTGATTCGCCATATTTTCATGCGTGGGTTCAAATGGAGATTGCAAATCATGAGAGATTTTCATTGCCCAGTTAAAGCTATAGGCATCTCCGGTTGAACGACGGTTTTCTTTAACCTGTGGCATAGCTGTTTTCATCACTTTGGCAACTTCTGATGGGTTCTCCATAATAATGCGATAGTGATTACGGGCCTGTTCACCCAACGTTTTGACGATAAACTCATCCAGAACATGAAAATAATCAGCGCTCTCTTTTGGCCCTGTTAATACCAGAGGCAATACCTGATTCTGATTTTCAGGATGCATCAAAATCCCCAGTAGATAAAGTAGTTCTTCTACTGTTCCAACGCCTCCCGGAAAGATGATAATGCCGTGAGCGATACGAACGAAAGCTTCCAGCCGTTTTTCGATATCCGGCATGATAATCAGTTCATTGACCAGTGGATTGGGGGGCTCGGCTGCGATAATGGAATGCTCTGTAATACCGATGAAACGGCTGTTTTTATAGCGCTGTTGTGCATGTCCGACAGCAGCCCCTTTCATCGGTGCTTCCATTGCACCCGCCCCACAACCAGTACAAACATTCAGCTCGCGTAAACCTAGTTCGTTGCCTACTTGGCGGGCATACAAGTATTCTTTTTCACTAATGGAATGCCCACCCCAACAAACGATCATATTGGGATCTTCTGCAAGAGGCAGAGCTTTGGCGTTGCGCAGAATGGAGAAAACGGTATTGGTAATGTGCATACCATTTTTCAGATTCAGAGAGTCTGCTTTTTGTGCATCAACAAGTTGAGCGTGAACAAACAGAATATCCCGCAATACTGCAAATAAATTTGCTCGTAAGGATCGAATGATCTTACCATCAACAAATGCTTCTTCTGGCGGATTAACCAGCTCCAGTTTGACGCCTCGCTCTCTGCGCAGAACGTTAATGTCAAAATTTTTATATTTTGACAGTAATTCTTTACCATTGTCAGTCTGACTGCCGGAGTTGAGCACGGCCAGTGAGCAATTACGGAAAAGACGGTATAGATCGCTGCTTGCGGTGCGTTTCAATGTATCAACTTCAAGCTGAGAGAGTGAATCCATTGACCCTAACGGGCTGACATGTGTAATCAAGAATAGCTCCTTTATACCCAAATGGGGTTTCCTGAATAATGATTTTACCCTGAAATATGTTGGGTGCTAATTGAACATTAAAATCAGCCCGTTTGGTGATTAAATGGCATTAGGATGAATGCCATCTGTGCTAATTCAATTACTGACGGGCTAATCTTCCGGTTGTTGGTACAAATGTGTCGTTACTACGCCATGGGTTAATATCCAATCCACCACGACGAGTATAACGTGCATAAACAGTGAGTTTTTCCGGGCCACACAATTCGATTAAGTCGTTGAAAATACGCTCAACACATTGTTCATGAAACTCATTGTGGTGACGGAATGAAACCAGATAACGTAATAATTTTTCCTGATCGATTTTGGGACCTTTATAGCGAATCTGTACTGAGCCCCAATCAGGTTGGTTTGTGATCAGACAATTTGATTTCAGCAAATGGCTAACCAGAATTTCTTCAACGACAGGCCCGGTTGCTGCATTGTTAAGATAATCACGATTGAACTCATAATCATTAATTTCAATATCCTGATTATCAATACATTTACCCTCAAAATCGGTAATTGGCTGTTGATTGACGTCATGCAGAGGATATAAAACAACTTCAATATCGCCTTTAGCGCAAGCGGATAAATCCTGTTGCAGGGTTTTTTGCACTGTTTCCCAATCAGTAAAGCGGGTTTGGTTAAAACTATTCAGATAAAGTTTAAAGCTTTTGGATTCGATAAGATTTTCGCTGGTTGCATTCAGGCTAACGTGACCAATAGCGACTTGAGGAACACCCCGTGAATTGAGCCAGGATAGCTCATACATTGTCCAGATATCAGCCCCGTGAAATGGGAGGTTATCGGGAGACAATCCAAGCGGCTCACGGTTCATACTACGAGGAACGGCTTGTAATAATGATGGCCCATAAGTATCGCAATAGGAAGTCGGTTTGCCGAGAGTAAGTTCGGTGAGGGTCTGATTATTTTGATACAAAGACATAAGATTCCTTAAAGCTAATTACCCTGCATGTAAGAGCTATCGGGTAGAGATTATTGTTGTTCAAATAGCTTGTAGTGTATCAAGGAATTTTGATGATTCGTATTTTTATTGTGCATTAATCATTACTTACCGTATTTATCAAGTCAGTGTCATTCGGCCTGTGTGAAGCTGAGTCTTCTTTCAGCGCTTTCATGTTGGTTTTATACGAGGGAGGAAGTTACATAACCTTTTATAATCGTAGGTCAATTGAAATAGTCGGTCACTTGAAGGAGACTCAGTCCGACTCTGTGATCTGATTCATCACCAAATCATTAAGCGGACTGAGTTATGTCATTCATCAAATATCAAAAATCAGTTTGTTCTTGGTTGTTCCATATATTCCTGGAGAGAACCATCAAAGGCAATTCTCCCTTTGTCGACTCTGATAACCCGCTCTGCAAGTCTAAAGACTCGTGGATCATGGCTTATCATGAGCACTGTTTTACCATGAACGATATTATTCAGTGCTTCTGCAAAGTTATTTATCTTACTATTGTCCAGATAAGTGGTCGGTTCATCAAAGAGCAATATTTCCGGCGTTTTAAGGTACAGACGCGCTAAACCAACGACCTGCCTTTCACCGCCTGACAAAGAAGAGCCTTTTTCATCAATGTGTGAATCCAGACCATCTTTCAGTTTACCTAATAGTTCACTGCCACCCGCTTTAATTAACGCAGAAACCATATCTTCTCTGGTTGATTCTGTATTGGCGATGTGCAGATTATCGTATAACGTGCCTTTTATGATCTGAGTCTGTTGTGACATCACGCCAAATTTTTGCAACCAATGCTGATGATCGGGGTTATCCAGAACTTCACCAAAAATTGAAACATAACCGTCAGTTAATGGGGTTAAACCAGTCACAATATCAAATATCGTACTTTTACCCTGACCGTTATCACCAACAATAAGGATACGTTCACCTTTTTGTATAGAGATGTTCATATCTCTGAACAAAGTATCTCTGTCATTATAGGAAAACGTATTGATGTTGATATCAATAGTATCAGGATTGTAATTACCTGTTGATTTATTGTGTTTTTTGGGAATTGGCTTATAAGAACCTAACAATTCGAAAACCCTGTCTAACAGCGATTTGAGTGAAGCAAATTTATTTAAGTGATTGCTGTATCTCTTAATCGAATCAGACATTAATTGCTCGTAGGTAAAAGCAGCAACAAAGTTACCGGGATTGATCGTTCCATCCATCAATAACAAGCCACCATACCAAAGTACGGCAATTGTTGATGCTAACTGTGCAAAAAAGCCAAGCGGAACAGATAAGGACATAAATAACCCTGTGATCCTCTCGACGTTTTTTACTTTAGTATTGGCATCATTAATTCTCTTTTTTTCTGACTCTTCAGAATTAAAAATTTTGACAGATTTGATCCAGGAAAGAGACTCTTGTATCACTCCGGTTAATCGTGAGTTATAGATTTGTAGAATTCTTTCATAAATTGCGACTCGATTAGTGATCGGTTTGCTGATCAAGGTGGTCAGACAAACCATCATAAATGCCAAAATAGCTAATTTAATATCAATCAGAGCCATGGCAATGAACGGGCCAATAATAGATAGCGTATCATAGAGAAATTCGCTATATAAATCTCTGACTCTATCCGATACGAGATAAGTATCGTTTTTTATTCTGAATGCCAGATTAGCTGAGTGAAATTTTCTGGTTATATGGTAGGGAAAAGAGAGGAAAGAATCGACCAGCGATTTCCTCATATTGTAACTTAGTTCTGACGCATTAATTGTCTGCATCCAGATAATAATAGCGTGACTAATAACAATTAATAATGATACTCCAATTAGAGAAGCAATTAATTGGTTAAATGAGAAGGAAAGAATCAACTTGTCCTTCAACAAGGTGTTAACTAATTCCTGTACAAGAAATGGAAATACTACCTCAGCTAAAGCTGCCACTATAGTAAAAGCAATAGCCAGCACTAAGGCTGTTTTTTGTTTCCGTATAAAAGAGTAAAGGAATGTAATATATTTCATATACTGATCACTGTTAAGTTATCAATTTAACTAGTATAGGCAACATGTTAAAACTTACCATCCTATAAAAATGCAGCCGACTCCATCCCTGGAATATACCTATTGTCTTTCAAGTTGCAGTTTGAAATCCATAGGGTATATATGTCCTATTTCACTAAAATACAGGTGGTTTTAAAAGTCATCATGGTGCTATATATAATGGATTAAAAACCCAATAAGCACGAGAATAATATAAACCAAAGATACTATTTATATTGTAATTAACTCAATAACTATGAGTGAAAACGATGTGGTCAATATTATCGCTTTGTTTATCACAATATTATATTACCTGTATTTTGTGAGAATATCTATTTAAATGCATAACCATGCAGGAAAGTAGCGCGCCGCTCTTCATATATTCAGATAAGTTGAATAGTTTTGGCGTTAATGCCAGTTTGGAACAAATTTTTTCCAATTCATGGTTTTTGTTCATTTCATAGATATAACCCTCCGTACCTGCTTTCAGGTCGTTGATATTAGATGAACAGAGAACATACTTATTAACTCTGACAGAGTTACAGATCCCACTGTAAGCAATATCTTTGCTTATGCTGATAATGTTGGTAACTTTTTCCAGTTCTTTCAGTTCGTCACTGCTGAACCCATCGGTATATACGAGAGTATTTTCTTTATCCAGAGAGAAGATACTGCAATCCAGATGGTAAAGATAAGGATCTCTTTCTTCCACTTTCACGATTTTAAGATCGAATTTCTCTTCCATCCAGTCGAAAGTTCTGATGTCACTTCTGATTCCATAACCGCCGACCAATACATTGTCATGCAGATATTTTAACTCAGCTTCACCCTCAAAAAAGTAAGGTGCAACTTCAGTTTTATAGCCTAATGATTCAAAGAAACGCACCCCAATAGGTGTTTCTGATCTTCTGATTTCTGATGCAAAATTGGCAACTATTGCTGTTGGATCTTCGTCACCAACAATAATTCCCAAGTTGGCAACATACACTTGATCTTGCAGCTCTTGATGAGTGTCAGATGGCAGCAAATAGACCAATGATTGTGATGACATAAAGCTGTACAGCTTATAAAACTGTCTTAATGAGACATTGCTGTTAACAGTAATAGCGGATTCATCAAGTTCCTCCATCCAAATATTATTTCTTACGTTGGTATTTAATGAAAATGGAGGTGCCAATAAAAAGGCTGGCATTTTTAAATCAGAAATGATATTGGGAGAATTCTTTAACATCTTAAGACCTCAAATCTAGTTTATTTTATTTGTTTATAGAGAGTTTATTTATAGAGAGCTGTCATTGATTCTAACTAACTTAGTCATGCCACCCGTGACATGTTCTTTTTCAGTCACTAATGAGGTTAATTCATCATCATCAGTAACAGGGATCACTAAGTCTACTTGTGAACCATACCGAATCATTGAGAATCTATCACCCTGATATACTGGCTTATGCTGCTGTATATGGAATGGTGTGATTGTATCAACATCATAATCACCAACCTGAACTATATAGTATTCTCTATTAATACCAGGGGAATAGACTTTATTGACGACTCGCTGATTCAGAGATAAATAATCGTCATAAACTAACTCGATATTCTCTTTATAAAAAATATTATTCTCTACATCGATCATTGGTAGATTGTTTGTTTCTAGAGGTTCATGTTCCGAGTAACTAAGGATGCCATCATAGGGAACTCTATTAATATGTACGTCATAGCATGTCATAAAGATACCAATGACAAGTGAACGCTTATCATAATTTTTATCTCTAATGATATCCTGAATGCTGTATTTTTTCCCTTTTACTTCGGTAATCGCCTCATCCGGGTTTATTATTCCGCTATAAATAACGAACCCATCAGCAGGGGATAAAAAATACCTGTCATCTGTATTAATTGTTCTCACCGGATCCCTGAAAAAACCTTCTTGAAAATAGGTTTCATGTGGGATATCAGGTAGCCCATTAAATATCGATTTAATGGCTTCTGTCATTTTGTTATTCATTATTACCTTCTAAAAAAATGTCTATCAATTGGAACAGGAAACAGAAAAAAACAACATGATGTAAACATTTACAGCGAGATATAATACAGCCTATTATTAATGATTCAATTTTATTTTATTTGGGGATATCATTATTTTTTGTTGGTCAGTAAACACAATTTCACCTAAGTTATCTGGAACGATAGATTGCTAACTAAATGTAATTATATTGATAATATAAATTATGACCGTTAAGGTAGTTTATTATATATATCTGTCAGTGACATTTATCACAAATGCAGAAAAAAGTTTAAATAATCTGTTTGTAATAGGAACAAATTTATTTTTTATCCCTGATCCCCGATAATTAAAACAACTTAATTAACATCTTTATACATATAATTAACTATTGCTTACACTGACGATAATTTTATATAGTTACTTTATAAATGATTACTTTCGAAGTTCAATCTTATTTAGCTAGAACAATTCCCTGAATCACTCAAGTTGCAGAATAAAATCCGCAACTTGAACAACGAAAGGATATAGCTATGACATTTAATGTTACTTGACTGAATGTAATTTTTTATTTACCGGAAAGTAGCTTTTCTAACAATGGTGATCTGAATAAGCCATATGGATCAAATTTCTTTAATGCGTTAACGGCTGAATACCAGTTAGTATCAGTGGGTAATCCATCAGTAAACGAAGCAGGAATTTTCTTGGTTAATATATCTTCGTCATCCCATGCTGCGTTTTTACTGTATGCCCAACCTTTACTCCATTCGACACGAATAGATGCGTAAGAACCGTCAAACTCCTTAAATAACCATTGTTCAAGTCTGTTATAGAAATCAGCGGCATATTTCGCTCCTGGCAGGGTTAAAACATCAAGCCAAATAGCAACATCCCATTCTGGATGATCCGGGCGTGGGCGGATCGCAGATAAACTTGGCACAACAGCATCTTTTTGTACTACTTCAGAAGGTGTATCCAGCCCTGAAACACGGATCTCGATTGGCCCGTTGACAGGATATTTTCCATTTCTCTCATATTCTTTTATCAACGTCTTCCATTGTGAGTAAAAAAGATTGAGGACTTTCTGAATATTATCTCGACGGGTTAATATTGCGTAACCATTTGCAGTAACACGTAATGTAGTCGGCTTGACATAGAGTAATAAGTTTTTACTCCAGCCCCAGAGGTCGGCTCCCCCAGTTAAAAAATAACTTGCCATGATAAAATATTGGCCTGCCCCAAATGCCGGCGTGATATTTGGGAGGTTATGGGTTAGCTTTTTGATTAAATCAGATAGCTGAATGGGAATATTATCGGAAAATGGATAATTGTACGGCTGTGTAACCTGGACGCTGGAAAGGGGCTTTTCAGGTGAGATACTCCATACCTTTAACCAAGGATGAATTGTAAATGGAAATAAAATGGCTTCAACACGACCACTTTTATCAAGGAAATGGCTGAAAGTTTTTTTATTTTTTTCATCTTGTACAGGAGCAAATAATTCTGCTGCCGGGATATTAATAATACTTTCACACCGAAGACGTTGGTTTTTTCCTGCCTGAAGCTCGACATTTAAAATCAGAGAACACCCTAAATGAACAAGAAGAGGCGCACAATTCGGATCATTTCGTTTAAAGCGCTTAATGACATATTGTGTATTTTTCTCATCCCACACTACAGCAGACAAAGACAGTATAGAGTTGCTGAGTGAACCATAACTGTGACCTGACTGAGGTTTTTCATGCAGCGCTTTTATACCTGTCCCATGACCACCTATTGCCAGTACTCCCCCCAGTGTTAAATCACCCGGTGCTGGGGTAGCTGTAAAGCCTATTTCTTGTTCTTCCATTTTTGTCGTAAGTGTTTCCATCAATACGCCAGTTTGCGCGGTAACAATTGAATATTGAGGAAGGTGCTTAATACTTATTTGTGTAAAATGTTGTGTGAGATCGATAAGTATAATGCGGTTACTATTCTGACCTTTCGGTGGAATGATCAGAGGAGACCAGTTATGTGATTCACCCACAACTCTCAATTTATAATTTTGTTTCCAGGCCCAATTGACGACAGAAATAACATCTTTGTCAGAATTAGGTATACAGTATGGAATATTCTCTGCATGAATTTCTTCTGACCAATTGGTAAAGCGGCGATATGTTAGTTTTACATTTTCAGGGAAGTTAATTAAACTGTGTTTTTTCTTAATGTCAGTATATTCTTTATGTAGTTCATGGTTTTTTTTATTTTTATTTTCTGTATTCATATTGTTATTGATCTATTTTAGGTAAATAAAATCACCATTCTAACTTCATGTTTTTAATATGAATATACAGTGATGTTATTTTTTATATTAATATCATGTTTAATTTATTGCTTGCAGACGTTTTTTATTGACTATACCCAATAAATCTGAATCGAATGCAAAAGGTATGTTACTTGAAGGGAGTTAATTCTTTTTGTAACTGTAAATAGTATCATTTTTCATACTATTACTTTTGACAGTGATGCCGCCCGAAATCTATTAGGTATAGTTGTTATTTCGTTGAAAAACGTATAGGAATGGGTAGAACAACAGTATTGGACTGAAAAATGGAAGAAATAATCATATGACTTTCAATGTGACAGAGGCACTTTCTGACTTTACCAAACGCTATGTTGAACTGTGGCAGGAAGAAACGGGGTTACCACCCGCCAGCAGCGAGCTGTATGGTATACCTTCACCTTGTATCGAACGGACGGGGAACGGTGTAGTGCACTGGCTTCCCAAACCATTTTCTGTCCGGGAAAAACTCAGTAAGGTAGAAAATGCGCTGGAGATTTGTTTGCAGGACTCAATCCATGATTACTATGTCACGCAGTTTGCTGGTGATATGACTGTCAATTTTGAGGAGCAAGCTCTCAATTTGATTCAGGTATGGAGTGAAGATGATTTCATCCGATTGCAGGAAAATCTGATAGGCCATCTTGTGACGCAGAAACGGCTGAAACTTCCACCTACGGCATTTATCGGAACAACGGATACAGAGATGCAACTGGTTTCTGTATGTAATCTGACAGGACAGGTGATACTTGAACAGTTTGGCAGCCATGAACGAACCATCTTATCTGCTGATTTAACGACCTTTCTTTCCACTATCAGTCCTGTGACAGTTTTGTAGATGCAGATATCGGTTTAATTTTTTGTGAGAGATATCTTACATAATATGTAAGATATCTCTCATAATCATATAATGAATATCTTTGATGAATATTATTTTTATTTTATATCAATAATATGCAAATTATTATCATGATATCTTTCTTATAGCGTACTTCTTCTGCTGATTCAGATAGCTTGTTTCAACCCACCGAATAATAGATCCTTTTGTTATTCCATTAGGAATCATAGCAAAAAAATCATTAAGGAATCGAACCATCAGGAAGGTGGCTCAGGGACGAAAAGGTATAGGCAGGTTTGCCGGATACTATCAGTATAATGATCTTTTAAGGAGTAACTGACAGGGATGTATTTTATCAGGGAATGAGCAGGAAGCGACCAATTTAGCAGGACTGCTATGACAATCAAATAAGAGGGGAGATTTTGTCTCCCCTCTTATTTTGTGACACTTTATCTTGCCACAAATTTTCCGCTGAAATCGAACAATGGTACTCTTACGGTCTAATGACGTGATGGCAACTTCTGTCATCAGAACATCAGTCATCAGCACAACTGAGATAAGATAAATAACCATGAGTATCGAGACACAAATTCTACACAAATTACAGCTTATTGAAGCCACTATGAAAACAGTTGGTTTATGGCAGAGCTATTCTCCTAAACCAGAAGTGTTTGAAAGCACAGAACCTTTTTCGATTGATACTATGGCTGCTGAAGAGTGGCTCCAGTGGGTGCTCATTCCGAGAATGTGTGCTCTGATTGAACAGAAAGCTTGTCTACCGACGGAGTTTGTCATCGCACCATATTTTGAAGAAGTATATAAGGAAGAAACAGAACGTTATTTGCCGTTGCTTGAGCATCTGCGCGAATTGGACAGTCTGTTTGTACCGGGGGATTTTACACAGAATAGTGACATGGAATAGTTGATATGTTGGAGATTATTTATCAGGATGAACACATTGTTGCTGTGAATAAACCTGCGGGCTGGTTGGTTCATCGTAGCTGGCTGGCTCGTCATGAAACCGTGTTTGTCATGCAGACACTGCGCGATCAACTTGGGCAGCATGTTTTCCCTGTTCATCGGTTGGATAGACCAACATCGGGCGTTTTGTTGATGGGACTGTCAAGCGAAGTGGCAAGAACACTTTCTCAACAATTAGAATACCAGCAGATGCAAAAAATCTATCATGCGGTTGTGCGTGGTTATGTCGACGGAGAAGATATTATTGACTACGCATTAATGGAAGAGTTGGATAAAATTGCGGATAAGTTCGCGGATACGGATAGGGAAGCACAATCAGCAATTACTCATTACCGTGCATTGGCGAAAATTGAGTGTCCGGTTGAAATTGGGCGCTATCCGACATCACGTTTTAGTTTGTTGGAACTGAAGCCCAAAACTGGCCGTAGGCATCAGTTGCGGCGGCATATGGCGCATATCCGTCATCCCATCATCGGGGATACTACACACGGGGATTTGCGACAAAATCGAGGAGTTGCTAAATATTATCAAACGGGAAGATTAATGCTGCATGCAAGCCATCTTCAGCTTCAGCATCCGGTGACAGGAGAAAACCTTCTGTTGACTGCCCGATGGGATTCACCGTGGCAGTATTTGCTTGAACAATTTGGCTGGCAAGGTGTTGTGCCAGAGCTGGAATGTCCACGCCCGATAACTTTCGAGTTGTAGCCAAAAATAGCAGCTTGAAAAATAAAGGGGCCAACCACTCACGAATAAAAGCAGTATCAAACATTAAAGAGATCAATATCTATGGCAAAGATTGGTATTTTCGTTGGTACAGTTTATGGTAATGCGCTGGCGGTTGCGGAAGAAGCGCAGCAAGTTCTTGAGCAGCAAGGGCATGAGGTCGAGGTCTTTGAAGATGCGACTCTGGAACAATGGCAAGTGTATTTGCAACAGGTTGTTCTGGTGGTGACATCAACAACCGGACAAGGTGATCTACCTGATAATATTCAACCGCTTTATACCGAGTTGAGTGATCAATTGGGCTATCAACCTGATTTACGTTATGGCCTAATTGCATTGGGTGACAGTAGTTATGACACATTTTGCGGAGGCGGTCATACCTTTGATGAACTGTTACAAGAACAGGGCGCTAAACGGTTCGGAGAGCTTTTGTTGATTGATGCCGCTGAAGTGGTTGAGCCGGAAGTCTTTGCCCAGGATTGGGTTGAGGATTGGGGAACCTTGCTATAGGATTTCTGTCACACCGCTTATACCCTTCATTTTGGTCAGGTCAATTTACGAAGAGGAATAAGCGGTGTATAACACGTCTGACTTAATTACTTACGAGTCAGTTTTTCCAAATCTGCTTCGATTTCTGCAATCTTATTGGCAACAACATGCTCAAGATGACGTAAGTCGTCCAGAATTTTGTGTTTTAAATCTACCTCTGCTTGCTCACGTTTGCAAATTTGATCCAGTTCCTCAAGCACATAACGCAGATTAGTGTTGATCTCTTTGACTTCTTTGTAACCTTGCCCTGAGTTATCGTCAGATACCGTTTTCAGTTGGCGTGGATATTTGAATTTAACGCTTTTGGCAAAAAATTCACCTTTATCTTTACGGAAATAAATCTTAAGAATGTCGTTATTCGCTTCCTGACGGATGCTATAGCGATCAATATCTTCAGGATGTGTGATCCCCAAACTCTTCAAGTTATCGTACATAGCGCGTTACCTAGTCACCTAAATAAAAATGAAATGGAAAAGGCAAAAATGGTAGATTTATTATCCATTTCGTCATTGTTAAAAGTCAATTGGTTAATCGTTAGGAAAAAATCGAACAAAAAGTAACAAGTTCGCTTATTGAACTTAGGGTTCAATCCAACTAATATCCAATGAAGAAATATTTATCAATTTGATAACTGCGTTATTTATTTTAAGTGAGAAGAAGGGGGGAAGATCTGCCTAAGAGATTGATAGATCCTCAGAAGATCAATGAGGTTTTCGCTCACCTAAATGAAAGTTCAGATAATCATGCCTTCTATAACTTCATTAATGAGCGGAGCAGAGATCACAAATCAGATAAAAGGGTTAATGCTTCCTCCCGGCTATCGTATGGTTCGTGTTGATAGACGATTGAGTGATTGGATTAGTCAGTCTCATTTCGAATTAGCTTTGGTTAATGATGCCTCTAAGGAGGTTGCTTATTATAACCGAGTGGTTATACAGTCAGATGTTGTATTGAATTGTCGGCCTGTAACACAAATTCTTGTTTGGCGTATCAGGACTCCTCAGCATAGAGCAGTATTACGTGACTTAGCAGGCAAGGTGTTTTTGATTATCTCATTGAACGATATAATGTCATTGTATCAGATATGAATCCGGCTACTGATGGTATGGCTTTTTGGCAGGATCGGATGTATGACGCATTGGCATACAGCATGTATGTTTATGCCTATGATATGATTACTTGTGAGTTACGCAGGATCTTGGCTGAAGATGATGTTAGCCGCCAAGAAATGTGGTTATGGGGAGACCCGGAACATCATCAGAATAGGTTAGCAATCATTTCTAAAGACGAATTATCAGTTAAATAAAGTGGTTTCGGCAAGGTGGAATTTTATATCGTTCAAGAAAAAACCCCGTTATTTTTAACGAGGTTTATATCTGTTAGCAGGTTGAATCAATTAATTAGATGGTTTTTGCTATTTTTAATATTTAATCAATATTTCTCAGCAATTCATTAATGCCAACCTTGCCGCGAGTTTTAGCATCCACTTTCTTCACAATAACAGCGCAATACAGACTGTAACTGCCATCTTTGGAAGGCAAGTTGCCGGATACGACGACAGATCCCGCTGGTACACGGCCGTAGTGGATTTCGCCTGTTTCACGATCATAGATTTTGGTGCTTTGACCGATGTAAACACCCATTGAGATCACGGAACCTTCTTCCACGATAACCCCTTCTACGATTTCAGAACGGGCACCAATAAAGCAATTGTCTTCAATAATAGTTGGATTGGCTTGCAATGGCTCCAGCACACCGCCAATGCCAACGCCACCAGACAAATGAACGTTTTTACCGATTTGGGCACAGGAGCCGACAGTTGCCCAAGTGTCTACCATTGTACCTTCATCTACATAGGCACCGAGGTTGACGTAAGATGGCATTAACACTGTATTACGTGCAATATATGCTCCCTGACGGACTGCCGCGGGAGGCACGACACGGAAACCTTCTTTTTCGAAACGAGCCTGATCATAATCAGCAAACTTCATAGGCACTTTGTCGAAATAGCGGCTTTCAGCCCCTTCCATAACTTGGTTGTTATTAATACGGAAAGAGAGCAATACTGCTTTTTTCAGCCATTGATATGTGACCCATTCATCTGCGATTTTTTCAGCGACACGCAGTTTACCACTGTCCAGCATTTGAATGACTTGGTTGACGGCGTTACGAGTTGCCTTGTCAACGGTCACAGGTGTGATGTCGGCGCGGTTTTCAAATGCATTTTCAATAATGGCCATTAATTCGGTAATGGATTGTAATTGCTGCATTGGTATGGGATCCCTCATATTTAGTCGAATATTGGTTAGTTAAAGTTATACTTTATCCTTGGTGTCAAGGGCTTCTGTCAACCTTTCTGATAATTCCTCTCTGATTTTTTTATCTAGTGCCAGGAGATCTTTGTTAGCCAGCACAAAAAAATCTTCCACGCGTTCACCGATAGTTGTAATGCGGGCACCATGCAGGGAAACTCCTAATTCAGCAAAAATACTGCCAACCCGTGCCAACAGCCCCGGTTGATCCAGCGCAACCAGTTCCATATAAGTACGGCGGGGATTTTGTGTCGGTAAAAAATTCACGTTAGGCGGAACATCAAAATGACGTAATTTCGCTGGTAAGTTACGTATTTTAGGGGCTTTGGGGTGAGGAGTATTAATGGCTTTGAGTAAAGCCCGGCGAATGGGTTCATGACGATCTGGTGCCAGTGAGTGATCGTTCGGATCCAGTATGACAAAGGTATCCATCGCCATTTCATCCCGATTGGTAAAGATCTGGGCATTATGGACGCTTAAGTTACGTCGATCTAACTCTCCAACAACGGCAGCGAAAAGAGAAGGCCGATCCTGACACCAGATGAAAATTTCTGTTCCTCCATGAGAAAATGAGGCACTGATTAATACCATTGGTTCCGGTGATTGATGGTTAACCAGATGGCTGGCGTGCCAGGCTAACTGATCCGGTGTATGACGCAAAAAATAATCTGCATGACAGCGGCTCCAGATGTTATGTAATCTTTCTTCGTCAATAGCTTCCTGACGTAGCAGAGCCAGAGCTTGTAGGCGGTGATGGCGGATACGCTCACGTAAATCAGGTGTATTCTGTATTCCCTTGAGTAACTGGGTTTCGGTAGTGAAATAGAGTTCGTGCAACAGGCTCTGTTTCCAATTGTTCCATAGTTTGGCGTTTGTGGCGCAGATATCTGCGACAGTAAGGCAGAGTAGGTAATTCAGGCGATTTTGATTTTTGACCTGACAGGCAAATTGCTGAATGACTTCGGGATCTTGGATATCCCGTCGCTGTGCAGTGATTGATATAAGCAAATGATATCGAACGAGCCATTCTACTAACTCTGCTTCACGAGTTGTCAGCCCATGTTGTATGGCAAAGGTGAACGCATCTTTGGCACCCAGCTCGGAATGATCGCCGTTACGCCCTTTGGCGATATCATGGAAAAAAGCAGCCAGTCGCAACAATTCAGGTTGTGGAATACGAGGATAGAGTTCGACACATACAGGGTGGAGCATGCGGTTATTTTCATCAGCAAAGCTTTCCAGCTTCTGCAATACCCGAATAGTATGTTCATCAACGGTATAAACATGGAACAAGTCAAACTGCATTTGACCGACAATATTACTCCAAAGTGGCGTATAGGCACTTAGAACACTATGGCGATGCATTGGGAGCAAAGCGCTTTTGACCGCATGAGGATGGCGCAGGATTTTCATGAAAATTTTTCGGGCCTCAGGCAGTTCACACAAAGGCTGTCTGAGATTTCTGCGGGCATAGCGAAGTTGGCGCAATGTAGTGGAGTAGATCCCTGTAATCTCCTGATGGACTGCCATATGATAAAACATTTTCAGAATTGCGGCAGGATCACGGCTAAACAGTGTATCATCAATCACATCAATAAGATCTCCCCGCAACTGAAATGTATCATTCAGAGCGCGTGGCTTTTCGTCAGGCTGTAGTGTCAGAATTGCTTCATCAAAAAGTTGCAGCAGCATGTTGTTCAGCTCACTGACACGGCGCATCATGCGGTAGAAATCCTTCATCATCCGCTCAACAGGTTGATTGCGTTCTCCTTCATACCCGAGAAGCCGGGCTACACTGAACTGGCGTTCAAACAGCAGTCGGTTGTCATAACGGGTAACGGCCAGATGGAGGGCAAAACGGATACGCCAGAGAAAATTCTGGCATTCGTTTAATTCATTACGCTCCTCAAGGGTCAGAAAGCCAAAATCAACCATTTCATCTAAAGATGTTGCCCCGAAATGGCGGTGAGCAACCCAAAGTAAAGTATGAATATCACGTAATCCCCCTGGGCTGCTTTTGATATCGGGTTCCAGATTATAGCTGGTGCTGTGATAGCGTTGATGGCGTTTTTTCTGTTCGGTTAATTTGGCGGCAAAGAATTGGGCTGATGGCCAGAAATCATCACTGAAAATTTGCTTCTGTAAGCGGAGGAACAGGGGTAAGTCACCACAAATTAAACGGGATTCAATAAGGTTTGTGGCGATTGTCAGATCAGCAAGCCCTTTCTCAAGGCACTCTTCGTATGTTCTGACACTGTGACCGACTTCCAGACGAATATCCCAGAGCAGCGTAATGAATTGCCCTATGCGGGTTGATTGCTCTTCAGTCAGAGGAGACTCACTCAGTATTAGCAGGTCAATATCAGAAAGAGGGTGCAACTCGCGTCGGCCATAACCACCGACCGCAATCAGGGAAAGTGAATCTATCTGATCAAACCCTTGTTGCTGCCATAATCGTGTCAGAAGCCTGTCAATATAATCACTGCGGGTATAAATCAATGCTGTCGGAGAAATGCCAGCTTTGAATGCTTGCTCAAGCCACAATTGAAACTCATCGATATGCTGTTTCAGTGCGGGACACTGAAGGTCATTGTGGGAAAATTCCACTGGAGACAGAGGAGGAATAGGAGCATGCGCAAAAGCAATATCAACTGGCATATTCAGAAACCTATGATAAGAAAACCGTGAGATGAACAGGCGTTAGTGGTCGATGATGAAGCCCTGATGGGGACAGTTTATGTACAAGAACTGTATTTATCAATATCCTATTCAGGGTCATGCATTCAACGTATTGATTGGCTCTAAATATAATATTCTCTTTCGATAAAAGTTCCGAATTGTCTGTACACCAGAAGGCGACATTGAATCGAGAGAGCTTTTTCAAGCGTTTCTTGAGTGTTTGTTTGCTTCGTTTGCCGAAAGTATGTGCAATGATACGCTTTAGTCGAGGTTCCCAAGCATACCATAGCCAACGTTGTTGCTTTTTATTTCCAACAAAAGACCACATTCGTCAACTTCGCAAGTAAGCTGAATTTCCACATTATCCAGAGGGCGTGTTGTTACACATCGCGGGCAGAGTTTTTTAAAGTGTGAACAACCGCATTAATGCTGATATGTAATGCCCGTGCGGTATCACGAATACCTGCATTATTCATCGCGAGATCAACGACTTTTTCTTTAATTCCGGCTTCGCAGGCACGATAGGAATAGTCAAGTTGGAAAGTGCGATTACAAGACAAACAACGATAACGTTGATGACCACCTCTACCCGTACCATGCTTTTTGACATCTTTTGTCTGATCGCAAAAGCGACACTTCACTTCAACCGTTGCCACTAAAATTCTCCCTCATCAAAAAATGGCTATTATATCTAAAGAACAACGAGTTGAATTCGTGACCATTTAGACATATAGGTTATGCTCTTTGATATTTCTATGAAGAGAAAGCGGGCATATTATATTTAATACAGATTGATGTTTTGAATAGATGAATTATTTAAGCCCAACTCGGTATTGGGCTTTTAAGGTCTGGCTTTGCCTATTTTTATGGTTGTATATTAACTAATACGGCTGAAATATGTGGTTCTTCTTCTTTACGCCATGTCATGATTTCGCAACCATTGTCAGTAACAACAAGGGTATGTTCATATTGCGCAGACCAGCCGCGATCTTTAGTTTTGACTGTCCAGCCATCTTTCATGGTACGGATACGGAAATCGCCGGTGTTGACCATAGGTTCAATAGTGAAGGCCATGCCTTTTTGTAGAATAACGCCACCGTCATCAGCATCGTAATGAAGCACGTGAGGTTCTTCATGGAAACCCCTGCCGATACCGTGACCACAATATTCGCGAACTATAGAGTAATCGTGATTTTCCACGTATTGCTGAATTGCTTTGCCGAGGCTGCGCAGACGGATACCCGGTTTAACCATTTTCAGGGCAAAGTACAGGCTCTCCTGAGTGATACGGCACAGGCGTTCGCCCTGAATAGTTGGTGTACCGACAATAAACATTTTGGAAGTATCACCGTGAAATTCATCTTTAATCACAGTTACATCAATGTTAACGATGTCGCCTTCTTTCAGTACCTTGTCATCACTTGGAATACCGTGGCAAACCACGTCATTAACAGAGATACAGACGGATTTGGGGAAACCGTGGTAACCCAGACAAGCAGAAATGGCCTGTTGTTTATTCGTGATGTATTCGTGGCAAATGCGATCAAGTTCACCAGTGGTTACGCTCGCCTTAACGTGCGGTTCGATCATCTCCAGAACCTCTGCTGCC
Organism: Xenorhabdus budapestensis; assembly: GCF_002632465.1. Taxonomy (GTDB): domain Bacteria; phylum Pseudomonadota; class Gammaproteobacteria; order Enterobacterales; family Enterobacteriaceae; genus Xenorhabdus; species Xenorhabdus budapestensis. The sequence goes on along the minus strand of NZ_NIBS01000003.1, from coordinate 150,047 downwards.
AGACGCCCGGCAACGCGCATTTTCTGAATTTCTTCGTCTGTTTTGATAGTAATAGCCATGAAATCAGTCCATCAGAATCGGGGAGTTACCGATTCTTTGATATTAATTAAGAAAAAAATGATGATGGTAATGGTATCAGCCCACTGTATATCTAACAATAACTGTTGATCGCCAAGACTAGCAGAAAGCTGTAACAAATGTTGGTGTATGGGCGCGGTTTATGGTATAAACCGCGCCGGTATTCTGTGTAATTGTTTCCTGTAGAAGCAGTATTACAGAAATGCTGAATAAACTCATTTGTGTAAATAACACACACGGATCGGCACATACACCGGGGTGCTCTCATGTGGCTAATTCGTATGAATATCCTTCATATGGTATGAATAGCACACAGTTAAAGAGTCGGTGTCATGGGATCTGTGGAGGCATAACCCCAATTAACTTTATGAGGTCTAAAATGGCAACTGTTTCCATGCGCGATATGCTACAAGCGGGCGTTCACTTCGGTCACCAGACTCGTTACTGGAACCCAAAAATGAAACCTTTCATCTTTGGCGCTCGTAACAAAGTTCATATCATCAATCTGGAAAAAACTGTTCCAATGTTCAATGATGCTTTGGCAGAACTGAACAAAATTGCTTCCCGTAAAGGCAAAATTCTGTTTGTTGGCACCAAACGTGCTGCAAGCGAAGCAGTAAAAGAAGCAGCACTGAGCTGTGACCAATACTTTGTTAACCACCGTTGGTTGGGTGGTATGCTGACCAACTGGAAAACTGTTCGTCAGTCAATTAAACGTCTGAAAGATCTGGAAGTTCAGTCTCAGGACGGTACTTTTGACAAGCTGACCAAGAAAGAAGCGCTGATGCGTTCTCGTGAACTTGGCAAGCTGGAAAACAGCCTGGGCGGTATCAAAGACATGGGCGGCCTGCCTGATGCTCTGTTTGTTATCGATGCTGAACACGAACATATTGCTATCAAAGAAGCAAACAACCTGGGTATCCCAGTATTCTCTGTTGTTGATACTAATTCTGATCCAGATGGTGTTGATTTCATCATCCCTGGTAACGACGATGCAATCCGTGCAGTAAAACTGTACCTGAACGCTGCGGCGACTGCTGTTCGTGAAGGCCGTTCACAAGATCTGGTTGTTCAGGCCGAAGAAGGTCTTGTAGACGCTGAATAATAAGGCATGCTCGTTCTTGAGCCCCTTATTGACCAGGTATTGAAATATATTGGTTAGGGGGCCTGTTATGGCCCCCTTTACTTATCTGATATAGAACTACTATCTGATAACTTTCCACGCGGAATATTATCTTCCCGCGAGACACATCGAGGAATGAAACAAATGGCTGACATTACCGCTGCTCTGGTAAAAGAACTGCGTGAGCGTACTGGCGCAGGCATGATGGAATGTAAAAAAGCACTGGTTGAAGCAAATGGTGATATCGAGCTGGCGATCGATAACATGCGTAAATCAGGTCAGGCAAAAGCAGCTAAAAAAGCAGGCCGTGTTGCGGCTGAAGGCGTTATCCTGGTTGAAGTTTCAGCTGATGCTAAATTCGCAGGTATTGTTGAACTGAACTGTGAAACTGACTTCGTTGCTAAAGATTCAGGTTTCCTGGCATTCGGTAAAGAAGTTATTGCTTCCGTTATGGCTGACAAAAACGCTGACATCGATGCACTGAAAGCTAAGTTCGAAGAACAGCGCACTGCTCTGGTAGCGAAAATCGGTGAAAATATCAACATCCGTCGCGTTGCTATTCTGGAAGGTGAAGCGGTAGGTTCTTACCTGCACGGTGCTCGTATCGGTGTTCTGGTTGCTGCTGAAGGCGCAAATGAAGAGCTGATCAAACACATCGCAATGCACGTTGCTGCAAGCAAGCCAGAATATGTAAACCCAACTGACGTTCCTGCTGACGTTGTTGAGCGTGAGCATCAGATCCAGCTGGACATCGCTATGCAGTCTGGTAAACCACGTGAAATCGCAGAGAAAATGGTTTCTGGCCGTATGAACAAATTCACCGGCGAAATCTCTCTGACTGGTCAGAATTTCGTGATGGATCCAAGCAAAACTGTTGGTGCTCTGTTGAAAGAAAACAATGCTAAAGTTATCGACTTTATTCGCTTCGAAGTGGGCGAAGGCATTGAGAAAGTTGAAGCTGATTTCGCAGCAGAAGTTGCTGCAATGAGCAAACAATCTTAATTGTTTAAACGGAGCCGCCGATTGGCGGTTCTGTTTTATTTCAAGATGAATTTTACATCTGGCTGCATAGCATGGATGTGTAGTAATTGAATAAATCGTAGTAATCCCCAATAATCCTTATCTGCTTAGGACTGAACACCATGGCAACCAATGCAAAACCCGTATATCAGAGAATCCTGCTTAAGCTCAGTGGAGAAGCCCTGCAAGGCGCAGAAGGTTTTGGTATCGATGCCAGCGTTTTAGACCGTATGGCTCAGGAAATCAAAGAACTGGTTGAGCTGGGTATTGAGGTCGGTGTCGTTATTGGCGGAGGTAACCTGTTTCGTGGAGCCGGGTTGGCTGAAGCAGGAATGAACCGTGTAGTCGGCGACCACATGGGCATGTTGGCGACCGTGATGAACGGTCTGGCAATGCGTGACGCCTTACACCGCGCCTATGTGAACGCCCGTTTGATGTCCGCTATCCCGCTGAATGGCGTATGTGACAACTATAGTTGGGCTGAAGCTATCAGCTTACTGCGTCACGGTCGTGTTGTTATTTTCTCGGCAGGTACTGGCAACCCGTTCTTTACGACAGATTCCGCAGCTTGCTTGCGTGGCATTGAAATTGAAGCGGATGTTGTGTTAAAAGCAACCAAAGTTGACGGGGTCTATTCTGCTGATCCTACAAAAAATCCTGAAGCCGTTCTCTATAATAAGCTTACTTATCAGGAAGTATTGGAGCGTGAATTGAAAGTCATGGATCTCGCAGCCTTTACACTGGCCCGTGACCATAACCTGCCAATTCGTGTTTTCAATATGAACAAACCAGGTGCACTTCGTCGTGTTGTCATGGGGGAAAGTGAAGGTACATTGATTTCTCACGGCTGATTTATCACTTCCCGTACTCAGAGACATCGGTGAAATTTGACGGTATTATCAGCGTTCTGATACGCCGAGTTTAATGACACAGGGCCATAAAATATCATGTTAATATTTATGGTCTAGAACATAACCAGCTCCCAAGGGTTTATAACGTGATTAATGAAATCAAAAAAGACGCACAAGACCGCATGGAAAAAAGCGTCGAAGCACTGAAAAACCAAATCAGCAAGGTGCGTACTGGCCGTGCTTCTCCTAGCCTGTTGGATGGCATCAGCGTTGAATATTACGGCGCTGCAACGCCATTGCGTCAGATCGCGAACGTTGTTGCCGAAGATGCGCGTACTTTAGCGATCACGGTATTTGATCGTTCTATGACCGCAGCAGTTGAAAAAGCGATTATGGCTTCTGATCTGGGTTTAAACCCATCTTCCGCTGGAACCATCATTCGCGTTCCTCTGCCACCACTGACTGAAGAACGTCGTAAAGATCTGATTAAGGTCGTTCGTGGTGATGCAGAACAAGGTCGTGTGTCCATTCGTAATATCCGCCGTGATGCTAACGATAAGGTTAAAGCACTGCTGAAAGATAAAGAAATCAGTGAAGATGAAGAACGTCGTTCACAGGACGATATTCAGAAACTGACTGATAGTTTCATCAAAAAGATTGATGAAGCACTGGCGAATAAAGAAGCAGAATTGATGGATTTCTAAGTTGCCATTTCTCGAATCAACGCCGCAGCCTTGCGGCGTTGTTCTTATTATTTGATATTACTAATATTCCATTTCGTATCACATTTCTTTCTCAAGCAATGGACATAACGATCAGGACAGATCAAACTATTGCGATTTTATGTCAGTAGAATACTTAGAGTATAAAAATGAAACGCTTAACTATCCTCGGTTCAACGGGGTCCGTCGGGAAAAGTACGCTCTCAGTTGTCAGAAATAACCCAGATAAATTCCGAGTTGTGGCACTTGTCGCCGGGAAAAATAGCGAACTTATGGCACAACAATGTTTGGAGTTTCAGCCTCAATATGCTGCAATGGCAGATGAATATTCAGCAACAGAATTGCGGAATTTATTGCAGGAACAAGGCAGCCAGATCGAAGTCCTGTCTGGAAAAGATGCCATTTGTGATTTAGCGGCACTGGGAGATGTCGATCAAGTCATGTCTGCCATTGTTGGTATCGCTGGGTTACTGCCAACACTGGCGGCGATTCGCAAGGGTAAGCAAGTTCTGCTGGCTAATAAAGAATCTCTTATTACTAGTGGCCGCCTGTTTATGGAGGCGGTTAGCCAATATAAAGCGCAATTACTGCCGATTGATAGCGAACATAATGCTATTTTTCAAAGTCTGCCTGAATCAGTGCAACATAACCTCGGTACTGCGAGTTTAAAAGATCATGGTATCTCCAGTATTATTTTGACAGGCTCCGGTGGACCATTCCGCAAAACACCCTTGGAAATATTACCTCATGTCACACCTGATGAGGCCTGTGCTCACCCAATCTGGTCAATGGGGCGTAAAATTTCCGTTGACTCTGCAACAATGATGAATAAAGGGTTGGAATATATTGAAGCCCGTAATCTGTTCAATGCTTCTGCTGATGAAATGGAAGTGCTGTTACATCCGCAATCAGTGATCCACTCAATGGTTCGTTACCATGATGGTAGTATCATCGCGCAATTGGGAACACAGGATATGTGTACTCCGATAGCTTATGGTATGGCTTATCCTAGTCGCATTGTATCCGGTGCGAAACCACTGGATTTTACTGAACTTAGTACACTCACTTTTGAAGCGTTGGACTATCACCGCTATCCCTGCCTTAAATTGGCGATTGATGCATGTCATGAAGGTCAGGCTGCAACAACAGCATTGAATGCAGCTAATGAAGAAACCGTCAGTGCTTTTTTACAGAATAGAATTCGTTTTACTGATATCGCCATGGTGAATCGGCAGGTAGTTGAAAAATTAAGTTTATCTGAACCTCAAAGCATTGAGGAGGTCTTAGAAATCGATAACATCGCGAGAACTTTAGCGAAAGAGGCAATCAAAGCCTTTGCTAATTAGCGAATTTCGCTAAATAAGTATATGTTTGTTTGCGTTTGGGCAAATGATATAGTTCGCAGGTAAATTATAGTTGTTATAAGAGCCATTTCGATATTTGGCACACGTTTTTGCGGGCGTATATACCCGATAGATTCTGAGTTGTCGCACAGCCAACAACGAAAGAAGCAGCTTAAGAGATCAAGGGTATATCAGAGGTAAAGGCTTTCATTCGGGTTTATTCCAGAAATAGCCGTGGTAATCGTTAACACGGCTTTTTCATGTGTGAAAGTCTTGAACCAGTAAGAAGCCAGCTTATGTTATTTAAGGATTAGTTTGAGTGATATCGCCTAGTGATTGTGGCTCATCGCTAATGTTACCCAGACACGTTGCTATCATTATGGATGGTAATGGCCGCTGGGCAAAAAAGCGTGGGAAATTAAGAGTTTTTGGTCATCGTGCTGGAATTAAATCTGTACGAAGTGCTGTGAGCTTTTCGGTTAAGAATAACATCGAATCACTGACATTATATGCTTTCAGTAGTGAAAACTGGAATCGTCCACAACAAGAAGTCAGTTCATTGATGGAACTGTTTGTTTTTGCCCTTGATAATGAAGTGAAGAACTTACATAAGCACAATGTGAAATTGTCTGTTATTGGTGATATCAGTCGGTTTAGCCCACGGTTACAGGAACGTATCCGTCGTTCAGTTGAATTGACTGCGGACAATACCGGATTGCAGCTTAATATCGCCGCCAATTATGGAGGCCGTTGGGATTTGGTTCAGAGTGTCAAGCAAATTGTTGAGAAAGCCAGAGCAGATCAGCTTAATCTTGAGGAAATTACCGAAGCAACAGTAAGTAGTTTCATGAATTTGAGTCAGCAGTCTGATGTTGATTTAGTGATCAGGACAGGAGGCGAACATCGTATCAGTAATTTCCTGTTATGGCAGATCGCTTATGCAGAATTGTATTTTACCGATATACTTTGGCCTGATTTTGATGAAACAGCTTTTGAAGGTGCTATTCATGCCTTTGCCAAACGAGAACGCCGATTTGGCGGAACACCAGACGATGCCGAAGTGGGATCATAGGAGGAGAACTTGCTGAAGTACCGTCTTTTAACTACGTTAATATTAATTCCACTTGTTGTTGCAGCTCTGTTTTTACTTCCCCCCTCAGGATTTGGGTTGGTTGTCATTGCAGTTTCAGCACTTGCTGCATGGGAATGGGGGCAATTTGCCGGATTATTGACACAGGCTAAACGTGTTACTCTGGCAGTGTTGTGTACTGTGGGGTTGCTGGTCTTGCAATACTCTTTGGCAGATCTTACTCACCTTACTGAAAAACCACAAATTGTATATCTATTGTGGGCAGGAATGCTCTGGTGGGCTGCGGCTATTTTATTAGTTATTGCGTATCCTGCTTCAGCTTCTATTTGGAAATCCTCCGTTACATTGCGCGTGTTATTTGGTTTTCTGACGATTGTGCCATTTTATTGTGGAATGATGGTGCTACGTACCCAAGGATATGAAAATAATACTTATCACGGTGCGTGGTGGTTGTTGTATGTGATGTTGCTGGTGTGGGCTGCTGATTCGGGGGCTTACATTTTTGGTCGCACATTAGGTAAACACAAAATGGCACCTAAAGTGTCTCCGGGCAAAACGCTTGAAGGACTGGCTGGTGGATTGTTAACTGCTGCGCTTATATCATGGTTGTTCAGTAAATTTGCTCCAGTGCCTGTTATGCCTGAAAACTTATTGTTGATTTCCGCCATCGTTGTTATTGCATCTGTTTTCGGTGACCTGACCGAGAGTATGTTCAAGCGGGAATCAGGAATTAAAGACAGCAGTCAGTTGATCCCAGGGCATGGCGGTGTGCTGGACAGGGTAGACAGTTTGACTGCGGCGGTTCCTGTTTTTGCAGGGCTGGTAATGTTAATTTCTTCTGGATTTGGTCTTTGAAGGTACATTAATGGATATTCTCTGGAATCTGGCTGCATTTATTGTTGCATTGGGTGTGCTTATCACAGTGCATGAGTTTGGTCACTTTTGGGTGGCCAGACGATGTGGTATTTACGTTGAGCGTTTTTCCATCGGGTTTGGTAAAGCACTTTGGCGTCATACAGATAAACAGGGAACTGAATACGTTATTGCCCTTATTCCCTTGGGCGGATACGTCAAAATGCTTGATGAAAGGGTTGAAACTGTTGCTCCTGAACGTCGTCATATGGCATTCAACAACAAAACCATTGGTCAGCGTGCGGCAGTTGTCAGCGCTGGTCCAATCGCAAACTTTATTCTGGCTGTTGTCGCTTATTGGTTAGTTTTTGTGATCGGTGTGCCTTCGGTACGCCCGGTGGTTTTGGATATCAAACCCGATTCTATAGCAGCGCAGGCAAATATTTTGCCCGGGATGGAACTAAAAGCTGTTGACGGTATCGAAACTCTTGATTGGAACTCAGCAAGGCTGGCGTTAGTGAGTAAAGTTGGTGAATCCTCCGTTGAGGTGAATGTAGCACTAATGGACTCTTCCGATGCCATTCAAAAGACACTGGATTTGCGACATTGGGCATTTGATCCATCCAAACAGGATATCTTGCTATCTTTAGGAATTATGCCTGTTATTCCGCACCCCAGTTCTCAGGTGGATAAAATCCATCTTGGTTCGGCAGCCGAAAAAGCGGGTTTACAAAGTGGGGACAGGATCGTTAAAGTCAATGGTCAGGATATAGATGTCTGGCACAGTTTTGCATCTTATGTCAGGAAGAATCCGAATATTCCTCTAAAATTGGACGTTGCGAGAGCTGGCAGTATGATCACTTTATCATTGACCCCAGCTGCTAAAAAGCTTTCCGATGGGCGTGAAATAGGTTTTGCTGGTATCGAATTTAAAATCATCCCACTGGCGGATGAATACAAAACAGTTCAACAATATGGGCCATTCTATGCTTTTTATGAGGCTGGGGATAAAACCTGGCAATTGATGAAGCTGACCGTCAATATGATTGGCAAATTGATTGTTGGGGATGTAAAACTCAATAACCTCAGCGGCCCTATTTCCATAGCCAAGGGAGCCGGTGTATCGGCTGATTCTGGCTTGGTGTATTATTTGATGTTTTTGGCGCTAATCAGTGTCAATCTTGGGATCATTAACTTGTTCCCATTACCTGTACTAGATGGTGGACACTTGCTTTTCCTTGTTATCGAGAAGATCAAGGGAGGGCCGGTTTCCGAGCGTGTACAAGACTTCAGTTATCGCATTGGTGCTATATTGCTGGTGTTATTAATGGGGCTTGCACTTTTCAATGATTTCTCCCGCTTTTAAGGTGGGAGACCAGTTAGGAAAACGCATAACAACGATGGCGATGAAAAAGTTGCTCATAGCGTCGCTGCTGCTCGGCAGCGCCACTGCATACGGTTCAGACGGATTCGTAGTTCGGGACATTCATTTTGAGGGTCTTCAACGTGTCACCGTTGGTGCAGCATTATTGAATATGCCTGTTCGCGTCGGTGATACAGTCAGCGATGAAGATATCAGTCGCACGATACATGCCCTGTTCGCGACTGGAAACTTTGAAGATGTTCGTGTCTTGCGTGATGGCAATTCACTGGTTGTTCAGGTAAAAGAACGGCCAACCATCGCCAGCATTACTTTCTCCGGTAACAAGGCGGTGAAAGATGACATGCTCAAGAAAAACCTTGAGGCCTCCCGTATTCGTGTTGGTGAAGCCCTTGACCGCACTATGCTGTCGAATATCGAAAAGGGGCTGGAAGATTTCTACTATAGTGTTGGTAAATACAATGCCACAGTAAAAGCCGTTGTCACACCACTTCCCCGCAACCGTGTTGACCTGAAACTTGTCTTTTCCGAAGGTATTTCTGCTAAAATTCAGCAGATTAATATTGTTGGTAATAAAACCTTTGCTACCAATGAATTGCTCGATAATTTCCAACTCAGGGACGATGTTCCGTGGTGGAACCTGACAGCTAATCAGAAATATCAAAAACAGGAGTTAGACGGTGATCTTGAAAAACTGCGTAGTTTCTATCTTGATAGGGGTTATGCCCGTTTCAACATTGATTCGACTCAAGTTAATCTGACACCTGATAAAAAAGGGATTTATATCACCATTAACATCACGGAAGGTGATCAATATAAAATCTCAGGTGTTGATGTAAATGGTAATTTAGCAGGATACCAATCTGAAATAACGAAACTGACTAATATTAAACCTGGTTCATTGTATAATGGAACAGGAGTGACCCATATGGAAATGGCGATCAAATATTTTCTTGGCCGCTATGGTTACGCCTACCCTCGGGTCATGACACAACCTGAAATCAATGATGTAGACAAAACTGTGAAACTCCATGTCAACGTAGATGCAGGTAACCGTTTCTATGTCCGTAGCATACGTTTCACTGGTAATGACACCAGTAAAGACTCAGTATTACGCCGTGAAATGCGTCAGATGGAAGGGGCATGGCTAGGTAATGATCTGGTTGAGTATGGAAAAGAACGCCTCAATCGTTTGGGCTATTTTGAAACGGTTGATGTTGCAACCGAACGTGTACCGGGCAGCCCTGACCAGGTTGATGTAGTTTATAAAGTTAAAGAGCGTAATACGGGCTCCATGAACTTTGGGGTTGGTTTTGGTACTGAAAGTGGTATGAGTTTTCAGGTCGGAGTTCAGCAGGATAACTGGCTGGGAACAGGTAATGCCGTGGGTATCAATGCCAGCAAAAATGATTACTCAACGTCTGCGGATTTGTCCTTTACGAACCCTTACTTCACTGTTAACGGTGTGAGTCTGGGGGGGCGGCTGTTTTATAATGATTTCCGTGCTGATGACGCCTCTCTTTCCAACTATACCAACAAATCATACGGTACAGATGGTTCTTTTGGTATTCCGTTGAATGAAAATAACTCGTTATACTTCAGATTAGGCTATGTTCATAACTCATTATCTAATATACGTCCTCAGTTAGCGATGTGGCGTTATATGAAGAAAATGGGTAAAGAGCCGGGGTTTACGGATAAGGTCAAGTTTGATGCCAATGACTTTATGCTGACAGTTGGCTGGAATTACAATAGCCTTGACCGTGGTTTCTTCCCGACTTACGGGATTAAAGCAGGGCTGGATACGAGAATCACTGTGCCTGGCTCAGATAACCAGTTCTATAAAGTTACTCTGAACTCTGCGGGTTATTACCCTATTGATGACGATCATTCATGGGTCATAATGGGACGTGCGCGTTTGGGCTATGGTGGCGGTTTCGGTGGCAAGGAAATGCCATTCTATGAAAACTTCTATGCAGGTGGTTCCACTAGTGTTCGAGGTTTCCGCCCCAATAATATTGGCCCAAAAGCAGTTTATCTCAAAAAAGGGAAAGATGGTCTGCCTGAAGTTGATAGCAAGGCAGTATCCCAGGATGGTAATGCAACATATCTCAAGAAATGGAAATATGGTCTGCCTGAAGCTGATAGCAGGGGAGTATCCCAGGATGCAGTAGGTGGTAATGCAACAGCAGTTGTCAGCTTCGAGCTGATTACGCCAACGCCGTTCCTGGATGCAAAATATTCTAACTCTGTGCGGACGTCTCTGTTTGTAGATGCAGGAACAGTATGGGATACCAACTGGAGCAATGTTTACGCTGGTTTACCTGATTACAGTAAGCCGAATAATATCCGTGTTTCTACTGGTATTGCGTTGCAATGGTTATCACCATTGGGACCTCTAACATTCTCTTATGCTCAGCCAATTAAAGATTATAAAGGGGATAGAACAGAGCAATTCCAGTTTAATATTGGTGGGACCTGGTAAAAAATCAATCGTTCTTGGTGGAAAGTCGTCTTATTATTAAATAAGGCGATTATAAATGTCCCAACATGTAACTAGCGTAAGTCAAAGGAGTTTATAGTGAAGAAAGTACTGTGTGCAGCAAGCCTTGGTATCGCATTAGCTTTTTCTACTGGTGTCCAGGCGGCAGAAAAGATCGCTATCGTGAATGTTGGTGAAATATTCCAGCAACTGCCTGCTCATGAAGCTGTTGCAAAACAGTTGGAAAACGAGTTTAAAGGCCGCGCATCCGATTTACAGCGTATGGAATCCGACTTGCAGTCTCAGCTCCAAAAATTGCAGCGTGATGGCTCAACCATGAAGGCGAGTGAGCGCGAAAAATTAGAAAAGGAAGTGCTGACTAAACGTAATGAATTTTCACAAAAAGCACAGGCTTTTGAAAATGATAACCGTCGTCGTCAAATGGAAGAACGTAACAAGCTCTTGGGTCGAATTCAGGATGCAGTTAAAGTGGTTGCAGGTAAAGAAGGTTATGACCTTGTTCTTGATGCAAATACCGCAGTATATGCTGCATCTGGTAAAGATATTACCTCAGAAGTATTGAAGCAGGTTAAATAAATAAATGGTTTCAATTCGATTGGCTGACCTTGCTCAGCAGTTGAATGCGCAATTACATGGTGATGGCAATATCGTCATCACTGGTATTGCCCCTATGTATTCAGCAAATAGCGAACAAGTTACATTTTTATCGGATAGCCATTATACCGAGAAACTTGCAGAGTGTCAGGCAGCGGCTGTTGTGCTGCGCGAAGCCTATTTACCTCATTGTAAGGTTGCAGCGCTGGTGGTTGATAATCCTTATCTTGCCTATGCACGCATGGCGCAAATCATGGATACAACACCACGACCTGCGCAGGATATCCATCCATCAGCAGTGATTTCTCCAGAAGCAACATTGGGCAGAAATGTTGCAATTGGGGCAAATGCAGTTATCGAATCAGGTGTTGTGCTTGGTGATAACGTTATCATTGGTGCAGGTTGTTTTATTGGCAAAAATGTGTGCATTGGTACAGGAACTCGCTTTTGGGCCAATGTTTCTGTGTACCATAATGTTGAAATCGGTGAACAATGCCTCATTCAGTCAGGGGCTGTTATAGGCTCTGATGGTTTTGGTTATGCCAATGATCGCGGTAATTGGATTAAAATCCCTCAGTTAGGCACGGTAATGATTGGTGATCGTGTTGAAATAGGTTCCTGTACTACTATAGATCGTGGTGCTCTGGATAACACTATCATCGGTAATGGTGTTATCATTGACAACCAATGCCAAATTGCTCACAACGTCACAATTGGTGATAACACTGCAATAGCGGGTGGTGTCATTTTGGCGGGGAGCCTGAAAATTGGTCGTTATTGTATGATTGGTGGAGCCAGTGTCATAAGCGGACATATGGAAATCTGTGATAAAGTAAGCGTGACTGGTATGAGCATGGTGATACGCCCTATTACTGAGCCGGGTGTATATTCATCTGGTATGCCAGCACAGCAGAATAGAGTTTGGCGTAAGACTGCTGCTTTGGTAATGAATATTAACGAAATGAATAAGCGGCTTAAATCTGTGGAACGCCAGCTTGAAGGTGACAGCAAGTAATCATACAAACGTTTTGGTTGAGCTTTTATTTTTGCGGCCTGTCTGATAACTCCTCCGGGAGTTGACGCAGGCCGTGTCGTTAATGCTGTATGTTTTGACAATATTGTTTAATAACACATTTTTTGATACTACGATTGAAATATAGACAGGAAGAGTATTTAGATGAGTGATAATCATACTCTGCAATTTGAAGAAATTTTGGATTTACTACCTCACCGCTACCCTTTTTTGCTGGTAGACCGTGTCTTGGATTTTGAGGAAGGCAAGTTTCTACGAGCAGTTAAAAATGTAACGTTTAATGAGCCATTTTTTCAGGGGCATTTCCCGGGTAAGCCGATTTTTCCTGGCGTATTGATCCTTGAAGCAATGGCCCAGGCAACTGGAATTCTGGCATTCAAAAGTGTTGGAAAACTGAAGTCAGGAGAATTGTATTACTTTGCAGCTATTGATGGTGCGCGTTTTAAACGTCCGGTTTTACCGGGTGACCAGATGATTTTAGAAGTAGAATTTATTAAAGAACGCCGTGGTGTTGCACGTTTCAGAGGTGTAGCAAAAGTCGATGGAGAAGTGGCTTGCGAAGCTGAAATGATGTGTGCCCGCCGCCGTGAGGCTTAATGTATGATAGATCTGACTGCTACTATCCATCCCTCTTCTATTATTGAAGAGGGAGCTGTTATTGGTGCCAGTGTTCGCATTGGCCCATTTTGTTATATCGGTCCGCAAGTAGAAATTGGTGAAGGGACTGAACTGAAATCTCACGTTGTGATCAATGGGATAACTAGGATTGGTCGTGATAACCAGATTTATCAATTTGCGTCAATTGGTGAAGTCAACCAGGATCTCAAATATCAGGGTGAACCCACTCGTGTTGAAATCGGTGATCGTAACCGTATCCGCGAAAGCGTGTCGATTCACCGTGGCACTGTCCAGGGCGGCGGTGTAACCAAAGTTGGCAGTGATAATTTGCTGATGATTAATGCCCATATTGCCCATGATTGTATTGTCGGTGATCGTTGTATCATTGCTAATAACGGTACGTTAGGGGGGCATGTTATTCTTGGTGATTATGTGATTATCGGTGGAATGACGGCAGTTCATCAATTTTGCCAGATTGGTTCCCATGTTATGGTGGGTGGTTGTTCCGGCGTTGCTCAGGACGTGCCTCCTTATGTTATTGCACAGGGTAACCATGCCACGCCTTTCGGTTTGAATATTGAAGGTCTGAAACGTCGTGGATTTGATAAAGAATCGCTGCACGCTATTCGTAATGTGTATAAGGAACTTTATCGCAGTGGAAAAACCTTGGAAGAAGCCAGAAAAGAGATTGAAATTCAGGCTACAAACAACCCACATGTGAAAGTATTCAGTGATTTTCTGGCGAGTTCAGCAAAATCCAGTCGTGGCATCATTCGTTAAGTAGATGAAGGACACTCCTTTGACTACCTTTTCTTCTGTTAATAATCAGCGTTCACTGATAATTGGCTTAGTCGCCGGAGAAACATCCGGTGATATCCTTGGTGCGGGGCTGATCCGTGCATTGAAAGCTAAAATCCCTGATGCCCGTTTTGTGGGTGTCGCAGGTCCTCTTATGCAAGCTGAAGGTTGTGAAGTCTGGTATGAGATGGAAGAACTGGCGGTCATGGGGATCGTTGAGGTTTTAGGGCGTTTGTCCCGCCTGTTGAATATTCGTAAAGATTTAACGACGCGTTTTACTGAGTTGAAACCAGATGTCTTTATTGGCATTGATGCTCCTGATTTCAATATCACCTTGGAAGGTCGGTTGAAACAACAGGGGATCAGAACTATCCATTACGTCAGCCCATCGGTATGGGCATGGCGTCAGAAACGGGTGTTCAAAATCGGTCGTGCGACAGATCTGGTACTGGCATTTTTGCCGTTTGAAAAAGCGTTCTATGATCGATTTAATGTTCCGTGCCGGTTTATTGGTCATACAATGGCAGATGCAATGCCGCTGCAAACTGATAAAACTGCCGCCAGGCAAACGTTAAATATTCCATTAGATGCTCATTGTCTAGCGCTTTTGCCAGGTAGCCGACATGCCGAAGTAGAAATGCTGAGTACCGATTTTCTCAGAACTGTACAATTGCTAAGGAAGCATTTGCCTGATTTGCATGTATTGGTTCCATTGGTAAATGCCAAACGGCGTGAGCAATTCCAGCATATAAAAGATGAGATCGCACCGGAATTATCTATTCATTTATTAGATGGTAAAGCTCGTGAAGCCATGATTGCCAGCGATGCGACTTTACTGGCATCCGGTACAGCAGCACTGGAATGCATGCTGGCTAAATGCCCAATGGTAGTGGGCTATAGAATGAAACCTTTTACCTTCTGGTTGGCAAAGCGTTTGGTGAAAACACCTTATGTCTCCCTGCCTAATTTGTTGGCAGGTAAAGCGTTAGTCAAAGAGTTACTACAGGATGAATGCCAGCCAGAAGCACTGTCAGAGGCATTGCTGCCGCTCTTGCGTGGTGGTGCTGAGGTGGAAGCGTTGAAGCAGACCTTCCTGCATTTGCATGAAAGTATTCGTTGTGATGCCGATGAGCAGGCGGCACAGGCGGTACTGGAGTTAGTGAGAAGATAATGAATTTTGTTTATCCTCAGGCGAATTTGATTGCCGGTGTTGATGAAGTTGGGCGTGGCCCGCTGGTAGGTGCAGTGGTTACTGCGGCAGTTATTCTTGATCCTGCCAACCCCATTGCAGGCTTGATGGATTCGAAAAAACTGCCAGAAAAACGTCGTGAAGCGCTTTATCTGGAAATCAAAGAAAAAGCGTTGTGTTGGAGCCTTGGGCGCGCTGAGTCAGAAGAAATTGACCAGCTCAATATCCTCCATGCCACAATGCTTGCTATGCAGCGGGCTGTTGCAGGTCTGGCTATTCAACCTGATTATGTTTTGATTGATGGAAATCGTTGCCCTGTATTATCGATGCCAGCACAGCCGGTAGTAAAAGGAGATAGTTTGGTAGCGGAGATCAGTGCCGCTTCTATTCTGGCAAAAGTAACACGAGACAGGGAAATGACTGAACTGGATAAACAGTTCCCTGAGTACGGTTTTGCGAAACACAAAGGTTATCCCACCGCCCTGCATTTGGAAAAACTGTCTCTGTTGGGGGCTACGGAACACCATCGTAGAAGTTTTGCGCCAGTCAAACGTGCGCTGGCTCTTGGATAAAAATCTGGAATAAGTATCTGGGCAGACTATGACAGAACCACGTTTTGTGCACTTACGTGTTCACAGTGATTATTCAATGATTGATGGCTTAGCCAAAACAGGCCCACTGGTAAAAAAAGTGGTCAAACTTGGTATGCCTGCATTTGCAATCACGGATTTTACTAACCTGTGTGGCTTGGTGAAATTCTATGGTAGTGCCCATAGTGCGGGTATTAAGCCCATAATTGGGGCCGATTTCTACATGGAAAGCGATCAGTTGGGTGATGAATACGCCCATCTGACCATTCTGGCCCGCAATAATGAAGGTTATCAGAATCTGACCTTACTGATTTCCGAAGCCTATCAGAAAGGCTATGGGGCAATTGGCCCAACTATCAAACAAGAGTGGCTGGTAAAACATAAAGCGGGGCTAATATTGCTGTCTGGCGGACGTATGGGTGATGTCGGCAAGTTTTTGTTGCGTGGCAACCATGTGTTAGTTGAGCAATGCCTCGATTTTTATCAGGAACACTTTCCAGATTGTTACTATTTGGAACTCATCCGCACCGGACGTCAGGATGAAGAGACTTATCTTCATGCTGCTGTTGAATTAGCAGCAGAAAAAAATCTTCCAATTGTAGCAACCAATGATGTCTGTTTTCTGGAAAGTGAAGATTTTGAGGCTCATGAAATTCGAGTTGCCATCCATGACGGCTATACACTCTCTGATCCTAAGCGTCCGAAAAAATACAGTCCTCAGCAATATCTGCGCAGTGAACAGGAGATGTGTGGGCTTTTTTCTGACATCCCTGAAGCATTAGAAAATAGCGTAGAAATTGCGAAACGTTGTAATGTTACGATCCGTCTTGATGAATATTTCTTGCCAAAATTCCCGACAGGGGGTATGAGCACTGAAGACTATCTGATTGAAAAATCAAAACAGGGTTTAGAGCAGCGCTTAACATTCCTTTATCCTGATCCGGCAATCAGGGCAGAAAAGCGAACAGAATATGATGAGCGTCTGGATGTTGAGTTGAAAGTGATCAACCAGATGGGATTTCCGGGCTACTTCCTGATCGTGATGGAATTTATCCAGTGGTCGAAAGATAACGGTGTACCAGTAGGGCCGGGACGTGGTTCTGGTGCAGGTTCTCTTGTCGCTTATGCCCTGAAAATTACTGACCTCGATCCACTTGAATTCGATTTACTGTTCGAACGTTTCCTTAACCCAGAACGTATTTCCATGCCTGACTTTGACGTTGATTTCTGTATGGAAAAACGCGATCAGGTTATTGAACACGTTGCTGATATGTACGGGCGAGATGCAGTATCACAGATCATCACTTTTGGTACGATGGCGGCAAAAGCGGTAATTCGTGATGTTGGGCGAGTACTTGGTCATCCCTATGGCTTCGTTGATCGGATATCAAAGTTGGTTCCCCTTGATCCGGGAATGACGCTGGAAAAGGCATTTGCAGCAGAGCCTCAGTTACCTGAAATTTACGAAGCGGATGAAGAAGTTAAGGCGCTGATTGACATGGCGCGTAAACTGGAAGGGGTGACTCGTAACGCAGGTAAACATGCGGGTGGGGTAGTTATTGCACCGACCAAAATCACCGATTTTGCTCCTATTTACTGCGATCCAGAAGGTCAGAACCCGGTCACCCAGTTTGACAAAAATGACGTGGAATATGCCGGATTAGTGAAGTTTGACTTCCTCGGGCTGAGAACATTAACCATCATAAACTGGGCACTTGAGATGGTGAATGCACGTCGTACTAAGAAAAATCTGGAGCCGATTGATATTGCGGCAATTCCACTGGATGACCAGAAAAGTTTCGACATGCTGCAACGTTCTGAAACGACTGCTGTGTTCCAGCTTGAATCCCGTGGCATGAAAGATTTGATCAAGCGTCTGCGCCCTGACTGTTTTGAAGACATGATCGCTCTGGTAGCACTGTTCCGTCCGGGGCCGCTGCAATCAGGCATGGTGGATAACTTTATCGACCGTAAACATGGGCGGGAAGAAATTTCTTATCCAGATGTCGAATGGCAACATGAGTCCTTAAAGCCTGTATTAGAGCCAACCTATGGCATTATCTTGTATCAGGAACAGGTGATGCAGATTGCACAGGTATTGGCGGGTTATACCCTCGGTGGTGCAGATATGTTGCGCCGTGCGATGGGTAAGAAAAAACCAGAGGAGATGGCTAAACAGCGCTCAGTATTTGAAGACGGCGCGGTAGAACAGGGGATAAATGGCGAACTTGCAATGAAAATCTTCGATTTAGTGGAGAAATTCGCAGGTTATGGTTTCAACAAATCTCATTCTGCTGCCTATGCGTTGGTTTCTTATCAGACATTATGGCTAAAAGCCCATTACCCGGCAGAATTTATGGCTGCCGTAATGACGGCTGATATGGATAATACAGAGAAAGTCGTTGGTTTGGTGGATGAGTGCTGGCGTATGGGGCTGAAAGTTTTGCCTCCTGATATCAATAGTGGTTTGTACCATTTTCACGTCAATGATGAAGGCGAAATTGTTTATGGTATTGGTGCGATCAAAGGTGTTGGTGAAGGGCCGATTGAAGCCATTATTGAAGCTCGTCAGAAAGGTGGGCACTTTAAAGAGCTGTTTGAGCTGTGTGCCCGTGTTGATATCAAAAAACTGAACCGCCGAGTGATGGAAAAACTGATTATGTCAGGGGCATTCGACAGGCTGGGGCCACACCGTGCAGCCTTAATGTCCTCACTGGAAGATGCTCTGAAAGCAGCGGATCAACATGCCAAGGCCGAGGCCATTGGTCAAACGGATATGTTTGGCGTGCTGGCAGAAAAGCCTGAACAAGTTGAGAATTCATATGCCAGTACGCCAAAATGGCCGGATCAGGTGGTATTGGATGGTGAGCGGGAAACTCTGGGGCTATATTTGACCGGTCATCCGATCACCGGTTATTTAAAAGAGATTGAACGATATACGAATGGATTACGTCTAAAAGACGTGAATCCAACACCTCGTGGGCAAGTTACAACTGTGGTAGGTTTGGTGCTGACATCCAAAATTGTAACGACCAAACGGGGTAATCGGATTGGTATCTGCACATTGGATGATCGCTCAGGGCGGCTGGAAGCCATGTTGTTCTCTGATGCCCTGGAAAGATATCAGCATTTGTTGGAGAAGGACAAAATTTTAATCGCAACCGGACAAGTCAGCTTTGATGACTTCAGTGGTGGGCTTAAAATGACTGCCCGGGAATTAATGGATATCAGTGAGGCCCGTGAAAAATTTGCGCGTGGGCTTGCTATCTCGTTGTCAGACAGGCAAATTGATGAACAATTATTGAACCGTCTTCGTGGCACATTGGAACCACATCGTTCAGGTACGATACCGGTTCATCTTTATTACCAGCGGGTGGATGCCCGTGCCCGTTTACGATTCGGGGCAACATGGCGGGTAACTCCAACGGATACCCTTTTGACAGATCTACGAACTCTGCTGGGTAGCGAGCAGGTAGAATTAGAATTTGACTAAAATAGGAACGTTATGAGTCTGAATTTTCTGGATTTTGAACAGCCGATTGCCGAGCTGGAAGCGAAAATCGATTCGCTCACCGCAGTTAGCCGTCAAGATGAAAAGCTAGATATCAATCTGGATGAAGAAGTCCAGCGTCTGCGGGAAAAAAGCGTAGAGCTGACTCGCAAAATTTTCTCTGATCTGGGGGCATGGCAGATTTCTCAACTGTCACGTCATCCCCTTCGTCCCTATACACTGGATTATATTCAGCGCATTTTTACTGATTTTGAAGAATTGGCTGGTGATCGTGCTTATGCGGATGACAAAGCGATAGTCGGTGGATTGGCACGTATTAATGGTCGTCCGGTGATGGTGATTGGGCATCAAAAGGGTCGTGAGACAAAAGAAAAGATCCGTCGTAACTTTGGTATGCCATCTCCAGAAGGGTATCGTAAGGCTCTGCGATTGATGGAAATGGCAGAGCGTTTCAAACTGCCAATCATCACTTTTATTGATACTCCAGGCGCATATCCGGGGGTTGGAGCAGAAGAGCGTGGGCAGTCAGAAGCTATCGCTCGTAACCTACGTGAAATGTCCCGTTTGTCTGTGCCTGTTATCTGTACGGTTATCGGTGAAGGTGGCTCCGGTGGTGCATTGGCACTGAGCGTTGGTGATAAAGTGAATATGTTGCAATACAGCACGTTTTCTACCATTTCGCCGGAAGGTTGTGCTTCCATTTTATGGAAAAGTGCTGACAAAGCACCTTTGGCAGCAGAAGCGATGGGCAATACAGCACCTCGCCTGAAAGAGCTGAAATTGATTGATTCAGTGGTTCCGGAACCATTAGGTGGTGCACATCGTAATTACGAAGTAATAGCAGATACGCTGAAAGCACAATTACTGGCTGATCTTACTGAATTGAGTGAGCTCAGCAGTGAAGAATTAGTGAACCGTCGTTATGAACGTTTAATGCAGTACGGCTATTGCTAACATTTGGTTGTTATTTCATTAAGCTATTTTAAAAAATGTTTCTGACCGATTAGCTGAATATAGGGGTTATTGCCGTTTATACCCCCAATTTCTTTAGATTAGCTCTATAAGCCTGACTTAAGAAATATCGTTATTTCATAACATTTGGATGGTTTGTAATTTGAGCCATCCTTTTTTAGAGTTAAAAAAAGTTCTCTTACAATATATAACCATAGTTACTACTGGATGATTTGAAAATTCAATCCATCAGTGAATCTATTAACGCATCCTAACTACGCTCCTTATAAAACTATGATCCAAATTAATTCCATTGATAAAAAATATTGCATTGTATATTAATAAAATAAAAACTATTTAGAGTTTTTCTGAGTGTTATTGGCTTGATTGTCTATGATTATATAGTTACCGACTAAGATAAGAAAAGTTCCTGCCAGTGTCCATATTGATAGATTATAATCTTCAGTAAATGTTGAGATTAACAACGCCATTATAGGCACAATGAGTAATGTATATGCGGCATGTTGCATACCTAAACGAGCGACAATAAAGAAATAAATGGTATATCCAATAACAGATGGAAATAAAATAAGCCAACCTAGTGACAATACATATGAGAGAGAACTATCGAAGATGAAAGGAACTCCAGTAATCACAGCATATCCAAGTAGAAATAGTACTCCCCAACACATAGAATAACCAGTCATAGGTAATACATTTATTCCTTGAGATTGTAAATGGTTGGCGCATACATTAGAAAAAGAGAAAGCGATTGTAGCGCCTAGAGCATAAATAAAACCGAGCCAATTCCAGTTCCCAGTAAATAACTCTGGTAGAAATACTAAAAAAATACCTATTGAACCTATCACTGCTGCTGTAATCACTGAAAATAAAAGGCGTTGCTTAAAAAATAGAGCGGCATTTAAGGTATTAAAAAAAATCACGGTGGAATATATAAGTGCAATAAAACTGCTGGTAATGAGTTCAGCTGATTGATAAATAAGTAAAAATGCCAGCGAGAAGCATAAGAATCCCATCAGTGCCAGTAATCCATGTTGTCTCCATGTATAACACTGTAAACTACCGTTTAATTGACTCAATAACAAAAGTATTAATGCCGCGATAGTAAAACGGTAGATTAGAGATATAACTGGAGAAACATCGGTAAGTTGCAATGTTGTGGCATACCAAGAAGTTCCACCAGTAAGAATCGTGATAATATAGCAACTTATTGTATTAAAATTGGTTTTCATCATTTTCTCACAATGTTATGACCAAGCAATAATCTGATTAGGCCGTAAGAGCCCTAAAAATGATCCTGTCGCTATACGAGGGATTTTGGCTTTCTGTGCAGCAGGAAGGACGATATGTGGATTCATCGTGTTAAAAATCACGACAGAACCAACAGTGGGCTTAAATGTATAAGATTCACATCCTTCTAACAATTGGGTATCGTAAGCCTCATAAGTTTTATTAATACCGGAAAAAGTATAGGGTTGATTATACACAACAGTTTCTCCTCCTTCTTCGGGTGATGAAGCATAAAAATTCCAAGCGAGTTGGGTGCTTATCTCTCCGACTATCAATTCTCCTTTTGTAAAAGTCGGTGCATAATCTACGTGAGGATCAGTTCCGTGTGATATGACACGAATAATACCTGCAAAATATGAACCAAACGTTGATTCATTGGCTACTGAAATAGAGTAATCAGTTTGTTGGTTAATATATTGGAAAAAACGAGCAACAGGGTCAAAGGATTGTTTAATAATTTCTAAACGCTGTTCTTCAGCTTCTTTGACTTTTGTAAAATATTTTTCTTTTGAACTATTTCTGTAATGTGCTAACGATACGCCTAAATAAGAACCTGGCTGACCAAATTCGTATGCTATTGTTTTCTTTTTTAGAACGGTTTGAGAAAAATTAAAAGATTCTTGGCGGGTTGCAAAATCTGCTATTATGAGAGCAGGAATCTGGTTATCAATAACAGCTTTGAGATTTCTAGAGTTAAGTATATTGGTAGATGTAGATTTCCAAAATAACACCGTATTTTCCTTTTATTAGTAATTTTGATAAATAAATTAGCAGGTAAAGTGTTTTTTTTTCCTTTCCTCTTGCAATGAGAGATTCTTTTTTCTGCCGATAATATCACAATATTATTCTGGCTTTTCATTAAAGCCAGCTCAATTTTTAATTTTTCATCCTCTTTTATAGTTCGCATGATATGTGATAACCTTAAAAAATTAGGGAAGATATCATTTGTATCCGAATTGTAGTGATATTATATATTATCGGTGTGCCGATATTTTTTACCGGATCTAGGTTGATAGCTATTGCTATTCCTTTGATAGTAAAAATATTGAAAATGGCAGATGATATTGCAGCTGCGATTGAAGCACGTTCTTATAATCCATAGAAATAATGGCATAAGAATAATTCTTAAATATCAATAAGAGAAAGATTATATGAATAGTAAAAATATTGTTTATATTGCGTTATTTTCTGCATTAACGACAGCTTTGGGTTTATTTCCACCACTAACGTTACCAATAGGTGTGCCGTTGACGGCTCAATCAATAGGGTGCATGCTAGCAGGTAGTATTATTGGAGCGAAGAGAGGTTCAATTGCTCTTTGTATTTACATTTTATTAATTGTAATAGGCTTTCCTGTTTTAGCTGGAGGAAAAGGAGGCTTGGGGGTGATGCTTAGCCCAAGTGGTGGCTTTATTCTTGCTTGGCCATTAGCCGCAGGTTTGATTGGTTATTTGTATGAGAAAAATTTAAGGTCTTTGACAATTATTAAAGAAGCTTGTTTTATCGTACTTGGGGGAATTGTTCTTGTTTATGCTATTGGCATTCCGTGGGTAGCTGTTTTTGCTGAACTGAGTTTATATCAAGCTGCTGTAGGTACTCTTTTTTTCCTTCCTGGAGATATTGTGAAGGTAATATTGGTGATATTTGTGACTAGACTTATTCGCCGTGCTTATCCTAGCATTGATATTAAAAATTAGAATATTATTTGTTAAATGATAGAGATTATGTTCTTCATTGTACTGATATTGTTTAATTTTATTCTGTTATTAAATGTAATAAAATGAATATTTATTATTGCTATACCCAATGGATTTTAAGATACAGCGCGGCGGCAAGGGTACTAATCCCCGGGAGCATAAAAACTGTATGTTTATAAAAATGGTGACCGGGGTTAGTTGTAAAAAAGAGTAACGCAGCCAATAAAGCTGCAACTTGAAAGACGAAGGGTATATCTAAATTTACGATTTTTCCTTGATATTTTGAATAATCTATCTGGTATTCTCCAGTAATTATTCCATCTTTTAGTTTATTGATTAATTTAGTTTAAATTTCAGGCAATGATTTTACACAGAAAAAAGATATAGTACTTTTTCCATATTTGTATAACAGACATTTTCGGAAATCAGGTTATGTTCTTTTTGTGATAAATGAAGCTACTTAGTTGTATGAGTCGTTTACGTCCCTAGGGATCTTGGTCGTATTGCTTTCGGCATGATATGTCGGCATTGTGATTTTTGTGGTGGAAATAATGATCTCAAGCTATCATGTTCTCTAAAATTCCTTACAGAATGTCAACATTCCTTAATAATGGATTTATTCTATGCTCAATAAATATATTATTTATGCGTTTTCCTGTGTATTCATTTGGAGTTTCATTCCGTCTATATCGCGTTTTGGTCAGAAAGAGATGGATCATTTCCAATTTTTATTCTGGTCAAATGTACTGTCTGTTTTGGCTGTCTTTCTGGTTGCGGTCATGATGGGGAGAAACTGGAAGCAACTTTTATTTATTCCTTTTCCTGTAATGATTAAGGTCCTCATATTAGGGGCTTTGGACTGTTTCTTTTATTTACTGCTCTACTATGGTTATTCTATCGAAAATGGTGTTGCTGTTTTGGTTATTCAATATAGTTGGCCGTTGATGATAATCGGACTGTCATTTCTCTTGTTCAAAGAGAAATTATCTATCAAGCAGATGATAGGTATGACAATTGGCTTTATTGCAGTTGTTATCACCTTTACCCAAGGTAATATCACCCAAATTTCTGTACAACACCCACAGGCTCTATTACTGGTGTTTAGCGGAGCGTTCTGTTTTGCTTTATTGTCTGTTTTATCAAAACACTTTGCTATTGATCCTTATATCAGTACGTTTTGGGTTTTCACTAACTCAACTATAGTATCTCTCGTATTTTTATTAGCGTTCAGCAGATTCCAGTGGCCTGTGGGAAATTCTCTAATGCCAACACTGCTAAATGGCATCATATTGAATGGGATATCTTATATTATCTGGTTCAAGGCCATGAGCAGCCCTGACTCACCGAAAATTGCCTCGATCTTATTTTTATCACCAATATTGTCGATGATGTGGCTGATTTTGTTCTTTGGTGATGAATTCGTTCCGGCCTATGTGGTGGGATTAGGACTTGTTATCATATCCGGGTTACTTTGTATCAGTGAAAAGAATGAAACTTCGACGAAAAATAAATTGTCGGATGATTTGATTGAAGATTGATATTCCGAATTAAAAAAAGAGTATTAACCACAATGAATAGTGCACATGAGCCTTTGATGATTACATTGACTGATCAGATAGGGACACATAAAAAAATTTTAGTCGGATTTAGTGGTGGACTGGATTCTACCGTGTTGCTGCATTTACTGGTTCGTCTGCGCCAACAATCTTCACAAGCGGACTGTGATAAACAGAATCCAATCACATTAAGGGCAGTCCACATTCATCATGGCCTAAACGTAAAAGCGGATGAGTGGGTTGCTCATTGTTGCCAGATTTGTGCTGACTGGCAGGTTGATTTCCATGCCGAAAGAGTGAACCTGGATAGCCGGAAGAAAGGTATTGAAGCTGCGGCTCGTGATGCTCGCTATCAGGTTTTTCGGCATGAATTGCAACAGGATGAGATTCTGGTAACGGCACAACATCTTGATGATCAAGCTGAAACATTTTTGTTGGCATTAAAAAGGGGAAGTGGCCCGGCTGGCTTATCTTCCATGCCATCTTCTATGTCATTTGCTGAGACAACGCTCATTCGTCCATTACTGAATGTCAACCGTGCAGAATTAGA
Source organism: Xenorhabdus budapestensis (assembly GCF_002632465.1). Lineage (GTDB taxonomy): Bacteria > Pseudomonadota > Gammaproteobacteria > Enterobacterales > Enterobacteriaceae > Xenorhabdus > Xenorhabdus budapestensis. The sequence continues at coordinate 124,686 of NZ_NIBS01000003.1, read as the reverse complement.
GAATTATGCGCAAGAACAAGGGCTGAAATGGGTTGAAGATGATAGTAATCAGGACGATCGGTATGATCGCAATTTCCTGCGTTTGAATATCATGCCACTGCTCAACCAGCGTTGGCCACACTTTCCACAAGCGGTTTCCCGTAGTGCCAGTTTGTGTGGCGAGCAAGAGCAATTATTGGATGAATTGCTTGATGATTTATTGAATTCGCTGATAACTCCAGAGGGAGCGATAGTAATTCCTCCTTTGGAAACATACTCTGAGGCTAAACGCAACGCATTACTGCGTCGGTGGCTCAATCGGCATGGAGTGAAAATGCCCGCTCGTGAACAACTTCAACGGATTTGGTTAGAAGTCGCACTTTCCCGACAGGATGCAGAACCTTGTTTCAGGTTAGGACAGTTTGATATTCGCCGTTATCGACAACAGTTATGGTTAGTTTTTCAATATCATTCACTTGTTGATATGGTTATCGAATGGAATACAGAGCAGGAATTGCTATTACCAGATGGTCTGGGAACACTTTTCCTTTCCGAAAGTGGGGAGGGTAAAGGAGATACGGTTAACATCAGAGCACCTAAGAATAATGAGCGGGTTACAATCCGCTTTGGAATTCAGGGAAATATCAGCATTGTAGGACGGCAGCATTCCCGCCATAGTAAAAAGTTATGGCAGGAGCTTGGAGTGGCACCTTGGCTCAGGGAAAGAACGCCATTGCTCTACTATGATGATAAATTCATTGCAGCATTGGGGGTTTTTGTGACGAAAGAGGGGCAACTTTTGGCTGAAGACATGGGTTTTTCAGTTCAGTGGCAAAAAATTTTACCTTGTACTATTTTACCTCATACTTAGTTTCTCATCGGTAGAAGCCTGGATTGCGGTTTTAGGAGATTACATTACTCCTAATGTAATCTCTTGTTATTTAATGAATTAATTTTTAGTTGTTAACACTATAAGTTAAAAAATGAAAAATAGAAATAATTTATTATTGAAATTATACGAATGTGTACTAAATTTTAAAATATAGGATGATTTTTTAGAGGTAAATCCGCTTATAAATTCAAATAAGTTTGATCTTGTGGAGTTATTTATTATAAAAATAAATTGGATTATAAATTTAACCCAATTCACTCTAAAATGAGTGAATAATAAATAACATCTGGTAATCAGATGATGTCACAGTTTTTTGGGAAAATATTTTAAATATAACTCTGTCATGAAAATAATACTGTAATTTATTTAGTGTTTCATTTTGAATAAGGTTATTGTTATGAGTGCTGAAATTAATGAGAGTGAAATTAAACTTCAAATTGTACAGGCATTTTCTACAGCAATGAAAGATAAACTGGATCAAAATAAGATTGATGAAATATGTAAAGCGTTTGTTCTAATTGAATCAGGCGGTTTTTATAAAGCATCTTTTAAGATTTCTAGTCTTATATTTAAAACATACATTACTGTCTATTTAAGTAGCACTGATCGGACATTTAACGGAAAGGGTGATGCGTTAGGTACACCTGGGAAGGGGAAATATTGGGGGACATGTTACACCAGTGATTATGGAAAACTCTTGAGATATACAACTAATTATTGGGCCAACACATTTGTTGCAACTGCAGGCATATTATTTTTTGATGAGCATAACTCATTATTAGGCTCTTTCATTGGCAGTGGAGTATCAAGCGTTGTATCTGGATGTGCCGGAGAAGGTGCCTGGGATGCTATTGAGTAACTCGTTTTATATACCCAATGGATTTCAAGTTGTGTTGCGGCACGTTAGGTTATGTTGAAGCTTGCGTGTACCATGAAAACGTGGCAAGAGGAATGTTTTTTATGTTTGATTTACATGGGTAAATTTATTTTTTCAACGATAAAAGTCCTCGCATTGAGTGAGGACTTTTTGTTATGTAGTAAGCTTTTGTTATGTAGTAAACGTGTTTTACGTGTTATTTACAATGAAGAATGCTCAATAACAACTGTTCCAATTTCTGGATTACTGAAACTGATAATGTGATCTAATCTTAATTCACGGGTTTCTTCATTTGATTCTACGAGAATATATTCGACTTTTTTTCTCAAAATCAATTTATTAGCTTTTCCCTCAAATATTTCACCACCCCGCAACTGGATATGTAAGTAAAGCTGGTTTTGGCAAGCTAGTTCAAGGCTATCGTAATCATCACAGTTAATTGGTTGATATTCAGTATCTATAGACATATTTGCTCACCACTATGTTAGTGGCGGTTATCGTGCCGCCCGTGATTGACCAAACTCAAATGCAAAAATGCTACCTACGACTATAGCACAGTAACTTTTCCTCAGATTACTGGATAAGTCTGTTGAGTTACATTGAAAAAGTCAGTAGGTTAAATCCTTACTTTACCATTACGCAACAAAATTACGCCATTATTACTTGGTTTTTCACTGTGTATTTTGAGATACGGTAAAGTAATGTCAGCCTGATTAAGAAAACTTCATATCTTATACAAGACTGATGTTATAAAGATGGTATATCTGCTGGGTTTATTGAATGAGAATTGTGATGAATAAAAACATATTACTTGCTCTTGTAGCGTCAGGAGTGCTGACAGCGGTTGGGTGTCAGAATAATCCTGCTCATCAGAATGGAGCTGTCGATCAGAATGATTTGACACCTCAAAATCAGTTCCGAATTGATGAGAAGGTGTTTAACGGTGTAATACCTTGTGCCGATTGCGCCGGTATTGAGACTACCTTACAGCTTTCAAATGATGGCGCATATATTCTGGGACAAACTTATTTGAAATCCGGACAAGAAAAACCCTTTTTTGAAACAGGGCATTGGGTCGTCAATGGTAAAAAGATAACTTTAACCAGTGATGAAGGTGAAAAAGCCTATTACCAGATGACAGGGGAGGATCTGGTTATGCTGGATATCAAAGGCGAACCGATCCAGTCGGAATTAAATTATAAGTTGGCAAAGGTGACACCCAAGAAACTGGCAGGTGAATATCGTTATTTTGCTGACAGTGCTATTTTTACCGAATGCCACAGCAGAAAATTCTATGATGCATCGGAAAATATCGAGCTGGAACGAGGTTATAGCGCAATGGGTGCGGAAGGCGGAGAGCCTGTTTATGTAGAAATGGAGGGATATTATACTCTTCGCCCCTCAATGGAAGATGGATTGTTTGATAATGCACTGATTCAGACAGGTAAAATCCGTTTTGATAAATCGTCTTCTTGCCAGACTAAAAAGTAAGAAGTGATCTCTTCTGCCACATATAAAAAACCTGCGTATTGCGTACGCAGGTTTTTTTGTTACTGTTTCTGCCTGACGGCAGGCTGGATGCTTAATCAGAATTAAGATTGTTTAATGTTACTTTTGAGGTAGTTAACTACGTTTTCCAGTTTCAGCATCTGTTTGTCACCATTACGGCGGCATTTATATTCGATTTCGCCATTATCGAGATTGCGATCACCAATAACCAGAGCATGTGGTACACCAATCAATTCCATATCTGCAAACATCACGCCCGGACGCTCTTTACGGTCATCGAAAATTACATCAATACCGCTGGCACGTAAGTCAGCATACAGTTTTTCGGCAACCTCTTTGACACGATAGGATTTGTGCATGTTCATTGGCAAAATTGCTACCTGGAATGGCGCAATCGCATCCGGCCAAATAATACCGCGATCATCGTGATTCTGCTCAATGGCAGCCGCGACAATGCGGGTCACGCCAATACCGTAACATCCCATTGTAACAACTTGGTTATGACCATCTTCGTTCTGTACAGTTGCTTTCAGGGCAGCCGAGTATTTTGTGCCGAGTTGGAAGATATGACCGACTTCAATACCACGTTTAATTTGTAATATACCTTGACCGTCTGGGCTGGCATCACCGTCAACCACGTTACGAATATCTGCGATTTCTGGCAGAGGCAGGTCACGCTCCCAGTTAATGCCAAAATAGTGTTTATCATCAATGTTGGCACCTGCACCGAAGTCGCTCATAACGGATACACTACGGTCAATGATAACAGGTATAGGCAGATTCACCGGGCCTAAAGAGCCAGGGTCAGCTTTGACGATAGCACGAATTTCTTCTTCGCTAGCGAACGCTAGTGGGCTGGTCACCAATGACAGTTTTTCAGCCTTGATCTCATTCAATTCATGGTCACCACGAACCAGTAATGCCACCAGTTTGTGCCCGCTTCCTTCTGTGGCATGGACGATCAGTGTTTTGACCGTCTTCTCAATCGGCAGATTGAATTGTTCTACTAATTCAGCGATGGTTTTTGCATTTGGTGTATCCACCAGACGCATATCTTCTGTTGGTGCTGAACGTTCCTGAAATGGCATGACCGCTTCAGCAAGTTCGATATTTGCTGCATAGTTAGATTCTGTAGAGAAAACGATATCGTCTTCACCGCTGGCGGCCAGAACCTGAAACTCATGGGAAGCATTACCACCGATAGACCCCGTGTCTGCTTGAACTGCGCGGAAATCCAGCCCGATGCGGGTAAAGATCTTGCTGTAGGCATCGTACATTTTGTCGTAAGTTTCTTGCAGAGATGCTTGATTGGTGTGGAAAGAGTAAGCATCTTTCATGATGAATTCCCGTGAACGCATTACGCCAAAGCGTGGACGAACTTCATCGCGGAATTTGGTCTGGATCTGGAACAAATTTAATGGAAGTTGCTTATAGGAAGTCACTTCGTTGCGGATCAGATCAGTAATGACTTCTTCATGGGTTGGCCCCAGAACAAAAGGACGGGCACCGCGATCTTCCAAGCGCAGTAATTCCGGGCCATATTGTACCCAACGGCCACTTTCCTGCCACAAATCCGCTGGCTGAACTACCGGCATGGAAACCTCAACCGCTCCAGCATTATTCATTTCTTCACGAACAATGTTTTCAACTTTTCTCAACACGCGGACACCAGTCGGCATCCAGTTGTAAAGACCAGAAGCGAGTTTACGGATCATTCCGGCACGAAGCATCAGTTTATGACTGACTACTTCTGCATCAGCAGGCGTCTCTTTTAAAGTAGAGAGCAGATATTGGCTAGTACGCATAGTAAGTTTCCATTGGATAGCAAGTTGCTTCTGGATGGCGAAATAAGATAGGGCCACCCAGCCCAGAAAATAAAGTAAGCCGCTAGTCTACCAGTGAGTTTGCGATGTCAAAAGGAGTTTTATCCCTTTCATCTTTCAAGTATTGCCGCGATGCAACTCGAAATCTATTGGGGATAGCGCGGTTCGATAGAAACTACTTTCGTTATGGTGTCGTTAACCAGCCAGCGTATGTTGAAATCCAGTATATGAGCTGCATATATTCGCTTTTCCTGCTCTTTCTGACGGTAGGCAGGACGCGGGTCTTGAGCTAAAACCTGGCGGATAAAACGCCGTAACTGAGGATAATTTACCTGATGACATAAAAGTTGATGTTCTGCGGTTGGCGAAAAACAAACATCCATATCTGCATCTGGCGCATCTTGAGCAAATCCTGCTTTAGCTTCAGGGCGCGATTCAACAAAAGGTAGATAGGGTTTGATATCGAGCACTGGTGTTCCATCCACTAAATCCAGACTACCCAGTTGCAGTAGTACACGATTGTTTTGACAATCAATGCCTTTCAACTCAACTAAAGACATGCCGATCGGATTGGGGCGGAAGGTTGAGCGGGTAGCAAATACGCCCATTTTAGCATTGCCACCTAAGCGGGGAGGACGAACTAACGGATTCCAGCCACCGTTCATCGTCTGATGAAAAACGAAAACAATCCAGAGATAGCTGAATTGTTCCAATCCACGCACAGCATCTGCCTGATTATAAGGGGCGAGTAATTCGAGTTGACCGATGCCATCTTCCACCAAACCTGGCTGACGAGGAATGGCAAACTTCTCTTTGTAAGGAGAGTGAATCGTTCCTATTTGAGTAAAATGAAAATCTGCCATAAGCCTTTTTCAGTACCGAATACTTTTATTAATAAATAACTTGATAATGACTAATGAGTGGTTCTCACCGCTGTGCCTTCACAGATAGCAATCTGATAGCACCCCTGACCAGACAGGATTGCACATTGATGCAGTAGAACGGCATTGGCATTCAAGCCAGAGGCTTTTGCCAGCATCTTCTGTCGTGCAACCGCAATACTTGCCGGAGGATCTTGTAGTGTATTGCGGCAGGATTCCCCTGCAACGATACCGAGATCTTTAAATGGCGAGCCTAATAGTTCGTCTGGTTTTGTATATACCCGAACATAAGTTGCACTCTGGTTTTTTCTGGCTGAATAGTTTTCTGTCTCTGAATCCAGCCTATCAGTTTTATCAACCTGAGTTGGCAGGGAAGTACACCCAACCATAAAAAGCGCTATGAAACAGACAGGTAACATACGCATTGAAATGAATCCTTATTCTGATTGAATCAGTGTGTGTGGGATGATTGAGTATTGGTGAAACGATGATAAAAAGCATTCCCTTCTCCAATAAAAATGGGCGGATAAAAATATCCGCCCCAGAATTTTAATCTTGATTGCCTAAATATGAAAGGTTACCAACCTTTTATTGCGCCACCTTTGAAAACTTTCTGAGCTTCCTGATCGACTTCAGGTGATTGATAGGCTTTCACAAATTTTTGAACGTTTTCAGCATCTTTATTGTCTTCACGACTGACGATGATATTTACATAAGGTGAATTTTTATCTTCAATAAAGATCCCGTCTTGCTCTGGTGTTAAACCAATCTGTCCTGCATAGGTATTATTGATAAGTGCTAAAGCGATCTTCTGATCATCCAGTGAACGTGGTAATTGTGGTGCTTCCAGTTGCACAATATCCAACTGCTTAGGATTGCTGGTAATGTCCAGAATTGTTGGCAGCAAGCCGACACCATCTTTCAATTTGATTAGACCTTGTTTTTGCAATAACAGCAGAGCACGCCCCTGGTTGGTTGGATCGTTTGGTATAGCAATCTGAGAACCATCTTGTAGTTCGTCCAGTGATTTGATCTTCTTAGAGTAAGCTGCCATTGGATAGATAAAAGAATTACCAACAATTGCCAGTTTATAGTTACGCTCTTTTGTTTGCTGATCTAAGTAAGGTTTGTGCTGGAAAACATTGACGTCTATATCCCCCTTGCTCAATGATTCATTCGGTAGAACATAGTCATTGAATGTTGTCAGTTCAACATCAAGGCCGTATTTCTCTTTCGCTACTTGTTTTGCAACTTCAGCAACTTGTAATTCAGGCCCTGCAATGACACCCACTTTAATGTGGTTTGGGTCTCTCTGTTCTTGACCGCAGCCTGCAAGTGCGAGTGTTCCCAATAATGCCCCAATTACAGCAATGGATTTCAATTTCACTGACATATTTTTACCCCTATTGAATACTGATTTATAACCTGTCTTATCAAGTTATTGCGTACTACTATAATGAGGCTTTTGGATGTAAGCCCGGTAATATACCTTTTAGATTTTAAGTTGCAGCTTTGTTTACTGCCGCCTGAAAACTATCGGTATAGGTGCCGTTAATCGGCACACTTGTTGAATTATTTACGATTTACGGCCTTAACTAAATGGTCGCCACCTAATTGAATTAAGAATACTAAGACAACTAATAATGCTAATACGATATTCATCACGGTTGCATTGTAGCCAATATAACCATATTGATAACCAATCTGACCCAAGCCTCCGGCACCAACAGCACCACCCATAGCAGAGTACCCAACCAATGTAATTAAGGTAATTGTGGCTGCGTTGATCAAACCAGGTAATGCTTCAGGTAGCAGAATCTTTTTGACAATCTGGAATGGCGTTGCGCCCATTGCTCGCGCTGCTTCGATCAACCCGGATGGAATTTCTAATAACGCATTTTCTACCATGCGAGCAATAAAAGGTGCTGCACCAACAGTTAAAGGAACAATCGCTGCCTGTAACCCGATTGAAGTTCCCACAATCAGCCGCGTGAAAGGGATCATCCACACCAGCAAAATAATGAATGGAACTGAACGAGTTATGTTTACTAGGGCAGAAAGTATGCGGTATAGCGTACCGTTTTCTATAATCTGCCCAGGGCGAGTAACATACAAAAGTACTCCGGCAGGTAAACCAATCACAAAGCCAAAAAAGCCGGAAACAAAAGTCATCACCAGAGTTTCCCAGACTCCTTTAGCCAATAATAAAATCATTCCTTCAGACATAACCGAGAACCTCTACTTTCACATGATGCTCTTTTAAGAACGCAATTGTTGATTCAATACTGCTATTTTCGCCGTCCAATTCAGCCAGCATAACGCCAAATTTAACACCACCGGCATAATCCATTTGAGAACTCAATATACTGATATCGATATTAAAACGACGTACTGCCATGGAAATTAGCGGAGCATCAACGGATTTGCCCGTAAATTCCAGTTTCAATAATGGGCAGCTATCCGGAGTTGATTCAGATTGTAATCTTTGCTGATAGTCCTCAGGAATATCCAAATGTAGTGTGGATTTAATAAACTCTTGAGCAACAGGCGTTTTAGGATGAGAAAATATTTCGCTAACCACATCCTGTTCAATCAACTGCCCACCGCTAATTACTGCAACTTGGTCGCAAATGCGTTTAACAACATCCATTTCATGGGTAATCAACAAAATGGTTAACCCTAAACGACGATTAATATCTTTCAATAACTCCAGAATAGAGCGCGTTGTTGCTGGATCCAGCGCACTGGTAGCCTCATCACATAAAAGTACTTTTGGAGAGTTTGCCAGAGCACGGGCAATGGCGACACGTTGCTTCTGACCACCAGATAGGTTGGCAGGATAAGCATCATGTTTCTCAGAAAGACCAACTAACTCCAGTAATTCATCAACTTTTGTTTTTATTTCTGTTTTTGAGGTGTTGTTCAATTCTAAAGGTAGTGCCACATTGTCAAATACCGTTCTGGATGACAGTAGATTAAAATGCTGGAAAATCATTCCAATATGACGACGGGCACGAGTCAGTTCACGTTCTGAAAGAGAAGTTAAATCCTGCCCATTAACGAGTACCTGACCGGAAGTGGGGCGTTCAAGTATATTCACACAGCGAATCAAAGTACTCTTTCCGGCTCCAGAGGAACCAATCACACCATAAATTTGCCCTTGCGGGACATGCAGATTGATATCAGAAAGTGCTTTTATACTGCGCGTTCCTTGTTGAAATACTTTATTTATCTGAGTCAGTTTTATCATTTTTATGTTTTTCTTAGAGATATAAAAGTGAGTAACTTGAAAGCATTTGCAACAAGTCATGAATTAAAGTGGATGTTAAGGCGTCTAGACGTCTAAGTCAACTAGGAATAAATTAAATGCTGCATTCTCATTCAATAACAAATCATGCGATACTGTCTGTTCAGTACATTCTTGGAGCAATCAGGTGACTCAGGGTATTCCCGCCGTATTTTTAGATCGTGACGGCACGATCAACATTGATCATGGGTACGTCCATGAAATAGATAATTTTCAATTTATTGATGGCACAATTGAAGCTATGCTTGAATTGAAAAAAATGGGTTATGCATTGGTATTAGTAACAAATCAATCGGGAATCGCCCGGGAAATGTTCACAGAGGAGCAGTTCTTACAATTAACAGAATGGATGGATTGGTCACTTGCAGATCGGGGCGTTGATCTTGAAGGTATTTTTTATTGTCCACATCATCCAGAAGCAAGTGATGAACACTATAAAAAGAACTGTGATTGTCGTAAACCACAACCAGGCATGTTACTTGATGCACAAAAAGCACTGCATATTAATATGGCGGCTTCTTATATGGTGGGAGACAAAATAGAAGATATGCTGGCAGCAAATGCCGCTAATGTCGGGATTAAGGTGCTCGTACGTACAGGGAAACCTGTAACACAAGAAGCAGAACAGGCTGCTGATTTGGTCATTAATAGCCTTGCAGAACTGCCAAATGTGATGAAAAATAGGCAAAAATAATCTTTTTGCTTAAATTTTATCCGGTTGAAAAAGGAATTACAAAAAACACTTGCGTAAATTCGAAGGCTCCCTATAATGCGCATCCGTTGTCACGACAAACACACAAACAGGTCGGGATGACAGGAGTTAAAAGCCGCGAAAATAAAGGCTTGACACTCTGAGAGGAAAGCGTAAGATACGCAGCCTCGCAACCCGGAACGAACGTTCGGTTGCACTGCTCTTTAACAAGTTAATCAGACAATCTGTGTGGGCACTCGCAGGACACTATCGAAAAGCCGCAAGGCAAAAAAGATTAAAGTCTTGAAGAGTGACTGAACAGTTAATTCATTATGAACTAACAGCAGACAGTTTAATGCTTTGAGCAGCAAACTTTTAATTGAAGAGTTTGATCATGGCTCAGATTGAACGCTGGCGGCAGGCCTAACACATGCAAGTCGGGCGGCAGCGGGAGGAA
>NZ_NIBS01000003.1:110899-114170 GCF_002632465.1 Xenorhabdus budapestensis | reverse complement strand
ATGTCTGGCAGTGCCCTACTCTCACATGGGGAGACCCCACACTACCATCGGCGCTACGGCGTTTCACTGCTGAGTTCGGCATGGGGTCAGGTGGGACCACCGCGCTGTTGCCGCCAGACAAATCCTGTATTCAATCCCGAACAAGCTGCTTGTTATTTTCGTCCGTCACCGCTTCCGCGCCTATCGAAAATATACCTGAAACCCTGTCTTTCTCTCGTCTCTCAAACCCACAAAACCCCTTCGGTGTTGTCAGGTTAAGCCGCACGGGGCATTAGTACTGGTCAGCTCAACGTCTCGCAACGCTTACACACCCAGCCTATCCACGTCCTCGTCTCGGACGGCCCTTCAGGACTCTCCAGGAGTCAGGGAAGACTCATCTCAAGGCAAGTTTCCCGCTTAGATGCTTTCAGCGGTTATCTCTGCCGCACTTAGCTACCGGGCAGTGCCATTGGCATGACAACCCGTACACCAGTGGTGCGTCCACTCCGGTCCTCTCGTACTAGGAGCAGCCCCTTTCAGTCTTCCAGCGCCCACGGCAGATAGGGACCGAACTGTCTCACGACGTTCTAAACCCAGCTCGCGTACCACTTTAAATGGCGAACAGCCATACCCTTGGGACCTACTTCAGCCCCAGGATGTGATGAGCCGACATCGAGGTGCCAAACACCGCCGTCGATATGAACTCTTGGGCGGTATCAGCCTGTTATCCCCGGAGTACCTTTTATCCGTTGAGCGATGGCCCTTCCATGCAGAACCACCGGATCACTAAGACCTACTTTCGTACCTGCTCGCGCCGTCACGCTCGCAGTCAAGCCAGCTTATGCCTTTGCACTAACCTCACGATGTCCGACCGTGATTAGCTGACCTTCGTGCTCCTCCGTTACGCTTTGGGAGGAGACCGCCCCAGTCAAACTACCCGCCAGACACTGTCCGCAACCCGGATGACGGGCCTACGTTAGAACATCAAACATTCAAGGGTGGTATTTCAAGGATGGCTCCGTGCAGACTGGCGTCCGCACTTCACAGCCTCCCACCTATCCTACACATCAAGGCTCAAGGTTCAGTGTCAAGCTATAGTAAAGGTTCACGGGGTCTTTCCGTCTTGCCGCGGGTACACTGCATCTTCACAGCGAGTTCAATTTCACTGAGTCTCGGGTGGAGACAGCCTGGCCATCATTACGCCATTCGTGCAGGTCGGAACTTACCCGACAAGGAATTTCGCTACCTTAGGACCGTTATAGTTACGGCCGCCGTTTACTGGGGCTTCGATCAAGAGCTTCTCCCTGAGGATGACCCCATCAATTAACCTTCCAGCACCGGGCAGGCGTCACACCGTATACGTCCACTTTCGTGTTTGCACAGTGCTGTGTTTTTATTAAACAGTTGCAGCCAGCTGGTATCTGCGGCTGGCCTCGGCTCCAAGAGCATGTCTTTTCACCTGGCGCCAGCGTGCCTTCTCCCGAAGTTACGGCACCATTTTGCCTAGTTCCTTCACCCGAGTTCTCTCAAGCGCCTGAGTATTCTCTACCTGACCACCTGTGTCGGTTTGGGGTACGATTCCGTGTTACCTGGTGCTTAGAGGCTTTTCCTGGAAGCAGGGCATCTGTCACTTCAGCACCGTGGTGCCTCGTCATCACGCCTCAGTGTTGCGGATAACCGGATTTGCCGGGTTATCCCACCTACACGCTTAAACCGGGACGACCGTCGCCCGGATGACATAGCCTTCTCCGTCCCCCCTTCGCAGTAACACCGAGTACAGGAATATTAACCTGTTTCCCATCGACTACGCTTTTCAGCCTCGCCTTAGGGGCCGACTCACCCTGCCCCGATTAACGTTGGACAGGAACCCTTGGTCTTCCGGCGAGCGGGTTTTTCACCCGCTTTATCGTTACTTATGTCAGCATTCGCACTTCTGATACCTCCAGCAGACCTCACGGCCCGCCTTCGACGGCTTACAGAACGCTCCCCTACCCAGCAACACCGCAGTGTCGCTGCCGCAGCTTCGGTGCATGGTTTAGCCCCGTTACATCTTCCGCGCAGGCCGACTCGACCAGTGAGCTATTACGCTTTCTTTAAATGATGGCTGCTTCTAAGCCAACATCCTGGCTGTCTGAGCCTTCCCACTTCGTTTCCCACTTAACCATGACTTGGGGACCTTAGCTGGCGGTCTGGGTTGTTTCCCTCTTCACGACGGACGTTAGCACCCGCCGTGTGTCTCCCGTGATAACATTCTCCGGTATTCGCAGTTTGCATCGGGTTGGTAAGTCGGGATGACCCCCTAGCCGAAACAGTGCTCTACCCCCGGAGATGACTTCACGAGGCGCTACCTAAATAGCTTTCGGGGAGAACCAGCTATCTCCCGGTTTGATTGGCCTTTCACCCCCAGCCACAAGTCATCCGCTAATTTTTCAACATTAGTCGGTTCGGTCCTCCAGTTAGTGTTACCCAACCTTCAACCTGCCCATGGCTAGCTCACCGGGTTTCGGGTCTATACCCTGCAACTTAACGCCCAGTTAAGACTCGGTTTCCCTCCGGCTCCCCTATACGGTTAACCTTGCTACAGAATATAAGTCGCTGACCCATTATACAAAAGGTACGCAGTCACCCTGATAAATCAGGGCTCCCACTGCTTGTACGTACACGGTTTCAGGTTCTCTTTCACTCCCCTCGCCGGGGTTCTTTTCGCCTTTCCCTCACGGTACTGGTTCACTATCGGTCAGTCAGGAGTATTTAGCCTTGGAGGATGGTCCCCCCACATTCAGACAGGATACCACGTGTCCCGCCCTACTCTTCGAGCTCACAATACGCACGCCTTCGGATACGGGGCTGTCACCCTTTACTGCCGGCCTTTCCAGACCGTTCTCCTGACATGAATATCGCTGATGGCTCTGGGCTGCTCCCCGTTCGCTCGCCGCTACTGGGGGAATCTCGGTTGATTTCTTTTCCTCGGGGTACTGAGATGTTTCAGTTCCCCCGGTTCGCCTCCTTACCCTATGAATTCAGATAAGGATAGTGCAACGGATTGCACTGGGTTTCCCCATTCGGACATCGCCGGCTATAACGGGTCATATCACCTTACCGGCGCTTTTCGCAGATTAGCACGTCCTTCATCGCCTCTGACTGCCTAGGCATCCACCGTGTACGCTTAGTCGCTTAACCTCACAACCCGAAGGTGTCTTCGGACTGGAGTTTTGAGAGACTCATCAATACCGTCTTCCGACGCTACTGATTGTTTCAAATTTTCAGCTTGTTCCAGATTGTTAAAGAGCAA
>NZ_NIBS01000003.1:58201-110799 GCF_002632465.1 Xenorhabdus budapestensis | reverse complement strand
TTCCTCCCGCTGCCGCCCGACTTGCATGTGTTAGGCCTGCCGCCAGCGTTCAATCTGAGCCATGATCAAACTCTTCAATTAAAAGTTTGCTGCTCAAAGAATTAAACTGTCTGCTGTTAGTTCATAATGAATTAACTGTTCAGTCACTCTTCAAGACTTTTATCTTTTTTGCCTTGCGGCTTTTCGATAGTGTCCTGCGAGTGCCCACACAGATTGTCTGATTAACTTGTTAAAGAGCGGTGCAACCGAACGTTCGTTCCGGGTTGCGAGGCTGCGTATCTTACGCTTTTCGCCTCCGGAGTCAAGCCTTTATTTTCGCGGCTTTTAACTCCTGTCACGCTGATTCATTTGTGTGTTCATCGTGACAACAGATGCGCATTATAGGGCGTTTTCCGGCGCTGACAATAGTTTTTTTGAAAAAAAATTATCATTTGCTGAATTACACAGCAAAACCTCGACTTATACGAAGTTACACACAAGTTATTAACAGATGGGTATTTCGATAAAATTTATCGGGCATCGCGCAAACGTTTGCGTTACAATCATAACAGAAAAAATTACCACATAATTTTTTCAATAACACATTCTTGTTTGATGAAATCCAAGGGATCACACCAATGCAACAGCTTCGTCCAATCCGTCGTGCCCTGCTGAGTGTTTCTGACAAAGCGGGTATTGTTGAATTTGCTAAGGCCTTATCCAATCGCGGTGTCGAACTGCTTTCAACAGGGGGAACAGCACATCTGCTGGCCGAAGCAGGTCTAAATGTTACTGAAGTTTCCGACTATACTGGTTTTCCTGAAATGATGGATGGACGAGTGAAAACACTTCATCCTAAAGTACATGGCGGCATTCTTGGTCGACGTGGACAAGATGATGCAGTGATGGAACAACACCAGATTACGCCGATTAATATGGTAGTCGTCAATCTTTACCCTTTCGCACAAACCGTCGCGAAGCCGGATTGCTCTCTGGAAGATGCGGTGGAGAATATCGATATTGGCGGCCCGACCATGGTTCGCTCCGCTGCCAAGAACCATAAAGATGTCGCAATTGTTGTTAATTGCCAAGATTACAACAAGATTATAGAGGAAATGGATAACCATCAGAATTCTCTGACCCAATCAACCCGCTTCGATCTGGCTATTAAGGCATTTGAACACACAGCCGCTTATGACAGCATGATCGCCAACTATTTTGGCAAACTGGTTCCTGCTTATCACGATGAATCCGACCAACCGTCAGGTAAATTCCCTCGTACGCTAAATCTGAACTTCATCAAGAAGCAAGATATGCGTTATGGTGAAAATAGTCATCAGGATGCTGCTTTCTATATAGAAGAGAATATAGAAGAAGCTTCTATTGCTACAGCCACACAACTACAAGGCAAAGCACTTTCTTACAATAATATCGCAGATACTGATGCCGCTTTGGAGTGTGTGAAAACCTTCTCCGAACCTGCTTGCGTGATTGTCAAACATGCCAATCCTTGTGGCGTTGCGATTGGAACTGATATCCGTACAGCTTATGATCGTGCATTCACAACTGATCCTACCTCAGCATTTGGTGGAATTATTGCCTTTAACCGTGCACTGGATGCAGATACTGCCAGAACCATCATTGAGCGTCAGTTTGTTGAAGTCATCATTGCACCTACTATTAATGAAGCAGCCTTACCAATTCTGGCAACCAAACAAAATGTCCGCGTTCTGGCCTGCGGAGAATGGTATTCACCCGCTGCCGGGTTAGATTTCAAACGCGTCAATGGTGGTTTATTGGTACAGGATCGTGATTTAGGCATGGTAACAGAAGCTCAATTACGGGTAGTTTCTAAACGTCAACCAACAGAACAAGAAATGCAGGATGCGCTATTCTGCTGGAAAGTAGCTAAGTTTGTTAAATCTAATGCCATTGTTTATGCCAAAGATAATATGACAATCGGTATTGGTGCAGGCCAGATGAGCCGTGTTTATTCAGCTAAGATCGCAGGAATTAAGGCAGCCGATGAAGGGCTGGAAGTTCAGGAATGTGCTATGGCTTCTGATGCTTTTTTCCCGTTCCGAGATGGTATTGATGCTGCCGCAGCCGTGGGAGTGAGTTGTGTGATCCAACCAGGCGGCTCTATACGTGATGATGAAGTGATTGCTGCTGCTGATGAGCATGGCATCGCCATGATTTTTACCGGCATGCGTCATTTCCGCCATTAACCTATCTCAGCTTTATAATAGGAAAACCTGATGAATATACTGATTATTGGTAGTGGCGGAAGGGAACATGCACTGGCGTGGAAAGCAGCTCAATCTCCGCTGGCAAGTCAAGTTTATGTCGCACCGGGTAACGCTGGAACAGCATTGGAAGTGAATCTAAAAAATGTAGATATTGCCGCAACAGATATTGATGGTTTATTGGCCTTTGCTCAAAGCCATGATATTGCTCTCACTATTGTAGGGCCAGAAGCCCCTCTGGTTATCGGTGTGGTTGATGCTTTTCAACAGGCAGGGCTGACAATCTTTGGCCCGACTAAGGCAGCCGCCCAACTGGAAGGTTCTAAGGCTTTTACCAAAGATTTTCTCGCACGTCACCATATACCGACAGCGGCTTACCAAAATTTCACAGAAGTTGAACCCGCTCTCGCCTATTTAGAAAAAATTGGAGCACCTATTGTCATTAAGGCCGATGGTCTGGCAGCAGGTAAAGGAGTGGTTGTCGCCATGACGATGGAAGAGGCTCAAAACGCTATTAAAGATATGCTGGCGGGCAATGCATTTGGTGATGCAGGGCATCGGATTGTCATTGAAGAATTTCTGGACGGAGAAGAGGCCAGTTTTATTGTCATGGTAGATGGTAAAAATGTGGTTCCCATGGCAACCAGCCAGGATCACAAACGGGTCGGTGATGGAGACACTGGACCAAATACTGGCGGAATGGGCGCATACTCTCCAGCACCAGTTATAAATGATGAGATCCACCAGCGTGTGCTGGAGAAAATCATTTATCCGACAGTAGAAGGTATGGCTGCGGAAGGACATACCTATGTCGGCTTTCTCTATGCAGGTTTGATGATTGATAAACAAGGCGAGCCGAAAGTCATCGAATTTAACTGCCGCTTTGGTGATCCTGAAACCCAACCAATTATGATGCGCTTGCGCTCTGATTTGGTCGAACTGTGTCTCGCTGGAGCAAAAGGCCAGTTAGATGGCAAAATATCCGAATGGGATGCCCGCTCTGCGCTGGGTGTAGTGTTAGCGGCAAATGGCTATCCGGCTGATTATACCAAAGGTGATGTGATCACTGGCCTGAATCAAGAAGCGCCATTCAACGAAACTCAATCTGATGAAAAAGTTTTCCACGCGGGAACGGCTTTCAAGGATACAGAGGTAGTAACCGCAGGTGGCCGCGTTTTATGTGTTACGGCATTGGGTGGCAATATTGCAGAAGCACAAAAAAAAGCTTACTTGAAAGCTGAAAAGATTAGCTGGGAAGGTTGTTTTTATCGGAAAGACATTGGTTATCGCGCCATTGCGCGTCTGAAATAAAATAGTCGGAAATGAAGAGCTGGCGAATACAGGCTTACAACTTATCTTTCGTCGGCTCCCAGCGACAAAAATCATCATTGGCGACCAGTAATAACTGCCTCCCTGCTGGCGCTTCCAACCATGCAATTGTGAGTGTACCATAGCTATTCTTGTGCCTTTCTTCGAGCCATACCCGATCCTGAGGCTCAAACTCAATAAATAATTTTTTCCCCGTACAAGTAGTCACTTCACCATTCTGCCAATGTCCCTGAACCAATTTAACTTCTCCTGCAATTAAAGCATCGCTGATTTCCTCTGTCCGCTTAGCACCAAACTGCAAGCTAATAATGTCATCATTGGAGAGTTGTTCACGTCGGCCATCAAACTGGCGCTGCATAAAAATAACGTTGTCCTCTCTATCCAACCGCAAGAGCTCTTCTGTCGGATGATTATTGAGTACATTACGACGCACTTGCCACAAATTTCCTCGGCGGTACTCATAGAAAGAGACAGTGGTATTTTTATGATGGTAAGGACTGAAAACACTCATAATAACTTGAGGTTTACTGTTTTGATCATTCAAGCGCCATAAGCGGATAACACCACCATCGGCAATGAAACCACTGGCGCTGAAAATTGGAGTTTTTGGTTGAACTGAACAGGCGCTGAGCAATGAGATAACCCCCAATGCTAGCAGCCCCTGTAGCGTCAACAAAAGGGGCGCTGAACTCCCCTCTCTCTTCTTTTTTCGCAATACGATTACTTAACTGCGTCTTTTAGTGCTTTACCAGCAGAGAAAGCAGGTACGTTTGCTGCTGCAATTTTGATTTCTTTACCAGTCTGTGGGTTACGACCAGTACGCTCTGCACGATGATTAACTTTGAAAGTACCAAAGCCAACCAGTTGCACTGCATCACCATTTTTCAGAGATTCAGTGATTGCATTCAAAGTTGATTCCAGGGCAGCTTTAGCCTGAGTTTTGGTCAGATCAGCACCTGCTGCGATTGCATCAACTAATTCAGTCTTATTCATAGATTATCCTTACAGTGTGTTTATCGTTTGCAAAGCATCGAGTGCGACGGATATGCCGATTTGACAGCACCCCTGCATACACGCACCGATAGCCACTTCTTTTCGCCCTCAATGTAGAACAGAGTGAGGGCAAATGTGAAGTCTTTAAATCCGGCAATTCAAGCACTAAGTCACGTTTTATGACTTATCACTCCAAATTTATGCCGATATTGCTGACCCCGCACTCACGGAGATCAGCCTTTAATCCTTTAATTAATTCTATGTCCCGTTCTTCGCAGTTCGCCAATAAACGGTAAATCTCCCATTGAATATCCCATTCTTCTTCAATGGCAGGCAATGCCTTTAATTCATCCTCTGTCATTTCTTTACCAGCTTGAGTCATTTCCAGCATGGCGACAGTACGGATGGATATTTCACTGACGGCTATTGCATGCTCTAACGTTGAACCACTCAAACGCGAATGAATGACTTCACCTAATGCAATACACGCATCAATTGCTGGATACACACCATAAATATCATAGCCATCTGCTGATGGGATAATGGTTTCCAGTTTTTCCAGCTGATTATCAAAATTTACTTTTGCGTCTTTGACAACTAATGTCTCCCAAACCAGATCGAGAATACAACGATATTGCGCAGGATCTGCAAACTCAGTTTGGCGACAAAATGCTTGATAGTTTGGATACATCCGCTCACATAGACTAGCCATAAAAGTCAAATGTTGCCAACTTTCAAGTTTCTCCAACCTCAGGTGGATCGGGTTTCTTAACATTAGCTGTTACTCATGATGCTTAATTTGCGCCGAAGTTTACCTGAAAATCAAGAATATCCACATATTTCCGCCTCAATTATAGATTTTTCTGCATTGTTTGCTTAAAAAACGGTCTATTTGAAGCAATTCCATCAGCCCAACGGGTCGGTTCAGGCAGTTTATATCCTTTCATACAATGCTCAACCCAGTAGATGGCACTCTTAATACTGATCTTATGACCGATGGAAATATAGAGTGGATTACATCTTTTTTTACTCCGCCATACGAGACCAATCTGTTCACCATGATCGATCAACGGCTGACTACTACCCAATGCCTCACCCACAAGCTCATGCTCACCACATAAGCGACTTTTAGCGATCCCGATTGTCGGAACATCCACCAGCAAGCCAAAATGGCTGGCAACCCCCAGACGTCTCGGATGGGCAATACCCTGACCATCAACCATCACCAGATTAGGTCGTAGATTTAGCTTATTCCACGCTGCAAGCAATGCTGGATATTCACGAAATGAGAGTAAGCCGGGAATATAGGGGAGTACAGTTTCTACCCTCGCGATTTGATATTCTACCAGTTTAAGGGTGGGATAATGCAAGATAGCAATGGCGGCACGGGTTATCGTACCGTTTTCTTCAAACCCAACGTCCGCACCCGCAATGAACTCCGGTACAAAAGACGCAGAAAAAGCATCATGGCGGATAACCTGCCGTGCTTTTTCTATCTGTTCCTGACGTAATGCCTTCGTATCAATCATAGGCTATTGATGATATTTTACTGAAAGTCTGTGCACTGCTTCGACAAAAGCCCCTGCATGTTCTGGCGGAACATCCTGATGGATCCCATGCCCCAGATTGAAAACATGCCCGCTGCCTGCACCAAAGTCCTGTAGGATAGTCGAAACTTCTTGTTCAATTCGCGCTGGCGCGGCATACAGCATGGATGGATCCATATTACCTTGTAAAGCAACTTTATCCCCGACACGGCGGCGGGCGTCAGCAATATTCGTTGTCCAATCCAGCCCAAGGGCATCACAACCTGTTGCTGCCATCGCTTCAAGCCACTGCCCGCCGCCTTTTGTAAACAGAGTCACAGGTACACGGCGGCCTTCATGTTCACGGATCAATCCATCGACAATTTTATGCATATATTGCAACGAAAATTCCTGATAATCACGCTGAGATAACACACCACCCCAAGTATCGAAAATCATGACAGATTGAGCACCAGCTTTAATTTGCGCGTTCAGATATAGAATAACGCTGTTTGCCAATTTATCCAGCAGTAGATGCAATGTCGCGGGCTCAGCATACATCATGGCTTTGATCTTAGTAAATGCCTTACTGCTTCCCCCTTCGACCATATAAGTCGCCAGCGTCCAAGGGCTACCAGAAAAACCGATCAGAGGAACTTGTCCTGCTAGCGCCTTGCGGATCGCTCGAACAGCATCCATCACATAACCTAGCTCCATCTCTGGATCGGGGACCGGCAACTTTTCCACATCGGCATGATTAAGGATCGGAAATTGAAAACGCGGCCCTTCGCCTGCTTCAAAATAGAGCCCCAATCCCATTGCATCGGGGATAGTCAAGATATCAGAAAACAGGATCGCCGCATCCAATGGAAAACGTCGCAGGGGCTGGAGCGTAACTTCGCAAGCCAACTCAGTATTTTTGCATAACGAGATGAAATCCCCCGCCTCCTGACGCGTAGCTTTATATTCAGGTAAATAGCGTCCTGCCTGACGCATCATCCATACTGGTGTAATATCAACAGGCTGACGTAATAAGGCGCGCAGATAGCGGTCGTTTTTCAACTCATTCATGACAAGCTCCCTTGATTATCGACAAAAAGCGCGCGCATGATAACACGTCGGAAGCCGAACTTCCGTCCTGACCGCCAATAAATAAACGTTCAAGCGCCAATCCCCCATAACGTATGATCCCAGATGAAAAAATTTATGTGCAGAGTCACAAAACCCAGAACAAGGACTATGCACATCGGCTCATCGCTCTCATTATGTTACATTCATGTAACACGCGTGTTGCGTGAAGGCAATACCGTTTCTCACGTTGCCATAAGCCTTCATTGTTCGCGCTCTTCAGTTAATCGTTGGATGAATTGGTTTACGTTAGTTAATTGTTTAGTTAATTAATTATTTAGTTAATTAACTGTATCAAAGCGCTTATGAAGTCATTTTCATTGATAAATAAACTATTTACATGAAGGAGTTTCGACTAATGCGTTTATCCACTTTAGTACTAGCTATTGGCTTGGCACTAGGCACTCAGGCGCAGGCCGAAGAAAATAAACTGGGATCTGACCACACGAACATATCAAGTGATCAGGTTAAGGAGGTGAGTGCGACCGGTGAAGCTAATCAACAGCAACACAAGAAGAACAAAAACCCGTTCTTCTATCCAAGTGTACTACCATTCCAGGCTCCTCCGTTCAATAAGATAAAAGAAACAGACTATGCGCCCGCGATTGCTGCCGGTATTAAACAGAAACTGAAGGAAGTAGAGAAGATCGCCAATAATCCCGCCATACCTGATTTTGAAAATACATTTGTCGCGCTGGAGAAATCGGGTGCAATGTTGACACGGGTGATGAATGTATTTGGGGCGATGACGTTGGCTAATACCACTGACCGGCTGCAAAAACTGAATGAGGAAACCTCACCAAAGCTGGCGGCGATGAATGATGAAATTACGCTGAACAGTAAACTGTTCAACCGTATCAAAGCCATATACCAGCAGCGCGGGACATTGAATCTGGATCCAGAATCACACCGATTGGTGGAAGTGACTTATCAAAGCTTCGTGTTAGCAGGGGCCAACTTGTCTGATACGGATAAAGCGAAGTTAAAAGCTTTGAATCAGGAAGCAGCAAAACTCAGTACCCAGTTTGCCAACAAACTGCTGGCGGCAACTAAAAATGGCGCGCTGGCGATTCAAGATAAAGCCAGGCTGGACGGGCTGTCCGATGGCGAAATTGCCGCGGCTGCGCAGGCCGCCAGTGAGCGTAAACTAGACAAGCAGTGGCTGTTGGTATTGCAAAACACCACCCAACAGCCGAGTCTGCAAAACCTGAAAGATCGTGATACGCGTAAAGCATTATTTGAGGCATCGTGGACCCGAGCCGAAAAAGGTGACGATAATGACACACGTCAAACCTTAGCCCGGTTAGCGAAGATCCGTGCTG
This sequence comes from Xenorhabdus budapestensis, assembly GCF_002632465.1. Classification (GTDB taxonomy): domain Bacteria; phylum Pseudomonadota; class Gammaproteobacteria; order Enterobacterales; family Enterobacteriaceae; genus Xenorhabdus; species Xenorhabdus budapestensis. The sequence goes on along the minus strand of NZ_NIBS01000003.1, from coordinate 102,276 downwards.
AGCAGGCTAAACTGCTGGGTTTCCCGGATTATTCATCGTGGAAACTGCAAAATCAGATGGCAAAAACGCCCAAAGCTGCGTTGAAATTTTTGCGTGATATTGTACCGGCAGCAACTGCACGCGCTGAGCGCGAAGCCAAAGACATTCAGGCTGTGATTGACCAGCAAAAAGGGGGCTTCAAACTGGAGGCCTGGGACTGGTCATTTTATGCCGAGCAGGTACGCAAAGCAAAATATGATTTGGATGAATCACAGATTAAGCCGTATTTCGAGCTGAATAATGTCCTGAACAATGGCGTGTTCTATGCCGCCAATCTGCTGTATGGCATTACCTTTAAAGAGCGCAAAGACATCCCGGTTTATCAATCCGACGTCCGTGTGTATGAAGTTTTCGATAAAGGCGGACAGCCGTTGGCGTTGTTTTATACCGATTATTTTAAGCGCGACAACAAAGGTGGTGGTGCCTGGATGAATAATTTTGTCGATCAGTCAAAGCTCATCGGAACCAAGCCGGTGATTTACAACGTCGCCAACTTTACCAAACCTGCGCCGGGCCAACCAGCACTATTGTCGTATGATGACGTGATCACCATGTTCCATGAGTTTGGCCATGCCTTGCACGGAATGTTTGCCGATCAGGAATATCCGAGCCTGTCCGGTACTAATACCGCTCGTGATTTTGTGGAATTTCCATCACAATTTAATGAGTATTGGGCGCGTGATCCAAAGGTGTTTGCCCATTACGCCAAGCATTACCAAACTGGTGAAGCAATGCCACAAGCATTGGTGGATAAGATCAATAAGGCTGACAAATTCAACAAAGGTTATAGCATGACTGAGCTGCTGTCAGCCGCGTTGCTGGATATGCACTGGCATATGCTGACCGCTGCTCAGCCACAGCAGGACGTGGATAAGTTTGAAGCCAAGTCTCTGCAACAAGACAACATCTATCTCAGCTACGTACCACCGCGCTATCGTTCCAGCTACTTCAACCACATTTGGGGTGGCGGTTATGCTGCCGGTTATTATGCTTATCTGTGGACAGAAATGCTGGCAGATGATGCTTTTGCCTGGTTTACCGAACACGGAGGCCTGACGGCAGAGAATGGCCAACGTTTCCGCGATAAGGTGTTGTCACGTGGTAATAGTGAAGACTTGGAAAAACTGTATATCGACTGGCGCGGTAAGCCACCGAGTATTAAGCATATGCTGAAAAACCGAGGCCTAGAGGAACAAAAACAATAAGGTGTATTAAAGATTAAGAGTTACCCGTTTTGATATGGATATCGAATCCTTATACAAAACATAAGGTAACTCTCATGCTTTATACGGTCGCAGTAGGGGTAGCTGTTACCAGCTACCCCGCACAGATATGGACATGTTTTGAAAAGGATTAACTCATTGATCAATCAACATCACTGCTGACGACATAATGCAACCGCCTCCTCAATCAAACGGCGGGCAATCGTATCAGACGTAGGGATAAGGGGAAGCTGATCATAGCGATACCAATCTGCGCTAATAAGTTCGACAGGGTCATGCTCAATTTCACCGCTATCATAATCCGCCAGAAATCCCATCATCAATGAATTTGGGAAAGGCCACGGTTGAGAAGCGACATAACGCAATTTACGGATTTTTATCCCACTCTCTTCCATCACCTCACGATGTACAGCTTCTTCCAGTGTTTCCCCCACTTCAACAAATCCGGCAAGTACCGTATGGATACCGTTACGATGGCGCTGATGCTGTGCCAGCAGAATGTGATCATCGCGACGAATGCCGACAATAATGCAAGGTGCAATTTGCGGATAATAATGTTCATCACAGCTCTGGCACAAACAAGCCCATTCATGCTGGCTCTGTTGCATTTTTTGTCCACAGTAACCGCAGTAATGATGAGAACGATAGAACTCAGCCAATTGGATTCCGCGTCCTGCCAGTTGAAATAACTTGGGATCTTGCTCTGCAATCCGACGAGGAGAAGACATATCTGCCTCCATCTTATGGCCTACCAGCCAAACAGTTTCCCCTAACCATTCACCGATAGCGTAAGCTACATAACCTTGCAATGACCACTGGTTGGCTGTTCCTAATGGCAATTCCCCTTGTGGTAGCCAAACTCTGTTTTCAAGGCTGACAATCCACCAGCCTCGTTCTATGCCTGTTAATTTTTTTTGCATTATCGGTTCCATCATTTGTTGCATCGGATGTTGTGTCATAGCCACATTGAAATATTAATTAAATGTTATTAAATCTTAGTGTAAGTACAGCATACTCCTCTTCATCGAATTCTGTCTGCAGTCTGTTATATTAATTACGTTTCTGAATGTTCATTTAATGCAGATAAAGTGTTTGATTTGCTTTCAATCAATAATATGCAGGTATCAATAGGTATCCTAAATTGAGGAATAACAACTATGTCACAACAGGTTGCCGTATTTGATTTGGATGACACCCTGATTTGTGGGGATTCCAGCCAGCTCTGGACTCATTATTTATGGGAAAAAGGCATCATTACTGACCCACGCTTTATAGAGGCAGACCAGAAAATGATATTGGATTACTGTGCAGGAAAACTGAATATGCAAGAGTATCTGGCGACCAACTTACAGGCACTCAGCCAAATTCCTCATGAGCAAATAGATATCTGGCTGACCGATTTCGTGGAAACCAAAATCAAACCTGTCTTCTATCCTGCCGCCAGAAAACAATTAGATATCTACCACCATCAAAACATTCCTATTATCATCATTTCTGCCACCGTTTCTTTTGTAGTTAAGAAAATCGCTGCTGCATTTGGAGTACAAACAGCGATGGGGATTGATATGGTAATGAAAGATGGTTGTTATACCGGAGACATTCAGGGTATCCCTACCTTCCGGGAAGGAAAAGTTGCCCGTTTACAACAATGGCTGGCAGAGCAGAATTTATCGCCACAACATATCTATTTTTATACAGACTCTGCGAATGATTTACCGATGTGCCGATTTGCCAGCGAAGTTTTTACCGTCAATCCAGATATACAATTGCGGGCAGCAGCAGAAGTTCATGGCTGGAAACAATTGAATTGGGCTTTATAGTCAAATAATTAACCCCAGGAAGTCAGTTTCACACGAAGAGTTCTGGTTTCAGCTTAGTGCTTTCTGGTTGCAGTTTTCAGAATCCCCTTTATACTCTGGGTGTTTTCTTGTCGGAGTGCCTAGCGTTCACCCTATCTCACGGTGTACACAGGCTGAGACCGTTTATTCGGGATCCGCAGAACCTGATCGGGCTAATACCCGCGAAGGGAACAAGAGTAATCACCCCGCTGATGTGTTCTTCTTGTTGTTGTACAGATAAGTTGTACAGATAAATTGTTGTACAAACAAATCTGTCCGGATGACGTAATTCAGCAATCAACCATTACTCCCTGCGAGCTCCAGACAAGCAATTTTCTCAACTTAAGCCCTATCTGAGCGTCATGTTTTTTATTTGCGCAATGAGACAGGCGATAACACAGTCAGGAATTTGCTATGTCTAATGCTATTACTAACAACAGCGTTACCTCTACCGCTGACATTATCCCTGCAACCAATATTTCACCTAAAGCCCATCCAGCACGGCCACGTAAAGCCCAACGAGATGCAGCACAGGAATTTATCAGTTCGATTCAAGGTGTGACATTTCCCAATTCAAACCGTATTTATCTGGCAGGATCACGCGAAGATATTCGGGTTCCCATGCGGGAAATCCAGTTATCTCCCACACTGATTGGCGGAGAGAAAGAGAATCCTCAATTTGAGGAAAACGAACCCGTGCCAGTCTATGACACTTCCGGCCCTTATGGCGATCCAGAAGCCATACTGAACGTACAAACGGGTTTGCAAAAGCTCCGTCAACCGTGGATTGAAGAGCGCAATGATGCTGAATCTGTCGCAAGCCTCAGTTCTGATTTTACTCAACAGCGCCTTGCAGATGCCGGACTGGATCACCTGCGCTTCAAACATCGTTCCCATCCATTAAAAGCCAAACAGGGCAGGCGCGTGACTCAATTGCACTATGCACGCCAGGGTATCATCACACCGGAAATGGAATTTATCGCACTGCGTGAAAATATGGGGCGTGAGCGTATCCGTGGTGAAATTCTGCTCCAACAACATGCAGGGCAAAGTTTCGGCGCAAACTTACCGGATAACATCACACCGGAATTTGTTCGTCAGGAAGTGGCGGCCGGCCGTGCGATTATTCCTGCTAACATTAACCATCCAGAATCTGAACCGATGATTATCGGTCGTAATTTTCTGGTGAAAGTTAATGCCAATATCGGTAATTCCTCCGTCACTTCCTCTATCGAAGAAGAAGTCGAAAAATTGATTTGGTCTACCCGTTGGGGTGCTGACACGGTGATGGATCTCTCCACCGGACGCTACATCCACGAAACCCGTGAATGGATACTACGTAACAGTCCAGTACCCATCGGCACAGTTCCTATTTATCAGGCACTGGAAAAAGTCAATGGCATAGCGGAAAACCTGACATGGGAAACGTTCCGCGATACGTTACTGGAGCAGGCCGAACAAGGAGTGGATTATTTCACCATCCATGCAGGGGTGTTGCTGCGTTACGTTCCCATGACCGCCAAGCGCCTGACAGGCATTGTTTCCCGTGGTGGTTCAATTATGGCGAAATGGTGCCTTTCCCATCATCAGGAAAACTTTCTCTATACTCACTTTCGTGAAATTTGTGAAATCTGTGCGGCCTACGACGTTTCCCTCTCTTTGGGGGACGGATTGCGCCCCGGCTCCATTCAGGATGCTAATGATGAAGCTCAATTTGCCGAACTGCATACCCTCGGTGAACTGACCAAAATCGCCTGGGAATATGATGTTCAGGTGATGATAGAAGGGCCGGGGCATATTCCGATGCAGTTAATTCGCCGCAATATGACAGAAGAACTGGAGCACTGCCACGAAGCGCCATTCTATACCTTGGGGCCACTGACAACTGATATCGCGCCGGGTTATGACCATTTCACCTCTGGTATTGGTGCTGCAATGATCGGTTGGTTCGGCTGTGCCATGCTGTGTTATGTCACTCCCAAAGAGCATCTCGGCCTGCCAAACAAAGAGGATGTGAAGCAGGGACTGATCACCTACAAAATCGCCGCTCATGCGGCAGATCTTGCTAAAGGTCATCCCGGTGCTCAAATTCGTGATAACGCCATGTCAAAAGCCCGTTTTGAATTCCGCTGGGAAGATCAATTTAATCTGGCGCTTGATCCTGAAACTGCCCGCGCTTACCACGATGAAACCTTACCACAAGAATCCGGTAAGGTTGCTCACTTCTGCTCAATGTGTGGACCAAAATTCTGTTCAATGAAGATAACGCAGGATGTGCGGGATTATGCGGCAAAACTAGAGCAAGAAGCTGGCATGGAACAGATGTCCGAAGAGTTCCGTGTTCATGGTAGTGAACTGTATCACCGTGCCGAGGATATCAACGATGTCAAATCAGCTTAAAGCGATATCCTTTGCTCCAACTGAACACCGATTGGGGTTATATCCCGTTGTGGATTCCCTGATGTGGATTGAGCGATTACTGGAAGCGGGTGTCAGAACCCTGCAATTGCGCATCAAAGATATACCCGAAGAGCAAATGGAGGACGATATCCGGCAAGCCATTACACTGGGAAATCAATATAACGCTCGTCTGTTCATCAACGATTACTGGCGTCTGGCAATCAAACACCACGCCTATGGCGTACATCTGGGGCAAGAAGATTTGGATATCGCCGATCTTCAGTCCATCCAACAGGCCGGACTTCGTCTGGGTATTTCCACCCATAATGAGCAGGAATTGGCGCGGGCAAAAGCTCTGCGCCCATCTTATATCGCACTGGGACATATTTTCCCGACCACGACCAAGGAGATGCCATCATCGCCACAGGGGCTTATCGCCCTGAAACATCAGGTGGAGATCACGCCAGAATTTCCTACCGTTGCCATTGGCGGTATTTCACTGGAGCGTGTGCCGGATGTGGTTGCAACAGGTGTCGGAGGTGTGGCGCTGGTCACTGCCATCACTAAAGCCAAAGATTGGCGACAAGCAACATCCAGATTACTTCATTTAGTTGAAGGAATAATGGTTGAAAGAATCGTTGAAGGAAATGATCGGAGGCTCTTATGTTGAACGATCAAGAATTTATGCGGTACAGCCGCCAATTGTTACTGGAAGACATCGGCCCTGACGGACAGGAAAAATTAAAAGCAAGCAAGGTATTAATTGTTGGAATCGGGGGGTTAGGCTCCCCCGCCGCACTCTATCTCGCCGCAGCAGGAGTGGGGCACCTCTATCTTGCAGATGATGACAAATTACATATCTCTAACCTGCAACGCCAAATCCTCTATCGCACGGCAGATATTTCCGCCGGAAAAGCGGCTCTGGCGGCAGAGCAATTGGCCGATTTAAATCCCCTTGTCAATCTCACTGTTATAAGTGAGCGACAGGATAAGAAATCACTGACAAACCTTGCCCGGCAAGTCGATCTGATATTGGATTGCTGCGATAACATGGCAACCCGACACGCCATTAATGCTGCCAGTGTTGAGACCAATACCGCCCTTATCAGTGGCAGTGCTGTAGGGTTCAGCGGGCAACTTATGGTGTTTGAACCCCCTTACCAACATGGCTGTTATGCCTGCCTCTATCCCGATCAGGAAGAGCCGCAACGTAATTGTCGAACCGCTGGTGTTCTGGGGCCAGTAGTTGGTGTTATCGGCACACTGCAAGCACTGGAAGCAATCAAAATGTTGGCCGGTCTCCCTTCTCATCTGAGTGGAAAACTACGGCTGTTTGATGGCAGACAACAAAGCTGGAGCACATTACAGCTGACTGCATCACCGCAATGCCCAATCTGCGGAACATTATCTTTTATAGATAAAACAGTTTCAGGAAAAAAAATCGCATGAACATCATCGTCAACGATCAAACAGTCACACTGCCAGATCCTGTGAATAAGCCTATGACGGTACAACAGTTACTGGAACATATACAACGTACTCAATTGGGCACTGCGTTAGCCATTAATCAGACCATTATCCCGCGCTCAGAATGGGATATTCACCTGATTAATGATGGGGACAATATCCTGCTGTTTCAGGCCATTGCTGGTGGCTAATGCCGGAGGTTAGTCATGTTAAAAATCGCTGATACCCCCTTTCACTCCCGCCTGTTTACAGGAACAGGTAAATTCGCCAACGCCGGATTGATGATGGAAGCTATCCGTGCTTCCGGCAGCCAGTTAGTCACAATGGCCATGAAACGTATCGATCTGCATGGCAACGATGATGGCATTCTCGCACCATTACAAGAGTCAGGCATTAAACTCCTGCCCAATACTTCTGGGGCAAAAACCGCAGAGGAAGCTGTGTTTGCCGCCCGCCTTGCACGGGAAGCACTGGACACCAACTGGATCAAACTGGAAATTCATCCTGACGTAAAATACCTGTTGCCCGATCCGGTAGAAACTCTGAAAGGTGCAGAGCAGTTAGTCAAAGAAGGTTTTATTGTCCTGCCTTACTGCGGCGCAGATCCGGTTCTGTGCCGCCGCCTGGAAGAAGTGGGCTGTGCTGCTGTGATGCCATTAGGCGCTCCTATTGGTTCAAACAAAGGCTTGCTCACCCGTGATTTTCTGCAAATCATTATCGAACAATCCCATGTTCCTGTCGTCGTGGACGCTGGCATTGGCGCACCAAGCCATGCACTGGCAGCCATTGAAATGGGAGCTGATGCCGTACTGGTCAATACCGCCATCGCCGTTGCCCATAATCCGGTCAAAATGGCGCAAGCATTTAAAGCAGCCATTGAGGCAGGTGAACTTGCTTATCAGGCCGGTATAGCAAGCCAGAAATCCCATGCAGAAGCCTCCAGTCCACTGACTGATTTTCTGGGGGTGCTATGACAGGTAATACAGTAACCAGTAATACAACGACCAGTAATCGATTGACAGAAGCGACCTTCCGTCAACGCTGGCAACAGTTGGATTGGGATGACATCACTCTGCGTATCAACAGTAAAACCAGACAAGATGTCGAACATACCCTAAACAACGAACATCTGACATTGGATGATTTTATGGCACTGCTCTCCCCCGCAGCGCAGTCTTACCTTGAACCTTTGGCTCAGCGGGCACAACAATTAACCCGTCAACGATTTGGTAATACCGTGGGATTTTACATCCCACTTTACCTTTCCAACCTGTGCGCCAACGACTGCACTTATTGTGGTTTTTCCATGAGTAACCACATCAAACGTAAGACGCTCAATGAACAGGAAATTGAAGCTGAATGTCAGGCCATCAAAAAACTAGGGTTCGAGCATATCCTGCTGGTAACCGGGGAACATCAGAAAAAGGTCGGCATGGATTATTTTCGTCGTTATCTTCCCTTAATACACCGTTATTTCAGCTCTGTCACAATGGAAGTACAACCATTGGCACAAGAGGAATATGCAGAACTAAAAACGCTAGGATTGGATGGCGTACTGGTCTATCAGGAAACCTATCACGAACCGAGTTACCAATTGCATCATCTCAAAGGGAAAAAACAGGATTTCCATTGGCGACTGGAAACCCCTGAACGACTCGGACGAGCAGGTATCGACAAAATCGGTTTGGGCGCATTAATCGGTTTATCTCATAACTGGCGCACAGACTGTTACCTGGTGGCAGAGCATCTGCTCTTCCTGCAAAAAAAATTCTGGAAAAACCGCTACTCCATCTCTTTTCCACGCCTGCGTCCCTGTGCTGGTGGCATTGAACCCGCTTCTCTGATGAATGAAGCCGAGCTGGTACAACTGATCTGTGCATTCCGCCTGCTGGCACCAGATGTAGAGCTTTCCCTCTCCACTCGTGAATCCCCGTATTTCCGCGATCACGTCGTGCCACTGGCAATAAATAGTGTCAGTGCCGGTTCCAAAACCCAACCGGGTGGTTATGTCGATAATGACCATCACGAGCTGGAACAGTTCTCTCCAAACGATCATCGTTCTGTTGAACAGGTTGCAGATGCTTTGGCGAAATCGGGATTACAACCGGTTTGGAAGGATTGGGATAGTTATTTGGGACGGTAAAAGTCAACATATTCCCGTCCAATACTGGTGCGGGAATATTAAGATGATTTGCATTCATTCAAAAACACTAACTCAAATCATGCAGAGCTTTGTTCAATGATGACGTCAGTTTGAATTCAGAGAATTTCACCTGTAATCCTTCACGTTCTGGTGAACAACACATAGCCCCAACAAATACCCGTTGATCAATATGATTACTGATATTAAAAGGAGATAATCGCAGCAGTGGCCAGCGCTTACCATCGGTGGAATATTGCAACCGGATAGCCCCTTCCTGATAAGTCAGACGCAGCCAGAATTTATCAGGGTCACCCGGAAAAACTCCCATTGCCCAATCAGAGCAAGGAGCTGTCAGTACACTGCCAATGGTTGACTGCCCATCAGAATGCTCAATACCCGCTTTCAACCAGTGGTGCTCATCCACTAGCAACATAATACCGGCCTGATCGTATAACTGCTCAAAACGCCCTTCAATACAGAGCTGAAAAGTGAACCCTTCTTCGACAAAAGCAGCCTCTACATAACCACCAAAAACATGTCCACTATGACGTTGGAAGCCATACCATGTATCACGCCAAAAATCTGTTTGATTATCAGTTACCACATGCAATTCATCATCTTGATGCTTCCACAAAACGGGTTCATTAAGCCAATGGCAGTGCAACAAATTCATCAATATTTCCTCTGTTATTTTCGGTCGGGTGCAATTAACCAATATCCCGCCAATAATGAAAGAGATAACAAAGCGATACAGCCAAATGCACTATGCAATGTTATCTGATGGGCTAAACCACCAATAATCGCAGGCCCAAGCAGAATACCTGAATATCCCATCGTAGAGACAGCAGAAACAGCCAGAGAGTCAGGCATCACTTTTTGCCGTCCCGATGCGGTAAAAAACATCGGAGCCAGATTGGACAAACCAGCGCCGATCATCAGGAATGCCAACGCTAATGCAATTACACCGGATGCCAGATAAATCAAGATAAACCCTGATGTCGCCAACATAGCGCTTGCCAAAAAAACCTGCCGATACCCACAGGCGGCGATCAGCCTGTCTCCGAAAAATCGACCGCATGTCATGGTAATGGCAAACAGGGTATAACCCAGTCCCGCCTGATGGCTATCTATGCTATGAACACTGCTTAATAAGATCCCACTCCAATCCAGCATGGAACCTTCCATCAGATAAACAACAAAGCAGAGAAAACCTATCAGGATCACAATACCACGCGGCAAAGCAAAAAACGGGGTATCTCCGTCTTCTGCATCATCCAGCAATCCATTCCATACCGGAAACAGCAACAGGATAATCAATAATGTCACAGCGACCATTACTAAAAATGGGGATATTCCCATAAACAACAACAAACTCACCGAACCAGCCCCAGCTATTCCCCCTAAACTGAACAGGGCATGAAAACCTGACATCACAGGACTCTGTACTCTTTTTTCAATATTAACTGCGTGGATATTGGCCGAGACATCCATCGCCCCAATCCCTGCCCCAAATAGAAATAGTGCACAAGCCAGAACTGCGGGAGTAGGCAGGATACTCAATCCCGGCAACATCAAAATTGCCAGTAACGTGAAGAAAGTAAAAACTTTCCGACAACCAAATCGTGCGGACAACATTCCTGCGACTGGCATCATAATGAAAGAACCAATACCAAATGCCAGCATCAGCAACCCCATTGCACCATCGTCCAAAAACAGTCGCTCTTTGACTAATGGGATCAGAGGAGCCCAACTCGCCATACTGAAACCTGCGATAAAAAAAGAGTTTTTTGTCGCCATAATAGGCTGTTTAACCAAAGAAATCGCATACTCCCCAGACATCCGCTCCCTCCATCAATTTCTGCTTATGCAACGTTGTTTTACATACACAAGCCTGATAAAAAATCACCCTTATTCAAACAATGCCCTTCTCTATTTTTTGAGAAAGGCATGAGCATGGGATATAAAACCCAAATCATACTGGCTGAAAATCTTTTTGGATTATATTGAGATTAACCCTGCAAATTGAGGAATATCTGCCAGCCTCTTAATAACACACGTTGCCTGCTTGTACTGTTCCATTACTGACAAGGCATGAGGCCAGGCATATATCTGTGGAATACCCGCTTGTTTTGCTGCCATAATTCCCAAATCAGTATCCTCAATGACCAAAGTCTGCCGGGCATCCATTCTTTTCAATTTAAGCATAGCCAGATAGGGATCGGGAAAAGGCTTAGTTTGTTCAACATCATCACCAGAAATCAACGCTGGTTCTTCCGCCAGACCCAACAACCCAAGATTGGCCAAACACACTTCACGTGGAGCGGTCGAAACAAAGCCAAAAACAACTCCATTTTGCTGTAAGGCTGTTAGCAAGCCAGCAATGCCTGGTCGCAGGTAATGTGTAGATAATTTATCTTGATAAACCGAGATAATCCTATTGGTAATACTTTGCTGTACTTGTGATGGAATACCAATCGCATTCAGTGTTTCTGCCAGACTCAGGCCGATCAATTGTTGCGGCTGAATATCGCGTGTCTGTTCAGGTGCCAATTCACATAGCACATCAAAATGTAACTGTTCACTATCAACAATGACCCCATCGATATCAAAAATGACATTGAATTTATCCATCATCACTATTCCAATACTTATCGATTACTTCAAATCAGCCACACGAATTAACACTTTACAGTTTGGCGTGCTAAGCGGTATTTGAGCCTTGCCTGCAACATCACAACCAACTGTCAGAAATGCCTGCTGATAATCATCAAAATCAAAAACATGACTAATCAGACGATCTGCCGGGATCACACCATCACGGATCATGGTGTAAGCCCGTTCAAAACTGTTGTTCAGGGAATCAATAGAACCAATCACAGAAAGGCTTTTATCCGCAATTTTTAAGATATCGAGATTGGCATGCTTATCTTTTAAGGCAACATTCAACAACTTACCTCCCGGTGCCAAATGACCGAAAATATACTCTGTCAGTTGCCCGGTAGTATCTACACACAGGTCTATCAATGCGGATTTATCACCGTATTCCTGTGTCAGTGCTTCATCAAAATCAGTATATAGTCTGCATTCCGCAGGTAAATTCTGGCAGGCAAATTGTATACGGTTCGGGTTTTTCTCAATCATGAACGCCTTAACGCCTCGCTCATGCAACGCCCAAAGGTACAGCATCCCCATTGGCCCTGCACCTGCCACTACTGCACGAATATTGGTATGAGTAATCCCCAATTTATCCACGCCAGTCAATGTACAACTTAATGGCTCTGTCAATGAAGCTGCTTCCATACTGACATGAGGCTCCAATTTAATCAGTGAACCCTCTTTTGCCAGATACTGCTCAGCAAATGCGCCATCATAGGAAACACCCGCTTCTGTACCCATTTTCTTCTCACAATGATTTGGGTTGCCTGTCTGACACATTCTGCAACACTCGCAAGAGTATGTCGGGTTAATAACTACACGATCACCAACTTGAAAACGCGTCACCCCACTACCCACCTGTGCTACAACGCCTGTCGTTTCATGACCCAATGTCGTTCCGGGTACTGCAACAGGGTAAGAACCAGTGATAATACCTACATCAGTTCCGCATATCCCACATACAGCGATATTCACCACCACATCATCCGGTTCAATACAGTGCAACGGCTCAACGTCCTGGACTTGAATATCCCATACTTGATTAAATTTAAGCGCTTTCATTATGCAACCTCCCTGTGTCCCTGGGCAGAAACCGTCAGCTCCGCAAAAGTCAGATCCAATTTATGGAGGATTTCGTTCAAGTGTACTTGTGTACAAATCAAAGGAGGACGTATCTTGAGTGCTCGCCCCTTACCATACCGGGAACCACGCAGGATAAGTTTATGGTAGTTGGCAACCGCAATCGCCCTTGCTGCAAACTCTGGGCTTGGCGTATCAAAACCAAACATATAACCAATGCCCCTGACTCCAGTGATTTCAGGATATTTATGTTGTAAATCCAGCAACCCGTTACGCAGGAAGGTTTCGTTCTGACGTACATTTTCTAAGATATGTTCATCTTCAATAATATCGATGATTTCGTTAAGCGCGACCAAAGACAACGGATTCGCGCCGGAGGTGCTTGAATGCTCGAATGATTCCAATACATCCAATGAACTACGCATCAGCACACCGCCGATTGGGATGCCAATGCCGCCGGCACCTTTGGCAAAAACGATAATATCTGGCTCTAGTTCTTTGGCATAACCTGTAGAAGCGAAGAAAGTACCAGTACGCCCAAACCCTGTCTGAACTTCATCTGCAATAATGATGATGCCATGCTGGTGGCAAATTTCCCGGATCTTGCGATAGAACTCCACAGGGAAAACAATATTTCCGCCATTCCCCTGAATCGGTTCAATAATCAGACATGCGATATTGTCGCTTGAGCCCAACTGAATGAACTGCTCCAGATCGATATACTGTGTTGCTTCATCTGGGGGTTCAGCCATGACACTACTTGGCGCTGGAATTTTTATGGAGCCTTCGATATTGATATGAAAATTTTTAAGCCGGAACGCATTACCAGAAACCTGCGCCGTAGCAAGAGACTGACCGTGATGGGCAAGAAAGAAAGAAACAATACCAGAACGTCCTGTCGCTTTTTGAGCAATACGAATGGCACACTCCACAGCACCAGAGCCAGAAACATCCCGTAACCAAATACTGTCTATACCTTTAGGGGTATGTTTAACCAACTTACTCAAAATATACTGCGACATTTCTCGTGTATAGGCAGAACTCAAATGCGTGCACCTATCAATCTGCTGCTTTAATTTTTCGGCGATCCTGTGATTGGTGTAACCAAGCGGCAAATTAAACGTTCCTGATGCTGTATCAATATATTTTTCACCATCAATGACCAAATACGGGCCATGACCGACATAACGAGAAAGCATTTCTTCAAGGTGATTCTCTTTAAGGTGATCTTCTTTAAGGTGATAGTTATTTTCCATAATCACTCTCCATCATTAGTTATATTTAACAAAAAACCCGCCAACTATGGAGAATAAGATTAGACCTCTTTCAAATGTGATGTCTATCACAGAACTACCATAAAAAATATTAAATAGTTTTAAAAATTATTTTATATTTTTAAGTTGTATTTTTATTTCTTCATATTTATGTTCTTATCAGTAAGGTCACATCTGGAAAAAATTATCAGACTCCTAATCCCATCATTTGCATTAAATACTGTGCTTGCTGAATAGCTTCCTGACGATGGGAAATACCCATTTTCTGATACAGATTGCGGATATGAGTTTTAATTGTCGTCGCTGCCACTTCCAGTTCAACAGCAATCTGCTCATTACTGTAACCAGAATAAATTAACCCCAATACCTGCCATTCACGTTGAGTTAATGGACTATTGCGAATAAGTTCAGGAACATCAGGATGAGTAAGAAGCTGCTCAACAAAGGTTTCATCAAAGTGGGCAAATTTATGCCGATTCTGGCGATTGATTTCCCGCAGGATACGCTGCGCCCGATGTTGCTCAAATTCAGGCAAAATATTGAGTTGAATGAGCTGGCGCAATTGCTGAGCCATTAATTCACCTTCAAGCACAAAATGACTGATAAACCCCGTGCGATTAGCCAAATGCAAGGCTTCCATCAGCACTTGTTGCGCTTCAGCCTTACGCTCAAGCTGCCAGTAAAGTAAGTTGCATAACAACAAATTGCGATTCAGATCGCTTACCAGTTCCAGCTTTAAAGCGTATTCATTCAGCGTTTCCAAAATGGTTTCTGCTTCTTCATACTGACCAAGCAAGATCTGAGCACGGGCAATATTACGCCACTGGTTCTGGTTGAAATGGTTACTGAAACTTTCAGGTTTTTCTGCCTGAACCAACCATTGTGCCGCTGAAATATTATCCTCCAGATGTTGCCAGATAATGACTCGCAATTTATCAGTATTCGTTCGCCAGTCACGATGATAATGCCCATTATTGAGTAGATTCTCACACCGGGATAAATGACGACGAGCATTATCAATATCTCCACGAATCAAAGAGCATTTCGCCAGTTGAGTCAGACACTGTAATTGCTGCTGAGGTTGAAAGTTAGACAACACATCTAAACCACGACGTGCCGATTCCTCCGATTCATCAATACGCGCCCAACACCACAAAAGCTGTGAACGAATACGCAGCAGAAACTCGTGCATGGGTAACTGTTCCAAATGCTGCTCACGGATCAAGTCAAAAGCGTGATTTTGAGTTTCATAGGCGGTCTGTAAATATCCCTGGGCCAGTAAAATTTCACTTTGCTGCAATAATGCCCATAAAGCATAGTGGTAAACATGGCAGCGGCGGGCGAGCTGTTCTGTCTGCTTCATCAACGTTAATGCAGGAGACAACTCCCCTTTACAGTGCAGTACCTCCCCTTTCACTGACATCGCGACAATACGGCCATATTCATTATCAGGCAGCAGACTTGCCAACGCTTTTTCAGCCAATAAATCGGCATCATCCGGTCGGCCGTCATTAATCGCGACCTGAGCACGCAATGCGTCAAACTCTCCCAGTAATTCAGCCTCAACCTTCATCTCTTTTTGCTCCAAAGATTGCTCTGCCTGATTCAATAACGCATTGACCTCATAATACCGATACTGACTCTGCGCCAGCCATGCCTGTAACAGCACCAAACGCGGATTTTCCAGTAGCTGCTCATGTGGCAAAGCATTCATGCACTCTTCCAGCAGTGATAACTGGCTGTGGTTAAACAACTCCCATGCATGTTGCAGCAAAATATCACATAACAACTTCGTATCTGCTGTCGCCAAAGCATGATGAACCGCTTCTCCCGGATACCCCTGCATCAACCAGCCTTCTGCCGCCGCACGATGCAATTCCGGTAAATCCGCCGCCATTTCCCACTGGCAACGTTGGCGAAGGAATGAAGCAAACAAAGGATGAAAACAAAACCATTCGCCAGAATCATCCATGCGCTGGATAAACAACCCCTGACGTTCAATATCTTCAAGACGTTGCTGACCATTTTCCATCCTTGTCAGACAAACAATCAATCCATCATTCATCGAACGCAGGATAGAACTACGCAACAAAAACTCTCGTGTTTCCTGATCAACACGGTTTAAAACTTCGTCCACAAGATAATCTGACAAATGGCAGGCATTAATTCCTGAAAGACGTTTTGCCGACATTTCTGCTGTATTACCTGCCTGACGGGCAGAAAGAGCAATTAGCTGCAACGCCGTCGCCCACCCTCCCACGTCATGACATAACTGTCTGCAATGCTCAGCCTCTAATGGTCTGGCCAGCCGTTTATCAAAAAATTGCTGAGCTTCCTGATAGCTAAAAGCTAACTGCTGACTATCGAATTCCAACAATTGCTCGCGCACACGTAAATTAGCAACTCCCAATGACGGTAAGTGACGGGAAAGGATAATCAACGTCAGGTTTTCCGGCTGATGGCGTAGAAAGAAACGCATAGCTTCATGGATAAGCTTATTCACTATCAAATGATAATCATCGATCACCAGAAACAGTGGCTGCTTCCATTCATTCAGTTCAATAAACAATTGTGCAAACAGTGCAGATAAATTGGCATATTGATGTTTTTGCGCTAATACTTCACTTTTAACACAATGCCCCTGTGTCGCCTGTTGGACAGCAGCAATCAGATAGCTGGCAAAACGTTCCGGCTGATTATCACTATCATCCAGAGAATACCACCCCAGATTATCCTGTCCGGCAGCCCATTGTGACATTAATGTGGTTTTACCATACCCTGCCGGACTGGTTATCAGCACCAGTCGATAATTCTGTGCTTCATTGAGCTGTTTTAACAGGCGCTCACGCATAACCATATTATTGAGGCGAAGAGGGCGACTGAGTTTCGACGGGATAAGCATTATTTCCTCCCCTCACAAGTAATGAGTAAAACTGATACCTGAAACCTTGTTTCGATGTTATTAAGCAATCAAAATCAGTAACATTTGCTAATGAACAACCAAATTTAGAGAAACGCCCGCCTTTTGCAATTAGGTTGATTGATTTCATTGTGTTAAGTTGCACCTTGTCACATTCTTTACCTGAAACGTTTCTTGTTCCCGATAAAATTGCGAAAGCATTCGAAAAAATAGCTACGCCCCAATACTCATCCCTGTGAATATCCTTACAGGATGATGTGTCTTGCCTACTGAGCCTTCAGCATATCAGGCTAAATAATCTCTATATTTTCCTCAGGATGAAGACTCCATGAAACAGCCCAAACTCGATAAAACCGTATTCCAGGCTGCACTTACCCGTCAGTGGCAGCGCTTTGGCCTTGATTCAGCACAGGAAATGACAACACATCAGTGGTGGCAAGCTATCAGTGCCACTCTTCTGGAATTACTGCCTACTTATCGCCAAGACAATAACCATCAAACTGATAATCCAAACCCCACCGATAGTCCAAAAGGCAATCAACGGCACGTAAACTACATTTCAATGGAATTCCTGATCGGCCGTTTGACTGCTAACAATTTGCTTAACCTTGGCTGGTATGATGACGTTCAGACTTATTTAGCCGAATATGGCGTGGTATTAAGTGACGTGCTGGAAGAAGAAGTTGACCCTGCCTTGGGTAATGGTGGATTAGGGCGTCTGGCAGCTTGTTTTCTTGATTCAATGTCAACCCTTAATCAACCGGCAATCGGCTACGGACTCAATTACCAGTATGGTCTGTTCCGGCAATCTTTCGAACAGGGGCTACAAATTGAAGCCCCTGATGATTGGGAACGCAATACCTATCCGTGGTTTTACCGCAATATACAGCTGAAAGTTAATATCGGTTTCGGCGGTGAAATTGTCACAACAGCAGACGGTCGTGAAACCTGGCGACCTAATTTTAGGCTGACAGGAGAAGCATGGGATCTATCTGTGATTGGTTATGATAATGGTGTTATACAACCCCTGCGTCTATGGCTGGCAACTCACGATAACCCCTTTGATTTATCACTGTTTAATGATGGGCAGTTCCTGCATGCTGAGCAACAAGGCATTCAAGCCACCAGCCTGACCAAGGTCCTCTATCCGAATGATAATCATCAGGCCGGAAAACGTCTTCGCCTGATGCAGCAGTATTTCCAGTGTGCCTGTGCTGTGGCTGACATTCTACGTCGTCATCAGCAAGCTGGCCGCAAAATACAAGAGTTACCGCAGTACGAAGTTATCCAGCTCAATGATACTCACCCAACCATTGCCATTCC
Organism: Xenorhabdus budapestensis; assembly: GCF_002632465.1. Taxonomy (GTDB): domain Bacteria; phylum Pseudomonadota; class Gammaproteobacteria; order Enterobacterales; family Enterobacteriaceae; genus Xenorhabdus; species Xenorhabdus budapestensis. The sequence continues at coordinate 83,914 of NZ_NIBS01000003.1, read as the reverse complement.
TGAGATGATGCGCCTTCTGATTGATGAGCACCAATTGGATTGGGATACTGCATGGGCCATTACCGGTCAGACCTTCGCTTATACCAACCACACCCTATTACCAGAAGGTTTAGAACGTTGGGATGAACACCTGATCAGCGAATTACTGCCGCGCCACCACCGTATTATCCAAGAAATAAACCGTCGCTTCCGTAAAACAGTGGAACAAAACTGGCCTGGCAATCAACAAGTATGGGAAAAACTGGCTGTTATCCATGACCATCAGGTGAGAATGGCTAATCTCTGTGTTGTGGCCTGTTTTGCAGTCAATGGAGTTGCAGCACTGCATTCATCTTTGATTGTGACAGATCTATTCCCTGAATATCATCAATTGTGGCCAGAAAAATTCCATAACGTAACCAATGGTGTTACACCACGCCGTTGGCTAAAACAATGCAATCCAGCACTCTCCTCATTGATTGATCAGACATTAGGCCATGAATGGATCAATGATATTACCGCGTTAAAAAAACTCGAACCCTATGCCAATGATGCGGCTTTCCGTGAAGCTTATTGGGGCGTAAAACAGGACAATAAAATCCGCCTGTCCAACTACGTTAATAAAGTGATGGGGCTTAAACTCGATCCTCATGCCATCTTTGATGTACAAATCAAACGACTGCATGAATACAAACGCCAGCATTTGAATCTGCTACATATCCTCTCACTTTATCGACAAATTCAGGAAAACCCGGCGTTGGATATTCACCCACGTGTTTTCCTGTTCGGTGCTAAAGCCGCCCCCGGTTACTATCTGGCAAAAAATATTATCTCAGCTATCAACCACGCAGCCGAAAAGATCAACCATGATCCGATCGTGCGTGATCGCATAAAAATTGCCTTTATTCCCGATTACAATGTTTCTAAAGCTGAATTAATGATCCCTGCCGCCGATGTATCAGAACAGATCTCTACAGCAGGAAAAGAGGCCTCTGGCACAGGTAATATGAAACTCGCCTTAAATGGAGCGCTGACTATCGGCACACTGGATGGTGCGAATGTCGAAATAGCCGAACAAGTTGGCAACGATAATATTTTTATCTTCGGGCATACAGTAGAGGAAGCAAAAGCATTACTGAAAAATGGCTACAACCCACAAAGCATCCTCCAACAAAACAGTCATCTACAAGACATACTCAATTCTCTTGCCAACGGTGAATTCAGTCATGGAGATACACAAGCATTTGCTTTAATGCTGCATAGCCTGATTGATGGCGGTGACCCTTATTTGGTACTGGCAGATTTTGCTGATTACTGCGCTGCTCAGCAACGGATCGATGATCTATACCGTAATACCCAATGTTGGACACAGAGCACGATCCTTAATACTGCTCGTATGGGGAAATTCAGCTCTGACCGAACTATTCAAGATTATCAACAACGTATCTGGCAGGCGAGATAAGGATCCGTCATGGAAAATAAATGCCTTGATGATTTGGCAACAGAGGCTGGTATTGCCACTGAATATATTAATGCTTACGGGAAACCACAGGCTATTCCTGCTCAAATAAGGCATCGAATTTTACAAGCTATGGGAACAAATATACCGGTCGAAAGACCGGTTTCTGACTTAACTGCTTTGCCTTTACCCACAGTTAAAATATTGATGCAGGGCAAAGCATTTACTTTGACTTTGAATAGCTCAACACAATATCAATGGCAGATACAGACAGAACAAGGAGAAGATTTGCATGGAAATTGCCAGTATCAACTTACATCGCCGACCTCTTTGCCCCTGGGTTACCACACTCTTATTTTAACCCCCATATCAAGGCAAAAAGATGATGCACAACATCACACGATGCAAATCATCGTCACACCAGAACGCTGTTATGAACCAAAACCCCTGAAGAAGGGCCATAAACTTTGGGGAGCCTGTGTTCAACTCTATACCCTGCGTTCAGAAAATAACTGGGGAATCGGTGATTTTGGCGATTTAAAACAGATGCTGAGAAAACTGGCACAACGCGGAGGGGCTTTTATCGGCCTGAATCCGCTACATGCAATGTATCCAGCCATGCCTGAAAACGCCAGCCCTTATAGTCCCTCATCCCGCCATTGGCTTAATGTCATTTATATTGATGTAAATCAGGTAGAAGACTTTAAATCCAGTACCGAAGCTCAAACATGGTGGAAGTCACCGGAAACTCAGCACAAACTTCAACATGCCCGCCAAACAGAATGGGTCGATTATTCCACCGTAATGACATTAAAAATAACGGCGTTACGTTTGGCTTATCAGCAATTCAATACCCGAACTGATGCAGATCCCCTGTACATCGCTTTCCGACAATTTATTACTCAAAGTGGTAAGAGCCTGTATTCACAGGCTGTCTATGATGCTCTGCTCTGTAAACTGTACAGTGAAAACCATGCTTATTGGGGTTGGCCCGTCTGGCCAGAAAAATATCGTGAACCTGATAGTGATACCGTTCAGGAATTTTGTCATACCCACTCTCAGGAAATAGAATTTTTTCTTTGGCTACAATGGATAGCTGACAGTCAGTTAGCTGACTGTTTCAGTGAAAGTCAAAACAGTTCTATGCCAATTGGTATTTACCGTGATCTGGCCGTTGGTGTGGCACAAGGCGGTTCAGAAACCTGGGAGAACCGAGAGCTCTATTGCACCGAAGTATCCATTGGCGCACCGCCGGATATTCTGGGACCACTAGGGCAGAACTGGGGACTTCCACCGATGAATCCCCACGTGTTACAGGCCCAACACTATCGGCCTTTTATTGAATTACTACGTAGCAATATGCGTCACTGCGGTGCATTACGAATTGATCATGTGATGGCACTGCTCAGGCTTTGGTGGATCCCACAAGGCGAAAGCGCAGCCCAAGGGGTTTATGTTCACTATCCCGTTGATGATCTGCTGGCAATACTGGCACTGGAAAGTCAACGCCATTGCTGCATGGTGATAGGTGAAGATTTAGGGATTGTACCAGAAGAGATTGTCGGGAAATTACGCGACCGTGGTGTCTATTCTTACAAGGTATTTTATTTCGAGCGCGACGAAAAAGGGGAATTTAAGTCACCTGATGAATATACCACACAAGCGATGGCAACTATCACCACCCATGATTTGCCAACATTACGCGGGTTTTGGCAAAGTGGCGATCTGAAACTGGGGGAATCAATCGGCCTATATCCAGATAATGCGCTACTTGCTGAGTTATATGATGAACGCGAACATTGTAAGCAAAAGCTATTGGCAGGTTTACACCGCTCTGGCTATCTCTCTGAATCATCGTTCATAACAAATACGCCAATTCAATTGCAGCAAGAGGCATCATCATCACAGATATCAGTCTCCATTAATCATGACATACACTATTATCTCGCCAGCAGTACCAGTGCCTTATTAGGTTTACAACCCGAAGATTGGTTGGACATGGAACACCCTGTCAATGTTCCCGGCACAACCAGGGAATACCCGAATTGGCGACGTAAATTAGCCGTTACATTGGAAGCTATTTTCAAGGATGAGCGCGTAAATCACTTGCTGGAAACAGTGGATAAGCACAGAAGGACGATTTCGTAAGCAACAAGCAGATATTGAAAAAGCCATATTCTTTTGGAAAGACCATCAGAACTTCGTACCGCAATTATTCCGGTACGAAGTTCCACCTTAATTCTCCCTTACCTTGGTTGACTTTCAATCAGATAGTCACCCCTTCACACCACCCGCTGTTAATCCTCCCACTAACCAGCGCTGAGCAAGTAAGAAAACCACTGTGATAGGCACAGCAGAAAGTACGGCAGCCGCTGCAAAATCACCCCAGAGATAATTTTGTAGATGAAGATATTGCTGCATACCCACAGCTAATGTGTAATTGTCCACATCTCTTAACAATAGCGACGCCACTGGCACTTCAGTAATCACACCGATAAAAGACAGAATAAATACAACCGCCAGTATTGGTACAGAAAGAGGCAAAAGTATCAAACGAAAAACTTGCCACGATGTCGCCCCATCCAACATAGCCGCCTCTTCTAAAGAACGATCTAACGTTTCAAAATAACCTTTTATCGTCCACACATGCAGAGCAATTCCCCCCATATAAGCAAAGATCACACTGCCATGGGTATTCAACCCGATAAAAGGAATATATTCTCCCAGTCGATCAAACAGAGCATATAGTGCCACCAATGACAAAACAGCAGGGAACATTTGAAAAATCAGCATTCCTTTCAACAAGGTACTTTTGCCACGAAAACGCATACGAGCAAAGGCATAAGCACATGTTGTTGATAGTGCAACAATACCCGTGGCAGTAATAAATGCGACTTTTACAGAGTTCCATAGCCATAACATCACCGGAAATGGTGGAGGTGTAACACGCCCATCAGCGGATTCTACGCTAATACCAAGTGCCAATTTCCAGTGCTCCCAGGAAATCGCATCCGGAATAAGACTACCTGTAGCAAAATTTCCTGGTCGTAAGGAAATAGCAATAACCATCAGTAATGGAAATAAAATCAAAGCGATAAAAGTCAGCATGAGTATATGTGTTGCCCATACTCGCCACCGTTGTGATTTAGGTTGCACCATCGCCATGTTGTCATCTCCTTAGTCAAATTTAATGCGTGTGGTTTTCAGATTGATAATTGCTAAGGCTCCCACCAGCAGGAAAATTAACGTTGCTATCGCCGCAGCTAACCCAAAATCCTGTCCCCCACCACCTTCAAACGCAATTCGGTAGGTATAGCTGACTAAGAGGTCGGTATAACCCGCAGGTGTTGTTGTGCCAATATGATCTGGCCCACCTTTAGTAAGTAATTGGATCAGAACAAAATTGTTGAAGTTAAAAGCAAAGCTGGCAATCATCAATGGTGTTAGAGGCTTAATTAACAAAGGAAACGTGATATAGAAGAAATTCTGTAATGGTCCTGCACCATCCATTGCAGATGCTTCATACAGATCATCAGGAATCGCTTTCAGCAACCCCATACACAGGATCATCATATAGGGATAGCCCAACCATGTATTGACAATAATCAGCATGGTTCTGGTCAGAGTCGGATCAGTAAACCAATCCGGTTTCAGACCAAATAACCCATTTAGCAGCAAATTAATTTCGCCAAAGCTCTGATTAAATAACCCCTTAAAGATCAAGATGGAAATAAAGGAAGGTACAGCATACGGTAAGATAAGTAATACTCGGTAGATTGCCCTGCCTTTAAGTGCTTCCCACTGCACAATACAAGCCAGAATCATACCCAGCGCTACAGTCAATATTACTGTCAACAGAGAAAAGATCACCGTCCAGACAAAAATGGAGAGAAAAGGTTTTTGAATCCCTTCATCCTGTATCACCCGCAGGAAGTTTTTCCATCCAATAGAAACGGTAAATCCGGGACTCAACGTTTCTTGCCCCCATCCCCCTTTGGCATTAATGGATTGATAGAAGCCCGTCTCCATATTTGGTCGGTATTGCACACCAGTTTGATTATTAGTTAGGGTGTTACCATCTTCACTTAGAGTATAAAGTGAATGTATACCGGAAAATTTCCGTAGGGAACTCATACGTAACTTACTGCCATCGGGCAAAATCACCACAATTTGCCCTAATATCTGTCGGTTCTGAGTGATAGTACGCAATGTAGCAGCACTGCGTTCAAAACCAACTGTTCGTTCATGCAATGGCAGAATCATCTCTTCCTTTTCAGATTCAGATAAAGAAAAAGGCTCTGATACTAATATATTAGAACTGGATATCTTGGAACTATCCGAGATACTCAATGCCAAAACCCACCGCTCAGCTTCAGGATAAAGCTTGAAATCAAATGCTTCTCCTGTCTGATATTGACGACTCATTAATACTGTCTTAGCCCGTTCAAGAGTGAGTTGGTTGGTACTGCTATAATTTGTAAAAGCAATCGCAATGGTGCAAATGAGTGGAAACAATACAAACAAAGCCATTCCGGCAATACCCGGATAGGTATAACGCCAAACATAAGATCTGCTATTGACAAAGATATAAATACCACTGCCCAGTAATACCAGTGTCAGCATAGCGAACAGATATTCCCCTTGTGCATACATCAACACAGTCAAATAACCCGTAAAAAATAGGCCCAGCCCCGCTATCAGCCCCACGACAAGCCGTTTCAGGACAGAGCGTGACCACCATACTTTTTTGTTCAATCTCGTTGACATTATGCACTTCCTGTTACTATCCCAGTTAATAACTATTCCCGTTACAAAAAGACCTTTATTCAGAATCTGTTACTGAAATCCAGTGACCAAACCTGTCCCTCAATAGACAAAAAAGCTCCTTCAAAATCAGGAGCCTAATATTCGTTTATTTTACTATTCGAGCCTCTGCATCATTGAGAGCCGCATCTACAGATTGTCGACTACTTATTGAATTGAGTACGGCGCTACGCATGCCATACCAGAAACTGCTCATTTGTGAAATATTCGGCATAATTTCCCCTTTCTGAGCATTTCCCATCGTGGCAGCAATTCGAGGATCTTTGGCAAGGATATCCTGATAGGATTTCAACGCTACAGCGCCTAATGGCTTATCCTTATCCATCATGGTCAAACCTTCATTCGTCAGCAGGTAATTTTCCAAAAACTCTTTCGCCAATTCCTTATTAGGACTGGCTGCATTGATTCCCGCACTTAAAATACCAACAAAAGGTTTAGAGGGTTGACCTTTAAAAGTGGGTAACAGAGTGACACCGTAATTGATCTTACTTTTGTCAATATTCGCCCATGACCAAGGGCCATTGATAGTCATTGCTGTTTTACCTTGATTGAAAGCAGCTTCAGCAATGGAGTAATCGATATCCGCACTGAGATGTTTGTTTTTTACCAAGCTGACTAAAAATGCCAAACCTGCTTTAGAGCCAGCATGATTTACACCACTATCTTTAATATTGTAGGTATCTCCCTGCCTCTTAAAAGCATACCCACCATCAGCAGCAATCAGGGGCCAGGAGAAATAAGGCTCCTGTAAATTAAACATTATTGCACTCTTTCCCTGTTTTTTTAGTTCGTTATCCAATGCCGGAATTTCTTCCCATGTTGCGGGTGGTGACTTAAGCAGATCCTTATTGTAAATAAGGGAAAGTGCTTCAACCGCAACAGGATAACCAACTATCTTGCCATCATGGCGAACCGCATCCCAAGTGAAAGGAAACAGCTTCTCCGTAAGATTTTTATCGGGTGTAACCTCAGCCAGCAGCCCAGACTGTGCATAGCCTCCGAAACGGTCATGTGCCCAGAAAATGATATCTGGACCATCTCCCGTTGCAGCAATCTGGGAATACTTTTCTTCTAGTTTGTCTGGGTGTTCAACACTGACTGAAATGCCCGTTTCCTGCGCAAATTTATCACCAACCTGGGACAGACCGTTATACCCCTTATCCCCATTGATCCAAATTACCAGCTTACCTTCTTCCAATTTTGCAAAAGCAGGAGCAGAGAGTACCCATGTAGATAAAACGGAAAGCATCAGAGTACGAACACTCACTTTCAAGGTTGTTTTTGTCATCATTCCGTCCTTTTCATCGTCTACTAATTTAAGCTAAATTTCTCATTACACTTTCAGAAAATAGTCCTCAGTGTGCAATCAATAGAAAACAGGCTCATCCTCCTCCATCCTACGCCTCCCATCAAACGAGTGTGAGCGTGATTACAAAAGCACTGTAAACCATACTGTTAGCCTTAAAAAGGCATCAATTTTTGGGATTAAAATCACATCTTATTCCGTGACTTATCAAAGAATTTTTCAATTTCATTAATCTCATCCTCCTACTTCCTCCCCCATAAAAAACTATCAAATGGAGGATTTTTGTTCCTGTTATTTTGCACACAATCCTGCCATCTGCTTTTCACTACAAACCAGGATGGCAACTCCGAGGGAAACACATGTCCAGCGTCACACTTCGTAATGTATCTAAGGCTTATGGTGAAAATATTATTTCCAAAAATCTCAATCTTGATATTAAAGAAGGGGAATTCGTGGTTTTTGTTGGCCCATCAGGATGTGGGAAATCGACCTTATTAAGGATGATTGCCGGTCTGGAAGATATTACTTCCGGTGAAATACTGATCGCAGGACAAAGGATAAATGATGTACCTCCTGCCAAACGCAGTATCGGAATGGTTTTTCAATCTTATGCACTCTACCCCCATCTGTCTGTAGCAGATAATATGTCTTTCGGCTTAAAACTGGCAGGTGTTAAAAAAAGTGAAATTCAGAAGCGAGTAGAGCGAGTTGCAGAAACTCTCCAGCTTGCCCATCTATTAGATCGCCGTCCAAAAGCGCTATCAGGCGGGCAGCGTCAGCGAGTTGCTATTGGCCGAACTCTGGTAGCCGAACCTAATATCTTTTTGCTGGATGAGCCCCTTTCTAACTTGGATGCAGCCCTGCGTGTCCAAATGCGTATTGAAATTTCACGCCTACATAAACGCCTGAAACGCACCATGATCTATGTCACCCATGACCAAACTGAAGCTATGATATTGGCAGATAAAATCGTCGTATTAAACGCAGGCAATATTGCTCAGGTCGGAAAACCTCTGGAGATTTATCACTACCCAGCCAACCGTTTTGTAGCCAGCTTTATTGGCTCTCTGAAAATGAATTTCTTACCCGTCAAGGTTTCTGCTATCGCCGTCGATCAAGTGCAAATCAGCCTGCCCAATGGACAGCATGTTTGGCTCCCTGTCGAAAGTAAAGGCCTCACCGTTGGCAGTAACGTATCCCTGGGCATTCGCCCAGAGCATCTACTGCCTAATGATATTGCCGACGTAACACTAGAAGGAACAATACAGCTAGTAGAGCAGTTAGGAAATGAAACGCAAATCCATATCCACATATCCGCTATTCATCAAAACCTCGTTTATCTCCGGCCTGATATTGTTCTCGTGGAAGAAGGGGAAACCTTCACGATCGGGTTAGCTCCTCATCGCTGCCATCTGTTCCGGGAAGATGGAACGGCATGTCAGCGTTTGCATAAGGAACCAGGAGTTTAAATCTACTCCATAAAAAAATAACAGGAGAATTATTAATGCGTATCTTACCTCTCTCATTGACTATACTGGCTGGATTCTTTTCCATACAAGCCGCTGCGGTAGACTTTCACGGTTATGCCCGTTCAGGTATCGGTTGGACAGGCAGTGGAGGTGAACAAAAATGTGCTCAAAGTACAGGAGCACAAAGTAAATATCGCCTCGGCAATGAGTGTGAAACCTATGCCGAATTAAAATTAGGGCAAGAATTGTGGCAGGAAGGTGACAAACGCTTCTATTTTGACACTAATCTGGCCTATTCCATCTCGCAAAAGAACGATTGGGAATCAACCAGCCCAGCTCTCCGTGAAATGAATGTGAAAGCAAGTAACATCATTGATTGGCTGCCCGGCTCGACTTTATGGGCAGGTAAGCGCTTTTACCAACGCCATGATGTGCATATGATCGATTTTTATTATTGGGATATCTCAGGCCCTGGTGCAGGTTTGGAGAATATTGATCTTGGTTTGGGCAAACTTTCTCTTGCTGTGACTCGCAATACCGAAAATGGTGGCTCATATGGCTGGATTGCAGGTAAACAGGGCTATACCTCCACCTCTAATGATGTTTTCGATATTCGGCTTGCTAATTTACCTATCAATGATGGTGGAACGCTGGAATTGGGGATTGACTATGGGCGCGCTAATGCACGTAAAGGCTATCATCTGAATAAAAATGCCTCCAAAGATGGCGTTATGCTAACGGCTGAACACACACAAAGTATGTTGGGAGGATTCAACAAGTTTGTCGTTCAGTATGCAACTGACTCTATGACTTCCAGCAATAATGGTCGTCCAGAAGGTGCCAACATCAACAATAATGGTCATATGCTGCGTATTTTAAATCATGGTGCAATCAATCTGGCAAAAAAATGGGATCTGATGTACGTGGCTATGTATCAGGATATTGATCGCGACAATCGTAACGGCACCACATGGTATACGGTTGGGATCCGACCAATGTATAAGTGGACCCCCGTTATGAGTACGTTGATGGAAGCTGGCTATGACAATGTAAAATCTCAACGCACTAAAGCAACAAATAACCAATACAAAATTACATTGGCTCAGCAATGGCAAGCTGGGGATAGTATCTGGTCCCGCCCTGCTATCCGTTTATTTGTTACTTATGCTAAATGGAATGAAAAGTGGGGTTATGCCAATAACAATGTCGGTTATCTTGATGGCGTTGCTTATTCTGACACATCGGCACACCGTTTCAGCCGTGGTAAGAGTGATGAATTCACGTTTGGGGCTCAATTTGAGGCTTGGTGGTAATGTCAGGCAAAGGTCATAAGATGAGAATCAAACTACTTCCTATTTGTTTCGGTATCTTGTTCTACATGAACATACCCACAATAACTTATGCTGTCACTGAGACTGTTTCTGATAAGACCATAACTGATTTGAGAAAGCGCAACCTCGTTGCGCCTTCTTTACCTATCTCCGTTTTACAGAAATTAGCATGGCAATCGGTGAATACCAATGCCAAGCAAACAGTGACTCTTAGTCATGCATCACTTCAGCTTAACCAAGGAAATATCCAGGGTCCAGTTGCTGCTCTTGCTTTACCTGCCAATCATGGAGCATTGAAAATAACCCTGAGTAGCCCGATAAAAGATAGGCAGGTTTATTCACCTAATGTGTTAGTGCTTGATGAACAATTCCGTCCTGCTGCGTTTTATCCAAGTCATTATTTTACCTATCAGCAGCCAAGTATTATGTCGGCAGACAGGCTTGAGGGAACATTAAAACTGACACCCGCATTAGGGCAACAGCAAATTTATATGCTGATTTATACGACCCATGCAGATCTACAAACATCCACAGAAATGGTTAATCCAGCCAAAGCCTATGCACAGGGAGTCGGTAATGCTGTGCCTAATATTCCTAATCCGATAGCTCGCCATACCGATACTGGTATTTTAACACTGAAAGTGAAATCGGAACGAGATGCTGGAAATATTTTAATTGGTCATTCTTTTACTGTATCCGAGCCTAAAACAGTGACTGTTGGTTCTACACAACTAAATACAGCTCCTTCTGGACAACCGTCACCTATTACACCGGAAACCAAACCAGTCTTAGGTGATACCGAACAGTATTTCAATGATGCTATTAAAAAAGCGATTAGAAGTGGTGATATTGATAAGGCACTGAAGTTATTAGATGAAGCAGAACGTCTTGGCTCACCAAGTGCACGAGAAATTTTTATCAAAATGGTAAAAAACAAAGAATAAGCTTGATTCAGCGAAAGCTATAGTGAGATTCAATAATTAAACTTAGGGCCTAAAGGAATAGGCTCTATATCCTATAAATTCAGATATGTTTATAACTATGGTGAACCCCTAAAAACCTGGTAATGTATTAATATTTTACATCCTGTTATCTATAGGCTGTAAAGATACAGTATCTGCCTGGTTAGAAATCATTTTTGCCATTTTTTCAATGGGATTTGTCCGTAATATATATAATCGCTTCAAAGAGAAAGGATTATCACCTAGCTTTACTTTCCCTTGTACTGTAGTAACCGCTAAATGAAATCCTGCATTTTTGGCAGCTTTCATCGCTGTCTGATTATACCCACCAAAAGGATAAGAGAGATAAAGTACATGGGGATTAAATTGTAATAATGCCCGGCGTGAACGCTCAAAATCATACAAGATATTGCGGTATGAACGACTGAATAATATTGGCTGTTTATTTTTATTTAGACGATGCAAGAAATGGGTATGAGATTGAAAATCAAAAACATTCTGCAGGGAGTATAATTCAGAAAGGCTTAAAAATTGCAGGCTATTAGGGTTCCATTTCTGTGGATGACGCTTAATTCGGGATGAAATAATAAAAAGTGTTGCCTTCTGCCCATTCTCTTTCAATATTGGATAAGCATACCGATATACAGATTTCAATCCATCATCAAATGTCAAAGCAACCACTTTAGCTGGCAAGTTAATGGCTCCATTTAGGTATCCTTCCAATTCATACAATAAAATCGTGGTATAGCCCGCCTGTTTCAGATAAGCCATCTGATTACGAAAGGCAGTCAAAGATGTGGTCGTTGAAGTATGGAAAAAACGTTTATTTTCCTTATCTTTAAGAATATGGTGATAAGTCAATACAGGAATACCATTATCCAACTCAGCATCTTGGTCACTAATGTAACCCAAGCGATCGCCTAAATTAATTTCATACCAAATATGATGTGAAGCGTCCTGTAATTTATCCAAAATTGGATAACGGAGATCCGCTGCCAAAATTGCGACGGGTTTATTATCTACTTTCGGTGTGCTATAGACTCGAATGTCCTTAAAAATAACTAAGCCTTGTGATGCTTTTTTATTGAGAGTCTGGAAAGGGTCAATAGGAAATGTAGATTTTTTTATTTCTCTTAAGTTACCTTTAGCAATATAACCTTTTCCATTACCAAAGCTAAATTCGTAATAATCACTGTTTTCCCCTTCTTCCTGAATCACTTTCAGGTTTTGCCCTTTTTTGAATAGCCCAACCTGAATAACATGTTCACCAATCCAGGCATAGATTTCACTGTCTCTGGTTACCTCCATATAGAGATAGTCTGACCGATCATGCTGATGTGCTACGGCCGGATTGAGAAAAAATATCAAGGACAGTAAGAAAACCATTACAGAAACATGAACGATTCGTCTCATTTGTATTTTCCACTCAATAAAAAATGCCCTCTACCAAGAGAGGGCATTTTACAATTAGCTATACTGATTAAGTATACTATTATTCATCATCATCACGAGTTTACTCGTTATTACTGCTACCGAAACCAGCATTCAACAATTCAGCAAGGTTTGCAGTGGCTTCGTCAACACTGACTTGTGGTGCTTCAACCACTTCATTTTCGTGACGACGACGCATACGATCCTGATGGTAAGCATAACCTGTACCCGCAGGGATCAAGCGACCCACAATAACGTTCTCTTTCAGGCCACGCAATTCATCACGTTTACCTGCAACAGCTGCTTCAGTCAATACGCGGGTTGTTTCCTGGAACGACGCCGCAGAGATGAAAGACTCTGTTGCCAGTGACGCTTTGGTGATACCCAGCAGATCACGGTGGAAAGTCGCAGGTACTTTGCCGTCCTGCTCCAGCTTACGGTTAGCAACTTTAACGCGTGCGTATTCAACCTGCTCGCCTTCAAGGAATTCAGAACTTCCCGCACTTGCAATGGTAGCTTTACGCAGCATCTGACGAACGATAACTTCGATGTGTTTATCGTTAATCTTAACGCCTTGCAAACGGTAAACTTCCTGAACTTCGTTGGTGATGTAACGAGCAACAGCATGAACACCTCGCAAACGCAGAATGTCATGTGGAGATTCTGGGCCATCGGAGATCACGTCACCACGTCCAACAACCTCACCTTCGAACACGTTGAGCTGACGCCATTTAGGGATCATCTCTTCGTAAGCATCACTACCATCCAGTGGGCTGATTACCAGACGGCGCTTACCTTTGGTTTCTTTACCGAAAGAAACGATACCGCTGATCTCTGCCAGAATAGCAGGCTCTTTCGGACGACGAGCTTCGAACAGATCTGCAACGCGTGGCAGACCACCGGTGATATCTTTAGTACCGCCAGATTCCTGAGGAATACGCGCCAACGTATCACCCGCAGAGATAGCCATGCCATCTTCCAGCTGAACAATCGCTTTACCCGGCAGGAAGTACTGAGCAGGCATATCTGTACCTGGGATCAGAACATCGTTACCCTGAGCATCTACGATTTTCAGAGCCGGACGCAAGTCTTTACCGCTACCAGTACGCTCTGCGCTATCCAGAACTACCAGTGATGACAGACCGGTCAGTTCATCCGTTTGACGGGTGATGGTTTGACCATCAACCATATCGTAGAACTGGATGATACCGGACACTTCACTCACGACTGGCATGGTGTGTGGGTCCCAGTTCGCAACGGTTTCACCGCCAGTTACTGCTTCACCATCACCTTTAGCCAATACCGAGCCGTAAGGTACTTTATAGCTTTCTTTTGTACGACCGAAGTCGTCAATCAGGCGCAATTCGGTATTACGGGAAGTAATAACCAGTTTGCCCACAGAGTTAGTCACAAATTTTGCGTTAGTCAGTTTCAGCTGACCTTTGTTACGTACCTGAATGCTGGATTCTGCTGCTGCACGAGATGCCGCACCACCGATGTGGAACGTACGCATCGTCAGCTGTGTACCTGGTTCACCGATTGACTGTGCCGCGATAACACCAACTGCTTCACCTTTGTTGATGATATGACCACGAGCAAGGTCACGTCCGTAACATTTTGCACAAACACCGAAATCAGTTTCACAACTAACTACGGAACGTACTTTCACACTGTCAACAGAATTTTCTTCTAACAGATCACACCATTTTTCGTTCAGCAGTGTATTACGTGGAACCAGAATATCCGCTGAGCCCGGTTTCAGAACGTCTTCAGCAGTCACACGACCCAGTACACGCTCACGCAGAGGTTCTTTAACGTCACCACCCTCAATGACCGGAGTCATCAGGATACCGTCGTGAGTACCACAATCATCTTCAGTGATAACCAGGTCTTGAGCAACATCAACCAGACGACGTGTCAGGTAACCGGAGTTCGCGGTCTTCAATGCGGTATCCGCAAGACCTTTACGAGCACCGTGAGTTGAGATGAAGTACTGGAGTACGTTCAGACCTTCACGGAAGTTCGCAGTGATTGGGGTTTCGATGATGGAACCATCTGGCGTTGCCATCAGACCACGCATACCCGCCAACTGGCGGATCTGAGCCGCAGAACCACGAGCACCGGAGTCTGCCATCATAAAGATATTGTTGAAGGAAACCTGCTGCTCTTCTTCACCATTACGGTTAATAACAGTTTCAGAAGAGAGGTTTTCCATCATCGCCTTAGCAACACGTTCGTTCGCCGCAGCCCAGATATCGATAACCTTGTTATAACGTTCACCCGCAGTTACCAGACCTGACTGGAACTGTTCCTGAATTTCGGCAACTTCAGCTTCTGCTTCAGCAATGATGCCTTCTTTCTTCTCAGGAATAACCATATCATCAATACCTACGGATACCCCTGAACGGGCAGCGTAAGCAAAACCGGTATACATGGTCTGGTCAGCCAAAATAACGGTTGGTTTCAAACCCAGTATGCGGTAACAGGTATTCAGCATCTTAGAGATAGCTTTTTTACCCAGTGGCTGGTTAATCAGTGAGTATGGCAGACCTTTTGGTACAATCATCCACAGGATGGCACGACCAATGGTCGTATCAACCAACCCTGTATTAACGGTGACATTACCTTCACCATCTTTCACTTCTTCAGTGATACGAACTTTGACACGGGCGTGCAGAGAAGCCAGACCTGCACGGTATACGCGCTCTGCTTCTTTAGGACCGGTCAGAACCATGCCTTCGCCTTTCGCGTTAACACAGTCACGGGTCATGTAGTACAGACCCAATACAACGTCCTGAGATGGAACAATAATTGGTTCACCACTCGCTGGAGACAGGATGTTGTTGGTAGACATCATCAGCGCACGCGCTTCCAGCTGAGCTTCCAGTGTCAACGGCACGTGAACAGCCATCTGGTCACCGTCGAAGTCGGCGTTATAAGCCGCACACACCAGCGGGTGCAGCTGGATTGCCTTACCTTCGATCAGAACTGGTTCGAATGCCTGAATACCCAGACGGTGAAGGGTTGGTGCACGGTTCAACAGAACCGGGTGCTCACGGATAACCTCATCAAGGATATCCCATACAACCGCTTCTTCACGTTCAACCATTTTCTTGGCTGCTTTGATGGTAGTCGCCAGACCACGCAGTTCCAGCTTGCCATAAATGAATGGCTTGAACAGCTCCAGTGCCATCTTCTTAGGAAGACCACACTGATGCAGACGCAGGTATGGACCTACGGTAATTACAGAACGGCCTGAGTAGTCAACACGTTTACCCAGCAGGTTCTGACGGAAACGACCTTGTTTACCCTTAATCATGTCTGCCAAGGATTTCAGAGGACGTTTATTGGAACCTGTAATCGCACGACCGCGACGACCGTTGTCCAGCAATGCATCAACCGCTTCCTGCAACATACGTTTTTCGTTACGTACGATGATATCTGGCGCAGCCAGATCCAACAGGCGTTTCAGACGGTTGTTACGGTTAATAACGCGACGATACAGATCGTTCAGGTCTGAAGTTGCGAAACGACCACCATCCAGTGGAACCAATGGACGCAGATCCGGTGGCAGAACTGGCAGAACGGTCAGAACCATCCACTCTGGTTTATTACCAGACTGAATGAAAGCTTCCAACAATTTAATGCGCTTAGTCAGCTTTTTGCGCTTAGTTTCAGAGTTGGTTTCATTCAACTCTTCACGCAGGGTTTCACATTCGTTTTCCAGATCCATGTTCTTCAACAAAGATTGGATCGCTTCCGCACCCATTTTAGCGTCGAATTCATCACCGAATTCTTCCAGTGCATCCAGATACTGTTCTTCAGTCAGGATCTGGCTGCGCTCAAGGCTGGTCATACCGCCTTCAACAACCACATAGGATTCGAAGTACAATACGCGTTCAATGTCGCGCAGCGGCATATCCAGCAACAAACCGATACGGGATGGCAGAGATTTCAGAAACCAGATGTGAGCAGTCGGAGATGCCAGTTCGATGTGCCCCATACGTTCACGGCGAACTTTAGTCTGAGTAACCTCAACACCACACTTCTCACAAATCACACCACGGTGTTTCAAACGCTTGTATTTACCACACAAGCATTCATAATCTTTTACTGGCCCGAAAATACGTGCACAGAAAAGGCCGTCACGCTCAGGTTTGAACGTACGGTAGTTAATGGTTTCCGGCTTTTTTACTTCCCCGAATGACCACGAACGGATCATATCTGGAGAGGCCAGAGCAATTTTGATCGCATCAAACTCTTCGGTCTTGGTTTGCGCTTTCAGAAACTTCAATAAGTCTTTCACGAAATGGCTCCTGTCGGAGTTAGACCTGTTAGGTGAGTGGCCCATGCCACTCCCCCCTATGACCAGTGTAACCACTGGCTGGCAAACTGCCCGACATTGCTATATGTTTCAACACGCAGTCTATCTTTCAACACCCGGTTTCAACATAAGGCCGGACAGTGCCAGCGGAAAACAATTTATTCGTCTTCCAGCTCGATATTGATACCCAAGGAACGGATCTCTTTCAGCAATACGTTGAAAGATTCCGGCATACCTGGTTCCATCTGGTGGTTACCATCCACGATGTTTTTATACATCTTGGTACGACCGTTAACATCATCAGATTTAACGGTAAGCATTTCTTGCAGAGTATATGCTGCACCGTATGCTTCCAGTGCCCACACTTCCATCTCACCGAAACGCTGACCACCGAACTGTGCCTTACCACCCAGCGGCTGCTGAGTAACCAGACTGTAAGAACCGGTAGAACGAGCATGCATCTTGTCATCAACCAAGTGGTTCAATTTCAGCATGTACATGTAACCAACAGTTACCTGACGCTCAAATTGCTCACCAGTACGGCCATCAAACAGTGTGATCTGACCGGAGGTCGGCAAACCACCCAATTTTAACAGCTCTTTGATTTCAGTCTCTTTCGCACCGTCAAAGACTGGAGTTGCGATTGGCATACCGTTTTTCAGGTTTTCAGCCAGACGCATGACTTCGTCGTCAGTGAAAGTATTCAAATCAACTTTCTGACGGGTGTCATCACCCAGATCATAAGCTTTCTGGATGAATTCACGCAGTTTGGCAACTTCCTGCTGCTGTTTCAGCATCGCATTGATCTTGTCACCAATACCTTTCGCCGCCATACCCAAGTGGGTTTCCAGAATCTGACCGATGTTCATACGTGATGGTACGCCCAGCGGGTTCAGTACGATGTCAACCGGAGTACCGTTTTCATCGTAAGGCATGTCTTCGATCGGGTTAATCTTAGAGATTACACCCTTGTTACCGTGACGACCTGCCATCTTGTCACCAGGCTGGATCTGACGTTTCACTGCCAGATAAACTTTGACAATTTTCAGTACGCCCGGTGCCAAGTCATCACCCTGAGTGATCTTACGGCGTTTAGCATCCAGCTTCTTCTCGAACTCAGCTTTCAGTTCGTCATACTGTTCTGCCAACTGCTCAAGCTGATTTTGTTTATCTTCATCAGCCAGACCCAGTTCTAACCAGCGCTCACGTGGCAGTTTGTCTAATTTCTCCGCTTCAATGCCACCGGAAATCAGTACATTGCGAATACGGGCAAACAGTCCGGCTTCGAAAATTTGCAGTTCTTCAGTCAAGTCTTTTTTCGCCTGACGCAACTGCATCTCTTCGATTTCCAGCGCACGCTTGTCTTTTTCTACACCATCACGGGTAAAGACCTGTACGTCGATAACAGTACCGGAAACACCGTTCGGTACGCGCAGTGATGAGTCTTTAACGTCAGATGCTTTTTCACCAAAGATCGCACGCAACAGTTTTTCTTCTGGCGTTAACTGCGTTTCACCTTTCGGTGTTACTTTACCCACCAGAATGTCGCCACCTTTCACTTCCGCACCGATATAAACGATACCGGATTCGTCCAGCTTAGACAGCGCTGCTTCACCCACGTTAGGGATGTCAGCGGTGATCTCTTCAGGCCCCAGTTTGGTATCACGGGATACACAAGCCAGTTCTTGAATATGAATAGTAGTGAAACGGTCTTCCTGAACTACACGTTCCGAAACGAGGATGGAGTCCTCGAAGTTATAACCATTCCATGGCATGAACGCCACGCGCATGTTCTGACCCAGCGCCAGTTCACCCAAGTCAGTGGATGGACCATCAGCCAGAACGTCACCACGTTCTACGTGTTCGCCCAGAGATACACATGGCATCTGGTTGATACAAGTATTTTGGTTAGAACGGGTGTATTTAGTCAGGTTATAGATATCAATACCCGCTTCACCCGCGTACATTTCATCTTCGTTTACCTTAATCACGATACGGGATGCGTCAACGTACTGAACCACACCACCACGTTTAGCAACGGAGGTTACACCAGAGTCAACCGCTACCGCACGCTCCATACCTGTTCCAACCAGCGGCTTATCTGCACGCAGAGTTGGAACCGCCTGACGTTGCATGTTTGCACCCATCAATGCACGGTTGGCGTCATCGTGTTCAAGGAATGGGATCAAGGAAGCACCGACGGACACGATCTGTTGTGTCGAAACGTCCATGTACTGAACCTGATCACGGTTAAACAAACTGGATTCGTCATAGTGACGGCAAGTTACCAGTTCTTCGATAAAGTGGCCTTCTTCGTCCAATGCGGAGTTAGCCTGCGCAATGACGTAGTTACCTTCCTCAATCGCTGACAGGTAATGAATCTCATCTGTTACTACACCGTCGCGTACTAAACGATAAGGGGTTTCAAGGAAACCATACTCGTTAGTACGTGCATAAACAGACAGTGAGTTAATCAGACCAATGTTTGGACCTTCAGGCGTTTCAATTGGACATACACGACCATAGTGAGTCGGGTGTACGTCTCGAACTTCAAAGCCTGCGCGTTCACGGGTCAGACCACCCGGACCCAAAGCAGAAATACGACGTTTATGGGTGATTTCAGACAGTGGATTGTTCTGGTCCATAAATTGAGACAACTGACTGGAGCCAAAGAACTCTTTCACTGCCGCAGAAATTGGCTTGGCGTTGATCATGTCCTGTGGCATTAGGGTATCCAAATCACCCAGAGACAAACGCTCTTTCACCGCACGTTCTACACGTACCAGACCAACACGGAACTGGTTTTCAGCCATTTCACCAACGGAACGAATACGACGGTTGCCCAAGTGGTCAATATCATCCACTTCGCCTTTACCGTTACGGATATCAATAAGCTTCTTCATGACATCAATGATGTCATCTTTGCTCAGGATACCGGAACCTTCAACCTCTTCACGATCCAAGGAGCGGTTGAACTTCATACGGCCAACTGCAGACAGATCATAACGATCTTCAGAGAAGAACAGGTTCTCAAATAAGTTTTCTGCAGCTTCGCGGGTTGGTGGTTCACCCGGACGCATCATGCGGTAAATTTCAACCAATGCGCTCAAACGATCGTTGGTTGGGTCAATACGCAGAGTTTCGGAAATGTATGCCCCGTGGTCCAAGTCATTGGTGAACAGGGTCTCAATGGTTTTATGACCAGATTGGCTCAAACGCGCCAGCAGATCCAAAGAGAGTTCCATGTTAGCAGTACAGATGATTTCACCTGTGTTCTGATCGATGTAATCTCTTGCAACAACTTTACCCGCAATATATTCGACAGGCACCTCAATACGGTCTACCTGATCTTTTTCTAACTGACGGATATGGCGAGCAGTGATACGACGGCCTTTTTCAACATAAAGTTTGCCGTTTGCTTCAATATCGAATGAAGCTGTTTCGCCACGCAGACGTTCTGGAACCAGAGTCATCTGCAATTTATTGTCGCGGATTTCGAAAATAGTTTTGTCGAAGAACAGGTTCAGAATGTTCTCAGTGGTATAATCCATCGCGCGCAGAATAATCGAAGCCGGTAATTTACGACGACGGTCGATACGCACAAACAGGTTATCTTTAGGATCGAATTCGAAATCCAGCCATGAACCACGGTAAGGAATGATACGTGCATTATACAGTACCTTACCGGATGAATGGGTTTTACCCTTATCGCTGTCAAAGAAAACGCCTGGGCTACGATGCAACTGAGATACGATTACACGCTCAGTACCGTTGATAACGAAAGTCCCGTTATCAGTCATGAGTGGAATTTCACCCATGTAGACTTCTTGTTCTTTGATGTCTTTAACTGTGCCTTCTGGCGCTTCACGCTCATAGATCACCAGACGCAGTTTAACACGCAGTGGAGCGGAATAAGTCACGCCACGGATCTGACATTCTTGAACATCAAAAACAGGTTCGCCAAGACGGTAGCTTACATATTGCAGCTCAGAACTGCCGCTGTAACTCTGAATTGGGAACACAGAACGGAAGGCCGCTTCCAGTCCATTCTGGCCTTCAGGATCTTGCTCGATAAACTTCTGGAACGAGTCAAGTTGGATAGAAAGAAGGTATGGAACATCCAAAACTTGTGGACGTTTACCAAAATCCTTACGAATACGTTTTTT
This sequence comes from Xenorhabdus budapestensis, assembly GCF_002632465.1. GTDB lineage: Bacteria > Pseudomonadota > Gammaproteobacteria > Enterobacterales > Enterobacteriaceae > Xenorhabdus > Xenorhabdus budapestensis. Next base: position 62,663 of record NZ_NIBS01000003.1, on the reverse strand, counting down.
CTCGGTATAGGAGTAAACCATAGGGTTCCTCAGCTCGCTGATAAGTGACCCACTCTGTCCGCCCTTAAGGACAGCACTCTGCAACACTATTTTTTCGACCAGAAAATAGAATATTTTCCGTAATACTCATTACTATTACTCTTAAATCATTTCATTACGTTACCTTACTACCGAGCTACCCGAGTGGATAGTAGCTGAGAACGCAGTATATTAAGTCGTCAATAGGAAGGAGTATTGTGGGTTCATTAGTAGCCAAACAGTGTGAAATGCTACTAACTCCCTGCGTTGTGCTCTATAGAGCATATGCCTTATAAAACTCCAAAATGACTTTATAAAACAACATGACTTTAAAACAACAAGGTGCTCTACAGCGCAAAAAGGCTGGCGATTAAAAAAACCGCCAGCCGCCAGCCTAGTAAATCAGGCTGCGAACTTCAAACTGATCTTACTTGATCTCAACAGAAGCACCTGCTTCTTCCAGAGATTTTTTCAGAGCTTCAGCGTCTTCTTTGCTGATGCCTTCTTTCAGTGCTGCTGGTGCACTTTCAACCAGGTCTTTAGCTTCTTTCAGACCCAGACCAGTTGCGCTACGTACTGCTTTGATTACAGCAACTTTGTTAGCACCAGCGCCAGTCAGGATTACGTCGAATTCAGTTTTCTCTTCAACTGGTTCAGCAGCAGCACCAACTACAGCTACAGCAGCAGCAGCAGAAACGCCGAATTTTTCTTCCATCATGCTGATAATTTCAACAACGTCCATTACAGACATTTCTGCAACTGCGTCCAGAATTTGTTCTTTAGTGATAGACATAACAAGTGTTCCTAAAATTCAGAAAAAATTTATACGTTAAAAAGCAACGAAAGAAATAAGCAATTAAGCTGCGTCTTTCCGATCGCGTAGCGCAGCCAGGGTGCGAACCAGTTTGCCTGCAACGGCTTCTTTCATGGTTGACATCAGGCGTGCGATTGCTTCTTCGTAAGTTGGGAGTGTTGCCAGACGATCGATGTTGCTCGCTGGGATAAACTCACCTTCAAAGGCTGCTGCTTTAATCTCGAATGCTGGGTTCGCTTTCGCGAAATCTTTGAACAGACGAGCAGCTGCGCCCGGATGTTCGTTAGAAAAAGCAATCAAGGTTGGACCAACAAACGCTTCTTTCAGGCACTCATACTCAGTACCTTCAACAGCACGACGCATCAGAGTGTTACGAACAACACGCATGTAAACGCCAGCTTCGCGACCTGCTTTACGCAGTTCAGTCATTTTATCTACGGTAACGCCGCGAGAATCCGCAACAACCGCAGACAGCGCGCCTTTGGCTACTTCGCTGACTTCAGCAACAATCGCTTGTTTGTCTTGAAGATTTAGTGCCATTAGCTTCTTGCTCCTGGATTAACCGGGCAAACCCGGGACTCACTTCACTCAAAGCACGAAATGTGCCTGAGCGCTGAAACACGGTGAGCAGAATCCAGAAAATAAATTTCTTTTGGCTCTGTCACCGTCTACGCAGGATATTAAGTAATTTTACGCCTGCGGTCTTGGACGGGGCTTGGATTAGGCCAAGCTCCAACCGAAAACTGTGATTTGTCCTGATACGTTTTATGTATCAATTATTATACATCTGTTCAGGCAAATTTGAAGCGTCAGATTTTAGACAAATCTGACGCCAAGGTAAAGCGTTATTCGCTTTTAACTTAAATTATTAAGCTACGGTGTTCAGACCAGATTGGTCGATCGCAACACCTGCGCCCATGGTAGTGGACAGGCTAACTTTCTTGATGTAAACGCCTTTAGCAGAAGATGGCTTAGCTTTTTTCAGCGCAACCAGCAGAGTTTCCAGGTTTTCTTTCAGTTTGTCAGCGTCAAAGTCAACTTTACCGATGGTGGTGTGGATGATACCGTTCTTGTCGTTACGGTAACGAACCTGACCTGCTTTAGCGTTCTGTACAGCTTCAGCAACGTTAGGAGTTACAGTACCAACTTTCGGGTTTGGCATCAGGCCACGTGGCCCCAGGATTTGACCTAATTGGCCAACAACGCGCATTGCATCTGGAGATGCGATAACTACGTCGAAATTCATCTCGCCTTTCTTAATCAGTTCAGCCAGATCTTCCATACCTACCAGTTCTGCGCCAGCAGCTTTAGCTGCTTCAGCGTTTGCACCTTGGGTAAATACAGCAACGCGTACTGAACGACCAGTACCGTGTGGCAGTACAGTTGCACCACGAACATTCTGGTCAGATTTACGAGCATCAATGCCAAGATTGACAGCTACGTCAATGCTTTCTACGAATTTAGCAGTAGCCAATTCTTTCAGCAGAGCAACAGCTTCGTTAATGTCATATTGTTTAGTTGCATCAACTTTTTCACGAATAGTGCGCATGCGCTTGGTCAGTTTAGCCATTGATTAACCCTCCACTACCAGGCCCATGGAACGAGCAGTACCTTCGATCGAACGCATCATTGCGTCAACGTCAGCACCAGTCATGTCCGCAGCTTTAGTTTCAGCAATTTCACGAATCTGAGCGCTGGTTACTTTACCAACTTTGTCTTTGTTCGGCTTGCCAGAACCAGATTTGATGCCTGCTGCTTTCTTCAGCAGGACAGCCGCTGGTGGGGTTTTAGTAACGAAAGTGAAAGAACGGTCTGCGTAAACAGTGATAACAACTGGAATTGGCAGGCCTTTTTCAATGCTTTCAGTTCTAGCATTGAACGCTTTACAGAATTCCATGATATTAACACCTTGCTGACCCAGAGCTGGACCAACTGGTGGGCTTGGGTTAGCCATACCCGCCGCAACTTGCAGCTTAACGTAGGCTTGTACTTTTTTAGCCATTATATTTCCTCAATATGGGTGTTATCGCCTCCAGAAAGAGGCTCCCCTACGATTCAGGCCTCGTCTAATATTCTAATGTAAGACCAGACCACAAAAAAAGTTATGTCTGTGACCAGACTTAGTTGCTTATCCAGACAACTCAAAATGGCGTCCAGATAAAAACAAAAGGCGCGAAATTGTATGTTAATTTCACACCCTTTGCAAGCCAATTCGCTTAATTAAGCATCAGATCAGACTTTCTCGACCTGACTGAAATCCAGCTCAACTGGCGTAGCACGACCAAAAATAGAAACCGAAACTTTCAAACGGCTCTTCTCGTAATCGACTTCTTCCACTACCCCATTGAAGTCCGCAAACGGACCATCGCTGACACGAACCATTTCGCCTGGTTCGAACAAAGTTTTTGGACGTGGTTTATCACCAACTTGCTGAAGACGATTCATAATCGCATCGACTTCTTTATCACTAATTGGTGCCGGGCGGTCAGATGTACCACCGATAAAGCCCATTACGCGTGGCACACTGCGAACCAGATGCCAGGTCGCATCATTCATTACCATTTGTACTAAGACATAACCAGGGAAGAACTTACGCTCGCTTTTACGACGCTGGCCACTGCGGATCTCAACAACCTCTTCTGTCGGCACCATCACTTCGCCGAAAGAATCTTCCATATCATGCAATTTGATATGCTCACGCAGAGATTGAGCCACACGACCTTCAAACCCAGAAAATGCCTGTATGACATACCAACGCTTTTTTGGAGATTCAGACATTCTTAAAACCTCAGGCCTGTAATAAATGAAACTAAACGCACCAGAATACCATCCAGTCCCCACAAAATAAGAGACATAACAGCCGTTACTGCCGCAACAATCAGTGTTGTATGCAGGGTTTCCTGGCGTGTTGGCCAAATGACTTTACGCATTTCAACGCGGGATTCACGAGCAAATGCTAATGCAGCTTTACCTTTCGCAGTCCACAATGCAACTGCTCCTGCAAGGGCAACAATAGCAACAACAGCTATCGCGCGCAGAGGCAGGTTATACTCCCGGTAATAGTAATTACCCACAATAGCAACCACCAGCAGCACTGCCACCAATAGCCATTTTGCTATATCAAGACCACGCCCGCTTTCTTGAGCATTGCTATTCGCACTCATAAACCAACCTGTAACTATATGTAAGTAACTATGATGTAAATAGATAGCCAGCTTGCCTCGCAAGAGCAAAACAAATCAGACCGAACCCAAAGATAATTGTAATTGTATCTGACTCGGTGCCATAATTCAGCAGGACTTTTTGTATCTGTTTTCTTGAAAACTATTTTTTGGAAAGAATTCTTGAAAACTGGGCGATACCAAAGTCTATCCGTTGTATCAGAGCCTATCTCACCAATAATTCACAGCTGTTCAGTCAGCGTACCATCAGACAACTATTGATGAGATAGGTTCTTCCTAAGACAACGTATAAAAAGGGCATCTGTCGATGCCCCTTCCAAAATGAACACATTAAAAAGATTATGCGATCACTTTAGCAACAACACCAGCACCTACCGTACGGCCACCTTCACGAATTGCGAAACGCAGACCTTCGTCCATCGCGATTGGCGCAATCAGGGTTACTTTC
>NZ_NIBS01000003.1:0-58101 GCF_002632465.1 Xenorhabdus budapestensis | reverse complement strand
GTGACGGGATGGAGTATCGTATTCTACGTGAGAAGTAGAGATGGTGATACCACGTGCTTTTTCTTCTGGTGCGTTATCGATCTGGTCGAATGCACGAGCATTACCGCCGTAAGTTTTCGCCAGAACGGTGGTGATTGCAGCAGTCAGGGTAGTTTTACCATGGTCAACGTGGCCGATAGTACCAACGTTAACGTGCGGTTTTGAACGTTCAAACTTTTCTTTAGACACGACTCTATTCCTTAATACCGCTCCCCCGTCACAAAGAGGAGGGAGCTAAAAAGATAGTAAACTCGAAAACTTATCTAGATTTACGAGCTTCGATAATAGCCTGAGCGACGTTGCTCGGCGCTTCGTTGTACTTCAAGAACTCCATGGAGTAAGAAGCACGACCTTGGGTCTGAGAACGCAGGTCAGTAGCATAACCAAACATTTCAGACAATGGTACTTGAGCACGAACAATTTTGCCCGTAGCTACATCATCCATACCATCGATCATACCACGGCGACGGTTCAAGTCACCGATGACGTCACCCATATAGTCTTCTGGTGTTTCCACTTCAACTTTCATGATAGGTTCCAGCAGAACTGGTTTCGCTTTCATGAATCCTTCTTTAAATGCCATAGATGCAGCAATTTTAAAGGCGATTTCTGAGGAGTCAACGTCATGGTAAGAACCATCAAACAGGGCAACTTTAACGTCAACTATTGGATAACCAGCCAGAACACCACTCTTCAGCTGTTCCTGAACGCCTTTGTCGACGCCTGGGATGTATTCTTTAGGAACAACACCACCAACGATTTCGTTCGCGAATTCGTAACCAGCTCCACCGGCTTCCAGAGGTTCGATACGCAGCCATACATGACCGTACTGACCACGGCCACCGGACTGTTTAGCGTGTTTACCTTCCTGCTCAACAGAGGCACGGATAGTTTCACGGTAAGCAACCTGAGGTTTACCTACGTTCGCTTCAACGTTGAATTCACGACGCATACGGTCAACCAATACGTCGAGGTGAAGTTCACCCATACCAGCAATGATAGTCTGACCAGACTCTTCATCACTGCTCACGCGGAATGAGGGGTCTTCCTGAGCCAGACGACCTAAAGCGATACCCATTTTTTCTTGGTCAGCTTTAGTTTTTGGCTCGATAGCAACAGAGATAACTGGCTCTGGGAATTCCATGCGCTCCAGAATAATTGGTGCGTTCAGGTCACAGAGAGTATCACCTGTAGTTACATCTTTCAGACCGATAGCAGCTGCGATGTCACCTGCACGGACTTCTTTGATTTCTTCACGTTTGTTAGCATGCATCTGAACGATACGGCCAAAACGTTCTTTCCTATCTTTAACCGGGTTCAGTACGGTGTCACCAGAGTTAACAACACCAGAGTAAACACGGAAGAACGTCAGGTTACCCACGAATGGGTCGGTAGCGATTTTGAACGCCAGTGCTGAGAATGGTTCATCATCGCTGGAATGACGTTCTGCTGGGGTATCTTTACCGTCTGGCAACATACCTTTGATGGATTCAACATCAGTTGGTGCTGGCAGATATTCGACAACTGCATCCAGCATTGCCTGAACACCTTTGTTCTTAAATGCAGAACCACAGGTAACCAGGATAATTTCGTTAGCCAGAACACGTTTACGCAAAGCTGCTTTGATTTCTTCTTCAGTCAGCTCTTCACCGCCCAGATATTTGTCCATCAGTTCTTCTGATGCTTCTGCTGCGGATTCGATCAGGTTCTGATGCCATTCCTGAGCCAGCTCAAGCATGTCAGCTGGGATATCTTCGTATTCGAAGGTAATACCCTGATCTTCGTCGTTCCAGTTGATTGCTTTCATTTTCAACAAATCAACAACACCGGTGAAGGTATCTTCTGCACCGATTGCCAATTGCAGAGGAACAGGGTTAGCAGCCAGACGAGTTTTGATCTGCTCAACAACGCGCAGGAAGTTCGCTCCCATACGGTCCATTTTGTTAACGAACGCGATACGTGGAACGTTATATTTGTTCGCCTGACGCCATACAGTTTCAGACTGTGGCTGAACACCACCAACTGCACAGTAAACCATTACTGCACCGTCAAGAACACGCATAGAACGTTCTACTTCGATAGTGAAGTCAACGTGGCCTGGGGTGTCGATGATGTTGACACGGTGTGGCTCATACTGTTTAGCCATACCAGACCAGAAAGCGGTAGTCGCAGCAGACGTGATGGTAATACCACGTTCTTGCTCCTGTTCCATCCAGTCCATAGTAGCAGCGCCATCATGAACTTCACCGATCTTATGACTGACACCAGTGTAGAACAGAATACGTTCGGTGGTAGTGGTTTTACCCGCGTCAATGTGCGCACTGATACCGATATTACGGTAACGAGTTATAGGGGTTTTACGAGCCATTTTTTCCTCTCTCGTGGGCGTTCAATTTAAAGAACGGGTAGCCAATCAGCTACCCAGAACATATTCACTGCCGATGGTATACCAAAAAATGGATTACCAACGGTAGTGTGCGAACGCCTTGTTAGCTTCTGCCATACGGTGAACGTCTTCACGTTTCTTAACAGCAGCGCCTTTGTTTTCAGCCGCATCAGATAATTCATTCGCCAGGCGCAGAGCCATCGACTTATCACCGCGTTTACGAGCAGCATCAACGATCCAACGCATTGCTAATGCATTACGACGAACCGGACGAACTTCAACTGGAACCTGGTAGGTAGAACCACCTACACGACGGGATTTAACTTCCACAGTCGGGCGCACGTTATCCAGTGCCAGCTCGAATGCTTCCAGATGATCTTTACCAGAACGCTGAGCCAGGGTCTCAAGCGCACCATATACAATTGCTTCTGCGACAGACTTCTTACCGTCTACCATCAGGATATTTACAAATTTTGCCAGCAGTTCAGATCCGAACTTTGGATCTGGCAGAATTTTACGTTGACCAATTACACGACGACGTGGCATGGAAATACTCCGTTTCGAATTTCAGGGTTGTCCAAAACTCTACGAGTTTATTCTGACATTAAAGTAAAAAATGTTTGGCCTTACTTAACGGAGAACCATTAAGCCTTCGGCTTCTTCACACCGTACTTAGAACGACCTTGTTTACGGTCTTTAACACCGGAACAGTCCAGTGCACCGCGAACAGTGTGGTAACGCACACCTGGCAAGTCTTTAACACGACCGCCACGGATCAGGATTACGGAGTGTTCCTGTAGGTTGTGGCCTTCACCACCGATATAGGAAGTCACTTCGAAACCGTTAGTCAAACGAACACGGCATACTTTACGCAGTGCTGAGTTTGGTTTTTTTGGAGTAGTGGTATATACACGAGTACATACACCACGTTTTTGCGGGCAAGCTTCCAGAGCAGGAACGTTGCTTTTCACAACTTTCGAGCTACGAGATTTGCGAACCAGCTGGTTAATAGTTGCCATTATTAAAAAAGCTCCTGGTTTTTTGCTTCGTAAACACGGATTTTACCCTCTGTCAGTCATGATGACAAAACGAGAGGACGCAGAATTTTATTGCTGACTTGACGAGGTGTCAAGAAATATACAGTCTTTCTACGGTGGTCGGCGGCGTCAAAGAGTTAGCAAGTATTGCTGGCTGAATAATACAGGCAGTGTCTGCGGACAAAATACAGAAATATTTACCAACTGAAACTTTGCTGATGTTTCACCGTTAAGCTAACAAAACCGTTGTAATTCACCACCCGTACACGATCTGAAACTTGATTAGCAAGCCCCCGTGCATCCAGATCATCCTGCAAAGCATAGATACCAGCTCCTGTGCGGATCAACTCAGCTAAATAGCGATTACCATTCACACTGAGCAATACTCCATTCTGAATCAGCAGGACATCATCCGCATCAGTGATCAGGCCAAGTATTGCATTGAAGTCATCCTGGTAAGGTGAGCATCTAACAGTATATAACATGTTATCTCTCCAAAATAGATTAAAATTTCAACACAGCATCATAGCCCGCTAACATTTGCCGAATGGCCTCAGTGGAGAGAAACTCGGCCTCCAGAATAAAATCATTTTCTGGGCTAAATCCTCTAACCATTAGATCTTCAAGACAAATATAATACTTATCAATGTCATACAGAGATAAAATCTTAAATGTTGAAATGTAGTCACGTGACAGAATTTTATCCGGTTGCTGGTCGGACAGTAGCTGGAATACTCCATCAGAAATAAAAAATACACCAATCTGCTCCGTCAAAGCTGATGTTGCGAGTAGAGCATCCAGCCCTTCTCTGCCGACAGAAGATCCGTGGGGAGCTTCAGTAAAAACGAAGGCGATTTTTTTCATTATTACCCTCAATACCCTTTTGCCTATGCCCCTAAAACTGTACCACGCGATCACATAACATCATGGCCTCAGCCAGAGAGCCAAGACCGCTGAGCTCAAACCCACTGGCTAGATTCGCAGCATCCAGATTCAGTTCATTTGCTTGTTGTTCATCTACAACACCACGCCGCAACGCTGCCGCAACACAAATGAATAAATTAAACTGGTGCTGAGCAGCCAATGACTGCCAAGCTCTGACGAGATCAAATTCATCATTAGCAGGTGCTACCAGCCGATTGCCATTCTGAACGCCTTCACGATAAAAAAATACGCTATGCAATTTATGGCCAGAAGCAATAAGTGCCTGAGCAAATTGATAGGCACTACTGGCTTGCTGAGTCCCATATGCTGGCCCGGTCACCAGAAGACAATAAGATAGTGACGACATTACTTCTCCGGACTTGTACATTCACCACTTTTAAACTGGCGAATATAAAGGTATACCGTATGTTTAGAGATATTCAGGCGATCAGCGACCTGATTAATAGCATCTTTGATATCAAAAATACCTTTCTCATAAAGATTCAGGACAACCTGTCTGTTTTTCGCATTGTTGGAAACATTGCGATCAGCATTTACCTCTTCAATAGTATATTCCAGAGTCTGTGCAACCAGATCGTCCACAGAAGAAGCAAAATTGACGTTTGAAGAAACTTCGTGAGTTTTTTCCGGAATAAAGGTCTGAATAATTTCTGAGAAAGGAACATCCAGATTCATATTAATACACAAAAGCCCGATAACTCTGCGCTGGCGATTACGAATCGCAATCGTAACCGATTTCATCAATGCTCCACTTTTCGCCCGTGTGAAATAGGCTCTGGAAACACTGGCGTCTTCATCCGTAATATCGTGCAACATCCGTAATGCCAGATCAGTGATGGGAGAGCCAATCTTACGGCCCGTATGTTCGCCATTAGCTATTCTGACAGCTGAACATTTAAGGTCTTCCAGTGAATGAAGAACAATTTCACAATACCCACCAATCAGCATAGCTAGGCCATCAACAGCCGCTTCATAAGATTTTAAAATTTCATGATCCGTTTCACTGAACGGTTGGTTTTCCAGTAAATCAATATCGCTGTTATCACCAGATATTTGATCTCCGGACAATAGTGGGGTAGACATGTAATACACCATCCTTCAAGCTTAGACTTCACCTCACCAAAAGCATCAGAGTGAGATTTATTATAACTGCAACTTAACAGAAAACATTTCAAAAACGCTGTATTCTATCCAGAATAATGACGTTAAAACTACATTAAATTGTCGTCAAGGCCTTACTGAATAGACTGCCAAGAGTTATCACAGTGTTTATGTTCAAATATACCTGATATATGAGAAAATTATTCCATTTAATGCTGTGTAAAATAATAACTGGTAAAATTCATTCTCTATATTTACGTTTATTACTTACTAAATCGAAGTAAATATTGGTATAACAAAACAGGGGCCTGGTAGCCCCTGTTATAAGATCATGTATTAATTACGATGAAAATTATTTTGCTTTCGCGTTAGGTTTAATATCCAACAATTCAATTTCAAAGACTAAGGTTGAGTTAGCCGGGATTTCTTGCACTCCATTTTTGCCATAAGCTAACTCAGGTAGGATGACCAATTTCATTTTTCCACCTTTTTTCAGGTGCTGAAGACCTTCTTTCCAGCCCGGGATCACTTTATCCAGAGGAATCGACAGAGGCTCTTTGCGTTCATAGGAATTATCAAACACTTTCCCGTCGATCAAACTTCCTTTGTAATTCACAACTACGGTATCACTTGCTACAGGAGTTTTACCACTTCCTTCCCGCTCAATTTTGTACAGAAGACCGGATTTCGTTTTTACAACTCCCGCTTCCTTAGCAAACTGCTCCCGGAATTTATCTCCTTTCTCACTATTTTCACTGGCCTCTTTCTCCAGCTTAGCCTGTAAAGAAGCTCGGATTTTTGCATCAAACTCACTGAGAACTTGCTGAATTTCTGTGTCATTCAGTTTACTTCTATTATTGACTGCATCTCCAAACCCAGCCAAAAGCTGAGATTTATCAATATCAATACCCAGCGCTTTTTGTTCGTCCAAAGATTTTTCCATATAACGACCTATGGAAGCTCCCAACGCATAAGAATCCTGCTGTACTACCGTTTTAAAAGCTTTATTCAGTTTCACTTCATCGTTGGTTTTTGTTTCAGCAGCCATTGTATACGGTGCACTGAATGCCATTACCAGTGTAGTTGCCAGCAAGGTTGTTTTTAACAATGATTTCATCTTATTCTCCAATAAATTTGACTGAGTTTGCCGTCAGCAAAAATCATGCAACCACATGTACTATAACTGCCTACGAAAACCAATAACAATATTTGCTATACGCCGCCCTGAAAAATACTGAAACAACCTTGAAGTAACTCATTGAGTGAAAAGCTTTCCTGCTCTCCAATTTCTCTCCACTCTGCTTTCAACCTTCACCAAAAAATTTAGACATTAAGGTTTGGCTATTAGGCCTTGTGCTTCAAGTATTATAGTATCGGTTTGGTTACAATAATCATTCCGTCGCGTAATTACATGATCAAAGACAGGGGAAAAGTAATGGTATTATCCAGCATTGAGCAGAGATTTGAGCAACTGGAAACTAAACTGGCCTATCAGGAAGTTACCATTGAAGCGTTGAATCAAGAAGTCAGAAAACAGCAGGTAGAAATAGATAAGCTAAAAGAACATCTAAAATTAATGGCCGAACGGCTTAAAGCTCATCAGTCATCAATTATTGCACCACTTTCAGAAGAAACGCCTCCACCCCATTACTGAAAAACAGATCCACTGAGGCCGCTTCTGGCTATCCAATTGGGGAAACGTTGGCCGGGGAAGGCAAAGAAACCGACAAAAAGACGACAAAAAGAGAAGCCAACCAGCTTCCCTTTTTTCAGCTAACCAGCTAATTTAGTGGCAACCACCGCCACAACAGCTATGACCTTCATGATCATGATGATCGTGATCACCGCAACCACCCTGACCATGTACGTGCCCATGAGCCAGTTCTTCTTCTGTCGCCTCACGAACCGCTACAATTTCAACATTGAATTTCAAGTTCTGACCAGCCAGCATATGATTACCATCAACAACAACTTCATCACCTTCTAAAGCGGTGATTTCAACAGGTACAGGCCCCATATCAGTATCCGCCAAGAAACGCATACCAACCTGTAACTCTTCTACTCCAACAAAAACATCTTTTGGTACGCGCTGAACTAAGTTCTCATCATATTGACCATACGCATCATTTGCTTCAACGCTAACATCAAAACGTTCACCAGCCTCACGGCCCTCCAGCGCTTTTTCCAAACCGCTAATCAGGGAACCGCGGCCATGCAGATAGTCTAACGGTGCGCTCACCGGAGACTCATCAACTAAAACACCATCTTCTGCTCTTACTTGATAAGCCAAGCTGACCACCAAATCTTTTACTACTTTCATGACATCTCCTACGATACCCAGGAAAAAACGTGGGGAAAATTGTTACGACTAAAAAAATGCCGCTGATTGTACCGGAATTCTACTTCACTGTACCCAGAGATGGAAAAATTTATCCGTTACCCATTGTAATTACATTGAGTTACTGAGGTGTAAAAATGCCGATAACTTGTTCCTGCTCTCTGATATGAGATGTTACAGCCTCATCAGTTTGTCGCTGGAGATGTCCACAGTGAACACACTCGACAATATCAACTTTGTTTTCCTGCCACATTGCCAAAGTATCCTGTGACTGACACTTCGGGCACACAGCACCTGCTATAAAACGTTTACGACTCACTGACATACTTACCCCCATTGCTGTTCATGCTTGATGCAGATGCCCCCCCTAACCTGATTAATGTTTTACGCAGTAGTTCCACTTCGCTCACATCACCATGTTAGAGACAATAACATCAGTCCCCTTTCAGGACGTGTCAGGCCACCTATTTTCCGTTACCATGCATGCCAAGCTATCAAAACGAATACATATAATTTCATTATTAACTTAACATATCCCATACAGACAACATCATGATTGTTTTTTCTTCTCTGCAAATCCGTCGAGGTATTCGCGTCCTACTGGACAATGCCTGCGCAACCATCAATCCCGGACAAAAAGTGGGATTAGTTGGTAAAAATGGTTGTGGTAAATCAACCCTACTCTCATTACTGAAAGGTGAACTACAAGCTGAAAGTGGCTTAGCGACATTTCCCAACAATTGGGCTTTAGCATGGGTGAATCAGGAAACACCAGCTCTGGAGATTTCGGCTCTGGAACATGTGATCGATGGTGATCGTGAATTCCGCCAATTAGAGCAGAAACTGAAAATTGCCAACGAACAGAATGATGGGCATGCCATTGCACACCTTCACGGCTTGCTCGACACCATTCAGGCATGGACAATTCGTGCTCGTGCATCCAGTTTACTGCATGGTCTGGGATTCTCTCAGGCTCAACTGGAACAACCTGTCCGTTCATTTTCCGGTGGCTGGCGTATGCGACTTAATCTGGCTCAGGCACTGATTTGTCGTTCTGAGCTATTGTTGCTTGATGAACCCACCAACCACCTTGATCTGGATGCTGTAATCTGGCTCGAAAAATGGCTGAAAAACTATACAGGTACTTTAATCCTGATATCGCACGACAGAGATTTCCTCGATCCAATCATTGATAAAGTCCTGCACATCGAACAGCAGAACTTATTTGAATACACAGGCAATTACTCTTCCTTTGAACGGCAACGGACAGCCAAACTTGCCCAGCAACAAGCCTTATACCAAAGCCAGCAAGAGAAAGTAGCGCATTTGCAAAGCTACATTGATCGTTTTCGTGCTAAAGCTTCTAAGGCAAAACAAGCCCAAAGCCGAATCAAAATGTTGGAACGAATGGAGCTGATTACACCTGCTCATGTTGATAACCCATTTCGTTTCAGTTTCCGCCAGCCAGACAGCCTGCCAAATCCACTATTAATTATGGAAAAAGTCAGTGCCGGATACGGAGATAAAATGGTACTGAACTCAATCAAATTAAATCTGGTTCCGGGTTCACGAATTGGCTTGTTGGGTCGTAACGGTGCAGGTAAATCAACCCTGATAAAATTACTGGCAGGGGAACTCGCCCCACAACGAGGAGAGATTTCCTTAGCTAAAGGCATCAAGCTAGGATATTTTGCACAACATCAGTTGGAATACCTTCGTGCAGATGAATCTCCTTTACAACATTTAGCCAGACTTGCTCCTCAGGAAACAGAACAACAGTTAAGAGATTATCTTGGTGGTTTTGGTTTCAAAGGTGACCAAGTGACCGATCCAACTGTCCGTTTCTCCGGAGGAGAAAAAGCCCGATTGGTGCTGGCGCTGATTGTCTGGCAACGCCCGAATCTTCTGTTGTTGGATGAACCGACCAACCACCTCGATCTCGATATGAGACAAGCATTGACTGAAGCCTTGATCGATTTCGATGGCGCTCTTGTTGTGGTATCGCACGACAGACACTTATTGCGTTCCACGACAGATGAACTTTATCTGGTACATGATGGCAAAGTAGAGCCTTTCAAAGGTGATTTGGAAGACTACCAGCAATGGCTAACAGAGTTACAACGTCAACAGTTGCGTGAAAGTCAGGAAAAAGAAAAAACAGCTCCCGGTACAGATGATTCTGTAAGTAACGTTCAGAATTACAGTGCACAAGAACGCAAAGATCAAAAACGGCGTGAAGCAGAATTCCGTAGCCAGACGCAACCATTGCGTAAGCAACTCACAGTTCTCGAAAAAGAGATAGAAAATTTAGGTACGAAACTGGCAAGTTTGGAAGAAAAACTTTCAGATAACACAATATATGAAAGTGAACGTAAAACTGAATTAACGGAATGCCTGCATCAACAAATAAAAACCAAGTCCAGACTGGAAGATATCGAAATGGAATGGCTGGATATTCAAGAGCAACTTGAAAAAATGACAGAAACATTTAACGCCAATCAGTAAGTTTATTACCATTCAATTATTGTTAAGCAATGATTATCGGGTATTGTAATTCAATACCCGATAATCATGCTTTATATGGCAAGGCGCCTAAACGTATTATGTGCACAGATAAGAATAGGAATTCATCTAAAACTAACTATCTTACTGACCGTAAAAATGATAAGTCATTTAATTAAAAGGTGTTTCTATAAATATAAAACATCAGTAATTCTAATAAACATTCTATGCTCCTTAACGAAAACTGCCTTATCATTTATAATTTAAATCTGATTTCAGAATCTGAGTACATTAAGAATAACAAAAAATAATTCACTGATTACTTATCAAATTATTTTACAAATTCGCCACCAATGCAGAAAAACTTTCGGCATCGTCAACCAAATCATCATCTATTGACTTACCCCATACTACACCTAAATCTATTTTCTTATCTGTTTCAATAATTTCTAACAAATTCATATAATAATCAGGAATTGCAGCAATCATTCGTTTAGGTACACATGCATAAGTACCGTTCTTTGTAATCATCTCCATAATTAACATAATATCATTTGTTTTTAATAACAAATTCATATTATCACCAGTATAAACAGGAAAAACATTCAGACAATCATTCAGGTCAATCACCTCTTTTTTTCCCGATGAATTGATCAGAAAATTCTTATGTTCAGATTTACTGTTTTCCGCTCTAAATTTAGATACCAATTGACTCCTTTTTCTAAAGATATAAACCAATTTTTCAGTAAAAGTTTTTTTCGGCTCTAACTGTGTCACAGCCACCAACGGCACTACGGCTACATGGAGCATTCCCACATTTAACAAACTAATCTGCTGTTCAACTGACAATCCTGTCATCAAAGCCAGAACAATATTCCCTTTCTTCCCTGCAAGCTGCCTTTCTATTTGCAAATAGTTATGAGTGGGAAAACAGGAGCCGATATATAGATGCCTGACAATTTCCTTTTTTGAATCAGACTGTACCTGACTTTTAAACTGCTCATAATGCGTTAAAAACTTCCTGGCATTTTCCAACGTCTTCTGCCCAAAATCTGTTAATCTTGTTCCACTTGGCCCCCTTCTGAATAATGAAGCACCCAGAATACCTTCCAGACCATGTATTTTTTTCGTCAAGGCAGGCTGAGAAAGGTAAAGTTTCTCTGAAGCCTTATGATAATTAAGAGTCTCAGCCAAAACGATGAAAGCTTCAAGATTGCGTATATCCATGTTCTTTCGCCCAATGGTTGTGAATAACGACAAAACATTACAGATTCATGGTGATAGCATTTTAACTTCGTGTTTCGCCAAAGGTCTTATCGGGACTACTGGTCAAAATGTTAACTAGTGAAATGTTAGTTAATAAGGATACAATCAGCAAAAGATTTACTATTGTGTTTTAATCACATAAATTAATAATTACATTTGTGATAAAGATGAAATATGATCTACCAGTACAGAAAAAGATAATAAATCCAACATCAAATAACTTCCGAACATTAAAATTAAGTTTAATAAAAACAAAATACCACACTATTAAACCACATGTGAATAGATTAATAATAAAAACCAAGAAAAGCATATCAAACTAGTTTACTCGTATAATGACATACCCCATAGTTTATTCATGTGTTCTTATAATAAAATCTATCCATATCTTTATCACCAATTCATAATTAACACATATCACGTGTTAATTTTAAAACACATCCATCTCCATAATACAATTTGGAACCTATTGAAGAAAATAAATAACAAAGTATTTATTAATCAGAATCTGAGTAAAATACAACATTTATGACAACTTATTTTATAGAGTGATATTACCTATATAATATACCTATCCTTATTCCAAGTTTTTAACTTCTTAGATATAGGAACATTCTGTATTTATATATTATTGCATAAGTAAGGCATGGCGGCCATCCCCGTTATTGCTGTTATGCCTGCTGTAAGGTCTTTCAGTTGGAATACACCTATCAAGCCTGCACAGCCCGGTGTTAAAGAGCAGGTTATCGATATGGCAATGAATAACAGAGGGATCCGCGACACCGCCCGTGTCCTGAAAGTGGCCACAAGCACCGTCATGACAACGCTAAAAATTTACACCCCCGAAACGTGACGACGCGTCCTCTTGACGGGGATAACATTCAGCTTATCTGTGAAATGGATGAGCAAGGGTCGTTTGTGGGGAACAAGAAAAATCAACGCTGGCTCTGGTATGCCTGGGAACCTAGTCTGAAACGAATAGTAGCGCCTATTTTTGGGGATCGCAGCCGGAAAACATTAGACAAACTGCTTGCCCTTTTATCGCCCTTTAATATTCGGTTTTATTGTACGGATAATTATGCTGTATATGACAGCCTCCCAGAGGAAGAACACCTGACTGGGAAGACATTCACCCAATGTTTAGAAAGAAACAATTTAACGCATCGAACCCGGATAAAAAGACTGAATCGAAAAACGATAGAATATTCTAAATCTAAGGAAATGCACGATAAAGTGATTGGCACTTTCATTGAGCGTGAGAACTATTTTTAATAAGATATTCTAACTGTTTAATACACAATTGGTTCTTATAGGTTGGCCTGATACCATATTAATCAATGAATTAAATATTTAAGAAAATAAAAAACACAGGCTAAAAAAACCAAACCTGTGTTTCTGTCATCAATATTTATTTTTAACCCGCTAATTTACACAACAATCTGCCAAAATGATTAGGATTGGTGTCTGTTTTGTCTTTACCTTTTTCACTGTCTTTATCGTAATAATATAAGATGAATTCTGACGATTTTTCATCAACAGCCACTTTTATCTTTTCATCATCAGGTAAAACGCCGAAGCCTGGGAACCCCAGATATTCATTTTTCAATGAAGAACTATCTGTAGATGTCGATCCCACAACATCCTTTTCAGTTACTGATATAGCTTTACGTGACCATGAATAGCCAGATTCAAGAGTTTCACATTTACCGTTTCCAAAGTTGTTTCTTAATTCTACATAGCCAACTTCGGGGCTAAAAATATATCTCTGTGGATTAAATGTGTATTCATACGTATATTTAGCCCCTGTATCGGAATCAGTCACTGTCGCAATAACGGTTGCTTTTTTAGAAGCATTAAAATGTTCAGCAGGGAAAGTTATATTCCCTACATGATCTATTTTTACAAGGTTGGTCGAAGATTCATAAGTGACACGCTCTTTTTCTCCAGCAATATGTTCAGGGAGATCTTCTGGTTCAGATGCTTCTTTTGTTAACTTAATAATTAAATTATTAAAAACATTGTAAGGCTTTTTCCGCCCCTTTTCATCAGTAGTCTCATTTGTATAAATATAGATGGCATGACTATCAGGGGAAATTAACTTTAGCCCCGCAGCTTGTGAAACAGCTTTAAAACTCACTGGTGTTCTCGCAACTATAGAATATGATTTATTAGCATCAATAGTAACGTTCACTTTGGCTATGATGTCATCCACTCCCACATTACTCACCAATGAAGCAATTAAATATCCCTCATTATCTGTAGTCGTCCGAATATCTTGAAAATGTAAGTCTTTTCTCGGCAACCTATCATTTTCAAAGCCCCATATTACTTGCTTTAAGCGATGGTTAAGCAGTGGCTTCCCACTGTCCGGATCGATAATTAAAATCCTATAGGTATACATATCCTTCCCATTCCCGTAGAGAGCCTCTTTTGGGAAGACGTCCATATCAGGCAATCGAACCCTGTGATCCAGCACGATGTTATTATTTCTTTCCACCAAATCATAACGGCTGCCCGCCAGTGTACGCATTGATGCAACGTTATCTGGTGATAATTGAATGCTAAGCGGCACACCGAATCTATAGTTTAAATTGGCCTGAAACCGGGCTTCACTGTGCCCGCCACTACTATGTCTGTAATCCACACCCATCGTTATCAATGGAATTGGTGTGTAACTCAGGCCCACTTTGGCAAGAGCGGGATTTTTCTGTTTAGTGTCACGATTAAACAAGGTAACGTTATCACCAAAGTACTGTTCATAACTCAGCTTACCTCCGAGATTCGGATATGCTGGCAAGAAGAATTCACTATTGAGATCAAAACCATTGGCAGGACGCTCTTCCCAGTTTTCCTCTTTCAGTGACTTTCGCCATTTGCTCAGACGCAGGTAAGCATTGGCTGAGAATTTTAGGTAATCAGTCCACGCTTCCCCACCCAACCCCAAACGTTTATTGCGTCCTGTGACGTCATGGTCGAAGAAGGTATTGAAACCATACATCCAGTCAGATGTGAAATAACGCCCACCGAGCCCCAAATTAACGGTATGGCGGCTATCTTTATTGCGATAACCCAGCTGGGAGAAAAACAACCAGTCCGCTTTATTATCGTAGAGAGGCAATAACAGATCTAATGAGCTGTTATCCAGCTTGCCTTTTCTGTCGAGGGATAAATTCACTTTAGCTGTCCCAAATTGAGACAGCCATTTTTGTACTTCACTATTTATTGTTCCATTTAATCTACCTAAAGCGTAGGATGTGGCTTGTTCAGTCAGTTGGGCTGAAGAGGATGACAATAAACCACCTATCATATGAATATTTTGAATAATAATACTTGATTTATCTTTTTCTGTTTCGTCAAATTTATTTTCATTATTTATATCCTGTAAAAATGTTTTTACGTTTTTATCTTCATGATTACTTTCACTCACTGAAAATGTATTCATGGAGATAAACAGCAAGCAAAAAGAACATATTAATATTAAAAACCGTATGAATTCATTAATAAAAACAAGCTTCATAGATCAGTTCCTCAATAAAATACAGGGAGTTACCAGAGACTGGCATCAGATATTCAACACTTTTTTCACAACCAACATAAATTAGAAAATTCTTTTATTGCTACGTAATAAAAGGTCTTCATCAAGCAATAGATAAAAGGAATCAATTTTATTTATCAGGTGAGTAATTAATTCTATATTTATGAATATGGTGTTTACGATTACTCTGAATGAACAAAAAAAATAAAAAAACAGTCTGAAATATGAAAGCTATATTATGTGATCAGTGCGATAATTCAGTATTTATGAATTACCTAAAATCATTCCATCACATGCAGCAGGAAAAAATGATGAAAATCAATCTGAATAATCTGGTGACTGAAAGCCGTAACCCCGCCAGTGCTCATATTGATGAGTTATCAACACTCGATATGCTCAGCGTTATCAATGATGAAGACAAAAAAGTCGCCGTTGCGGTTGAGCAAACACTACCTCAGGTTGCTCTCGTAGTTGATAAAGTTGCAGAAGCTTTCCGTCAGGGGGGACGCTTAATCTATAGCGGAGCAGGAACATCAGGGCGATTAGGGATTTTGGATGCCAGCGAATGTCCACCAACCTACGGCACCAAACCGGAACAAGTGGTCGGTTTAATTGCTGGCGGGCATCAGGCAATTTTGAAAGCAGTCGAAAATGCGGAAGATAATCGGCAACTAGGCGCAGATGATCTTAGGGAGCTACACTTTAATGAAAGAGATGTGCTGGTTGGAATTGCCGCCAGTGGCCGGACACCCTACGTGTTAGGAGCGATGGAGTATGCCAAATCAGTGGGAGCAACTGTCGCTTGTATCAGTTGCAACCCTGACAGCCCGATGACCAAGCTGGCTGATATCACTATCACCCCCATTGTAGGGTCGGAAGTTGTAACAGGTTCCTCCCGTATGAAAGCCGGTACAGCGCAAAAACTGGTGCTGAATATGATCACGACAGGAGCCATGATCCGTACTGGTAAGGTATATGGCAATTTGATGGTGGATGTGGAAGCCACTAATGCTAAGTTAGTTGAACGACAAAAAAATATTGTCATGGCTGCTACTGAGTGCAGCAGGGAAACGGCAGAGCAAGCCCTGAACGCCTGTAACGGTCACTGCAAAACTGCAATTGTGATGATTCTATCGGGGATCAGTGCCGAAAAAGCCAGAATGTTATTAACAGAACATCAAGGGTTCATCCGGCCAGCGATTTCAACCGCTCGATAATCATTACCTTTTCTTTGTAGAAGTTAAATCGCAGGGGTGGTACGTGGCTAAGATTAATTCAGATATGTTGGTTGAAATTCTTCACGCCATTGGTGGAACAAGTAATGTCATACATAGTGGCAACTGTATGACCCGTCTGAGATTGACGTTACGTGATGATTCTCTGGTCGATAAGGCTAAACTGAAGCTAATGCCCGGCGTTCTGAGTGTAATTGAAAGTAATGAACAACTCCAGATTGTCCTTGGCCCCGGTAAGGCCCAAGCAGCGGCGGATATGATGAATGAACTATTAAGTTCTGCTGATCTTCCCGCCTCTGAACATCACTCGGCAAATTTGAAAGAAATTGCCTCTTCCAATAAAAAACACCTCAAAGAGAAACAAACCAGTTCAATCCATAAATTCCTTACCAAATTTGCCACCATTTTTACTCCCCTGATCCCCGGTTTTATCGCTGTTGGTCTACTACTGGGCCTTGCAACTCTGCTGGAGCAAATTTTCATTCAGGGTGCTGCACAATCCAACGCGGTATTGGTTGAAATGATCGGCTATATGAAGATTTTCAGTAAAGGAATGTTCACTTTTTTCAGTATTTTGATTGGTTACAATGCGCAGAAAGCTTTTGGCGGTTCAGGCGTTAATGGTGCCATCATCGCTTCCCTGTTTATTTTGGGTTATAACCCTGACGCCACCAGCGGCTTTTATTCTGGTATCAGCAACTTCTTTGGCTTTGCTATCGACCCACGGGGAAATATTATCGGGGTATTAATTGCCTGTATCCTGGGAGCCTGGATTGAGAAGCAGATCCGTAAGATCATGCCCGCTGATCTGGACATGATCCTGACCTCTGCTATCACGCTGCTTATCATGGGCGCAGTTACTTTTATTGTAATTATGCCGATAGGAAGTTATCTGTTTACAGCAATGTCATGGCTTTTCACCAATCTGAATGGTAATCCATTCGGTACAGCCATTTTGGCAGGGCTGTTCCTGATCGCTGTGATGTTCGGTGTGCATCAGGGTTTTGTGCCAGTCTATTTTGCTCTGGTAGAAACGCAAGGGTTTAATTCCCTGTTTCCGATTCTGGCAATGGCAGGAGCAGGGCAAGTGGGTTCTGCGCTGGCGCTATATGTGAGAGCCAAAAAAGATTCGTTGCTACGCACTCAAATCAAAGGAGCTATTATTCCGGGCTTTTTAGGGATCGGTGAGCCCTTAATTTATGGGGTGACATTGCCTCGCATCAAACCTTTTGTTACCGCCTGTTTTGGTGGCGCAGTTGGTGGCTTTTTTGTCGGCCTGATTGCCTGGTTTGGATTACCTGTCGGCCTGAATACGGTTTTCGGCCCCTCCGGTGTAGTTGCTCTGCCCTTAATGACATCCCAAACAGGCATTTTCATGGGCATGGCGGTATACGGTGCGGGGCTGATTGTTTCGTATATCAGCGGCTTTGTGCTGACGTTTTTCTTTGGCAGCAAGAATATTGATTTGAGCTGATTCAGCTAATCCAGATTAATGGTACACAAGCCGCTGTCAAAAGCCCCATCACGATATTGAAAGTAAACCATGCCGTGCGGCTTTTTAACAGACGGCCAATCATAGCCCCCAAAATAAGCCATATCATCCCGGTGACTGTATTACACAATAACATCACCACGCTGATGACCAGAATGGAATGGATATATAAATCCCCTGCTAAACTGTAGCTACTGATAGCCCCTAACCCCATCATCCATGCTTTCGGGTTCAAAAACTGCAATAACCAGCCTTGATGACCTTTAATGGGTATCCCAAGGGATTGTGTAGCCTCCAGCCGTTTGTATTGTGCAGTCACCGTCTTCCAGGCCAACCACAGTAAATACAGGCTACCGAGCACTTTCAGGCCTGTGTGTATGGCCGGATATACCAGCAGTAACGCAGCAATACCAAAAGCAGACAACAACAGGACAGTTTGCATCCCAAGAACAATTCCCAACAACAGTATCAATGAGCGGCAGAGCCCAAAGTTAGCACCAGATGATGTCAGTAACATATTATTCGGGCCAGGCGTAATCGCGGAGATAAACATAAATGTACTCAGTGAGAATATCAGGCTGGCGGTCATGACGTGCTTTATCCCTCAATTATTGACATTTCCTTTCTAAGAAAATAGCAGTATGTTATTCAGCACACAAGGCCAGTTAACAATGAAAGTTAAACTCAAAAACATCCCCAAAACTAAGCAATACCAGCAGCTAATATAATGTGATATGGAGCGACCACAATGATTATCCCGTGGCAACAAGTAGAACCCGATACTCTACTTAACTTGATCGAGAATTTTGTCTTACGGGAAGGCACCGACTACGGTGAACTTGAAAAAACACTGGAACAAAAAGTACAGGATGTAAAACGCCAGCTTGAGCGAGGTGAAGCCCTGCTGGTTTGGTCTGAATTGCATGAGACTGTCAATATCATACCTAAGGAGATGTTTCGTTCATAGTTTCATATCATTTCCGGTTCAATAACATTTCATTCAACATCTGTTTGTTTTATTGGCCTAATACTGCTGATTACGAGAAAGATCATCCCAACTTTTTAATGATAAGGAGTCTGTTCTTATGTCTTCCAAACACCCTGTCATCGCCATAACCGGCTCTAGCGGAGCCGGAACAACCACCACCAGTGTGGCATTTCGCAAGATTTTCCAACAACTCGGCATCACTGCCGCACTTATTGAAGGGGATAGTTTCCACCGTTATACCCGCCCTGAAATGGACGCAGAAATACGTAAAGCGAAAGAACAAGGCAGGCACATCAGTTATTTCGGGCCAGAAGCCAATGACTTCCATATGCTGGAGAAGACATTCTTTGAATATGGGGAAACAGGTACTGGCCGCTGGCGGAAATATCTGCATACTTATGATGAAGCGGTTCCCTATAACCAAGTACCGGGGACATTCACACCCTGGGAATCGCTGCCATCAAACACCGATATGCTGTTTTATGAAGGGTTACATGGTGGTGTTGTTACTCCGCAATACAATGTCGCCGAATTAGTTGATCTACTGATTGGTGTTGTTCCCATCGTCAACCTTGAATGGATACAAAAGCTCATTCGCGATACCAGTGAACGCGGGCATTCAAGGGAAGCGGTTATGGATTCCATGGTTCGTTCAATGGATGATTATATTCGCTATATTACGCCACAGTTTTCCCGCACTCACATCAACTTTCAACGCGTTCCTACTGTTGATACTTCCAACCCCTTCTCTGCCAAAGCCATTCCTTCTTTAGACGAAAGTTTTATCGTCATCCGCTTCCGTGGTCTGAGCCAAATCGATTTCCCGTATTTACTGGCCATGCTTCAGGGTTCGTTTATCTCCAGCATAAATACTATCGTCGTTCCGGGTGGAAAAATGGGACTGGCAATGGAGTTAATTATGGCTCCGTTAGTTCAACAATTATTGGAAGGCAAAAAAATTTCCTGAATTAAGCACAAGTTAATTATCAATAACACAGGTAACAAAAAATAATGTTACCTGTGACAAAACACCAACTATTCACCCATTTATAAATAAAAATGTAGTAAATGAGGTTCTGCAAACAGTTTTCTGGTAATTTGTTAACTGGTTTTATATGCTGAAGCGATACAGGAGAAGACAGAAACGCTTTCCTGTGTTACAAACAGAGTTACAAGCGAAACTGGCAGGTTTTATGGATCTGGCTGACTACACCGATATGTTAGCCTCCTTATAAGCCTATATAAAATTCTTACTTGTCAGTTTTTCAGCAAGTTAATATGTTAATCTATTGACTTTATAAAGCCAGCCTGATGAGAAACTGTCAGTTTCTCAGAACATAAAGGCAGAAATAACAACAGAGGATAAAGCGAATGGTTCTCGGCAAGCCACAAACAGACCCTACTCTTGAATGGTTTTTGTCACACTGCCATATTCACAAATATCCATCCAAGAGCACGCTTATTCATCAAGGCGAGAAAGCAGAAACGCTTTACTACATTGTTAAAGGTTCAGTTGCTGTTCTAATAAAAGATGAAGAAGGTAAAGAAATGATCCTTTCTTATTTAAATCAGGGGGATTTTATTGGTGAGCTTGGATTGTTTGAAGAAGGGCAAGAGCGTACTGCATGGGTGCGAGCTAAGAGCGCCTGTGAAGTAGCTGAAATTTCCTATAAGAAATTTCGCCAGTTAATTCAGGTTAATCCCGATATTCTGATGCGTTTATCCGCTCAAATGGCAAGCCGCTTACAAACAACATCGGAAAAAGTTGGAAACCTGGCATTCCTGGATGTGACAGGTCGCATTGCACAGACATTGCTCAATCTTGCCAAACAGCCTGATGCAATGACCCATCCTGATGGTATGCAAATCAAAATTACACGTCAGGAAATTGGGCAGATTGTCGGATGTTCCCGTGAAACAGTCGGCCGCATTCTGAAAATGCTGGAAGATCAAAACCTGATCTCTGCGCACGGCAAAACGATTGTCGTTTATGGAACCCGCTAGTTCCTGAAATTGCGCTTGAATTAGGCCAGTGCAGCCCATAGAGCACTGGCTTTTTGCTTTCCATCCTTCAGCTTTTCTCATCCCTTAAAAAAATGAAACCCGCTGGCGCATAAATTAGTGATATAAACTGCTCACAGCTGCTTCGTAAAAAATGGCCGTAAACAACCGCCAAAAAGAGGGATTAAATCGTTCTTCGTTAATACTTAAGAAAATTATTCAGCAGTTCATGCCCTTGTTCACTCAGGATGCTTTCCGGATGGAACTGCACGCCTTCCAAGGGGAGGGTTCGGTGGCGTATTCCCATTATCTCATCCACATTACCATCATGCTGGCTCCATGCCGTAACTTCAAAGGATGCAGGTAACGTTTCTGCGGCGATGACCAAAGAGTGGTAACGGGTAACAGTCAGCGGACGATTCAATCCCCTAAATACACCTTGTTGGTTATGGTGAATTAAACAGGTTTTTCCGTGCATTACCTCACGGGCTTTAACAACACTCGCGCCAAAAGCCTGACCAATCGCCTGATGTCCGAGACACACCCCCAGAATTGGCAATTTCCCGGCAAAGTGTGAAATGGCTTCCAGAGAGATCCCTGATTCATCTGGTGTACAAGGTCCCGGAGAGATCACTAAATGAGTCGGTGCCAATTTCTCGATATCTTCAAGCTGTAATTCATCATTACGCTTAACTAAAACATTCGTCCCCAACTCACAAAAATATTGATATAAATTGAATGTAAAAGAGTCGTAGTTATCTATTATTAATAACATAGGAGTTCATCCTACTGATTTTTATAGTTTTATATATTGCGTTGTCCTATTGGACATTATGCGTTCTGTATCACGGTAAAATTAGGTAAAGCAGCACCAACGGTAGCGGGACACTCATCATACCACATAGGCATTTTTAAAATAGGGGCAGGAGTTACCGCCAGATAGCGGCATATATTCATAGTGCGGTTTTTTTCGTGCGAAAACGATAGAGGAATGAGAGAGGGAGACGGCACTTTAAAAACTCTGAAACTTCAAAAAAGGTGTAATAATAGGCAAATACCGTCTCATTCTCTATCTTTCAGGCCAAAAAACGTGGTTTTCTCATCAAGGTTATTGGGAAACAACCTTTGCAGAAAGGATCACAATCGGTTTCACAGGAACATTTTGGTAAGGCCCAACATTTTCTGTTTTGACCTGAGAAATTTTGTCAACCACATCCATCCCTTTCACTACCTTACCAAAGACGGCATAGCCAAAATCACGCTGACCGTGGTCAAGAAAAGCATTATCAGTCACATTAATGAAAAACTGACTGGTTGCACTATCCTTATCTGCGGTGCGCGCCATCGCAATTGTTCCACGCAAGTTACGTAATCCATTATCGGCTTCATTTTTGATTGGAGCTTTGGTTACTTTCTGTTTCATATCTTTTGTAAAGCCCCCTCCCTGAATCATGAAACCGGGAATGACGCGATGGAAAATCGTATTGTTATAAAAACCCTCACTCACATACTCAACGAAATTCTTTGTGGTAATCGGTGCCTTATTGCTATCCAGTTCAAGCTCTATTTCACCTGCTGATGTCACCAGCTTCACGTGAGTTTCGGCAGCCAATGCTGGAGCAGACATTACACTGATAGCACATGCCGTCATAAGCGACACAAAAATATGTTTAAACATTGATGGTTCCTTTATTCTTGAGGTCAATAACAAAACCCATAAAACTCATTAAGTGTAATTCCCTATAGCGCTAAGTTGCAAAGATTTACCAACTTTTACGAGTAATTATGAGTTTTGCTGAAGAATATCTATCTAAGTAAATATTATATTCTCATATTCTGGGCAGAGTTTATTTTTGGAATAGCGTCTATCTTGGTATGCTTTCGTACATATTTAGGCAGGAAAAAATTGCAGAATATTCTTTGTCACGTTAGGCAAAAATAATTTCAATCAAAAAACCAAAATATGTCGAAATAGAAACACCACAATAAAGTTACACCTGTCCACAAGCCGTTGCTCTCGGTATAATCACTGCGCTGTTTTTTCGTATATTCCGCAGGGAGATAACCATTTTGACCATCAAAAGCTACAACTATCATACGACCCACTTTGTCACGAGTGCACCTGACATTCGCCACCTGCCTCAAGATGTAGGCATTGAGGTCGCGTTTGCCGGTCGGTCAAATGCCGGTAAATCCAGTGCGCTGAATGCACTGACCCAGCAAAAGAGCCTTGCCCGTACCAGTAAAACTCCCGGACGAACTCAGTTGATTAACTTGTTCGAGGTGGAAGAAGGCATACGCCTCGTTGACTTGCCGGGTTATGGCTATGCGCAAGTACCGGAAGAAATGAAACTCAAGTGGCAGAGAGCATTGGGCGAATATCTCCAGAAACGTGAATGCTTACAGGGGCTGGTGGTATTGATGGATATCCGTCATCCACTAAAAGATCTGGATATGCAGATGATCGAATGGGCGGTCGTGATGCAGGTGCCAGTCATGATACTACTGACCAAAGCCGATAAACTGGCATCAGGGGCACGCAAAAACCAATTAAACAAAGTACGTCAGGAATTGGCGGGTCTGGAAGGTGATATTCAGATCGAGAATTTCTCTGTTCTGAAAAAAATCGGCATAGACAAACTTGAACAGAAACTTAATAACTGGTTCAGCCAGCCCACTATTGAGGTGGAGTAATTTCCACCTTTTCCCCTCTCATCTTCTGCAACAATCGTAAATCGCGCATAAAAAAACGCCCCAGTCAAAAGGGATGACTGGGGCAGCTAATATTCAGCTAAATCCGATTACGTGAAGTAAAAGGTCTGAAAGATAGAACATCTTACCTCTGTACCCTACGCCGACAACTCTACCCTATTTTTTTTATCAACAAAAGATTTTTTTGTAATTAATTTTCACGTAATGCCTCGATTCAGCCGCAATTATGTGATCAATATCCGTCATTACACCATTTTTATTGTAGTTTAATTACATATTTGTGGGATCTGGATCTAATCTAAAATCTAACCGAAATTCTTGTTTCACGCCCATCCACGGCATAATAAAGATAGCCACAGCGCATTTAATGAGCTGTGGATTTCATAAAAATTATTCAATAAAGATTAGTGAGCCTGATCCCAATTTTCTCCTACCCCCACATCAACTTTCAGAGGGACACCAAGCTGCATACTTTTCTCCATCAACTCCCTGATTTTCTGTTCCGCGATAGCCAGCTCTGATTCATGTACTTCAAACACCAATTCATCATGAACCTGCATAATCATACGCACATTCGGTTGTGCAGTGACGATCCAATCATCCACCGCTATCATAGCCAATTTAATAATATCTGCCGCTGTTCCCTGCATCGGGGCATTAATGGCCTCACGCTCAGAAGCCTTACGACGTATGGCATTACGCGATTTAATATCTGGCAGATACAGACGACGACCTTCCAGCGTCTCAACAAATCCGTGTTCAGCAGCCTGTTGACGAGTGCGCTCCATATATTCCAGTACACCCGGATAACGCTCAAAATAGAGATCCATATAGCGCTGGGCTTCCCCACGCGGAATACCCAATTGGCGGGACAAACCAAACGAACTCATGCCATAAATCAGACCAAAGTTAATCGCTTTCGCGCTGCGGCGCTGTTCGCTGGTAACTTGATCCAGTGGCACACCAAAGACTTCCGCGGCCGTAGCACGGTGAATGTCTTTGCCTTGTGCGAAAGCATCCAATAATCCTTTATCCTGAGATAAATGCGCCATAATACGCAACTCAATCTGCGAATAGTCCGCAGCCATGATGCGATAGCCCTCTGGTGCAATAAATGCCTGGCGAATACGTCGCCCTTCTTCATTACGAACAGGAATATTTTGCAGGTTAGGATCACGGGAAGAGAGACGTCCGGTTGCGGTCACCGCCTGATGATAAGAAGTGTGAACACGCTGAGTCAGCGGGCTGACCATCAGCGGCAATTTATCGGTATAAGTGGATTTCAGTTTTGCCAGGCCACGGTGTTCCAAAATAATTCTCGGTAACTCGTGATCTTCCGCCAGCTCTTCCAACACTTCTTCATTCGTGGATGGTGCACCATTCGGCGTTTTTTTCAAAACAGGCAGATTCATCTTTTCAAACAAGATGACCTGCAATTGTTTAGGTGAAGCAAGATTGAACTCTTCTCCAGCCAACTCATAAGCGGCTTTTTCCAGTTCGAGCAAACGAGCCGTAATCTCCTTCGAATGTTCTGCCAACGTGTTAGCATCGATCAAAACACCTGTCCGTTCCATGCGAGAAAGTACAGGAACCAACGGCATTTCGATGTCCTGAAAAACTTTTTTCAATGTCGGCACATTCTCTATCTGTGGATACATAGCCTGATGCAACCGCAGAGTGATATCTGCATCTTCCGCAGCATATTTTGCCGCTTCTTCCAATGGGATCTGGTTGAAAGTAAGCTGTTTTTTACCTTTGCCCGCAATTTCTTCAAAAGTCGTGGTTTTATATCCCAAATGACGCTCGGCAAGACTGTCCATATCATGCCGCCCTGCAACACTGTTCAGGACATACGATTCCAGCATCGTATCAAAAACGATACCATTCAATGCCACACCGTGGCGTTCCAGTACACCGCGATCAAATTTTAGGTTCTGACCAACCTTAGGCAGGTTGGCATCTTCCAACAGCGGTTTCAGTGCTGTAAGCACTTCGTGCAGATCCAACTGTTGTGGCGCGTCCAGGTAATCGTGTCCCAACGGCAGATAAGCGGCTTCAACATTAGGTTCACCCTCTGAAGATTTGATCACTGCAACAGCAAAAGACATTCCAATCAGATTGGCAGTTAAAGTATCAAGCCCATCTGTTTCAGTATCGAACGAAAATGCTGGTGCCTGCTTTAGTTTCCCAATCCATTCATCAAGAGACTTCTGATCAAGGATAGTCTGGTAGCTTTCGGGAGAAATATTAGCTACGGCAGGTGTGCTGGCTGCTGTGGATTTATTCGTCGTGCTGCTCGTTGGCTTTTGCCCGCTTTTCTCCGACGGACGGCTTTCTAACCAACTGCCATTTTGTACATCGCTCAACCAGCGTTTAAATTCATAGTGACCGAACAGCGCCAATAATTCATCGTTATCAGGTGCGGAAACCGTAAGATCCAGACAGGTTTTATCCAGCTCAACATCGGTTTTAATGGTCGCCAACTGATGAGAAAGGTAAGCAACCTCTTTATGCTGCTCCATTTTTCCACCCAGCGTTTTTGCACCACGGAAACTGAGTGTCACAATCTCATCAAGTCTGGCGTAGATCTCATTCAACCCACCAATGCCCTGTAATAGTCCTAGCGCCGTTTTCTCGCCAACTCCCGGCACACCAGGAATGTTATCGGAAGAATCCCCCATCAATGCAAGAAAATCGATAATTAATTCCGGAGGAATACCATATTTTTCAATGACTTCATCCGGCCCCAAAATGGTGTTAGTCATGGTGTTGATCAGCGTGATATTAGGTGTCACCAACTGAGCCATGTCTTTATCGCCTGTGCTAATCAGAACTGAACGTCCCTCTTTTTCTGCCTGCAACGCCAAAGTACCAATGACGTCATCTGCTTCAACCCCCGGCACAACCAAAATTGGCAGTCCCATTGCCTTGACCATCTTATGCAGCGGCTCAATCTGCTCACGTAAATCATCCGGCATCGGTGGACGATGAGATTTATATTCAGCAAATAATTCATCACGGAACGTCTTGCCTTTAGCGTCAAATACAACCGCCACATGGCTGGGTTTATATTGCAGGATTAAACTGCGCAGCATATTCAGCACACCATACATGGCGCCTGTCGGTTCGCCTGTGCTGTTTGTCAGAGGAGGGAAAGCATGGTATGCACGATAAAGGTATGAAGAACCATCAACCAAAATCAGGGGATTGTCTGCTATCTGTACCATAAAATTGTCTTCGTCGTTCTGTATATGAATAAAGAATAGAATGCCATACTGTACTGTCATAGACGAATTTTGCGATAATTTTCTCGTTCTGTTACCAATGTCCTCTATATGTCCTGACAAATATTCTGATAAATAAACTGTGGATAACTTTGTGCACAAAAAATTGGCACATAAAACAGATTTATGTTTATCCATGTTAAAAAGGAATAACTGAGAGTAAAAATCAATGAATTACGTCAAATATTATGAAAGTATTGCAACTACTTACAAATCACTGACTTGTGGATATAACCGGAGTTTATGTTATGAAAGGCTGTTTCAAGCAAGTATTGTGCCAATCTTATAGTAACAGGCACAATACTTGTATCATTTTATATTAATAGTGACTGATTATTTTTTTGTTACCAAATAATTCACAACATCAGAATATTTTTTGGCATAATCTTGAGCAGATTTAACATCTATTCCGCCATTATTAATCATATATTTTCCATTAACAAAAGTTGCCGGAACACCTTGCAGTTGTAAGGCTTGAGCCGCCTGACGTTCTTTAGCTGCCACAGATTTCACAATGAAACTATTTAATGCTGCATCATATTCTTCACCAGGAACGCCCGCTTTGATAAAAGCGTTACGGATATCAGCCTTAGTGCTGATAGTCTGAGTTTTCTGGATACCATCAAATAGAATCGGCGTTACTTTATCCTGTACTTTCATAACGATAGCAACAGCCCAAGCATCTGTCAGATCTTTACCCAAAGGCCCCAGAAAATCGACATGGTAACGTTCATGGGTAACACTAGCAGGCAGGTTTTTCTGAATCGTACCAGGCACATGATAAATATTTTCAAACTGATAACAGTGTGGACAATAAAAAGAGAAAAACTCTAAAACCTGTGGTTGATCTGCAACAGGATCTTTTAATGCAACATATTGCTTGCCTTCAGAGAAGCCAGAAGCGCTGGCATTAAATGCCATAAACACTCCCACCAATGCGAGCCAAAATTTTTTCATAGTGTTCTCCAGAAAAATTAATACATCGGGGTTAACTGTAAGGGTGGTTCCTGTAACAACTGGATTTGTTCAGAAAAAAGATTTATCTGCTTATGCCAGAAGTCACCATCAGCCATCCACGGAAATGCTTTTGGAAAAGCCGGATCTTGCCAGCGACGAGCAACCCACGCCAGATAATAGACCATCCGCATTGCACGCAGTGGCTCTATCAGCGCCAGTGTTTTCAGGTCAAACTCTGCAAATTGACCATATGACTCAAGCAGGATATCCAACTGGATCAATCTTTCCTGCCGTGAACCATTAAGTAACATCCATAAGTCCTGAATAGCCGGGCCATTGCGGGCATCATCAAGATCGACAAACCATGCCTCATCACGCCACAGGATATTACCAGCATGACAATCGCCATGCAGCCGCAATACCTGCCAATCAACATTCCATTGTGCTTCCACAGCTTTGTTCAGTTCATCCAGTGAAGTAAGGAAAGCGGCTCTGCGTCTGTCGGGGATGAGCTCGCACTCTGCCAAATATTGATATGGCTGGTATAAATATTCATTGAGATTGATAGTTGGACGGGCAGAAAATGTTTTCTGGCAACCGACTTGATGTATTTTACCCAACAATCGCCCTACATCTTCCAACTGATCAAAGTTATCAGCTTCATACTGCCGTCCGCCTACGCTGGGAAAAATAGCAAAAAAGAACCCACCATGCTCCAATACCGTCTGCCCATCAATAACCATCGGCGCAGCAACCGATAAATCTGCTTGCTGCAATGCCAGTGCAAACTCATGTTCTTCCCGAATTTGCTGCTGGCTCCAACGTTGAGGACGATAAAATTTCACGACATAACGTTTACGGTTTTCATCCATAAACTGATAAACCCGGTTCTCATAGCTATTCAATTCAGTCAAGCCAGAATCAACATACAAACCAGACTGCACCAAAGCATCCATTATTAAGTCCGGCGTAATATTTTGGAAATTAAAAGCCATTGTTTCCGTCACAACTCAGTTCTCTCTTTCATCAATCTTTAATAATCATACCCTGTGTGTACAGTCCTCAGCCAGCTTCTATAACCGTTCTTACAACAAGCATAATGATTGAAAGAAAAAATTGGTCTGTCAACAAGAGTAAGAGTTATACTCTCTTATTCCTGTAATATATTGTTACGTATTGATTTACAAGGGTTATATAACCAAATATAAAATATTTCATGACCAAGTATCAGGTGATTTCAATGATGTATCCAAAAATCAGTGGTGCAATTCTGGCTGGAGGGCTATCCACCCGCATGGGAGGAAATGATAAAGGACTATTACAATTTGGTGGCACACCATTATACCAACACATAGCAACAAAATTGCAGCCACAAGTTCATGAACTGTTGATTAATGCCAACCGTAATCAGTCGGTTTACCAGCAGAGTGGTTACCCGATTATACCGGACATTATCACTGATTTTTCTGGGCCACTGGCAGGAATGCTGGCGGTATTGAAGAAAGCTATTAATGAATGGGTTATGTTTGTCCCTTGTGATGTGCCGGATTTCCCTGATGACGTAGTGGAAAAACTTTGGCGCTATAAACAACATTCATGGGCGGCTTATGTACATGATTGCGAACGTGCACATCCGGCATTGGCTTTGATGCACCGTAGCCTGATACCCAGATTAGAAAGCTATCTTGCGTTGGGAGACAGAAAGCTGATGTTCTTTATGCAGATGATTAAAGCAAAAGCGGTCTATCTCCCTAATCCCACAGCCTTCACCAATTTGAACACACCAGAAGAGTGCCAAAACTGGCAATGCCAGCATTGGGAATGTCTTCGGGAGTCAGCATGAATCAAAGTACCTTCCCACCTAACCTGCCATTACTGGGAATTACCGCCTACAGTGGAACCGGTAAAACAACCCTGCTTAAACAGGTCATTCCTCTGTTATGTCAGCAACAAATACGTGTGGGATTGATCAAACACACTCACCATAATATGGATATCGATAAACCGGGTAAGGATAGTTATGAACTGCGTAAGGCTGGTGCAGCACAGACATTAGTTGCCAGCCAGCAGCGCTGGGCGTTGATGACAGAAACGCCTGAATTACCTGCATTGGATCTGTACTATCTTGCCAGCCGATTTAATGCAGATTCACTAGATTTAATTCTGGTTGAAGGTTTCAAGAGCGAAGCCATTCCCAAAATTGCGCTGTATCGGCATGGATTGAATCACTCCTTTGAGGAACTGCTTGATCCCCATGTGGTTGCCATTGCCAGCGATATCCCGCTGGCTACCTCACTGCCACAATTTGATATTAATCGACCAGAGCAAGTGGCAGAGTTTATTGCGCAGTGGCTTTGATTAACCCCGTCAACAGAAACAGAGTTATAAAATCATCAGTAGTAGCAAATGATGCCGGTGTTAAGGTTATTCTTTTGAAAGATATCCCAAAAACCTTCTGGCTGGGATTCAATTTCACTCTCCAGGAGGTTTGCTTTTTTCCACTCGAATTTACTGAATCCGGCTTTCTCAATAGCCTGTTCATAATTTTCACGATTCCATTGATACGTCGGGAACGAATTTGCCCAGCCAAAGGCTGGCCTCCGGTGAGAGGCAGCAGCCTCTCATTAATCCCCAGGAGCATAGATAACTATGTGACTGGAGTGAGCGAGTGAAGCCAACAAAGATGCAACTTGAAAGACGACGGGTATAACTGGGAAATATTATGAAGAACTTTAACATAGAAATTAGGTGGTAAATATTTCGGTTTAGTTATCGATAGCGCAACGCCCCGGCAACTAGTCCTAGTCCAAGGGCGTTATTCCTGCCTGATAATTTATCTTTTCCTTACGTCCCTTCCGGCATCAAACCAATAAATTTGATCTTTTTCCGTGACTCACTCATCAGTACTTCCAGTTTTTCAACACAGCGCAGGTAATGCGGAGTTTTCTTATGCGCTGCGACTGCGGCTTCATCGGTATAAGCTTCGTAGATATAAAAACGGGTCGGGATTTTTTCATCCTGTAATACATCAAACCGCAGATTACCCGGCTCTTTAACAGAACCAAGATGATTATCGCGAAATACTTCGATAAATTCGTCGATCTTGTCAGCTTTGACATTAATCTCCACTAATGTGACATGCATATTATTCTCTCTTCGCTTTTTCACTCAGGAACAATTCATAAGCCTGAGCAGGCTTCTCATTGTGATGTACAACCGCCTGAACGGCTTTCAACATCGCTACCGGCGCTTCTGACTGAAAGATATTACGACCCATATCAACACCTGATGCGCCTTGATCAATCGCCTGATAGCACATCATTAACGCATCCATTTCAGGTAGTTTTTTGCCTCCCGCAATAACAATCGGTACGGGACAACCCGCTGCAATCCGCTCAAAACCGGCATCGACATAATAGGTTTTGATGATATTCGCACCCATCTCCGCCGCAATACGAGTTGCCAGAGAGAAGTAACGTTGGTCACGAACCATATCTTTGCCAACACCTGTCACCGCCATTGTTGGCATCCCATAGCGCGTTCCCTGATCCACCAGCTTGATAATGTTTTTGATAGACTGGTGCTCATATTCTGAACCGATATAGACCTGCGCTGCTACTGCACAGACATTCAGCCGCAGCGCATCTTCCATCGCTACCGCAACAGCTTCATTAGAAAGTTCAGTCAAAATGGAATTCGCACCAGATGCGCGCAGTACTACAGGTTTATTTGTCGCTGGCGGAACCTGACTACGCAAAATACCGCGTGTACACATCAGCACATCGGTGTATTCAAACAGTGGAGCGATATTAATGTCGATACGTTCCAGCCCTGTCGTCGGCCCTTGAAAATAACCGTGGTCAAATGCCAACATCACCGTTTTATTGGTAGCAGGATTGAAAATCCGCGATAAACGGGATTGCATTCCCCAATCCAACGCACCACAGCCTTTCAGTTCAAACAATGTGTTCTTTTGCGGTGTATCAATGCCAAAATCTTTACCATCTTTGATATCATCTAAGTCTGCCATTTCTCCCTCCGGAAGGTTACAACGCGAAATCTATCGGATATGAATCAGAAATCGTATTGGTTAATGTTTTCTTTGGTAAAAATCACACGCTCCGGCATGACAACAATGCCATTGCCTTTCGCTTCATAGCTGTATCCCTGAACGCTGTTCGGTGAAACCTCAAGTGTACCGATATCAGGAATAACCAATTTATCCCCCACATTCAAATTGCCTTTTTTCAACATTTCATTGGCAACATGAATCGCTATCTTGCCCTGTTTCACCACATCCCACAGGGCGAACTGTTTGACTGTGCCGTTTTCTACGTAAGGACGCATCACATTCGGCGTACTGAATCCGACAATCGCCACATCCTTAAGTTTCAGGTTTTCCGCCGCTTGTGCCGCCGCAGGCAACGCATTGGCATCAGGAGCAATAATCACATCCAAATCTCCCCATGCTTTCAGAATGCCTTCCGCAGTCTGTAAAGACTTGGCGGCATCGTTATAACCAAATTGGGTAGTCACAACTTCCCAATCAGGATATTCCGCCGCAATCTTGGCTTTCGCTTCCTTTACCCATTGGTTTTGATCTGTCACAGTGGGGCTGGAGTAGAAAAATGCTACTTTTGTTTTATCCTTTTTCACTGCATGATCTTTTTTCACTTGATTAGCAGCCATTTCCACCAATATCCCACCCAGTTGTTTTGGCGTTCCCTGATCGATATAGATGGAGCGGCACTCCGGCACAGTGTCTGAATCCCAGGTCAACACTTTCACACCACGCTGCATGGCACGTTTCAGAGCCGGACACAAACCATCCGGTGATACTGCCGACACCACAATCGCGTTGTAACCCTGATTAACAAAGTTATTGATGAGCTGTACCTGCCCTGCCACACTTGGCTCAGTCGGGCCATCGTAAGTAACATCAATCCCCAAGTCTTTACCCGCAGCCTGTGCTCCTTGTCCACCACTGGTAAAGAACCCGACACCAACCAGTTTCGGAATAAATGCAATCTTGTCAGCAGCTTGTGCCCAGGAAGCACATGCCAGACTTAACGCACTTGCCAAAACCAGTTTTTTCACTATTAGTGTTTTACCTATTGATGTTTTAACTATTGGTATTTTAACTATTGGTGCTTTCATGCCTGTCTCCGCTCTTTTCTATTTCAGGAATAATTTTCTGTCTCAGGAATTTCTATCTCAGGAATAGTTCAGGAATCATTCAAGAATAGCTCATTGAAAAACCATAGCCCGCCAACGTTGCCACCAATCACGAATTTGATGGCGATGCAGTGAGACAGAGCGCCCGACCACAGCCATAATCAGCAAAGCACCAGATAATGCGCTGGATATCTGGTTTGGGATCCCCATCATCTGTAGCCCCTGCTGCAAATAGCCCACCAGCAGGACAGCCAATGCCGTGCCAATGATAGAGCCGGAGCCGCCGTAAATATTAGCTCCCCCCAACACCGCCGCAGTGATAGCTGGCATCAGGAACGAGCTGCCCAAATCAGAGCGAGCTGAACCGAAATAAGACACCAAAATAATCGCAGCCAGCGCAGAAGCTAAACCCGTAAAGACATACAACAGGCACAGTGTTTTATTGACAGGAATTGCAGCATAACGGGCAACACGGCTATTTTGCCCAATCAGAAAGACATTGCGTCCACGGTGAGTACGGTGCATAAACAGCCAGAACCCGATGACACAAACAATAAAGATAACTAACGGTACAGGCAGTTCCAGCAATGTCAGGTTAGCGAAATCAGTAAATGCAGCCGGAAAACCGCCAATGCCTTCATAACCTGTCGCACCCGATAACCCCGACAGTAATAATGCGCTACCACCAAACAGGTACATTGTCCCAAGGGTAATAACCAGAGGATTAACGCCAGTGTAGAAAATCAGCCCTGCATTAATCAAACCACAGAGCACGCCTGCAATCAGCGTCAAAGGGAGAGCAGCAACCATCGGTATCCCGGCCTGGTTCATAATCCCTAATGCAATGGCACATAAGCCGATAATCGCCCCAAACGAGATATCAATCCCACCACTGACAATTACCATCGTTAACGGCAAGGCGACAATACCAATACAGATAAAATCGCTGGTGCTAAACAGCAATACATTAATATCCAGCATCCGTGGATTTGCCATGCCAAACAACAGAATTTCCAGAACCAACAGAACAGCAAGAGCAGCTTCCCATCCATGACGTTGCCGACCATGGTTTTTAATCGCATTCATTATGACCGCCTCCTGTTTTCTTCTGCTGAATCTTTGACAGAATCATTGTCTGGCTTGAGGAAACGGGCATAACGTTGCTGACGTAAGTTCTTTGCAACGGCACTACGCAATCTGCCATCAAATACCAACACTGCCAGCAGAACCAGACCAGCAATAAAATCGTTCCACCATGCCGGCAGTCTGAGTAATACCAGCACACTATCTATCTGCGTCAGAAAATAAGCACCGAAAATAGCTCCTGTTACCGTTCCCATGCCACCGAGCAAACTAATTCCCCCCAAAACACAGGCGGCTATCGCTTTCATTTCCAGCCCGCTCCCGGTCTGATTCGGGATAAAACCAATCTGGGCGACAAATACAATGCCCGCCAACGCCGCCATTACGCCGTTCACGGCAAAGGCTGTAATACGAATACGACTAATAGGCACACCAAGCTGACGAGCACCTTGCAGATTGTCGCCCGTGGCATAGAATCCGCGACCAAAATTAATCATCCTCAACATCCACGTTATTACCAGAACCAGCAATATCAACAACCATCCAATGGGAGAAATCCCGAATAAGATTGGGTTAGCGAGCGCTTTCACATCCGCAGGTAATCCCTCAATCCATTTACCGCCTGTCAGCAACAACATCAAACCACGATACAAACCCAGCGTACCTAACGTCGCGACAATGGCCGGAATTTTCAGCCATACTACCAGCACGCCATTTACCAAACCTGCCGTCACACCGGTCAATAGTGTTATCAGGCAAGCTACCGGCAATGGAAAATCCGCATTGAGTGACATTC
Source organism: Xenorhabdus budapestensis (assembly GCF_002632465.1). Taxonomy (GTDB): domain Bacteria; phylum Pseudomonadota; class Gammaproteobacteria; order Enterobacterales; family Enterobacteriaceae; genus Xenorhabdus; species Xenorhabdus budapestensis. The sequence goes on along the minus strand of NZ_NIBS01000003.1, from coordinate 23,229 downwards.
CCAATACGACAGCACACAACCCCATTGTTGAACCAACAGAGACATCAATATTGCGGGTGAGCATCACCAGCGTTGCCCCCATTGCCAATAACATCAGGATTTGCGCATTAGAGAAAATCATCGTGATGGTCTGGAAATTGAAAGTATGGTGTTCCAGGCTTCTTAACAGAAGAAACAAACCTAAAATGGCAGTCAGCGCGGTGACTTCACGATTGTTCTGGATAAAGTTTTGGATAAACTTCAGCATGATGCCCTCTCGCCATTTTCCTGTTCACCAAAAGAAAGATGCATAATCGCATCCACACTCATGCTGGATTTATCAAGGTGACCACAAATTTCGCCGTGGTGCATAACCAATACCCTATCCGCCAACTGTACGACCTCATCAAGATCAGACGAAATAAGCAAAACTGCCACTTGCTGGCTGGCAATGTTACGGATCAGTTGATAAATTTCATGGCGTGCGCCGACATCAACACCACGTGTCGGCTCATCAATAATCAAAACGGCTGGCTTTGCTTCCAAGCATTTGGCAATCAAAATCTTTTGCTGATTCCCGCCGGACAGGGTACGCGCAGGTTGGTTGGCATGACTGTAACGAATATTGAGCGCCCGGCGATAACGCTCAAGCACTGCGGCATCATAAGCAGGACGAGCCCAAAACGTGCTTTGGTTGTGGATCAGTGAACAAACATTCCAACTCAAGGGAGCATCGAGGAACAATCCCGATGCCTGTCGATCTTCCGGCAGATAAATCAGGCCACATCGCAATCGTGCTGCTGTATCCAGTGGGTTGAGTACCTGTTGGTGCAAACGGATCTCGCCACTCACAATAGGCCGCAATCCGTATAGCGTTTCCGCCAGTTCTGTACGCCCTGCTCCAACAACTCCTGCCAAACCAACAATTTCTCCCGCCTTCAAGGTCAGACTGATATTACGAAAACCTTCACCACACAGAGAAACCACTTCGAGCACCGGAGCCTGAAGATTGCTATCGGATAAATGATTATCGGCGTCCAACCATAGTTTCTGCGTTTCTGTTAATGCAGATAATGCAGAAGCTTTTGCCTCCGGCGTAATTGCCCGAATGATTGTTTCAGTCGAAAAATCCACAGTCGGCCCACTGAGTGCAATCCCTCCATCCCGCATAACACTGACACAGTCAGCAAACTGGCGAATTTCAGGTAATTTGTGGGAAATAAAAATGATCCCCACTTGTTGCTGTTGCAACTCCCGTACCCGTTCAAACAATCGCTCTGTTTCCGCAGGAGTCAGAGAAGCTGTCGGTTCATCAAGGATCAAAATACGGGAATTGCGCATCAGACCACGCATGATTTCCACCATCTGTTGATCTGCTACATCCAGACTTCCGGCTGACGCATTCAGATCCAACCGACAATTCAGTTGCACCAACAATTGTTGCATACGGCTTTTACTGGCTTGATGCTTAGGCAGATAGAACAGAATGTTTTCCTGAACAGAAAGATTGGGAAATAACAAAGGTTCCTGCGGTACTAGATAAATACCTAACTGATGGGCTTTGGCTGGTGTCAGATGGTTAATGGTATTTCCTTCCAACATCAGTGTTCCGGCATCCGGCTGTTCAAGACCCGCAATGATTTTCACCAGCGTCGATTTACCAGCCCCATTTCCTCCTAACAAAGCATGAACCTGTCCTGACATCAGAGTAAAATCAACCTGTTTCAACACCACCAAACCGGAAAACTGTTTACCGATCCCCCGGACAACCAGAAGCGGTGGTGTATTGGCAGCATGTTTTTGCGATGAATGTATTTGCAATGAATCATTGGCGGAATTGCTTTGTGACATCATGCTACCTCAGGGGGTTTATGATTTTCGCGGCTGTACCTTATTGCTGTTTTCCATTTCTAATCCCGGATACTTAACCCCAATATCAATGTGAACATTTATCTTTTAAAATAACTTTTGTTCAAGACTCTAATCCATAATCTGAGTTTTTTGCAATATTTCGATCACATTTTGTGAAAAAGTTAGATCTTCATTAAAATATGTTCAATTTTTTGCGGCATACCTCTGGTACATCAGAGGCTTTCATGCTTAATTCTTTTCCAGGGGATTAAAGAAGTTGTTATGACGATCAAATCAAACAAGAAAAAATCAGTATCAGAGAAAGACGTGTCATCCGGTGAGTTTTATTATCCGGGTCATAGTTCGGGTAATACCTATATAGGTAATAACTATATAGGTAATAGCTATACTGAAAACAGCTATCCAGGAAACAGCATGAGTGAAGAAGAACTACTGGCACGAGTTGCCTGGTTTTACTATCACGATGGTCTGACACAAGGGGACATCGGTGAACTGCTTGGCCTGAGCCGCCTTAAGGTTTCCCGTTTACTGGAGAAAGGGCGGAAATCCGGTGTGATCCATGTTCAGATCAACTCACGCTATGAAGGGTGTCTGGAGCTGGAAGATACCCTTAAAAAACGCTTTAACCTCAATAAAGTGCGCGTTATACCAGACCTTGAAGGGATTAATCTGAATACCCGGTTGGGTACCGGAGCAGCTCATCTGTTGATGTCACTGATTGAACCTCGCCAACTTTTGTCCATTGGTTTTGGTGAAGCCCCTATGTGTACTTTGCAACATCTGAGCGGCTTTATTTCTTCCCAACAGATCCGGCTGGTGACGCTATCGGGTGGCGTTGGCCCTTATATGACAGGTATTGGTCAGCTCGATGCAGATTGCCCTGTCAGTATCATTCCTGCTCCACTGAGGGCATCAACCCAACAAGTCGCCACAACATTCCGCGAAGAACGCAGCGTGCGGGATGTGATACTTACCGCCTGTGCCGCCGATATCGCAGTCGTGGGCATTGGGGCAATCAACCAGAGACAACAGGCGACTATTATGCGTTCCGGTTATATCAGTGATGGTGAACAACTGATGTTTGGGCGCAAAGGGGCTGTGGGAGATATTCTCGGTCACTTTTTCAATACCGAAGGGGAACTGGTCGGTGATATCGACATTCATCAGGAACTGATTGGCCTTACCTTGTCAGAGCTGAAAACCATTCCGAACGTGATTGGTGTCGCTGGTGGTATTGAAAAAGCCGAAGCTATTGTTGCCGCACTGAAAGGGGGCTATATCAGTTCGCTGGTCACGGAAGAAAAAACCGCAAGGGCTATGCTGATGTGATCGTCTAATCATTTATCCCCAACAGGATAGGGGATATCCCCTGTGCCACATCGTAGTCAGTAATCAACAACCGGTAAGCTAATAAGATAACGACAAACGAGGATAGCATCATGAACCAACGCACTCATGCTCACCCATCAGGGAAGTATCTGATGGCGCTTGATGCAGGAACAGGCAGTATCCGTGCAGTAATATTTGATCTGGAAGGAAATCAAATCTCTGTTGGACAAGCGGAATGGGTTCACCAACCAGTACCGAATGTCGCAGGCTCAATGGAATTTGACCTGAAAAACAACTGGCGACTAGCCTGCCAATGTATCCGGCAGGCACTGCAAAAAGCGGAACTACCCGCCAGTGCGATTCAGAGTGTTGCAGCCTGTTCAATGCGGGAAGGTATCGTCCTTTACAACCGCAACGGTGATCCCATCTGGGCATGTGCCAACGTAGATGCCCGTTCCAGCCATGAAGTCAGTGAACTGAAAGAGTTATACAACAATACGTTTGAATATGATGTTTATCGTTATTCCGGCCAGACCTTAGCATTGGGCGCAATGCCTCGTCTGTTGTGGCTTGCCCATCACCGCTCCGATATCTATCGGCAGGCCAGTACCCTGACAATGATCAGCGATTGGCTGGCTTATATGTTGAGTGGCGAACTGGCAGTTGATCCTTCCAACGCAGGTACAACAGGCATGCTGGATTTGGTAAGCCGCGACTGGCGTCCAAGCTTGCTAGAAATGGCGGGATTGCGTTCCGATATCCTCTCCCCAGTTAAAGAAACCGGTACTTTACTTGGATACGTAACAAACAAAGCGGCAACCGAGTGCGGTTTGAATAGCGGTACACCGATTATTATGGGCGGCGGTGATGTCCAGCTCGGTTGCCTCGGTATTGGTGTCGTCAGACCTGCTCAAACTGCGGTACTTGGCGGCACATTCTGGCAGCAGGTAGTTAACCTGCCAGAGCCGATGACTGATCCCAACATGAACATCCGTATCAATCCCCACGTGATCCCCGGTATGGCGCAGGCAGAATCCATCAGCTTCTTCACTGGCCTCACCATGCGCTGGTTCCGTGATGCTTTCTGCGCGGAAGAAAAACTAATGGCGGAACGTCTGGGTGTTGATGCCTACAACCTGCTGGAAGAAATGGCAGCGCGAGTTCCTGTCGGTGCATATGGTGTGATGCCCATTTTCTCCGATGTCATGCGCTTTAAATCGTGGTATCACGCCGCCCCTTCCTTCCTCAATCTGTCGATTGATCCGGAAAAATGCAACAAGGCAACACTATTCAGGGCATTAGAGGAAAACGCAGCTATCGTTTCAGCCTGTAACCTCGATATGGTTGCAGCATTCTCAGGCGTACAACCAGATTCGCTGGTCTTCGCCGGCGGTGGTTCAAAAGGAAAACTCTGGAGCCAGATTCTCTCCAACGTAACCGGATTACCCGTGCGGGTTCCGGTAGTTAAGGAAGCGACAGCATTGGGCTGTGCGATAGCAGCCGGCGTCGGAGTTTCGCTGTATAATTCCATGCCAGAAACAGGGGAAAGATTAGTGCGTTGGGAACGGGAATATCAACCAAACTTAAGCCACCGAGAGGTTTACCAAAAAGCGAAGAAAGACTGGCAGACAGTATATGCGGATCAACTGCATTTGGTGGATGATGGTTTGACAACTTCGTTGTGGAAGGCGCCAGGGTTGTGATTTCCAGTTGTAAATGAAATTTGTAAGCGAAAATTGAGCAAGTGTAGCGGCTTGCTCAGTCATACTAAAGCCATTACTCTTACAAAAACAGCCAGATAGGAGTGCGCCATGTTTACCACTTTAGAATTAACAAATTTTAGTGCCTTTAAGCAGACTAAATTTGAATTTGTTTCTGGAATAAACGTTTTTATCGGTGAAAACGGAACCGGTAAAACCCATTTAATGAAACTGTTATATTGTGTGCAGCAAAAAGCGCACAATGCCGATGAGTTAAAACAGAAACTCGCAAATGTCTTTCGTCCAAGTGGCGGTAACGTTTCCAGACTAGTGGCACACAAAAAAGGGTTAACCAGCGCATTGGTCAATATCACTTCACGTCGTGGTCTGTCTGAAAAAACGTTTACCCTTAAGTTCGACAATACACGTCATCATCTCTTCGAAGTAGAAGGTCAACTTAATTTATCTAAAGAACCTGTTTTTATTCCCGTAAAAGAAGTATTGTCCTTCGCTCCTGGATTTATTTCGTTATACGACAAATATGAACTGGCATTTGAAGAAATCTATTACGACATCGTAAAACAGGCTTACCTACCTGCTCGCAAAGGAATGCCACTTAAAGATGAGCAACCCTTGCTGGAACTAATTCGTAAAACAATCGGAGGCCGTGTCAGTCTTCATGGAGAAGAATTCCAGTTAACTTCAGGGAATTCTAAATTAGAAATTTCCTTGATCGCTGAAGGTCATCGCAAATTAGCGCTAATTTGGCAACTCATTCATAATGGCTCTCTATTCAGAGACAACACCCTGTTTTGGGATGAACCAGAAGCTAACCTTAATCCTTCTTTAATGCTGAATGTCGCGAAAATACTCGTAATGCTCGCCGAACGTGGTGTACAAATCTTCGTTGCAACACATAACTATGCTTTTTTGAAAGAACTGGAATTTGCTAAGCAGCAAAACAGCCCTATACGTTATTTTGCGCTAGAAAGAACCAAACAAGATGGTGTAATAAAGCATATGTTTGAACAATATAAAGATGTGACACCCAACAAGATTGCCGATGAATATTTACGTCTGTATGACCTTGAAATTCAACATTCATTAGGGAATGCAAGATGACAACACAAATGCATCCTGAGTGGATTGAAGGTGATCTATATTTCGATTTTTCTAAAGCGCAATCAGTAAGAAAATTAGATAAAGAAGGTCCTGAGGGACATGGTCTCAGTTACTTACTGAAATCCGTCGATTTTGTAGTCGAATGGTCAAACCAACTTTGGTTAATTAGAAATCAAGGATCCTGAAAATGGAATGATCCCTAATCATCTTAAAGAAAGAGAACAAACAAAGTGCCGACGCAAGCTGCAAAGCGACAACTTTGTTAATAAAGAGTTATTTCCTAAGCTATGCGATAGTTTGCTCTATCTCAGCTTAGAACAAGGCATAGTAGACAAGCCCATGCAATATATCATTCTCATTGGCCTATCATCATTACAACCTGCCGAACTTGCTGGTTTACAACACAAACTTTGGCATACAGGTTGGATAAGAGGTCCGAAAAGAGGATGGAAAAAACCTTTTGAAATACATTGTATGACTGTACAACAATGGAACCGAGTATTAACTCAATGCCTAGTAATAAGAAAGAGCTAACTATCTGCCCCCCCAATAATAAAAGCCAGAATTGTTCTGATCTTTATTCGAAATAAAAGCAAAAATCCGCCTTCATAGGAAGGTGGCATTAATTTTGCCCTAAACACAAGCTTCTGCCATCTCTGTCACCTTCAAACTCAAAAAAGCCAAAACCTGTTACGAACCACGTCCACAAAACGTGGTTTTCAATTAATCATAAAAATAAGAAGTGCTTTCCCTGCATCATCTTCCTATCTCATAGTAACAAACTCTTCTGCCGCCGTTGGATGGATTGCAACCGTATTATCAAAATCCTTTTTCGTTGCCCCCATTTTCAGCGCAACTGCGAAGCCTTGCAGGATTTCATCCATACCGAAACCAATACCGTGGATACCTACAATTTTCTCATCTTTACCCACACAAACCAGTTTCATACGACATGGCTGACGATGCCTTGTCACAGCGGTATACATTGCGGTAAATGATGATGTGTAAACTTTCACCTGATCATCGCCATATTGCTCCCTTGCCTGTGGTTCTGTTAAACCTACAGTACCAATTGGGGGATGGCTGAATACGACTGTTGGAATATTGGCATAATCCAGATGTTCTTCCGGTTTGTTGTTAAACAAACGTTCCGATAAACGACGACCTGCCGCAACCGCAACCGGCGTCAGCTCTACCGCTCCCGTGTTATCGCCCACGGCATAAATACCTTTCACATTTGTATTCTGGTATTTATCGACCTGAATGTATCCTTGCTCATTCAGCTCAACACCTGCTGCCACCAGATTCAGATTATCTGTCACTGGCTCACGTCCAATCGCCCATATCAATGTATCAACCGTCTGTTCCCGGCCATCCTGCAATTGCAGCGTCAAACTGCCATCAGCATTTTTAATCACCGCTTTCGGTATCGCTTTCGTATGCAATGTCGGTCCTTCATTTTTGATAACTTCCAACAACGTATCGACAATCAACGGATCGAAAGAACGTAATGGTGCATGTTTACGAACAAAAAGATGAGTTTCACTTCCCAACGCGTTCAAAACACCCGCAATTTCCACAGCAATATAGCCTGCACCTACGACTGCAACACGTTTTGGCATCTCATCCAGTTCAAAGAAACCATTTGAATCAATACCATACTCCGCACCGGGAATAGCAGGGAACATTGGACGACCACCCGTCGCAATCAAGATATGGTCAGCCGTAATTTTTTCGCCATTTACTTCAATTGTCTTTGCATCAACAAAACGCGCGAATCCCTGAATAACATCCACTTTATTGTTACCCAACACACGTTCATACGACATATGAATACGGTCAATGTAGGAGGAACGGCTGGCAATCAATTTCTTCCAGTCAAAATGATTTACTGTTGTATCAAAACCGTAATCAGAGCCATATTGATGAATAGATTCCGCAATCTGTGCGGCGTGCCACATCACTTTCTTCGGTACACACCCCACATTAACACATGTTCCACCCAATGCTTTTGCTTCAATCAAGGCGCATTTCTGCCCATACATGGCTGCACGGTTAACGGAGGCAATACCACCACTGCCACCACCAATTGCAATATAATCGTAATGTTCACTCATCTTAGGCACTTCCGTCTAATCAATTAACTTACTGACTACAATTTAAGCGTAAATCATATTATTATAAAAAGTTATCACTGTGCATGAAGATTCTGGCTCTCATTATCATAGGCCAGGGCTATCAAACCAATGACGCCTTATTCCGGCACAATCCACTCTACTAAAGTATGTCCCGTCCCTTCAGGAACCAGTATCTGATGCAGCCATGGCAGCACAGACCGCATCTGCTGTTCTAACTTCCACGGTGGGTTAATAACAATCATGCCAGATGCTGTCATACCACGCTGATCACTGTCTGGGCGCACACCGAATTCAATCTGCAAGATTTTGCGGATCCCCGTCGCCTCTAGTTCTTTAACCAGACGCTTAATCTGCTGACGAAGCACAACCGGATACCACAACGCATAAGTTCCCGTCGCAAAGCGTTTGTATCCTTCTAAAATACCTTTAACGACACTCTGATAATCTGATTTCAATTCATAAGATGGATCGATCAGCACCAATCCACGACGAGTTTTAGGCGGTAATTTTGATTTTAGCTGCTGATAACCATCTTCACGCAGAACACGAGCACGCCTGTCACGGGAAAACTCACTGCGTAATAAAGGAAAATCGCTTGAATGCAGTTCACTCAGATTTAGCTCATCGTTTTCCCGTAATAAATGACGGGCAATCAACGGAGAGCCCGGGTAGTAACGCAAAACACCATTCTGATTCAGCGCCCTAACAACCCCCATATAAGCGCTTAACTCTTCAGGAATATCATCACGTTGCCAAATACGAGCAATACCTTCCAGATACTCACCCGTACGCTCGGCATGCTCTCCGCTCAATTGATAACGACCCGCGCCTGAATGGGTATCCAAATAAAGAAAAGGCTTCTCTTTTGTCTTAAGTGATTCAATGATCAGGCTTTGTACAGTGTGTTTAAGCACATCAGCGTGATTGCCCGCATGGAAACTGTGACGATAACTTAGCATTAATTTATTTCCTATTGATTTTTAATAAGTTTTAGTTCTACACAAGGTGAAAAAGTCATTTAATTACCCCACGCGTTACCCCACAATTCATTGCACGAGCACTAAAACACAACAAAGCATAGTAACAAAGTAACTACCGTCATCGCATCTTAAAAAGAGTAAATGGAGGCTAAAGGGACGTGAAGTGTGGGGAAACTAATTACCCCACAGGGGGAAAATCAGATTAGTTCGCTAGCTACTCCAACTTTGTTGAGAGGTTGTGCTGTATTTCATCGAGAGCTACTGAAATGACAGTGACGGGAATGTTCTTGCCAGTGAGAAGATACCCAGTTACGGCTATCTTCTCGGTGATCCCCAAATGGAAATTGGCTATTTTATAATTTATATCCTAAATAGCTTTCCAAAAGGAAAGGACGCAGCTTCCATTATTAATCTATTAGTAGGTTAGGTTTGTATTTATGCAGCTTTAAACCGAATAAAAAATAACATATCGTTAATATTTCTTTTGCCATTAATTAAAACGCAACAATATAATTTACTTAAAAATATAAATTATATACTATTAGAAAATAACCTAAATTTTGATTCATATTATAACTATGACAATAAATAATAATGAAGTTAACTTAAATAAAACTGAGATCTCTTTTGTCTGGTGGAACACAAGTCTTTCTCCTACTAAGAAAAAAAACAGGGCGACCGATGAAGAGACAGATCTTGCATTAACTATGATTAATATTTTTATAACAGAATTTAATGCTGATTGTATTTGTTTGGCATAAGTTTCACCAGAAGATATAGAAAAATTAAAAGTATCAATTGCACCTAAAGGTTACGATATCCTTTCAGGAGTAAGCTCTACTGAGAAAGCAAAATTTGACACCTGCATAATCTATAATACATTAAAATTTTCCACATCTGATCCAGAAAATATCATTACTAAAAGAGGAAAACGCACGTTAAAAGTAGCTCAAAAAATAGAACTTTTATGCAAAATTGATGAGACTATTTTTAATCTTTTTATTAGCCACTGGCCTAGTAGAATGTGGTGTAAAGAAAACAGCGCAGATAGGCATCTTCTTGGTTCTAGGCTCAGAGATGCTATAGATGAGACAAAAAACAAAAATTCGATTGGTAACGTTATTATTGCTGGTGATTTCAATGATGAACCTTTCGATGAATCCATCTCAAACCAACTTATGGCTACAAGAGATCTGAGATTAGCTTAAAATAGCAATGACTTACTTTATAATCCATTTTGGCGTCATATGAGCAATCATAGTTTTTACACCCAAAATATATCTTGCCATATGCTAAATGGAACTTATTATTGGAAAAGTGATAGTATAGTTTGCGGAAACGGTTCAACATCCAGCCCCGCACCCTGTAGCTGGGTTCTTAAGTGGGTAGCATTCCATGTCTCGAAGCCCACCAGCTTGATATCAAAGTGCTGGCTGTCTTTGAGAATGTCATCACGGATACGTCATAATCAATGCAATCGCCCTGTGTGGTACGTATCCAGCCTATTTGTGCCCATTGACGATACACCGCCCGATTCTTATTGGCAGGATTTTGTAACTGGGCTTCGGGCAAGTAATGGCGGGTCAGTAATAACAGTTTGTTTTTGTTATCCACGGGGAAAGTGTAACAGATACTGGTGATATCGCCTGTTAAGGATAAATCCAGTCCAGCGTAACACTCCAGCCCTTTCAGGTCGTTTTCGTCATAGTCGAGTTGGCAGGATTTCCATGTCCCTTCACCCATCCACGGTATTTCACCCTGACACCAGATATTAAAGCGTTTGGTTAACATTTCCGTCCATTGTGACGGAATACCCCGCGCTTTCTGGATGGTGTCATGCAAAGCAGCACTGTCCAGTACAAATTCGGCGCATGACAGATTCATCAGTTAATTGCTGCATGATCTGTTTGTTGAGTTCAGGGATAACGGTATACCCGCCGTCTGCTGGAACGCTGGTAGATAGGGAGCGGGCTTCGCCAGTCAGAATATAGTGGCGCAGTTCGTCATTGCTGAATTTTTTACTGGTCGGCTGGGTCTTTGCCTGATTGCGTTCTTCGTCAGACAGTGCCTCATAACGGGCAATTTCCGTATTCAAGGTATCCGACTGGCTGCGCAATTCATCAAACTGTTTGGCTTCATTCTCTGTTAGAGAACACTTTTCATCTTCGGCTTTGGTAAGCAGAGAACGCATTTGATAGGTTAAATCGGATTTTTGTTGGCGTAATTCGAGAAGTTTTTTCATGATATTTTTCGGAGTAGTTATCTTCTTTAAAACACTATTTAACACCGTGAAAAATAATTAAAAAGCCTCTGGAATTTAGAGGCTAAAAAAGATAAAACACGAAAAAAATATTTACAAAAAAATTCATTTACACAGTGACAAATTTTTCACATAGGTTGTTGGGGACATCCACGATATTTTATCACATGTCAGATAACCATCATTTTTTAACTTATAGCCAACATAAAAAGATATAGGAAAACTAACTACAAATGATGTAATCATAAGTACACTCAAGTACTTAATGATTAATTTATTATATTTTGGTGTTCTATTAAATAGAACAAAAAAAATAGATCCTGATAAAGAGTAAAATATTATAGGGAAAGACATAATACTTATAATAACTGCACCAGAGAATGTTATCTCATCTTTCATTAACACCAATGAAACAGCACATTCAACAATGAAGCACATCATAAATGTAAGAAATAATAACAATATTACTCCAGATAATGCTTTTAAGTATTTACTATTCACCTAATTCTTCCCATCGTATTAAAAAAATATTGTAAGTCTACTTCCGGTGTTCTTGGCTTTCTTTCCATTGCTTCTTTTAAGAGTGCTATTAATTTTTCGCTTATTCCATATTGCTTATCAACAAGATCTAAACCGATAGCCACTATAATTCCAACAGCTAAAACTATTCCCGCAACAGCAATAATACTTCCACCTAAAAAAGCAGTGGCAGTTAAAAGTGACCCCGCAATCCATGAGGATGCAGCAATAATAGCGGTTTTAGCCATATCCATTGTTATGTTGCCGATAAAATCAGCTAAAGTATATTCATCCTTAAAAATACTTTCTATCAATCTATAGCCAATCGAAAAGACAATACAGAATCTAACACCTTTGATAATACTAGCATTAAGACCCTGCTGTCCTATCCCCATGGCTAACATTTGAGGGTGGCTAGCGCCGTATCGGGTTCCTCTGACAAGACGCCTAAGACCCGCATGACCTGACAGGTGAATATATTTTTTCCCATTTTCTCCCACATAGGTTTTTGCAGTAATATTTAACCTCTTAAATTCCCGGCAAACATCAGAGAATCCATGTGAATCATAGATATTTCCAGCATAGGTAGAAATAGGGTCTGTGACAGAAAACACTGCTGCTATAAGATTTTTCTTCTTATATTTTACCTCGCTACCTCTTGCAAACTCTTCGCCATAACTTGGCTTTTGTGGAGGGCTAGGATTAATATCTTCAATAATACTTTGAGCCTGAGCCAATGTAAGCATATAGTGATACTGGGTATTATCACTTAATACCTTTTCTAACCCTATAGAATCAAAAAACTCATGCTGAGGGGTTAACTGGTTAATTCCCACTTTTCCATTTAAGTAATCCCCCAAATAACCATCCCATGTGGGATTATAACTTTTACGCCTTATCATTTAAGCTCTCCATATTATTGCATATCTAATAATTACAAATATCATCATAATACTAATAAAAAATAACTGTCTTATATCCCCTGACTCCCCTAAAAATCTTTTTGAAGCCATCCACTGTACACATTATGCATAATTTTTAAGAGGCCTGTCATATCTGGGTTTGTGACCATTAATATGGTATTCATTAACTATTAACCTGTTAACTCAAACTTTTTCAGATTATGTATAGGATGCATGCTTAGTGTACAGAAGAAGAATAACTATACATCCTATTTTTATATTTAAAATCGGTCATGACATCAATTTATTGAATCGTGTATAGAACATTCAGATGGCAAAGATTGATGTGACCTGCCCCTCTTGTCATGCCGTTAAAGGGATCCACCGTAATGGGCGTTCGCGTTCTGGTCATCAACGTTATCTTTGCCAATCCTGCCGTCACTCTTGGCAATTGGAATTCACTTATACCGCTTGTCGTCCCGGTACACATAAGCAAATTGTCGATATGACCATGAATGGAAGGGGATGTCGTGCGACAGCGCGTGTCATGGGAATGGGTCTGAATACGGTTCTCCGCCACTTAAAAAACTCAGACCTCAATCGGTAACAGAAGCCATTGTCCCCGGCACCGAAGTCATTGTCTGCGGTGAAATGGATGAACAATGGTCATATGTGAAGTCAAAGAAGCAGCCCCGTTGGCTCTTTTATGCTTACGACAAACTCAGACGAAAAGTGATCGCTCACGTTTTCGGCCCAAGAACAAAAAAGACCTTGATGCGTTTGATGGCGTTACTGGCTCCTTTCAACATAGTGGTCTGTATGACCGATGGCTGGAAAAGCGATGAAAAAACACTGATGGGGAAATTGCATGTGGCCAGCAAGCGTTATACACAACACATAGAGAGACATAACCTGAATCTTCGTCAGCATTTGGCAAGACTGACTCGCAAAACCTTATCTTTTTTAAAATCCGTGGAAATGCATGACAGAGTCATGGGGGATTATTTAAATATTCATCACTATCAATAAATTGGAATCATGACCAGAAATCAGAATGTATAGATTTAAGCACATCAGATAATTCATTTTCTGTTAATATTCTCTTTCGCTTATTTAACCGATATCCTGCTTTGTAATCCCTTCCAAAACATGAGAAACAGCAAATCGTCTGATTCGACAAAATTTAAGCGCCTGCTGTGACATTTGCAAAAGCATTCCTGCCATACTGGGAGCGACCTTTTTCACTTGGTCAAAACGCCTAAGCCAATAAGGGGTATCACAATCAGAAAGAGCCATATCGCTAATATAAGGGAACAGGTGTTTATTAAAACGTTCTCTGTATCTATTGGCATTCACTAAATTATTATCAACATATACAGTTAACCAATATTCTATAGCATCCTGAACAATGACTGGTTTTAATGTTTCTTCCCTATCCAGCTTTATCATTCGTTGGGGATCTTTGCCATCGGCTAACCATGTTCGGCATTGAGTGCGCATCTCTCTGGCTTTGGCTAAAGACAGATCAGGGTATCGCCCAAGTGTCAGTAACTTTGCTTCGGTTTCCCTTCCACCCAATCGATATTTATAAACCCAGCTTATGGAACCCGCCTTTGTGACACGAATCATCAACCCAGCCCCATCAGATATTTTTCTCACTTTGTCAGAGTGAGTTCCCAGTAACGCTTTGAGCTTTTTATCTGATAAGCGATTTATTCCAGCAGTCATTTGGATCTCTATCCCAAGATATTTGTTACCCCACCGATTACCCCACAGTATGTTGCAAAAGCGGAAAAACGACAATAAACACTGGAACAATATACAGCATCAAAATTAACCTAATTGATTGATATATATTGAAATTAAGTACAAATACGGTAACACCCGAACACTAAAACTCATTGGTGACGATAACTTAGCATTCGATTTTCAAACCCCGGGAGAGAAATATTGGTAAATTGCCTAATGCCAATCAGGCAACAAAAAAGCATTATTCCTCATTCTCACAAAAAAAGATAAAAGCCTCCATTCTCCCCCCTGTCAGTTGTAACTATGGTCGAATTTTCAGGATCAAATCCAGATCAGCATATAAAATTTTGGATAAAAACTTAAAACCATATTAGGAATAATTCATGAAGTCGAAAACTATGATCTTATCTGTACTGATCGTTTTCAGTATGAGTATTGCCTATGCAAACCCCAGTAAAGCTGGATGTGAGGAGAAAAAGAAAACATTAGAAAAACAACTTAAGTATGCAAAAAATGATAAGAATAAAAGATTGATTGCCGATTTAACCCGAACGCTGGAAAGCCTCAATGCAACTTGTGAATGGGAAAGACATTTAAAAAACTCGCAAGAACAACCTCCAGCACATCAAAATAATTCAGCTTCTGATACTCCCTCAAATAAAGCTAGCTCCTCAAAAAGTTCACGTTCCCGCTTTGAATACAAAACAAAGAATAAAACTAAAAAAGTACAGGCCAAAAAGAAACAATAGACCTGCACTGAAGTACCAACCAATATAATTGTATATATTTACAAGTTTTTTTCCTTAATCTGCTGTGGATTGGAAGGAGATAACTTGTAATAAACTTTATCGCTTGCAGGAGGCCTCTTTTCAATTTTCATTGAAAGAATCGCGTTTTCCTTAGAGATAACGTAATAATTCAAATAATTTCCTTTCCCATCATAAGGATACTGAAAATCCGGTTTCAGAAATTTTTTCTCATAAGATTTTACATAGGGATCATACTCATCTTCATAAACCACTCGCTGATTTCTGACAAAGATAATCTTATAAAAAAGGCTGGCCTTTCCTGTAAATGCAGCCCCGATGATACTCTCAATATCTTTATGATCCATTCCCTTATCCAGGACATACATTTTATCCCAGTCAAAGGATGCGATTTTATTCATATCAATCAGACAAGCAGTATTTTTTTGACAATGTTTATCTGCATAATCGATAATACTCAACTTACTGTTATTAACAGATAAAAAGAAAATAACAATGCCCAATATTAATGCAAGTGCGACAATGTTATTTTTGTTGACAGCATGGAAAAACATCATTCCTCCTTCATAATCAAACTTGATATGAGAACACGGTTTTGGAATTTTACCCTTGTTAATCAACACATCACTAAAAACCTTGCTATATCCGTTTTATTACAACGTCGTAATCTCATACTCCATATTGAATATCAATAAAAATCAGTACGAAAAATCCCCTCAACTGCTTTCAATCAGCAGCTTTGCCATTACAAATTTACAAAATGTTACGAGAATATCACTTCACTTATGGAGATAGCTCCACATCACTCGCAATAAGTGACTGCGCTACACTGCTACTTCATGTCTTAACTGAGGATATATAAGGTAACGAATCAACCTCTATTTTTATTATTTTCAGCATAAAAAGCACTATGCAGGGGGGATTTATGCAAAGAAAAAGTATATTAAGTTTACTAACAATTTTTTCTGTTTCAAATAGAAAAATATGGTAAACAAATAATAAATGAGACGAATTGTTGCTAATGTAGTTTAGTAATGATCTTTAGCTAATTAAGCACATTAAATTTTCTATAAAAAATAGATTTGAGCAGATAAGCTGAAAGGAAAACACTGTCTATTCATACAGAATAGTGTTTTTTCATGGTGAATTTTATTTCTTTCTCATCTCTGAATAAATTATATTATCATAATTGACATCCCTTTCAGGACAAAGATAATTAATATCTATGTGATGGATTTTTTCATATTTTATCGTATAGCTGAAGTTACAGAAATAAAAAATAACATCCATATAATCTTTAATTATACACATATATCTGACAAAAATAGCTTTAAGCATTTCAACCCAAGTATAAAGATTATCAATAACATATTCATTAGGATTTTTATCCTTTAATATTATAATCCCATCAACAATATCTCTTTTATCAATCTTTTTATGGACACTAATCTAATATTACTTTAGTCACAGAAATTTCATATCTGTCAAATAATTCCGCTGCCTTATTAGTATAAAGAGCAAGTTAATTACCTCCAGATTTCGGTTTAGCTCCTCTGTAATAATTCTTTTTTCAACGATAACGACTTCACCGGGCTGAAAGTCTGCGATCATCGTGAGTAGTTCAGGTCTGTCAGCCCTAGCTCCGGATGCTTTTTCCCAATAAATACCAGCAAAGTAGAATCTATTAGCGGTCACCATTTTTTCAATGGCCGCTTGGCGAGATAAATCCTGTTCAGAGGAACTTATTCGTTCATAAATTCGGGCAATTTTCATGGATCAATGGTCAAAATGAATATAGATAATTTTGACGCAAAACCAATGAGCACGCAGTAGTGTGCATAGTTATGCACGCGCTTAAAATCGCGTTATATGAGACTGTTATGTTAAATGCGGATGGTTACTTATTACAAAGCGAAGTGTTGCTTTATATGTAAACATTAGCCCATCGTCCATGTAGCACCGCCACATGCGGACGACTTTACAAAACGTTGGGTCAGAGCGATGTCCCTACATTAAAGTTTATACCCAATTCAGGTAAAAAAATCCTCACAATTAGCTAGTCGCATCTATTTGATTATACTATTGAATTTTTTCACTTAAACAGTTAATCTGACAACGCTAAACCATGAAAGCTATAGTAATATCATTCATATTTAAAATTACATACTCTATGGATTTCAAAATACAACTTGAAAGACAACGGGTATAAATATGAGAAAGAATAATAATTAATCAGGATGATTTTCAGAAGGTAGCATATGAATTGTTCAGTAGAAAAGTTGATTAATCCGCTAATAAAATTTTGGGAAATTAGTAATGAGCCATGGGGTGCGAAAGATCATACCTCAAAATTTATATATGCTAATAAAAAATATCATGAATTACTTTCCCTTCCTAAAGGGTATGATGTAGGGGGCCATTTTGATGGTGAACTTCCGGCATCTACTGCAAATTTTCAGGATGAATTTCAGAAACACGACAGAAAAGTTGAAACTTTATTAGATCGGGTCACCTCTATTGAAATTCATCCTTTTCAAAATCTCCCCTACCTTCAACCATGGTATTTCGATAAATATCCATTAATTGATGAAAATGGGACATGCAGAGGAACTATTTTCCATGGAAGGCCGGTAGATACTATAACACTAGAAAAGCTAAGCAAAATAAATATGCAAACATCATTAGTTTTTACCCCCCCATCAGCGTTTTTTAGCAAAAGAGAATGGGAAATAGTGTTTTATATTCTGCAAGGTTTCTCCACTAAAGATATCGCTGAAAGACTATTTCTGTCCCACAGAACAATCGCCAATCACATCCAAAATGTTTATCAAAAAACAGGGGTAAAATGTAAGAAAGATTTAGTTGGATATTGTTATGAACATAACATAGCTAACTATATCCCTGAAAGCTTTTTCAGGGAATCACAGTCTATCACTTTTGCAAAATAATTATTCACATATATCTGCAAAACATACCCTATCATGGGATAAATGGGACTCTGGGCATAAAAATATTAATTTTACATTTTCATAAGCGACAAGTTGATGTGCTGTATTTGGATAAATACAAAAAATACACCCCTGGGAAAATCGCTTTTTTTGGACATCATGAACCTCATTATCTACTACTTCACCTGTCCATATTTCTCCTTCACCAGAAAGTATTATATACCATTCATCTCCACTACTATGATTGTGGCACCCAACTCTCTTTCCTGCATTGATAAACGTAGCATAAGCGTTTAGCCCTTCTTTTTTTATAATCTGCCTGACAGAAATACCAACAGCATCATCTTTGATAGCATCTTCTGTAGAAAAACTAGCAAACTCTATCACAATTACATCCTTATATTTCGAATGAGTATTTTTTACTCTTTATTAAGCTAAGCGTTCAAATTTAACATCTATCCATATGTAAAAAAACAAATTCTTACAATTATAATAACGATATCTCATTAATTTTAAAATATTACCATTTTTACCTACACCAGGGAAAACGTGTTCATTTAAAATTAAAATCCTAGAGATGATCCACGATACTCAACGTTCTCTGTCCGCTCCGATACCGGGAATAGTCAGCAGATGGTCATAACCGGTTTGCTGATGGGAAAGTGCCACAATTTCGTTACCCATTTTAAAGGACAGTGGCTTAAAGAAGTCGGATTTGATATGGGCTGTACACTCACCGTTAAAATCATGGATGGCTGTCTGGTGCTCATTACTGACAGTGACGACACCCGCAACATCCGGCAACAGTACCAACGCCAGCAAGACCAGCTCAGTGAAATTAAGCTGCGAATGCGCGAACTGATTGGTGATTACAAAAGCCGCGAAGGGCAGAGAATGAGCCGCTCTTAAAAAAAGAAGAAAGCCGGAAGATCACGGGGATCTTTCCGGCTTTGTTTGATGTTAATTTTTATTCATCGTATTCGATAGTTGCTTCTACGGCTGCTCTAATCCAGTCCCAAAATGAGTCAAATTTACCGACATATTCATAACCTTCACTTGCAAAATCATGGATAATAATAACTTCATGTGGGTTATTTTTATCCCAACACATGATGTCATCATTATCTTCCCGACGAGCAAATGGAACGATATCCCTATATGGGTATCTTTTTTTTAATCCAGTATAGTGATCTCGTAATCTCTCACCTTCCAAAATTATCCAAGGATCAAAATTAAGCAAATTTTGCTCAACTATCCTAAGAAACTTACGAGGATAAGAAAACCATTCTGGAAGTTCTGTTTTGGTTAGTAATTGTTCCATATTAATCTAGCGACCCTATTACATTTGAACCATCAGGATATCTCTTTCTATATCCTGCATTTTGTTTTCCTATACGGAGATTAATAGCTTCTTCCCATGTTGATGGGATGCTTTTATAGGTTGTAAAGCGCTTAATGAATTCTTGTGGTAAAGGCGTTGAGCCGTCATGTACTCTGGCTTTTACATTAACATTGGCTCTCGATGCGGCTAAAACCCTAGTGTTATCTATTGTTGTCAGTCCGCCATCTTTCATTCTAACTACATCAATTGGATCTCCAGCCCAACCTTTAGCTTTCATGCTTTGAGTTATTTCAGCAGCACCATTAACTGAGTTTTGGCTAAATCTGATGGTTCTGGGATCTAACTCAACAACCTCAGGCGCTTTAAGTTTTACAGGCTCCCCTTTATTTCCAACCCCGCCTGCTAGCCCAAGTGGATCGGTCCAATTCGCAGGGTTATGTACGTAAGAGTAAGGATTCACCCCGCCCAGCAGCCCGATCGGGTCATAGGGTGGGTTCGGATGCGGTCATACTGTTTAAAACGATTTTCTCTTTGATTATCAGCTTGTTAAAGAACCGTTTTTACCCGTTCCGCCCATCCCCGCTAACTTAAAACGCCGATAGGCACTTTTGCGATTTTTTGGCCGATGCGCTTTGATGCACCTGCGATGCAGTATAGCGGCCATTTTCTGCCGTGATCCGCCGAACAGACTGGGGTTGTGATCTGTTTCACTTTCGGCAACGGGCGAACGTCGCCCAACTTGCTTGGGCGGCGGGCGCACGTTCTGCGGGTGCGGGCGGCACAGAGCCTGCCAGCGGCGCCCTGCGACGCTCTCAGGCACCGAGGCTTAAGATTATTATTGCTTTGGTGGTTGCACTGACCATCAGGGAAGCCTCCTGCGGGGGCTGCACGGGGCGGCGATGGCGAGCACGGCAACGAGCGAGGAGTGCAGCGACTGCGAGCCGGGCGCAGCCAGTGCAGCAGGGTCGGGGTGGGGGAGGTAAATTAGCGGAGGCCGCAGGCCGACCTGCCTACTGCGTTGTTGGCCTGAGCCAGGTCAGGCAGCTAAAGAAGAAGTGATTTTGCCGGAACGTGTCACGGTGCTCAGGATTGGCGCGGTGTTTGCCAAGCTGGTGCTCAGACGCTGACAGCAGAAGGCGCAGCCTTGTGCGTCACACCCGGCGATGCCGACCAGCGGGGGCGCAGACATAATGTAAATTATACGCTGCGAACCGCTCTCTGAGGCTGCTGGCTGGCTGTGGGGCTGCCCGGTGAGTGGCGTATAATTCCCCCACATTATGTTGAGTGGGCTTTGGGCGGCCTGCACATTCTTAACGGGGACACCGTGGCTCAGGCCGCCCATTGCCCACGTACCCCCGCGAGCACCGAGGCTGACGGGCAGTCCGGCCACGGTCTGCCCCCGCACCGCTCCCAGCGAACTCAACGGGGACGATCGGGCTGTCCGGTGCGCGGTAGTGTCGGTTCGGTGTCCGGCTCTCCGCTGGCACGGCCTGAACGGCTCTTCGGTGCTTCGGTATGATTATCTGCTTCTGAGAATGCCGGATGCTCACGCTCGGCCGGATGGGTCTGGCTGTGCACCTGCTTGAGCTGTTTGATAGCGACTCGCGTATACACTTGGGTGGTATTGAGTTTTTCGTGTCCCAGCATCGCCTGGATATGGCGGATATCGGCCCCGTTGTCCAGCATCTGGGTCGCCATTGAATGCCGGAACAGGTGACAAGCGCCCGGCTTGTCAAGCTGGGCCTGCTGCCGGATGGCTTTCGCGGCGATATGCGTCAGGTGCCCCGGGCTGAGCGGGCTGCCCTTTTGCGAGATAAACAGATAACCGCTGTCATGACTTTCTGCCAACTGTGGCCGGATCTGTATCAGATAGCGTGTCAGCCAGCCCAGCGCCCGCTCACCGATGGGGACAACCCGGTCTTTATGGCCTTTGCCCTGATTAATCACCATCGCTCCGCGTTCGAAGTCGATATCCCCCCGCCGAAGCTGACGCAGCTCCATGCGCCGGATGCCGCTGCTCCAGAGGATTTCCAGCATCACCCGGTTGCGAAGCCCCAAGATACTCTGGTCGTCAAGGCTGTCCAGCACCTGCGCGGTTTCTTGTTCACTCAGGATCTGGGCGGGCAACCGCTTCTCTTCTTTCGGTAACACTAACTGCTCAGCCGGGTTGTAGAGAATGTGGTGGCGTTGCAGCAAGTAGCGGAACCATAACCGCAGTGTGCCCAGACGTTCACGCTGGCCGTTATTGCTGTAAGGCTGGCCATCGGCCTTACGGTAGGCACGCAGATAACGCTGCCAGCTTTCCAGCAACCCCAGCGTGACCTGTGCCGGATACTGCACGGTGCGCTGTTCGCACCAGTCCACGAAGGGCAGCAGCCGTTCCCGGTAGCTTTCTCGTGTGCGCGGGCTTTTTCCCTGTGCGGCTTGCGTATCAAGGTACGCTTCCAGTTGCTGGCGTAAGGTGGCGAGCAGGGGATTATGTGGGCTTGTCATCGGATTCTCCTTCTTTTTTGTTGTGTGAGTAGCAGAGGGGGCTGTACGGCCGGATGGGATTGATTGAGGTGGCCGGAACAGTGTTTTTTGGCGGATGCCGACCACTTTGATGGGAAGCCTTGCCGTCTCTGCCTTTACCGGGATTGAGCTATCCCGACTGTCTGCCGACAACAGGCCGACTGACAGGCGACCGATTGAGTTTTAACCCCGACCGGATAACGTCATACTGCCCATTCAGGGAACAATAAGGCCGCTCAGGTGCACGGCCTCGCTGTCTGCCCCGTCGAACAGCAGTTCATAGACGAACGTCAGGCCGCGACGGTGCAGCAGCAGGTATTCCATTTCGACCAGTCGTGAGAGATGCACCTTGAGCTGGGTATCACCCCACTGCACTGCATCCCGTAACTGCTTGCGGGTAAACAACATTTCATGGCGGAGCTGGCCGCTGTTTCTGACCCACGCCTGTATCAGCAGCAACAACCTGCGGGTCTGCGGCGGCATTTCGTCCAGCGTCCGGCCTAAGATCTCGTGCGCAAGCTGGTTGGCGAGCCGGATATCGTCTTGGGTCACTTCGATATATTCCAGTGTTTTGCCGCGATGCTCCGCCGTTTTGATTTCCCGCTGGTACTGGTGCAGCAACGCGATGCTCTGGATTAACGTCAGGTATTTCATATGGTCACGGCGGGTACGGGTCTTATCGCTCATGAACGTTAACTGGCTGGCATAGGGGTTCACCACATTCAGCGGGCGCAACAACCGCTGGGCGTTCTGGTGAAGCTGGGTCAGATAGTCCCGCTCGTTCTCAGCCAACAGGCCTTCGAGGGTTTGCTTCTGGCGCTGCACCGCATGGATAGCTTCGGTCTGTTCGCGGGATTCGTTGACCGTCAGCACCAGACAACGGTTCAGTAATTCTTCATCCACATCAATGGCGGTCGTGGTGAGCATCAGCATCACCGGGCCTTTCACGGTATAGCTTTTGGTGACGAGGTTGCCGGTTGCCTCATCCTTGCCCGTGCTCGCCATCGTCAGTTCGCCATCACTTTGCAACAGCTTCAGCGCATAGGCGGCCTGCCGTACCCCTTCTTCTTCGGCGATAGCTAATATCTTGTGCTGGAGATTAGTTTCACCG
>NZ_NIBS01000029.1 GCF_002632465.1 Xenorhabdus budapestensis | reverse complement strand
AGGTTGCTAATGATAAATCACAAACGGCGATTATTCCTATTTCTCTGTACTGAATATACTCCGCTAATCACATTGAGCAATTTAGACCCGTTTGCCCTGATAGATTCCCTTACGAGTAGTTGTGGTATTTCAATCAATGTGTATTATGTCATCTGAATCATGCTCCCAATAATTAGATATTGTGATAAACCCCCTTCCTTTTTTATGGGTAAGATATGAATAAAGTTGATGTGGTTTGTCGTTACTGTCACAAAACAGCTGAAGTTCAAAAGAGTAGAAAAGACAGAAATTAACAGAACTGATTTGGTGCAATCTATCAGCTCTTATCACATCGTAACAATGAAGCTGACAATTGTGTCCAGACTTATACAAGAAGTGTATTAGTTGCGTCTTGACCCAGCGGTAACTACACAACAAAATTGACAGGCCACACCAACTTTTACCATCTGAATGTTCCTCAAATAGGTGTGCTATACAGGATTCAATAAATTGATGTCACGACCCCTTTTTTCAAAATCGAGATTAAAACTTGCATCAGTATCACCATAATTTTCACCTTTACTTTCAAGACGAACATTCTCAACCTTTATATTATTGCAGCCATCAATAGTTAAGGTTGTTAGATATCTAAACTTATTGTTTGATACTGTTGGGTTTCCTGAAAAAATACAACCATCTCTAATAGTTATGTTATTTTTATTATATAATCTTAATATATTATTAAGGGGTGCAGCATCTCCTGTAGTAACTCCTGATATTGAGTTGTATACAGAATATTTCTTACCGAGAAGATCAAGAACCCCAAAGTCGGGAATAGAATTCATAGCATTAATTAATGCCAATGTATCATCAGTGATTCCATCACCCACCGCACCAAAATCTAATGGATTTATAATATGAAACATATTTTCTCTTTGTAATTTTAAAATTGCTTGTTAAATGAATAAATATATTAATACACTCTGATGATTGAATAAATTTATTACCTTTGTGTGATATTTTTTACAAGTAAATGATTTTTAAAATCAAAAGGAAATATTTATTATCTCAATAAGGTTGTGACATCAATTTATTGAATTATGTATAGCATGCCTATTTGGAGAACATTCAGATGGCAAAGATTGATATGGATTACCCATATTGTTATACAGTTACCCTAACATAACCATGGAATCTTTTAAGCATCGTTTCTCCACTATCTACTATTAGGAAAAGTATGGTGATGCCGGTAGCACGAGCTGCCACTGAAAATTTTTGCTAAATAACTTTGGGGCAAAAACAAGCCAGAGATAGATAATGAATGAAATGATCAAATGTAAAATTCAGTTTTATTGTACTTACCATAAAGCCAGATAATCTATAAGTCAGTACACGTTTATTTATTCACCCTCAATATTCCGGTAATACACCTGCCGGATATAGCGTCCTCGCGCATCGCCATGCCCCAAATCCATTGATACCAGTGCCTGTGCTTCCTGCTCGCTGAAACCCTGCGCTTTGTAATGTTCACCAGATTGCTGAGCAAAATGGTAACGCATACTGTGTGGGGCTTTCTTACCGCTCAGACCGGCACTTCTGACAATATACCGGTAACGATCTATGGCCTGAATAACCGTCGGTTTATCAATCAGTTTGCCGCTGCGCCCTGCCTGCTCGCATTCAGCGTAGGCAATAGCATTGTTGTAAGGCTTCCCGATCCAGTATCAGCGTCTGTCTGGGTCGCCCGCCTTTGGTGCCGAATACCACCCGCACTGAGGTATGCCCGTTTTCCAGCGCTTTTTTCCAGGTCGCTAAGGATTTATAAGCTTCCACCGCTTCTTTGGTACGCAGCCCCAGTACATATGCCAGTTGCATGACCGCCGCCACGCGCCGGTCTTTTTGCTCAACCTGCTGGAAAACCGCCTGAAACTCCGCAGGCATTAATGCTGTTTTAGTGCCTGTGCGACTCGTCTCGACAATACCCAGTGCCCGGTTACTCAGACGGGCGTTATCCGGTGCAGCCAGTTTATGCCTGCCCGCCTGCCTTAAAATCGTCCGCAGGGCTGACATCTCATTTTGCAGGGTTCGGTGGCTGATCTTGTTGGCCTTACGCTCAGCAATATAGCGCTCAATATATTTGCCTTTGAGGCTGTCCATCTGCCGGAGCCTGATACCATTGTCTTTCAGAAAGTTAAGGAACTGCCGGGCAATCCGTTCTCGATCCGCGACCGTTGCAAAACTTCCGCGCCCGTTTCGGGCATGGGTGATAAATTCTTTTCTGAACCGTTCGATTTTCGAACGTGCCGATTTCTGCGCCATTCCCGCCTCTCCCGCTAATTTGCTTCTTTTTTATTCGTTCTTAAACCAGTCCCTGCGTATCGGTTCAGGTTCACCGTTCCGTGGTGCGTCAGATAATGTGTAGCAGGGGAAAATTGCGTTGAGTTTTTGCAGGAGTTCGCTACGTGCTGAGCACGGCGGTGGAGTACTCCCCGTTCAGTGCCTGATTTTCGTCAGGATGAACGCCTCATTAATCATGACGTGGTGTGATTTCTCCTTTTTTACTGCATCAGCCTGTTGTCAGGCATGGGGTTAAAAAACAAACGAATAAAAGGATTCAGGATTAGAAAATGCCTGAAATAACGGGTGACTTTGAGTAATGCGTGGTTCAAATCAGTCGTAAAGCCAGACCGGACGTGCTCTGGACGTTGACGCTCGGCGGCGTCACTTGGTAATCGCTGCGCTTTAACACAAGTGACGCCGCGCAGTTTTCGGGACGTTTATCGTGATAAATACAAAACGTGGGTGAATGTTGTATCGGTTAAAACGGTATCGATTAACGTGAGGCAGGGAATGTTCTGCCTTGTTATGTAGGTAGCCGGTGACGAATAACACCGGGAAACTTTCATCATCGAAACTGGGTTATGTGTCCAATGATATCTGCTTCCAAAAGTGCGCAGATGTACCGCATTGCATGCACTCCCTTTCAGGCTACAGGAGTTTTTACTTCGCCACTCAACGCTGATCCTGACAGGCGATGGATCATTGATAACAGCTAATTACCTTATCGATTAGATTGAACGAGGTCAAATTTTTGTTCGATCTTAATAAGATGAGAAAAAAAGTACCCCTATTTTCTTGATGGAAATAATTTTTCCTCTGTTTCATACCCTTCAATAGGTTTGCGATATGTCCAGAGCCATTGTTTCACAGTAACCTGATGATCGTCACCAAACAAACCATCAGGATCAAGGATGAAGCCTTTCTTCTATCTGAAATAATCAGTTACTGCTCAAGATTCTGTATATAACCGTGACTACTGTTTATTATTAATAAATACATTATTAACGAAAGTAAATATATTATTGAATAAATAAATAATTTAGAGAATAATATAACCATCTAACTACTTGCTGCCATTGTGGAATTACGATTAGTACCAGTTAGTGCGGTAGCTATGGTAAATATAACTAAGTGATCAAGAAAAATTAATTGCAAATTGATCGCCATAACCTTCCAATAGAATATTTAGCTCATACTCCATTGTATCCTGAGTCCAGGTGATAAAACGTCGCCAGTGATATTTGGCTTGTTTCCAAACGATTTCAATCAGATTCAGCTCGGGGCTGTAGGCAGGAAGATAAAGTAAAAGCAGGTTGTGTTCTCGTAACCAGCGATTTCTGATTTTTTCCTCGATCCTATGGTGGATAGGCGCATTATCCAACACTAAAAATGTCAGGCGGTTGTCCCCTTGTTTGGCGACCTGCTCTAAAAAATCAATCACATCTGCTCGTGTGATACTGCCTGATGTTGTCTGGTAAAACAGCGTGTTGTCCGTGTAATTTAACGCCCCCAGAACTGACCGTCTGTCATGGTCTTGAGGCTCAGTCTCATGGGGTTTACACCGTGGGCTCCATCCATATTGCACCGGAGGAGACGCGGCAAAACCGACCTCATCAAAATAGATCAGTCGGTAATGGCCTAATCGTGCCCCGCTCTTAATTTTATTCAGTAAGGCGGATTTTTTAGCAAACTCCGTTTCGTTGCGCTTTTTTTAATTGATAGGCGGGTTCGTTTATAGGTGAGTCCCTGCTTTTTCAGGGTATTCGCCAGCGTTTCAAGCGTACAGGGCGGGAAACCATGCTTTGCTTCAACGCACTGGGCTATCCTGCCTAGCGTCAGGGACTCTGCGCTGGCGGCTTCGACACGCAGTGGCAATCATTTCAGGTGTCATGGCGAGATACCGGCCTCCGGCGTGCCCCCCTAATAATCCCGCTATCCCTGAATTGTGCCATGTGTGAACCCAGTTGTAGATAACCCGGACACTGCATCCTATCTCAGAGGCGATCTGAGGCGGTTTTCCTCCTCTGGCAAGCATGAGCAATCCCGTTCTTCGTGTCCGAATGTCCCGGTGTAGGTGATTCGAAGCAAGTTGTTGCAATGTAATTCGTTCAGGCTCAGAAAGTGTTATTTGCGATTTCATAAAAACAGGCGAAAAATCGTGTTATCGTGTTATCGATTATAGCAATAATGCAAATAATTTATCTGATTAACTTAATTGCAAACCCAAGAAGATTTAATATTTTATCATAATTCAACCTAATATATAAATACCTTCTCATAATATTAGTAAGGCATTTAAATTCAGAAGAACCCTTACTCCTTGCAACGCGAGGAGTAAGGAAAGTATCCTACAATTTTCAAATCTTACTTAGGAATTCTTAAATAGAACACAATGTTAATTTAACATTAAATAAACCATATTTAAGAAAAACATTATAATATTTTCAATACTAATGGTGGTAATAGGTTTGAATCAGTTAAAAAATGTGACAAATATTGAAGTATTTAATAATACTCCATTATTTAAAACACTTGGATTCACGATTGTCGAATGGGGTGTGGATTTTGTTGATCTGCAGATACGACATGGCAATCCATACCATGCGGGTTCTTTCGGGAAAAATACAGCTGTAGGGATTAATGGTGCAGTAGTGACAGCCGCGTTGGAATCAGCTCTTGGCATCTCTGGATTTATTGGATTCGGTTGCACGCCATCTGGTGTCGTTGCTCTTGATATCAAAATGATGCAGATCATCCGCGGTCAGTTTAGTCATGTGAAAGCACGTATAGACAGAAAAACTCGGACAATGATTTTCGCGTCAGCACATCTCTATAGCGAGAGGGGCGGTTTATGTGCGACTGCAAGTGGTATTGTTGCCAAAGGATGATGAAAGGGAGAGCTGATTATGCTGAAAAATGAAAGAATTATGCTGGTTGAACCTACAATCGACCTTGCCAACACAATGTATTCTGCAATTAAAGAAAATAGAGAGCACCTTTCTCGTTATATGCCTTGGGTAAAAGCCATCACGGATGAAGAAAGTTTTATCGAAAATATGAAGGAAGCGGTGGAAAATTTTAATAAATGTGAAGGTGAATTGCGATTTTCCATCATTCGATTAGATGATAATCGATTTCTTGGCGCTCTGGGACTTATTGTCCGTGATAAATCAATCCCATTCTTCGAAATGGGATATTGGCTATGTCATGATGCTGTAGGTTTGGGCTATGTCAGTGACGGTGTAAAACTCTTAGAAAAATATGCATTCGAAGATCTTGAAGCCAAAAGAGTCGAAATTCGCATGGCAGCCAGTAATATGGAAAGTCGGAAGGTCGCAGAAAGAAATAATTATCAACTAGAAGGCATTCTAAAATGCGAACGAAGGCTACCATCTGGAGAAATAGATGATACTGCAATATATAGTAAATGTATTTATCAGCCCGCATTAACATAAAAAACAAAATCAAGAAAATAAAACCCTCTTTATTGAGGGTGGCACAACTCATTCTTAAATAAACTATGTGAATGCTTATGTACGATGCGACTTGTTATCCAGTTAATATCTATCAACAAAATTTTCATTTGGCCTCTCAATTAGATGAGACCCACACGAAGTACTTAATTCCGGTCAAGGTGTCGATACAATATGTGTGTGATATAAGCAAAGTATTAAGTGCACTGAATCAGTGGATAGTACGGCATCCAAATATTTTTTCTAAATTGTCGTTTGATCAAGCCATGACATTTTTTACTGCCGAAAAAGCGACAATAGAACAATATAAATTTAATCAGGAAGAGGAAAGAGAGCAGGCGTTACTGAAATATCTCCAACAGCCTATTAAGGTCGATGGCGATCCTTTATTTCGGATTGGGCTATTTTATCTGGAAAACGCTAGCATTGAACTTGCACTGCTTTTTCATCATATTCTCATTGACCAGCAAGGACTTGAAGAATTGATGAAAGATCTCGACCTTATTTTTCAAGGGCACGACAAATCACCTGCTGTCAGGTTAAACTCATCACCTAACAAAGAAATTGAGCACTCACTTTTTGACTTTTGGTATCAGTCAATACATTCATATGAAGCAATTAGATTCAAAGCACCTGAATCTAAAGATGCACCTTCGTCAGACTGGCGCTACGATTTAACATTCACTCAAGAACTGTCAGATAAAATAACCCAATTCTGCAAGCAAGAAGGGGCTACCCCAGCAATTTTTCTCAACAGCTGCCTTGCGATTGTTATTTCATCACTACAACATTCAGATAAAGTTCTCCTGGGAACGGTGACCAACGCCTGTCAGGAAGAGGATGAAGGTATCGGATGTTTTGCTAATACGACATTCCTTCCGCTTGATCTGTCGAAAGCGACAAGATTCGCTGATGTTATGGAAATAGTATTAGAGAAGACCATCGATATTCTTGAATATGGACATTATCCATTTCAGGCATTGCGCAAAGGTATGCTGGAAAAAGGCTGGGGAGGAGAAAATCCATTTCACATTTTTACCAGCTTTGCCGAGAAGTCGGAAAATAAATTAGCCACATTTGCATGGGAAGTGATATCTGCTGGTGGATCTAAATTTCCGCTGAATGTACTGTTTTCAAAAGAGCATGAATGTTTTTCTGTATGTATAACATACGACACCACTATTTTTAACCGCGACTATGTGGCTGCTGTATGCCAAATGATTATTGCAGTGGCGAAGAAAGCTGTTCATACGAACAACCATTTGGATATTACAAATCGAGAACTTTATAGAAAGTTTGCACCGTTAAAGACAGGATCATTTCAGCCAGACGGTACATTGCTGGGGCGATTTAGACAACATGTAACAGCCTACGGGGATAGGCCATTTTACGTAGACCGTGAGCAAGTATTAACCTGGCGTGAAGTTGATACCATTTCAAACCGTGTCGCCTCATCATTACTACGTTTAGGTATTAAACCTGGAGACAGGATAGTTTTTGAGGCGCCAAGGGATTACCGGTTCATCTGCCTGATATTAGGTATCTGGAAAATCAGGGGGAGCTTTGTTTGCTTAGACGAGCAGGCAATTTTAAGCAGAAAGATCGGTGTCTTTGCTGAGGCGAAAGCGGCCCTCTTGCTGACTCTAACTGACAGCCATAAATTGCATGAGAAAAGCTATCCGATAGAAAAGATATTGCAACATAACGGTGAAGAACAACTTCTTACCAGTAATGAAATCGCCTTAGCCAGTGATGAAGCCTATATGGTGTTAACTTCCGGTACCACGGGAACGCCAAAAGGCATCTCTATATCGCATAGTAATGTTATTCATTATGGCGAGAGCATTGCGATTGAATTGGAGCGACTGGCATTGACAAAGGCAGAATCGCCTCTCGCTTTTGCAGTCGCATCTACACTGTCAGCCGATCTGGGTTATACCTCTGTCTTTGCTTCCCTTTACATGGGGGGAAGCCTGAGTATTGCGCCTTATCACATCAGTCTCGATCCTTTGTTATTCTCGCAATTCATCTGGGATAACCATATTGATGTTCTAAAAATCACGCCATCCCATGTATGGGGCCTTTCGCAGGGAGAGGGAATCGCCTCAACGTTCCCCTTAAAATGTCTCATTCTGGGAGGAGAGAAACTTTCGGGCCAGCAACTTGATGCTGTTCAACAAAGCGGTATCAAAATACTTAACCATTATGGACCATCAGAAACAACGGTAGGCGCGGTGCTCCACCATCCCAAATCAGCCGATGTCAGATTATCCAGCGTCCCTATTGGCAAACCTTTGGGCCTTAATCAGGTTTTGATAGTCGATCATAATAAAAGATTGCTGCCGGATGGAATCATTGGTGAATTGACTATTTCTGGCCCCAGTGTTTCCAGAGGGTATCAGGGGTCCCACGAAAACACGGCGGGTTTTGAGCAAAGTCCATTGACGGGGCAGACATACCATACGGGGGATCTTGCTTATTACAACAACGATGGTGATCTGGTTTTTGAATGCCGAAAAGATAAGCAAATAAAAATCTTAGGATATCGGGTTGAATTAAATGAGATTGAGCATGCGGTGGCTATGCACATCAATCCCGCAGAATTTCGGGTGAGATTTATCGCCGGACGTATCACACTTTTTTGTACAAGTTTGACGCTTGATCGTTGGCAGCAACTGTCGGTGTTTTTAAGAGATACTTTGACGGACTACATGATCCCAGCTGAGTTCGTGAAACTTGAGCGCTTGCCGACAACCCTGAATGGAAAAATTGATGAAGAGGCATTAAAGCAATTTGCACGCAATGCTTTTACACAAATAAAACAACACCCACTTTCTCTGTCACAGATTGATCAACAGATTCTGAATATATGGGAGAAACATATTGGGCTTGCTAAATCGCTGGAAGATTCTATTTATGCATCAGGGGCGAGTTCCATATCTGCGGTAAGGCTGATTGCTGAAATTAATGAGCAATTTAGTTTGAGCCTGAAAGTATCAGATTTCCTTAAGCAGCCAAGAATTGTTTTTTTTCAGGATATTCAATTAGGGCAGCCTATTCAGTCAAAAGAGACAGAAGAAAATCAACATGGTGAGAGAGGCTATTCATTAAGTTCACTGCAACAGACAATGTGGAATATCAACCAGCTCGATGAAACAGACACCTCTTATCATGTGCCAATTTTAGTGCGCTTAAAAAGTGACAAAAGTAAGAATAATATTGAAACCTGCCTGAACGATATTGCCGGTAAATTTGAGGTATTTCGGACCCGGTTTTTTGATGATGGTGAAAATGTTTCCGCTATCGTTATGCCTGAAATAAAAATATCGATCCAACAAGCCCGCTTTAAAGGTGATTTGAGCGAAATAACCAGGCTATGTCGTGTTAATATTAATCTAAGCAAACAACTCCCTTATATTTTCTTTAAGGACGATGATTATCTGCTGATTGTCATTCATCATATTATAACGGATGCCTGGTCAAATGAACTGTTGTTAAGTGCGATTAATACTGCACTTGCAGGGAATTTGTATAGAATTGATATTCTGCCAGAATGTTTTGTTGGCGATAAAAACTTAACCGATAACCAAATACAATATTGGCTAGACACATTAAAAGGCAAAGGATTAGATTTTAATTTAGCTGAACAGTCCCATGTAATAAAAATCGGCGTGGTTGCAACAGCGGAGATTTATATTGAACAACCTCTGGCTGAATTGATCGGTGAATTCTTCAAAAAAATGGAGATATCTCACTATGCTGGACTGCTGTCCATTTATAATCTCATGATGTGTCACCATTTCAACAGGGATAAAATGCTACACTACATACCAATATCTAGGAGAAAAACTAAAACAGACTTCTGTCAATTTGGTATGGCAGTGGATACCTTACCGGTATTAGGACATATTTCGCCTGAGTCACCGGTATTAGATTATCTTAAACTCTTCAATGTTGATTTCTTAAAATCAATAGAAAAATCAGATATTGATTTCAAGCGGATTGTTGATGAATGTCATTTGGTAAGAAAAGATGGCAAGCTCAAATCAAATCATATGTTCATTTATGAACAAGAGTCGACAAAAAATTTCGATCATATTGAGCGCTTGAGCCTTGATAGTATAGAGACAAAATTTGAATTAACTTTCTCAGTGATGCTAACGCAGGACGGTAGACTAAAAATAAATGCCGCATCCAATACCGTTCATGCCGATTTATTACAAGTGCTTCTGGCAAAATATAACAGAATTTTGGCTGTTATTGCTGAATTTGGCAACATTAAGCTTCGATATCTGCTATTGAGTACAGAAGGAAAGGTCTTGGTGGGGAATAATGTGCCGGAGAATATGCTTGGTTTGCCAAACAATATTGGCAAATCTTTGCAGCATTCATTTGAAGAGCATAAGTTGCGTATTGCTGTTATTGATGGTGAACATCATTACACCTACCAAGAACTTTATGCGGCTTCGGCCAAAATTGCTGGGTTTATAATAGAAAAAGACCTGACTAATCAACCCATTATGGTTCATATGGACAGGTCATTTTATGCGATAGCGGCAATAATCGGCGTAATATTGTCGGGAAATATTTTTGTTCCAGTCGATAGTTCATCTCCCCAGGACAGAGTATCTGGGATACAGTCTGTAATAGGTGGGAATATATTAATCCTGAATAAAGAGACTCTCGAAGACGTTATAAGTCTGAACAATCGAGATGTTTTGAGTTTTAGGGAATCTTTACCAGAAGACATTCTGTATATGATTTTTACCTCCGGTTCTACTGGGGTACCTAAAGGCGTACCTATTAGCCACAAGTCATTTATTAATTATCTGGCATGGGCAAAAAATAAATATAAAATTACTTTTTCCAGTATAGTACCACTATTCACGTCATTAAGTTACGACCTGACATTGACCAGCATTTTCTTGCCACTTATTTCAGGTGGGAAGATACATATCATTGAGGGTGATAACGGCCTTTCAATAATAAAAAATTTGGTTGAAAGCAAAACCTATTATGACATGATAAAACTGACTCCTACTCATTTAACCATGATGAGCCACCTGCTTGACGATAATAGAATTGACGGTAATAAAATTAAAGCGGGTTGTGTGGTGGTTGGTGGCGAGCAATTATACTATGAAATGCTTAATTGCCTTGAAAGTGACACACCGGTTTATAATGAGTATGGACCTACAGAAGCCACCGTTGGGTGTTGTGTGCATGAAGTATTTCCTGAACAAGGTAAATATGGCGTTGTGCCGATTGGATTGCCAATTTGGAATACACGTCTGGCGATTATAGGTTCTATGAATCAAGTGCTATCATCCAATGTCGTTGGTGAGTTGGTGATTTCAGGTGTACAGTTATTTCCAGGTTATTTCGCCTCGTCATCAGATAAATTGCATCAAATGACATTAGGAGATTGTCATGGTACCTGGTATCGAAGTGGTGATTCCTGCTATATAAAAGAAGGTGTTATACATTATGTAGGGCGCGAGGATCGGCAATATAAAATAGATGGCAATCGAGTTGATCTTGGCGATATTGAATCGGCCATCATGCGAATTAATGGTATCCATTCAGCGCAAGTTCATTATTTCAATAATGATGAGCCATGCTTAATAGCGGTTATTTCCGTAGAAAATGGCATTGAGAAAAATCATATAGTACGTGAATTGAAACGTTATTTTCCGGGGGCAATGATACCGCAAAAAGTGATATTCGATACAGAAATCACTGTTACTGATAGTGGCAAGATCGACTTTAATGCTGTGCTTTCAACGCAACAAAATCATTCTGCGATCAAAGAAACCCGTAAGCATGTTTCACTAGTCAGAGAGATATGGGAAACGTTATTAGGATATACAGGCATTGATGGAAACATTAATTTCTTTGAGGCCGGTGGCAGTTCAAGAAAACTATTACAGCTCTCACAACGCCTTTCTGAAGCGTTAAAGAGAGAACTTAGACCTGTAGATCTATTGACATATACCACCATTTATCAGCAAGAGGATTTCTTGTTAGGTAAACAACATAGCGCTGAGATTTTTGTTGCAAACCGGGCGAAAAGTCGCGGGGTAAATCAGGCTAACACCATACTAAATAAAAGAAAGAAAAGGGGTAGTGTCCTTGAGTCATAAAATCGCTGTTGTTGGCATGTCAGGGATTTTTCCCGGTGCGAGTTCCATAAAAAAATATTGGGAAATGCTCATTGAGGGTAATACCGGTATTCGCGAGATACCTGATGAGCTTCTGACTACAGAATCGAAAAGAAATAAAGCGCGTTATGGTGAGAATTACATTACTCGAAAAGGCATCCTTGATCGTGAGTTTGGATTCGACTACCGCTTTTTCAAAATGTCTAAACAAGAAGCTTGTTTACTTGATCCTCAACAGAGGAAATTCTTGCAAGTATGCTGGAATGCACTAGAAGATGCCGGCTATTCGCCAAAAACCATGCAAAACCGTAATGTTGGGGTTTATGCGAGTTGCAGCCCTTCAACCTATGCAGAACAAGTTTCTAAAGACATGGATCTGTCAGACTGGCAGCAATCTTTAATGCTGTTCAGCAATAATCTGAGAGACCTTGTTGCTTGCAGAGTGTCATCTTTGCTGGATTTGCATGGACCAAGCCTTAATGTACAAACAGCCTGTTCCTCTTCCATGTCCGCTTTGCATGAGGCATACCGGGGGCTTTTGTTTGGCGATTGTGATATTGCCGTAGCCGGTGGGGTGGCAATCAGGTTGCCTCAGGAAATTGGCTATGTGTATCACGAACGAGGGGTGTATTCACATGATGGCGCATGTCGTCCATTTGACCATCACAGTAGTGGCACCGTTTCAGGTAATGGGGCTGCCGCAGTCATCTTGAAGCGGTTTGAAGACGCTGAGAGAGACGGCAACCGAATTTACGCTGTGATTGATTGCGTGATGGCGAATAATGACGGCAATCGAAAAGTCGGTTTTACTGCGCCCAGTGTTGTAGGGCAACGCACCCTTTTTCAGGATGCCCTTGAATTTTCGGACATTGATATCGCAGACTTAAGTTATATCGAAGCCCATGGTACAGCAACGCCGCTGGGCGATCCTATTGAGTTTGAGGCCATGAGTCAGGCTATTGCTGCGATCACGCCTAAATCACACTTTTGTTATTTGGGCAGTGTAAAGGCGAATATTGGTCATCTTGATTCAGCGGCTGGGATCTCTGGATTTATCAAGGCTTGCCTCATTCTTTGGCACCGCAAAGTACCGCCTCATCCAACCTTTGATGCTCCTAATCCGCAACTCAAGTTTGAGGGCAGCCCGTTCCTTATCAATAAGCAGGTAATAGCATTGCCTTCTACCGGCATTTTGTCCGCGGGCGTTAATGCGGTTGGGATTGGCGGCACAAATGTTGTTGCCATACTTTCCTCAACAGAACAGGCGACATGCAGTATTGAGAATTCTGGTCGTTACTATTTCCCGTTATCTGTTAATGATAAAGAGCTGGTTTCGCTCAATCAGCAAGCCGCAGCGTCGCACATTGCCTGCGTGATGGATGATGCAGCAACGATTTCATCATGTATGGCTGAGAAAAATACCGGATTTCCAGTTAAAACAGGAATATGGTTGGACTGGAAAGACGGTCAGCTCAGGCAGAGCCTTCCAGCTGCTACCTGCACAACCTCCCTGAATAAGTTGATCTTTGTACTCCCTGGTGGGGGTAGTTTTTTCAAAGGTGCTTTATCGGCAGTTGCACAAGAATTTCCCTATGTCATTGATGAAATTGGCGATCACTTAGATTTAGTGGGTGATATATCCCTAAAAGGGAAAATCTTGTCTTACCTGACTGATAAGGATGAAACCTCTGACCATAACGGTTTTGGGGAAACATTAACAGAAAACCTGCTGACGACATTTTTCTTAAATCATGCATTACTACGGGTTCTTCGCCAATTAGGCATTCGTCCTGACATGCTGATTGGACACAGTTTAGGTGAATATAATTGTGCGGTTGCAGCTGGCGCTATGACAGTTGAGATGGCGGTAAAAATTATCTTGGAGAGGGCGCGGATTGTTGCGTTAGCACCCAAGAAATTTTTGCTCAATGTTTTCTGTAAAGCAGAATCTCTGCAAGATTTCGATCAGTATCATGATATTGAAATCATCTCTTATAACTCTGATTCAAATCATACAATTCTGGTCGAGCCAGGTATTTATCCTGAAATAAAGGCTTTTTTACGCAAAAATCAGATTGGTTTTAAAAAGATTAATGTGGTTGCTGCCGCGCACTCTCAATTGCTAGAACCATATATGGCAAACTTTGACGACTTTTTAACCGAGTTTTCATTTATGCCGTTGCAGGTTGCGATGATCAATAATTTAAATGGCAGCCTGCTTCAAAAGGGAACGCGCCTTGATAAGGATTATTGGGTACAACATCTTAGACAGCCTGTCAGATTTGCCGGTGGGATGGCAATAGCGGTAGAAAATGACGCGAATACCTTTGTTCAAGTTGGTGTCGGTGAGGGATTAGCAAGACAAGTAAACAGTGAAAAACCCATCAATATATTTTCTCTGGTTGGTAATAGTATTCAACAAACTCACGATGCTTTATTGGGCGCAATAGGGATATTTTATCATTTGGGTTTAACGCCGGTTTTTGCCGGTCTGCCAACCGCAAAAACACCAGTTCGCCATTTGCCTCTGCCGCCTTATCAATTTAAAGGTACTGTATGCAAAATGGAATCTGGCAAAACGAATCAAGTGAACCTGATTAATAATGGCTCGCCAGATTTATATCATGAGGGATTAGTTTTTGATGCTGAGATTGAAGATATAGCGATCACTCAGCTGCCTAATATCGTTCCTGTAAACAAATTGATAAGAAAGTTCTCATGTGAGGAAGAGTTACGAGAATATTGGGTTGCTAACCATGAAATTCCGACACTATTTGTTGATATTACTGGCTTTAACTGGCGTGAAGCCGGTGACATTTATTTGCTTAAAGAGCGGATACGCCTAATTGCCAATCAAAATGAGCGGTCAAGGATTTTTCTGACAATACAAGCGCAAAGGCTGCCAGATCTGTCTTCTTTATTGGCACCGCGTAATTTTTGTGTCTGTGTCAATCAAGAATTACCGACGCTCAAAACGACACTCCTTGTTTCAGATAACTTCGAAACAAAACATTATTGCGCTTTTCTTAATAAGAAAAATGTGCTGAATGATGCCTATTTCATCTCTGATAGCCACATCTATATACCTTCTTATTCTATGTTGGAAAAGGAAGATTTCTATTCAGACGAACAACCCGTGGGTGATGAAAAGACAATTATCATGTTCGGCGGAGCCGGCAAGATTGGTTTAAATTTACTGTATCATCTGATGTTATCGACCTCATATCATTTTATTTTGGTCGGACGCAAACAACTCAATCATGACCTTCATGAATTTTTGTCAGACAAAGTGCATGAATATCATATTGATGAGAAAATCATCTCTGAAATATATTCTCAGCACCATCGTGTTGCTTATATTGGCTGTGACCTTACACAAGAAAACGCCCGTCAGCAGGTTATTTCTCATTTGCATGAACAAGGGATCAGAAATATTGACGCCTTTATGCTGATGACCGCTGATTCCTATTCGTCTTCGATTAGAAAACAACTGGTTGATGTCACCGCAGACGACATACACCAGCAACTAATGTCAAAAGCACATGTACTAAATGAAATAGCCAAGCTTGAGGAAAGTTTAACACCAAAGGTCAATATTGTTTTTAGCTCTAATGCCAGTCGATTAGGGGGGATAGGTATGTTCTCCTACAGTATTGCTAACGGTATTTTAGACAGTTGGGCGCAGCAGAAAACTGGGAATGTACGCAGAATCTCGATTAACTTTGATGCGTTTCGCTTTGCTCCTGATCCGAATCCTCCGGCAAACTTTATCAATGAGGAAGCTTTAACCCAGTTGATGATTGGGCTACTCAACAAAGATATTTCGGGAACGCTTATTCTTTCTAATGAACGTTTTCCGACTCGAATTAAACAATGGGTACATCTTGCTGGCGAACAATTTACACATTTAGCTCAGGAAGAACCTATTGATGAAACCGGCAATATCACGATCTTTATGAAAAAACAGTGGGAAAAATTACTTGGTGAAGAAGATTTAACCGCTGAAAGTCATTTCTTCAATTTAGGTGGACACTCATTGATGGCTTTCCAGATATTTTCCGCATTAAGGCAATTCTGGAAAGTCGAAGTTGTACTGATTGATCTGGCAAAAAATCCTACGCTAGGTTCATTTACCTTCTTAGTTCAAGAACGGATGAAAAATGCTGTTTATAAAAATGAAACTATCGAACGGATATCTCCACCTACGAT
Source organism: Xenorhabdus budapestensis (assembly GCF_002632465.1). Classification (GTDB taxonomy): domain Bacteria; phylum Pseudomonadota; class Gammaproteobacteria; order Enterobacterales; family Enterobacteriaceae; genus Xenorhabdus; species Xenorhabdus budapestensis. Next base: position 13,525 of record NZ_NIBS01000029.1, on the reverse strand, counting down.
AGATGCACTAATGTCAAATATATTAGGCAATTAATTGGTGATCTTATGTTAAGGAAACATTGTATTTAGGATAATGGTGTTAAGGAAAATCATGTTAAGGAAAAATTTGCATGAATAATGCGATAGAAAGAGTGCTTTCTCAATTAAACCTATTGGCTGAGAATAAGCTTAACGAGGTTCTGAATGCTTATCCTGTGCTGTCAAGCAATCAGCTGGGATTATGGCATGATAGCCTGCTTAATCAGGACAATAATGCCTATAACTTGGGTATGGTTTGGGAAGTTGATGAATCTGAAATATCAGAATCAGACATTAAAGACACGCTATTAGAATTGGTTTATGAAAACCGCACGTTCCGAAGTATTTTTTATGAGCATCACGGTCAGGTCCATTTGATTCCATTTTCTGAACAGGAGTTCAAAGTAGAGTCTCATCGGTTTAACTCTGAGGATTTATTCCTGGATTTTCTAAAGACAGAATACGCAAAGCCGTTTTATTTAAAAAATGAGTTCCCGGCGCGTTTTTATTTGTCAAGATATAATAAGAAATTACATATTTGTTGTTTCTTCAATCATATTATTATGGATGGTTTTTCAATTGCACTTGTTAAGCAACGCATTGCGTTAAGGCAAGGAGAGAAAAATCAGAAAATAGATTTCTTCGATTATCTCTATCATCTGCCTAAGAAAGCGGATGATGAATCATTTGATAAATGGCGAGATTACTATAAGAACTTTGCAAGTAAGGAATTGACCTGGGGAGCAACCTCCTGGGAGATAGGCAGTCAGGCGAAAATTTTTGATTTTCCATTAACGGGTTTTCAGGATGTCATCGATTTTATCAAATCGAAAAATATTCAATTATTCACGGTCTTCCATTATGCATTGGCGAAAGCGGTAGAAGAGATAACGGGTCAGAATAGTTTTTTCCTTGGCTGTACCGATCAGAATAGAGCAAGACCGGGTACCCAATCATTAATTGGGTATTTTGCCCGGACAATTAAACTGGTGTCGGTCCTTGATCCTGTTCAAAACGTTATCGATCAACTTAAAAGATTAGATGAAAAGAATTTACAGGCGTTTTCATTGCCAGCGCTGTCAATACACGATGTCGTTAACAATGTTACCGGGTGTGACATTGAAAGGCCGTATCAAGTGGTGCTTGAATTACAACGTCTAACGTCAAATTCTTCCTCGCTTTTACGTGAAAGTGAATTAGGTTCAAGGATTTTTTCGCGCAATGCTAAAAATGACTTGTCTATGTTTATTTTCGTCACGGATAACCAAGAGGCCAAGGTTAGCATTGAATATGATTCTTCCGTGGTGACATATCCGACTTTAATGAAGTTAGTAAAAGCCTTTAACCAACACCTGCTGAATGTCTGCGGTACAGAGGTGAGAGATCATAGAGAAGCCGGTCTGGCTTTTCTCCAAGGAAGTCGAACAACTAACGATTTTTCTATTTGTAACGCAATACAAGCATTATGCCAAAAGCAAGCGCCGACTTTTTTGAATAGAGAGCAGATCTCTTTTGAACAGATGAGCGTTCTAATTAATCAATGTGCAAATTATATTTGCCAGCATTATGCGGTTGGACAGTATGTCGGTATCTATGCTCCGAGAACACCAGAGACAATTATCGCTTTATTAGGATGTTGGTTGGCTGGTCGGGTTGGTGTCTTAATTCCGCCGGGTTTGCCAGATGAAAGAGGGCGACATTTCTTTAATATATTGAAACTGGATAAGCTTATCAGCTTAGACACCACCCCAGATTATTGCTATGGGCATAGGATAGAAAACATCGGGCAGCATAGATTGTCTTATGAATTTTCCGCGGAACAGTCACATTCGGCTGGCTACGTTATTTTCAGCTCAGGCACAACAGGCAAACCCAAAGGTGTTGTTATTGGTCAAAATGCCATAGCGAATCTGGGGCAATTTTTATCATCTATCTCAATGCCTATACAGCGTTTTGCCTTGAACGCAGAATTTTCATTCGATGCATCTTATCAACAGATATTGCAAGTTTGTTTAGGTAAAAGCGTCTATATCCTGAATCAAGAAGAGAGACTTAATCTTGAACAAATGGCCGCAACGCTGAATCAGCATAAGATAGAAGGAATGGATTGTACGCCATCACAATTACAACTTTTCTTCGAAGAAGGTTTATTCGAAAAGGTTCCTTCTTTGCAATGGATGTTAGTTGGTGGAGAAAAAATAAATGCGGATTTATTGCACAAAATAAAAAAATGTTCCCAGGTACAATTTATCAATGTCTACGGTCCCTGTGAGTGTGCGGTAGATACCGTTTTTGAAATTATTGATAAAAATACACCTAATGATGCTATTGGTTATCCAATCTGTCATACAGGCGTAGGTATTTATTCTGATACTCATGATTTATTAAATACCGGGGAAATAGGGGAAATTGCATTATTTGGTCCATCTGTCGGTGAGGGATATGTCAATGATCAAGCGCTGACATTAACGCGATTTATTGAGCTGGATACACCAACAGGCAAAAATAAAGGCTATATGACCGGCGATTTGGGATACATTGCGCCGGATAACCGCGTCTATATCATCGGAAGAAAAGATTCTCAGATTAAGATCCATGGTGTCCGGGTTGAATTAGAGGAAATCAATATTCGAGTCAGACATATTCATGGTGTTCAAGATGCCTATAGTGTATTTCACAAAGATGCAGGGTGCATCAGTGTGTACTATATATCATCTGAATTGATCGCTGATGATGATATAAAAAGCAGTATTTCTGATGAATTGGGTCGTCATCTTCCTGCTTATATGTTGCCGACAAACTATTATCGGGTCAGGGAATTTCCACTCAACACATCGGGTAAAATAGACGTTAAAGCGCTGGTTAATTATGCCTCTGTTTCTGGTGATAATACCGTGAATATGAGTCAGGCTTCTGCTGCTGAAAGCGCTTTAATAGAACTTTTGGCAGCAAAGACTAACATTACTATCAGTGATCCAACCCAGAATATTTTCAATTTTGGTGCCAATTCATTGTTCTTGTTTAAAGTGCTTAAAGCCATTAATGCTACATACAAGGTACGAGTGACAATCGGGCAAATCATGGAAAACCCGACTATTAGGCATATTAATCAACATATTGAACGTGCTATAGAGAAAACAACAGCTAAAAGAACTATTTTAAATAAGTTAAAGCCGTCGGAAAATGATGACACATGCATAGCCCTGTTTCACCCTGTAGGCGGTGAACTAAATGGTTATTACACCTTGGTTAATCAGCTTGATGCAGAAATTCCAATTTATGGCATTGAGAGTCCCGCAGATCTGCGTTCAAAGGGTAATGTCAGCTTTGATGATCTTTGCCAGTTATATGCCAGAAAATTAATCGAGCATTGTGGTAACAGGAAAATACACCTTATAGGGTGGTCTTATGGTGGCGTGGTCGCCTTTGAAGTTGCCAGAAAACTAGTCTCTAGAAAACCAGTTGCCGGAAAACCATGTCATATCCACGGTGTTAAAACCGTCACATTGATTGATTGCGCTTATTCCGGGCATTTTAATATGGCAGACGAAGTAAATAACGCAATTACCTCAGTATTGAATGGATTAACTAAAGGACAGTTCTCTTCAGAGAAAGATCTAAATGCATGGCAAGACAACATGCCAATGCTCTGTAATAAACTAAAACATCAATATGGGGTAGAAATAACGCCTGAGTCATTGTCTGAAATGATAAAAACCGTGTTATGGCATCGTGACATTTTACGCACCCATGATTTTGACAGAACATCAAAAATCCCGTGTGACATCAATATAGTCTGGGCGACAAAAACATTATCCCATTTATCGGTTAATCAGGTTCATTGGGAACATTTATCAGAAAACACCGTTCGGGCTTTTCAGGTTGATGGCGATCATTATTCAATAATGCAAAATGTCGATCTGCCTGCTCTGGTTAATAACGTTTTTAAGGAAATATAAAATGAGCATATCAGATGTTAAATCTATGTATACACAATATCCTTATCCAAGCGCTTCCATTGGCGATAACCTGATTTATGATTTAGCGGGAATTTTTGGGTTAATTTTCAATGATGACTTATTGAACGGCAAGAAAGTTGTCGATTTTGGCTGTGGTACTGGACATAGATTAATTGGCCTTGCGAGTTTTTACCCTGAGACACAATTTGTCGGTGTTGACATGACAGAAAACTCTCTGGATGTGGCAAAAAAACTTATTGCGCATCATAACCTGCAAAACGTGAAACTGGTCAATAACACGATAGAAGGATTTAATGAAAAGGGGCAATATGATATTGCTATATCTACCGGGGTTTTTCATCATATGGAAAATCCATTAAATGGATTTCAGGCCGCTTACCATTCCCTTAACGAAAATGGTGTGGCTTTAATTTGGCTTTATCATGCAATTGGTGAATATAACAGGTTAAAAGAACGAGAAATCCTTCAGATTTTCGCGCGCAGTATTTCGAAAGAAAAATACTTTTTAAATGTTGATCTGATGGATCAACTCTGCAATCAATTGAGCCGAAATCAATATGGCAGTGATACAGCAAGTCATAGTGATGAAAGCGTTGATCAAATTGCGGTTGATGTCGATGCTTTTCTTAACCCAATCGTGAATGCATACCACTATTACGAAATCGCAGATTTTTTCAGGCTTGCGGGATTTCAGCGTGTCAGATGTTGTGGGCTAAATCGCGAGAAACAGAGTAAACTTCTGGCAGACCAATTGAGCAGAGTGAATGACAATTTATTCCTCCAGTTCACTGACCTGAATATTTCTGATGAACTCAAGGCGGTCTTCTGTTCAATGAGTTATTCTCAACAGATCCGAGTGATAGAACTTTTGTGGAAACCCAATGGAGTTTCCTCAATCGGTTTTAAATCGGCGCAAGCCTTATCACTGGTTAATGGCTGGGTCAGGGGCGAAGCATGACAACCTCTGCGCGCGCGACATTTTTCTTAGCTATTGCTTTTTTGTCGACATTGGGTGACACATTACTGGTTATTTGCCTGCCTTTAGGGCTAGGCAAAGAGACTGGAAATATTAGTTTTGCCCTGTTAGCGTGGCTAATTCCTTCGGTTGCTATATTCTTGTCTAGTTTTTTAGGTAAAGTAGTGAGCAAACGTAGCCAGACAGAGAGGCGAGACTATGCATTAATATTGATAGCCATTGCTATCATAGAGATTATATTTGGCATTATCATTTTCATGGTTACCAGCCAATCAGCTATGCTAATCGTTATATCTTTATTTGTATTTTTTTATGCCGTCGCAAAAGAAGGGATTACGCGACTTATATATAACGTGTCCATTTATAAATTTTTCTGTGAGGCTAGTACGTATTTACGTATCTCGGGTAAAAAGGCAGCACTTGACATTGTTGCCGGTGTTGTTGGTCTGGTTATTGCCTCCCAGATTATTTCTGCCGGAGAATGGCGCTATGCTTTAATTCTGGATGCTATCACTTTTTTGATCTTTGGGGCCGGGGTTCTTCTTATTGGTAAGGATTATATTCACAATGAGACCTCCTCTAACACATCATCCATTAATGAAAAGAGCGTGGATGATAAATTAGTGCCTCCCATTTTATGGATATTATTTGGCATGCCATTACTGCATGGGGTGAATGCACTATATGCTTATTTTCAGCCATTAATTATCGATAAAATGCAAATCATGTCTGTTTCAACCAGTATTTTGTTTTTATCCTTGATAAGACTCCCTGGCCTGATAGCAGGATATCATTTTGATAAATTGACACATTTTATCTCCTTACGTGCCGTTGTGTTTTTATTTCCGCTTACTTATGTGCTTGCGTCTGCGCTATTTATTTTATTCCCAAATGTATACACGATAACATTCACTATGTTCATGGGCGGGATAAGTATTGGCATATATAATCCGAGTTGTATTAACTTGATTAATGAACTCACCAGAGAGAAAGCGGTTACAGTTAATACATTTATGCTGAGATGTATTGGTTTCTTCCAAACTACTGGCTGTGTTTTATCCATGATATTTTATGGTGGTGATGAATTGCCACGATATCAAATAATCATTGCATTTCTGATATTCATGATAATCGGCTTTGTTGTTACAAAATGGTGGGGGAATAAGCTGTTCCTTGCGTGGAGAACAGAAAAACAAAACATTATTTAATTTTGTCATCATAAAGCATGCTGAATTTATCTTAATGGATTAAATCCTTAAGAACCGTATTTGTTTAATAAAAGAATATGCATGGAATATCAATGAAATTTCAATCAGTAATTCCTTCAACCATGAATGCCTTTGTTATTCGGTCAGAAAGATATGGCGAACCTATAAAAGCGATTAAACATGAAGTCGTCGATGTGCCTGATGTGGGGGATACTCAGGTACTATTGTATGTCATGGCTGCGGGACTTAATTACAATAACGTATGGGCATCTACTGGCAAACCTGTTGATGTTATTGCGGCCAGACGTAAAAAAGACCGTTCAGCGGTACCTTTCCATATTGGCGGATCTGAGGCTGCTGGCATTGTCTATGCGGTAGGTAAACGTGTGCAAAATGTGAAAGTTGGGGATCACGTTGTTGTCTCTTGTTCGGTCTACGATGCGACCAGTATGGATGCCCGATTATCTCAAGATCCTATGTTTAACCGGGGGCAGGAAATTTACGGTTATGAGAAAAATTTCGGCTCCTTTGCTGAATACACTCTTGTTGAGGATTACCAATGCTATCCAAAACCTACTCATCTCACATGGGAAGAAAGCGCTTCAATAATGCTTAATGGACCAACAGCCTATAAACAGTTAACACACTGGGTTCCTAACATTGTGAAACCGGGTGATCCTATTTTAATCTGGGGAGCTGCTGGGGGGTTAGGGTCATTATCTGTCCAGCTAGTGCGAGCCTTGGGAGGATTACCAGTGGCAGTCGTATCTTCTGAAAGAAAAGGCAAATATGTATGCGATCTTGGGGCAGTTGGATATTTATTAAGGGGACAATATTCTCATTTTGGCAGATTACCACCAATACAAACACCAGAACATGAAGTATGGGGACGCGAGTTTGCCAGATTTCGACGCGATTACTTTAAAGTGTTAGGCAAGAAAGAGCTCCCCAAACTGGTGATTGAGCACTCAGGGGAAGACTCATTCCCTACATCGCTCCAAATCTGCGACCATTCAGGCATGATTGTAACCGTGGGGGGAACATCGGGCTACAACTGTGATTTTGATGTCAGACATTTGTGGATGCATCAAAAACGGATTCAAGGTTCTCATTACGCCAATATCAAGGAATGTAGAGAATTTCTTGAGTTAGTGAATCAAAAGAAAATTATTCCCACACTCAATCGTGTTTTCAACTTTGAACAACTCCCAGACGCACATCAAGAGTTGTATCAGGGACAGATTTTTGGTAATGCGGCAATTTTGGTTAACACTAAAATAAGAGGGTTAGGTGCTGAATGATGGGGGACCACACCCTAGTTCTATAATATTTTTCATAACTCGAAGTTTCATTTATCTAATTTATTATCTAAGGATGAAATAATGGAAGTTAGCCCATCTGTTTGTAAAGGCTGCCCCCTTCATACCCTATCAAATAAATACAATTTAGATGATTTAAAATTCTGGTCTAATTTACTTTCCGGTCGAGATAATTTTTCCATCCCTGTTGATAGGCTGGTTCGTGACCCTGGTGAAAATCAAGTTTTAAGATCATCTTTTTATATTGATGAAAAACTTTCTTTACAATTACGTAATCTAGTTATATATGAAGGCAAGTCACTAAATATCGTTCTATTGAGTGCATTTTATGTGTCACTTTCAGCATTATCAGGACAGTATGATATTGTTATAGGCAACTCTTTAGATAGTGAGAATAACAACAGCACACTGAATCCTTTTCCGTTAAGAATACACATTCAACCGGACACTTCCGTTTTTTCACTTATTCACCATATCGATAAACTAATAACAACCGTACAACAATATCGCTCATGTTCATTTGACCAATTGAATACATTTCTAGAATCAGTTGAAGGGCCATCATGCAATCCAATATTTCAGGTCAAATTTGCCGTAAAAAACTTTGATTCATTAGAATATGAGCAAGAAAAGCTTAATTTATCCCTCATCATTGATGACAGCTATGGACAACTAACCGGTCAATTTTGTTGGGCCAAGGCGATATTTGATGTTGCTACTCTGGATCAGCTGGTGGCGGTGTACCAGCAAGTGTTAGTAGCCTTTGTCGATGATAAGCATCAACCCATTGGAAAACTCCCGCTGTTACCGGAAGAGAATAGGCAACGTCTAACCCACTGGAACGAAACTACAGCCGCTTTCCCTGACGAAAAAACGTTATCCCAGCTGTTTGAAGAGCAAGTGGCAAAAACCCCGACGAATACTGCGGTGATTTTTGCAGACGAGAAACTAAGTTACGCTGAACTGAATGCTAAAGCGAATGCACTTGCCCGGACAATACGCGCACGTTATCGCGCACTCACGCATAAAGAATTAGAACCGGATACATTAATCCCACTGTATCTGGAACGCAGTGCAGAAATGATTGTTTCTATTCTGGCTATATTAAAGGCAGGAGGCGCTTATGTGCCGGTATCGTCGGAATATCCGTCAGAACGAGTCAGGTTTATGCTGAGTGATACAAAGGCTCGTGTAGTTCTAACGCAATCAGGGTTGCTTGAAAAGCTGGAAAAGACAGGCGCAGGAGAAGATGGGAATGAAATCACTTACCTGTCAGTCGATGATCCAACGTTGACACTGGGAGCGGAACAGACCAATTTGCCTCAGATCAGTGGCCCGAAAGATCTTGCCTATGTGATATATACCTCAGGGACAACCGGACAGCCTAAGGGGGCAATGTTAGAACATATTGGTGTCGTGAACCGTATTTTTTGGATGCAACAAGCTTACCCGCTCTGTGAATCGGATCGCGTGCTGCAAAAAACACCTTATGTTTTTGACGTATCGGTATGGGAACTATTATGGGCTAACTGGACTGGCGCATGCATTGTTGTTGCTTCACCTGAAGTTCATAAAGATCCTCAAGCCTTGCGTACACTTATTGCCAGAGAGAATATTACCCACCTCCATTTTGTTCCCTCCATGCTCGGCGCTTTCAATCAGCATTTGAGCGAAACAAATCAGCGTATTCCTGCATGTGTGAAATGTGTCTTTGCCAGTGGAGAAGCACTGACGGAAGCTACCGTTATTCAGTTTAAAGATATTTCCGCACAACAGACTGAATTACATAACCTGTATGGACCGACAGAAGCGTCTGTTGATGTCACGGCTTATGACTGTCGTTCTGCCTCGCTGAAAGTGATACCGATTGGTAAGCCAATCAACAACATAAAATTATATGTCCTTAACGAGAGCATGAATCTGGTGCCGTTGGGCGCACCGGGAGAGCTTTATCTTGGTGGTATTGGATTGGCTCGTGGATATCTCAATCGTGAGGAATTAAGTGCTCAACGATTTGTAGCAAACCCCTTTGCAGATGAGCAAGACAGGAAAAAAGGGTATACACGGCTTTATAAAACAGGCGATCTGGTTCGATGGAGAAATGACGGTGAATTGGAATATCTGGGACGGAATGATTTTCAGGTAAAAATTCGCGGTTTTCGGATCGAACCGGGAGAGATAGAAAATGCACTGATGGGGATAGACGACGTACAGCAAGTGGCAGTTATCGCCCATGGTAAGGAAACGAATCGCTATTTAGTCGCATATGTTGTACCGACACAGGGAAAAGAGCTATCAGAGTCGAGCCTGCGTGATGCGTTGTTGAAGGTTTTGCCGGAGTATATGGTGCCGAGTGTATTTATTATGATGCAAAAGTTACCGTTGACGATAAACGGCAAACTGGACCGTAAAGGGCTACCGGCACCAGAAGAGGTAAGAAATCGTGTTTATGAGGCACCAAGAACGGAACTGGAGCAGGAGCTGTGCCAGCTTTGGGAAAAGGTGCTGGGAGTCAGGCAGATAGGTATTACAGATAACTTTTTCCGCTTAGGGGGAAATTCTATTACCACGGTTAAATTATCTGCTGTCATTCAGAATCGGTATAAGAAAAACATACCGTTGTCACAATTTTTCAATATTCAGGATATTAAAACCTTATCGTCAATTTTGCATGATGCGCCGCTTGAAACTCTGAATATTCCACCGTCTTCGCAACCCCAAATTTTATCGTTTGCTCAAGAAAGGATGCTGTTCATTGAACGAGCGTTAGGAGGAACATACGCCTACCATATTCCTTTGTTAGTAAAATTAAAGGGTGATGTGAAACTGGATGTTTTGACCGACTCGCTGTCTTATCTGCAAGAAAGGCATCAGATACTCAAAACAGTTTATCGAACACATGATCAAGGCCATGTTTATCAAACCATTATAGATATACCGTTATCCATGAGTTCTGAGGTGATTCATGATGATAATGGATGGCTGAAGAGAGTGAAAAAAGATGCCTCGCAACTGTTTGACCTGTCCAATGAACATCCAGCCAGATACCACCATTATATTGTTGGTAATGAGCAATATTTGCTGATGGTGTGGCACCATATTGCCTTTGATGGATGGTCGACAGATATTTTTCTATCAGAACTTGCTCAGGTATACACCTCTTACTCAAATGCAGCAGAGCCTGAATTGCCTCAACTCCCTATTCAGTATGTCGATTTTGCCTACTGGCAACGCGAATCTTTGGTCGATGAGGATGTACAACTTCATCTCTCTTATTGGCAAGAGGTGTTGTCAGGTTATGAAAATCTTGCTTTCCCAGCGGATAAACCACGTCCGGCTCAGTTCGATGATAGCGGGAAGGAACACCATTTTTTGCTGAGCGGGATGTTATCAAACTCACTGCGAGAACTGGCAAAAAATGAAGCAACCACATTGAATACGGTTATGTTGGGAGCGCTTTATGTCTCACTGGCGGTCATGTCAGGGCGTAATGATATCGTTATCGGTATTCCATCAGATGGCAGGCATTATATTCAGACGCAGCCATTGATTGGTTTCTTCGTCAATTCTTTGCCGATAAGGATCAATGAAAATTTCTCAATCTCAGTCCGTGAGCTGATTGCCTCCCTTCATACGCGTATTATTGCAGCCAAATCTCATCAGGATTTGCCGTTTGACCGATTGGTCAGCGAATTAAGCATTGAAAATGACTTATCAAGGCACCCGGTATTTCAGGTGATGTTTGCAGTACAAAATTTTGGTCAGTACCGTGCAGAAAATATGCCTTTCGGACCGGTAACACTGCCGCAGAATCAATCCTTAGCGCTGGCCGCAAAATTTGATATCAATTTGATTATTGACGACAGTCACGAACAACTCAGAGGTCAATTTTGCTGGGCAGAGGCGGTATTTGATGATGTCACCATGACTCAGCTGATTGCCGTGTATCAGCAAGTGCTGGTGGCTTTTGTCGGTAACAAACATCAATCGGTTGGAGAGCTTCCATTGTTACCGGAAGAGGACAAACAACGTTTGAACCGCTGGAACAAAACTACAGCTTCCTTCCCAGCTGAAAAGACGTTATCCCAGCTATTTGAAGAGCAAGTGGCAAAAACCCCAGAAAACACCGCAGTGATTTTTGCAGATGAGAAACTAAGCTACGCTGAATTGAATGCCAAAGCCAACGCACTTGCCCGGACAATACGTACACGCTATCGCGCACTCACGCATAAGGAGTTGGAACCTGATACATTGATTCCGCTGTATCTGGAACGCAGTGCAGAGATGATTGTCTCTATCCTTGCCGTATTAAAAGCAGGGGGCGCTTATGTGCCGGTATCGCCGGAATATCCATCAGAACGGGTCAGCTTTATGCTGCGTGATACAAAGGCCCACATTGTTCTGACTCAATCTGGATTGCTGGAAAAGATAGGGGTAGGAGAGAGTGGGAGTGGAATCGCTTACCTGTCAGTTGATGATCCAACATTGACGCAGGATATAGAGCAGACCAATTTGCCTCCGATAAGTGGCCCGAAAAACCTCGCCTATGTGATATATACCTCAGGGACAACCGGACAACCTAAAGGTGTCATGGTAGAACAAGATGGCGTTGCTAATTTATTGCATTCCCAACGTAAGACCATGTGTTTTGGTGATGATGAAAAAGTCCTTGGATTGGCGCCTTATGTCTTTGATGCATCCATTGAACAGATATTCTTACCGGTATTATCGGGGGGATATTTTATCATGGCCTCTGATGCGGACCTGAAAGATGTTGAAAAAATAAGGCATTTCGCTTTCAAATATCAGGTAACGCATATTCACGCAACGCCTGATTATCTGTTATCTCTTGGTAGCTTAAATGAACTGATGACTCTCCGGCGTGTAATCAGTGGGGGTGATCGGTGCCATGCTCAATTGAAATCTCTCTTTGGTGAAAAATTGAATAATGAATATGGTCCGACTGAAACAACAGTCACTTCCCTCAATTTTATAAATTATCCTCAATGCCGCTATGATGGTGGCATAGGTAAACCCATTGCCAATACGAAATTATATGTTCTTTCTCCGCAAATGAAATGCCTACCGATAGGTGCCTTAGGGGAGCTTTACATCTCAGGCGCTGGCGTTGCCCGTGGATATCTGAATCGTGATGAGCTAAGTGCACAACGATTTGTAGAGAACCCTTTTGCCGATGAACATGATAAGGAGAAAGGGTATACACGACTCTATAAAACAGGCGATCTGGTTCGCTGGCGAGGGGACGGTGAACTGGAATATCTGGGAAGGAATGATTTTCAGCTAAAAATTCGCGGATTCCGGGTAGAACCGGGTGAGATAGAGAATACGCTGATGGGCATAGACGACGTACAGCAAGCGGTGGTAATTGCCCATGGAAACGGAGCGAATAGCCACTTAATCGCATATGTTGTACCGACACAGGGAAAAGAGCTATCAGAATTGAGCCTGCATGATGCGTTGGTGAAGGTTTTACCTGAGTACATGGTTCCGAATGTATTTATTGTGCTAAAAAAGTTGCCGTTTACAATAAACGGCAAATTGGACCGTAAAGGATTGCCGGTACCCGGAGAGGTAAGAACCAGTGACTACAAGGCACCAAGGAGAGAGATAGAGCGTAAGCTGTGCCTGATCTGGCAAGACGTATTGGATGTAGAACGGGTAGGTATCAATGATAATTTCTTTCACATCGGTGGTAATTCTTTGTCCGTTGTCCGATTGGTTGCAAAGATGAATACTCAGATTCTGGGACAAGCGAAAGTAAGGATTAGAGATGTTTTCAGACATAGAACCATTGCTATGCTGCTAAAGTCGCTGGAAAACGGAGAATCATGAGTTATTTCTATTAACCCAGTGGCAATTTATATCGTCACAAACCCGGTTTTTATGTAGTCTTTAGTTAAATAAACGCGATGCTCGACTTTAACATCCTATAACGTTGGCTTGTTGAAGCCAGTCGCGTTGACTTTTACCTTGTTTAAAATTGGCAAAAATACCCAACGTGTG
>NZ_NIBS01000028.1:28110-32292 GCF_002632465.1 Xenorhabdus budapestensis | reverse complement strand
TGACCGCAATATCGGCAAACAACTTCTATCTTGACAGTCACATGTGGGTTCCACTAAAAAAACACAAGAATATCAAATTAACGCTTTAGAGTCACGACCAAAATAAGTTTGGGTAATATAACGGGAGCTTACTTAAGCGATCTATGATCAAACAGTATCGCTCACCACTATCCATCAAAAATGTCGTTGTTCCATAATCAGTATTCATTGCACACCCATTTCTTTACACTTTTGCAAGGTAAACAATAAATAGATTTTAGTCATCAATTTTTACAAAACAAAATCAACATTTATAAACAAAAAAAGCCCTTAAAATAAGGGCTTAATGTAAATATTTTACATATTAAGTCTCAGGTGAACTCTAGAACGGAATATCATCATCAAAATCCATTGGTGGCTCATTGCTCTGCGGAGCAGGAGACTGTACCGGACGAGACGATGGCATACCGCCACCACTAAATTGCTGGGAAGCTTGTGGCTGTTGTGGCTGTCCCCAGCCGCCTTGTGCTGGTGCATCCTGTGCTGCACCACGGCTGCCCAACATCTGCATTACTCCACCGATAGGATTGACCACGACTTCAGTGGTGTAACGGTCTTGCCCATTCTGATCTTGCCATTTACGGGTCTGCAAAGCGCCTTCAATATAAACCTGAGAGCCTTTGCGCAGATATTCACCTGCGACTTCTGCCAATTTGCCGAAAATCACCACACGGTGCCACTCGGTTTTCTCTCTCATCTCACCGGTTTGCTTATCACGCCAGCTATCGGACGTTGCCAGAGTAATATTGGCAACGGCACCGCCATTCGGCATATAGCGAATTTCCGGATCCTGCCCCAAATTACCCACTAAAATAACTTTGTTTACGCCTCTGCTGGCCATTGGAATACTCCTGATGAAATGATTTCTGCTAAAAACGGACTTCTATAATTATAAGCAAAGTAGTTTACCATGCGAGGGCTAACTTTAAACTAAAACCCGTTATATTATACTTTGCGAAGCGCATCGTACTTTATATCCTTTCTCTTTCATGTTGTTCTACCCTTATCGGCTACACAACAACTGAAAGTGCTTGATATACACTGTAACTATTACAGCATGAATCTCTGTTATTACTGTATATCCATTCAGGATGGTTTGTGCAATAATAATGCGTTTTTTAGTTGAGCACGATAAATAATCTGGGTAATGGTAAATGGATAACATCGAAGTTCGGGGCGCCCGCACCCATAATCTCAAAAATATCAACCTGATAATTCCCCGTGACAAACTGATAGTCATTACGGGGTTGTCTGGCTCCGGTAAGTCTTCTCTGGCTTTCGATACACTGTACGCAGAAGGCCAGCGTCGCTATGTAGAATCACTCTCTGCATATGCCCGCCAATTTTTATCACTGATGGAAAAACCGGATGTCGACCATATTGAAGGCCTGTCTCCCGCCATTTCCATTGAACAGAAATCAACTTCTCATAACCCGCGTTCAACCGTCGGTACAATCACAGAAATTCACGATTATCTCCGTCTGCTGTTTGCCCGTGTCGGCGAGCCTCGTTGTTCCGAACATGATATTCCACTGGCCGCACAAACCATTAGTCAGATGGTAGATAATGTTCTCACATTACCGGAAGGGCAACGTTTGATGTTATTAGCTCCGGTAGTCAAGGAGCGTAAAGGAGAACATTCCAAGCTATTGGAAAATCTGGCTACGCAAGGTTATATCCGCGCCCGTATTGATGGTGAAGTGTGTGATCTTTCCGATCCACCCAAATTAGAATTGCAGAAAAAACATACGATTGAAGTTGTCATTGACCGCTTCAAAGTACGCCCGGATCTGGCTCAGCGTCTGGCCGAATCTTTCGAAACCGCTTTAGAGCTTTCCGGTGGTACGGCTGTCATTGCCAATATGGATGATGTTCAGGCTGAAGAGTTGATCTTCTCTGCCAATTTCGCTTGTCCAATGTGTGGTTACAGTATGAGCGAGTTGGAACCACGCTTATTTTCCTTCAACAACCCGGCAGGTGCCTGTTCTACTTGTGATGGTTTAGGGGTTCAACAGTTTTTCGATCCTGACCGGGTGGTGCAAAATAGCAGTATTTCTCTCGCAGGTGGCGCTATTCGTGGATGGGATCGCCGTAATTTCTATTACTTCCAGATGCTGAAATCTCTGGCAGACCATTATAAATTCGATATAGAAACACCATTCGATGAATTAAGTCCTGCCATTAAAAAAGCAATTTTGTATGGCTCAGGTAAGGAATCTATCGAATTCAAATATACCAATGATCGTGGGGATGCAACTGTCCGTAATCACCCATTCGAAGGTGTTCTGCATAATATGGAACGCCGCTATAAAGAAACAGAATCTTCCGCTGTACGGGAAGAATTAGCCAAATATATTAGTAATCGTTCCTGTATTTCGTGTGAAGGAACCCGTCTGCGCAAAGAAGCGCGTTTTGTTTTTATCGAAAATACCACACTGCCACAGATTTCTGATTTCAGCATCGGTCATGCGATGGAGTTTTTCCAAAACATCAAATTGAACGGGCAACGAGCCAAAATTGCTGAAAAAGTTCTGAAAGAGATCCGTGATCGTCTGAAGTTTCTGGTCAATGTTGGTTTAAATTACCTGACACTTTCCCGTTCAGCAGAAACCCTTTCCGGTGGTGAAGCCCAGCGTATCCGGTTAGCAAGCCAAATTGGTGCAGGTCTGGTTGGCGTGATGTATGTTCTGGATGAGCCTTCCATTGGTCTCCACCAGCGTGATAATGAACGTTTGCTGGAAACCTTACTGCATCTGCGTAATTTAGGTAATACTGTTATTGTTGTTGAACATGATGAGGATGCTATTCGCGCCGCTGATCATATTATTGATATTGGGCCGGGAGCGGGTGTTCATGGCGGTAAAGTCGTTGCCGAAGGAACTATTGATGACATCATGGCAAGCCAAACGTCTCTCACAGGGAAATTTCTGAGTGGCGAACGTGAGATTACTATCCCGGGACAACGAATCGCTGCTGATCCTAGCAAGATGTTGAAGTTAATTGGTGCGAAGGGCAATAACCTGAAAAAAGTGACATTAAAACTACCTGTCGGCTTGTTCACGTGTATCACGGGGGTTTCAGGCTCCGGTAAATCGACGTTAATCAACGATACTTTATTCCCAATCGCACAACGTCAGTTAAATGGCGCAACCAATATTAATCCTGCGCCTTATGTGGATATTCAAGGCCTGGAGCATTTTGATAAGGTCATTGATATTGACCAAAGCCCGATCGGCAGAACTCCTCGCTCAAATCCCGCCACTTATACCGGTGTATTTACACCAGTGAGAGAACTGTTTGCTGGCGTACCTGAATCCCGAACACGTGGTTATACACCAGGTCGTTTTAGTTTCAATGTTAAGGGCGGACGCTGTGAAGCCTGTCAGGGGGACGGGGTAATTAAGGTGGAAATGCACTTCCTGCCTGATATTTATGTTCCCTGTGATCAGTGTAAAGGAAAGCGCTATAACCGTGAAACGTTGGAGATCAAATATAAAGGCAAGAATATCAATGAAGTGCTAAATATGACTATTGAAGAAGCCCGTAGCTTTTTTGATGCAGTACCTGCCCTTGCCCGTAAATTGCAAACGTTAATGGATGTTGGCCTTTCCTATATTCGTCTTGGACAGTCTGCCACCACACTCTCCGGTGGAGAAGCACAACGGGTCAAACTGGCGCGCGAGTTATCTAAACGTGGTACAGGTCAAACACTCTATATTCTTGATGAACCAACAACTGGATTACACTTTGCTGATATCCAACAACTGTTGTCAGTTCTACATCAATTACGGGATCAGGGAAATACCATTGTAGTGATTGAACACAATCTGGATGTTATCAAGACTGCGGACTGGATTGTCGATCTTGGCCCAGAAGGTGGTAGTGGTGGCGGAGATATATTAGTGGCAGGAACGCCAGAAGATGTGGCGAAATGTGAAAAATCTCATACAGCACGTTTCCTTAAGCAGATACTCAATAAAAATTAATACTATCTCATCAATAATAATCAACAAAAAGCCTCTCCGTCTGGAGAGGCTTTGTTTATTGTCACTCTTAAACCACCTCCTATGGAGGTGGTGATCGTTCCTGTGGGGCTTTGCCCGTAGGACGCTCATGCTAAATACTTCCTCAGTTTGTTACCAG
>NZ_NIBS01000028.1:0-28010 GCF_002632465.1 Xenorhabdus budapestensis | reverse complement strand
GCAGAAAGACAAATACAGCTGGGGCTGGAAGAATAGTGTTTAAGCCCCCTTTTAGGGGGCCGCGTCAAAGCCGCCTTCTATGAAGGCGGATTTTTACTTATTAAATTATTCTAATATTTTTTAATGCAACAAACACCTTTCTGGCTGTAATAATCAACGAAATAATCCTATTTAGATCAGTCTGATATTGTTGTTCTAATATTATTGCTGGACCTTTAAAGATGCTGTGTTCACATTATAGGTAAATTTATTTCATAATGATATTATATATTTTGTTAACTTATATTGGAGATTAAATATGTATATGTTTTTACCGTTTTTAATTGCGTTAGTTATGATTGCTACTGTTGTTACCGGCAAGAAGAAACTGACCTATACGCTTTGGTTTGTCTTATTAATCATTACGGTATTTTGGTTTAAATATCATGCTACTGATGCACTGAATCTTTCTTTTTAACCGGAGGCCATAATGAATAATTCTATGTCAGCATCTCGCAATCTTAATCCTGCCATTACATTGAATATACTTGGTTTATTTGGTATTTGTGCCATTCTAATCGTGGCATTTTATTATCAACTGGCACGTTTTGAACTTCCCTGCCCACTATGTCTGTTGCAACGTGCAGGCATCATGATGATTGGCTTTGGTTTCCTGTTTAATATCTATTTTGGTGTTAAAAACGCTCACTACAGCTTTTCCTTACTGGGTTGTATCGTAACTGGCTTTGTTGCTATGCGGCAGGTTTCTTTACATATCCTGCCTGGAGATGCAGGGTATGGCTCCACTTTCTTTGGTTTGCACTTCTATACGTGGGCTGCAATCTTATCTATTCTTACCATTATTACTATTGCTGCCATCATGCCCCTGAAAGCAGGTAATCATGATCCAGCAAAATATTCACCACACATACTCGGCAAACTTGCTATGGGATTGTTCGCGATCTTGATCACCGCTAATCTGGTCTCTACTGTGCTGGAATGTGGCAGTGGGCAGTGTGATGATAACCCAACATTTTATCAGCTATTGCAGTAATAACATTTCGTTATCTTGGTAGAAGAAAGAAGGCTGATACACTCCACAGCCTTCTCTTTTCCTGCAAGACCATTTCCCCTGAAAGGCCATTCAGAAGGAAATTCAATATTCATAATTCATTGAATTATTGATGAAATAACACACCTCATGTGCTTCTTCAGGCGTCGGAACTTCTAGCTTAGACAGCATTCGATCCATCACTTTATCCGGTACAACATATTCGCGATTACTGTTTTGTTGTCGCCATCGTTTATAGTCCTGTTCGATATAAATAATCTTAACTTTAGCGTCATAACTGACAAATAGCTGAATAAGTTGCTGACGCATTTGACCGGTAAGATTAGTAGCATTCCAGACAAAATCCTGTCGGTTACGCAATTTCTCTCTGGCCTGCTGTTTTGCCTGTTGTACAACCCAGCCATTGGCATTCTTGTCTTCCGGGCTTATCTGGTAACGACGTCGAATCGAATCCAAACCAATAACAAACCAATCTGGATAATACTGCTGGATAAAATGATCTTTTCCCATGCCAGGTAATCCACATAATAAAATCACCTGACTACCATAATCATCATAAGGTTGATAATCCGGCTGTTTACTTTCCGTGGAAAAATAATAAAAACGAGCTTCTGGAGAAGAGAATTTTCGTGCATTACTCCAACAATTTTGTTCACGGCAATAAAGTTCGAACAATTCGATGCGTTCCAGTAATTCCTGTGCATCATGACATTTGCGCCCTAAGACATCGGCTCTCGCTAATAAAGCCAATAGATAGGTGTCAACACGTAATGACGCCGCCAACAGAGTTTTCTGTGGTTCAGGTTTTTCCATCAACCATAGTGGTAATCCGTGAAAACGCACCAGAGCAGCAATTTGTTCACGTATCGCAAATGGTATAGGAATTTGCTGAAAAAAAATCTGCCTGACAGTCAACTCACCTTTACGGGCATGACCGGGAGAAACGATTCGTTCATCTAAATCCATCCGTGTAGTACTTCGCTTTTCCACGTCATGCAACAAAGCAGACGTCCAGAGTATTTCCTGTTCTTCTTTCTCCAGTGTTTGATACTCAGGCAACTGTTCCAATGCTGCCAGTACCATTTGAGTATGAATGGCAACATCACCTTCAGCGTGGTGAATGGGATCTTGCTGAACTCCCCCCATATCTGCAATGAAAGAAAACGTTTTAGATAAATAATCCCATGACTTATTTTTACTGAATATCCAACTCATTTTCTCTTTCCATCCGAATAGTATTCAAAGTAAAGAGGCGCTCGTTGCCAATGATGCTTCCAATGAATATCCGTTTTAACATGGTTTTTGCGCACAAACTTAAAAACATGATGTGGGAAATCAATAACTGAATACTCACCTGCATCACGGCTGACAATACCTTCCATTGAACAACGTTGTTTTGTTTGTGTATCCCATGAAGAAAAGCAACTTTCCTGCTTTGCGGTTTGAATAATATTTTTAATGAACGCTGATTCATCTCGTGTTTCAGGAATGGCAATTTCTGGCGTAGTAGGAAAATCAAATAAGGCAGCATAAAACTTTACCTCTTCCCAACTAAGCCATATATCTTTAATACGTATAGCAAAGACAAAGAAATATTCTTCAAGATGACGATATTCGATGGAGTGAATGGCATACAGATTCTCACCAAAAATCTCTATATCACCCAAATCACCCTTAATTAATTGCCAACGTTGGCGGATCTGCTGCGTCCATGCTGATTGTGTCGGTGCAGCATGAGAACGGGCAAATACACCATATTGGTTCAGGCAGTTATTTTCACCGTCTAATTTTTCTGTGTGAATAAATTGATTAATGTTCTGTATATCCTGCCACCAAACATGATTAATACGATCATCACTGGTTGTTCCTGGTGAGAATGGATAATGAAAAGTTCTACCATACTTTCTTGATTGCATATCCATAATGCTTTAGCTCTTTTAAAATTATCCCAATAAAAAGCGTGTTACACCTTTACAGACTAATATTCACCTCAATAATTGATGAAAGAGTTCAAGAATTCAAGAGTTGGTGTTGCATTTTTTTATTCCTATTTGATTAATCTTTTGAAATTAAAAGATTAGTTTAAGCATTTTTGCTATTTAATATAAAGGTGGGAGAAGCGAGATTTTACATATCAGGACTTGATATATATCGGTGCTTACTATCATAGAAAACGGTTATAAATTAACATAGCGAGCAATTTACTGTCATGAAATAACCGATAAAAATCTTTTATTTTTATATTAAATAGAGATATCTGTAGAATATAAGAAACCCTTTGCCTAATACCAGAACAAAGGGCTGTAGTAATTATCTTCACCAATTCCCCAAATATTCAGGGAATAAAAATCACTAACTCACTGCCGCAAATGCTTCTGCAACACGCTGTACGTTATGATAGTTCACTCCGGCCATACAAACCCGACCAGAACCAATCAAATAAACACCAAATTCTTCACGCAGGCGATTAACCTGTTCAGGACTAAAGCCGGTATAACTAAACATACCGCGTTGTTTCAGCAAGTGATCAAAGTTTTTCTCTGGCAACACATGTTTCAGTGCGCTAACCAACACAGTTCGCATTTCCAGAATGCGTAAACGCATCTGCTCGACTTCTTTCAACCATTGCGCTTTTAGTAACGGATCAACTAAGACTCTTGTTACAACCTGAGCACCAAAATTCGGGGGGCTGGAATAAATCCGACGTACACTGGCTTTCAATTGTCCCAGAACACATTCACTTGTTTTGGCATCATCGCAAATAACGGACAATCCACCAACACGCTCACCATACAGGGAGAAGATTTTTGAAAACGAATTGCTGATCAAACAAGGTAATTCTGCTTTTGCCATTGCCCGAATCGCGTAAGTATCTTCTTCCATTCCATCAGCAAATCCCTGATAAGCGATATCAAGGAATGGGATCAACGCCTGCTCTTTGGCAACCTGAGCTACCTGATCCCATTGTTCATTGGTGAGATCAGAGCCGGTTGGGTTATGACAGCAAGGGTGCATCAGAATAATGCTTTTTGCTGGCAATTGCCGGAAAGTTGCCAGCATTTCATCAAATCTTACCCCTTTGGTTTTATCATCAAAGTAAGGGTAATAATTTACTTTAAGCCCTGCTCCAGAGAAAATTGAAGAATGGTTTTCCCATGTCGGATCACTACACCACACTTCAGAATCAGGGAAATAACGATGCAAAAAGTCAGCACCAACTTTTAGTGCGCCTGAACCTCCAACAGTTTGAATCGTTGCAATACGATTTTGCTGCAACAACGGATGATCTTCACCGAACAATAATTCTTGAATTGCCAGCCGGTAACCAAGCAAACCTTCCATGGGGAGATAAAGAGACGCAGACTGTGGCAAAGCTTTCATTTGTTCTTCTGCGATTGCAACAGCCTGCAATTGAGGTGTTATACCCTGCTCGTCGTAATACAACCCAACGCTCAGATTAATTTTTTCTACACGGGGGTCTTTTTTAAACACTTCCAACAACGAAAGTATAGGATCACCTGCGTAAGCATCAACATTCTGGAACACGACATTATACTCCCTGCTACTTAGTTAGCATAAAAACTGTTGTATAAAAATAGTGATATAAAAACACAATAACAGACAATATAACTTAACCCGATTATTCGTCCAGATATTCCATTGCAACACGTGAGGTTAGTTTCGTGATCAGCTCATAGGCACTAATCCCCGTATATTCCGCAATTCTTTCAGCAGGTAAGACTGTACTCCAGAGAATAACTTCATCACCCACTTTGTCCTGACAATCTGGCCCCAAATCCACCGTAATCATATCCATGGAAACCCGGCCAACAAGAGGAACTTCACGTCCATTAATAAAGATGGGTGTGCCTGATGGTGCACTGCGGGGATAGCCATCACCATATCCGATTGCTACAACACCTAAATATGTGTCACGTTCACTAACCCAAGTACCGCCATAACCTACCGCTTCACCCGAGTTGTGCTTGCGTACAGCAATTAAGCTAGATTTCAATGTCATCGCTGGAATTAAGTTAAAATCAGCCGCAGTTTTATCTGCCATTGGCGATACACCATACATCATGATGCCAGGGCGAACCCAATCCAGATGTGCCTGTGGCCACAACAAAACTCCCCCAGATGCTGAAATAGATTTTTCACCAGCTTTACTCGCAATAAATGACATAAAACGTTCAATTTGCAGGGAAGTTGTATCCATCAGTGGTTCATCGGCACGACTAAAGTGGGTGATTATATTAACGGGCTGTTCGACGTTACGGCAACGACTCAAGCGTTGATAAAAATCTTCTGCTTCATCCAGACGAACGCCAAGACGATGCATCCCCGTATCCAACTTCATCCACACCTTAATTGGATGAGATAAATTAGCCTGTTCCAGAGCTTCAAGTTGTTCGATGTTGTGCACCACGGTTTCAATATGATTGGCAACCAAAACAGGGAGATCTGACGCCCCTAAAAAACCCTCCAGAAGCAGGATTGGCTTGATAATCCCGTTACTGCGCAGATCCAATGCTTCCCCTATTCGTGCAACGCCAAAACAATCAGCGTCTTCCATTGTATACGCAGTTTCCAATAAACCATGTCCATAGGCGTTTGCTTTCACAACTGCAAGCAATTTACTGTTCGGAGCTTTCGCCCTGACCTGTTGCAGATTATGTCGCAGAGCACGACGGTTGATAACAGCAGTTGCCGCTTTCATTTTGTCCCCTTTTTATTCTTTTCCGGTCAGTAGGTTTTCAATAATACGTTATTCATTATTGTTTATTCATCGCTGTAGCTTGGCCCTGCATAATTATCAAACCGTGACCATTGACCATTAAACGTTAGCCTCACTGTACCGATAGGGCCATTACGCTGTTTACCAATGATAATTTCTGCCACACCTTTCTGTTCACTATTATCGTGATATACCTCATCACGATAAATAAACATGATTAAGTCAGCATCCTGTTCGATAGAGCCTGATTCACGCAGGTCTGAGTTAACGGGCTTTTTATCAGCTCGCTGCTCCAGACTACGGTTAAGCTGGGATAATGCAACAACGGGTACTTGGAGTTCTTTCGCCAATGCCTTGAGTGATCGGGATATTTCAGCAATTTCCAAGGTACGGTTATCAGATAGGGAAGGCACCCGCATTAATTGCAGGTAGTCGATCATGATCAGGCTAAGCCCACCATTTTCACGGAAAACTCTTCTTGCTCGGGAGCGCACTTCAGTAGGGGTTAAACCGGATGAATCATCAATATACATATTGCGTTTTTCCAGCAAAATCCCCATGGTGCTGGAAATACGCGCCCAGTCCTCGTCATCAAGCTGACCAGTACGAATACGTGTTTGATCTACACGGGAAAGAGACGCCAACATACGCATCATGATCTGATTGCCGGGCATCTCCAGACTAAAAATCAAAACGGGTTTATCCTGCATCATCGCTGCGTTTTCACATAAGTTCATCGCAAAAGTGGTTTTACCCATTGAAGGACGTGCTGCGACAATGATTAAGTCAGATTTTTGTAAGCCAGCGGTTTTTTTATCCAAATCTTGATAACCGGTAGAAACTCCTGTCACACCGTCATGCGGACGTTGATACAGTTGTTCAATTCGTTCAACCGTTTCTTCCAGGATCTGCTCAATGCCTTTCGGGCCTTCGTTTTTATTCGCCCTATTTTCTGCGATTTGGAATACCCTTGATTCCGCCAGATCTAATAATTCTTCACTGGTGCGGCCTTGTGGATCATACCCCGCATCTGCAATTTCATTAGCAACGGCGATCATATCGCGAACAACAGCACGTTCACGGACAATATCCGCATAAGCATTAATGTTCGCCGCACTTGGGGTATTTTTGGACAATTCGGCCAGATAAGCAAAGCCGCCGACATTATCCAGCTCCCCATTTTGCTCCAAGGATTCTGATAATGTAATCAGGTCGATAGGTTTGCCCATTTCAAGCAAACGCTGCATTTCAGCAAAAATACGCCGATGTGGACGACTGAAAAAATCATTGCTGGTGACACGTTCGGATACGTTATCCCAACGTTCATTATCCAGCATCAAACCGCCCAACACGGATTGCTCTGCTTCCAAAGAGTGTGGTGGAAGTTTCAGCCCTTCCACTTGGCGATCTTTTGGTTCAGCCATACTGTTGTTAGTTGGTTTTTTTCCAGCCATGTACCACATCAATCCACTAAACAAAAACGAAATAGCGTACCAGTATACGCCATGAAAACAACCTTGAGTAATTATATATAGTCTATACTCGCAATTAAAACACAACTGATTGATATTGAATAAATAATACTCATTTTTTAACTGATTTATTCTTGTTTATTTATATAATTGTTTATACATAGAACACTGAACAAATCTATAAACAAAGCATAAGATAAAAACAAGGCAAAAGAAAAGAAAGAATAAGAGTGAATGTGTGAACAATAAAACGAGGCCAATACGCTAAACGTTCCAAGCTATGAGGGTTGCGTATATTCAGTTGAAAACTATTAAAGTAACAACTACGAATGTTACTGCTAGTGAGAAGATACCCCGTTACGGCTATCTTCCCGATGATTTTTAAATGGAACTGATTATTTTTATGATTTATCCCGAACCTTGCGCTCAATCAATTGACCATACGAATCAAAATAGCGACTAGGCCAAATTTCAGAAGGATGTATTTCGAGATAATTAGCAATAATCCATTCGCCTTTCGGCCACGGTCTGCTGAGAGTATTTGCCAGTGTAGATGAGCTGAGACCAGATGCACGAGAAACAGCCGCTAAGGTTGTACCGCGCTTACGTAATGCAGCGATGATATCAGCTTGATGCCAGTCGTTTTTGGTATTGAACATTCCTGCTACCCCTTCCATTAATTGAAAAAATTGATGGTGGCGATTCAGACAGGGTTATCACAACCGGGAACGATCGTCCGGCGAGGCATAAGCCTCCCCTGCCTGAACCGCCATTGAAAGGGCGATAGCAGACACACTGGTAGAAATTTCCTACCAGTGGATCGTTCTTACAAGGGTGATAATCCTTGACCACTAGATTTTGCTAATGGCGGGGCTACTTTAACTGATTGGTTTATCTGGTTCAATAAGCGAATCAGTATAAACACTTAACTTTTTGCGTTATATGCTATTAAACAGCTCAGTGCCAGAAGCAGACATTACAGACATCCGTGTGTTAATTAACAGGGAGCAGGTCAGGTCATAGACTCATTAGAGTACCTTAAGGGTAAAACTGCCAATAGGAATCATAAGCCAGATAAAAAAATTTGATAGCCACTACTCATCATTGTATAGTGAGCATACTCTTTAGCGTATTGGCTTCAATTTAGCCTTGTCGGGCGATTCGCCAGACACAAACTTATTGTTTAGATTTAGGGTTGCGCCAGATGCAAATCGGCCGATCCTGCTCACACGATCGGCCGATTTGCATCTGCCGCATCCTTTAGTAAAGAGTTAAAAAGAGACTTTGTGTCTCTTTTTTATTTGGAAATTTAGATGTACGAAGAAACTATAAAAGATACATTTAAAAATCTTGATGTTGAAAATTTTTCTGTTAACAACAGTACCCTAAATTTAATATTTGTTTGCGGAGGGCTCGTAGATGTAAAAGAAGCTATTCCTTCTAGTATGCGCGGGCAGCTTTACGCTTATACCTCCTCTGAACATGAAGAGTTTCATAATTGCCTCCGGATGGCTGAGTCTTTCAAAGACTATATAGAGTCTGGTCAATATGATGATTTACTCCATTTTGAGCATGACATCGCTAAGATATCATCGCAAGTACTGTTATTTCTTGAAAGTCCTGGTTCATTAGTTGAATTAGGAATATTTTCTTCTTTCGAAAACCTTTATGATAAAATTTGTGTTATTGCACCTGAAAATCATGTAGAGAGCGAGGACTCTTTTATTTTTCTAGGACCTCTCAAAAGAATATCCTCTTACGTCAGCAACTCAGTACTCACTTATCCATATGATTCGGAAAATGGAAAGTTTGATAAGGATGTGTGGAAAGAAATCTGCGAAGATATATTTGATAGGCTAAAATCTAAAGTCAAAGTTGAAAAGTTCAGAAAAGATGATGATGGTCATTTATGCATGCTGATACTTGAAATAATAAACATCTGTTTTCCTGTTCAACTTTCTGAGATAGAATCAGTTCTTTCATTATTTCTAATAAATATATCGCAAAAACGCCTTTCTCAACTGATATATTTATTATTAACTCTAGAACTAATACAAAAGAAAAAAAGAAGCACAAACACTTATTTTTTTCCACTCAAAAAACTCGAAAGTGATACTTATATAAAGTTTGGATCTTATATAGATAAAAAACCATTCGATAAGTCAAAAAATAAAATTAAATTAAGACAAGAGCTTTTTATTAATTTAAAAGATAAAGAGCAACGACGCATTCGTGTTTTAGCTAAGTATAGTGAAGAAAATGTCTAATAATCCAAAATCATTCCGCAAGCTTTTACAAAGCACTCTATTTTTGAGTGATGAACTCATCAATACATTTATCGCCACTGCTCCTTATCGATATAAGATTTATGATATAGCAAAAAGGAACTCCAATGAAATGCGCAGGATTGCTCATCCTTCAAAGGAATTGAAATTTATTCAACGTATTATAGTTAAAGAACTGTCTAGTCTGTTACCTGTACATGAATGTGCTTATGCTTACAGGACTGGACGGGGAATAAAAGAAAATGCACTTATTCACTCAAAGAACAGTTATTTATTAAAGTTTGATTTATCAAATTTTTTCAATTCTTTGACGCCTGATATATTCTTTGCTGAGTGCAAAAGAAATAACATTTCTTTCGATAAAGACAATGCTTCTATCATATCTAACTGTTTTTTCTACCGTGAGCACAGGAAAGCGAGCTTAAAATTGAGCGTTGGCGCGCCCAGTTCTCCTTTTATTTCTAATGCAATTATGTACTCTTTTGATAAGAGTATTGAAAAAGCATGTAATAACAAGGGAATAAATTTCACTCGCTATGCTGATGATATGACATTCTCCACAAATACGAAGCATGTGCTTGTCGGCTTTGATAGTATCGTAAAGGATGTTTTATTTGATCTTTTCAGAGATGCTATTTCTTTAAACCATGATAAAACCATTTTTTCCTCTAAAGCTCATAATCGTCATATTACTGGTGTAACCATTTCTAATGATGATAACATCTCACTTGGGCGAGATAGAAAAAGATATATTTCATCAGCTATTCATCACTTCTCTTTAGATAGGCTGAATGAAAGTGAAATTAATAAATTAAAGGGTTTATTAGCTTTTTCAGAATATATTGAACCTGCATTTGTGGCTAGAATGGTAAAAAAATATGGTGCGGAAGTGATCAAAAAACTAAAAAAATAGGTGAATGATATCATCTACTCCGAAGGCGTTTGCACCACTCAGTTACCCATCACTATATGTTCTAAGCCATCATCTGATGATGGCCGGATCTGCTCCCCTCCCCATTGATTAACATACTACAATGTTAGGTCTGCTCTTCGCCCATAGCTGATTGTTAGATAAGAGTAGCGACTAATACAAATAAAAGTGTGATATCTAACCTTCTGAGCATTTGATTTCATTAATTCCTAACCAGCATAGGTATTAAAAAAATCAATTAGTTATCTAAATTCCATCAAAGCCATCCAGTCGCTGTTGTTGCTCATCACTAAGACTAAACGCAAACTCTTCATGCTCAATCTGCCATGTGCCAAAACTCATCAAAAACGCAATTGCAGGATCGATTTTATTCGCAGATTTCTTTTTATTCGGCTTGATATTTGCGTTAGAATCGGTTTCCATCACGACATTGGCTATCGCCCAATCAAGCACCGGATCGCCGTTATTACGAATGATTTTGCGGTTAACAAACACCTCAGCGGATTTGGCTACCGGACTAAAGCGCATATAGGTTTGCGGGAAGGGTTCAACGTCCAAGCCTGCGCCCTGTAATTGCGTTCGTAGATGTGTTGCGTTCCATGTATCAAAGCCCACCAGCTTGATATCAAAGTGCTGGCTGTCTTTGAGAATATCATCACGGATACGGTCATAATCAATACAATCGCCCTGTGTGGTGCGTATCCAGCCCATTTGTACCCATTGTCGATACACTGCCCGATTCTTATTGGCAGGATTCTGTAACTGGGCTTCGGGTAAGTAATGACGGGTCAGTAATAACAGTTCGTTATCCACGGGGAAGGTGTAACAGATGCTGGTGATATCGCCCGTTGAGGATAAATCCAGCCCGGCGTAACACTTCAGTCCTTTCAGGTCACTTTCATCATAGTCAAGTTGACAGGCTTTCCATGCCCCTTCGCCCATCCACGGCGTTTCACCCTGACACCAGATATTAAAGCGTTTGGTTAACATTTCCGTCCATTGTGACGGTATACCCCGCGCTTTCTGAATGGTGTCATGCAAAGCGGCACTGTCCACGGAGATATTCAGATTGGGATTAGCCTTTATCCAAAGGGCTTCATTATCAATTTCGTGCTCATCGTCCAGCTCGTAAATAAGGGCAAATAACAATTCGTTTTGTTCCTCGCCCTCCAATATCTGGCAACAATAATCATAGTGCTGTTTACAGGCTGAGATCACGTTACTGCCTGCCGTGGTAATGGCAAACAGAATACCTTCGGGACGTGCTCCCATTCCCAGTTCAAGGGCAGAGTAGACGGCGTTATCAGGGTGCAAATGATACTCATCGACAATTGCCAAACTGGGGTTAGTGCCTTCAATGGTGGCGGCTTTGGCTGCCAGTGGTTTTAACAGGCTGTTGCTCTTTGGATAGGTTATTTTGTGTTGCTGGATAGCTACCCGTTTTTTGATCGGTTTTGATAACAGACACATCTGACGGGCATCATCAAACACAATACGCGCCTGATCACGGCTAACAGCAGCGGTGTAAATATCCTGCTGTCCGTTCTCCATCACCAGAAACCAGTTCGCCAATATTGCAGCCACGGTGGATTTGGCATTTTTGCGCGGCACCTGAATGTAAGCACTGCGGTATTTCCGCCGTCCGGTCGCTTTGACTTTGAAGCCGAACAGATTGGCAAAGGCGAATTGTTGCCACGGCTCTAATATAATCGGTTTGCCCCGCAAATGGCCTTTAACATGTGGACAATAACGGGAAAAGGCAATAAACCGTGCCACTACCTCCGCATCAAATAAATAACGCGGGTTATTCAGGTCGTTAAGGTAGCGTTTTACCGCCTGTTTTACCCGTTTACAGGCCGGAATTGTGCCATTTTCAATATCAAAAGCGTACTGATCCCATGCGTTCATAGTCGGTCTAACTCGTCCTCTTCTTCCGTTTCTACCGGATTTTTGCGCCGTGACACGGGGTCAAAACCCAGCAATGCCGACATTTTTATCATGATTTTTTCAGCGTCCGCTTTAGCACTCAATGATGGATTACGGCTTTCACTGCCCTGACTGTTCACAATGCTAAAGCCTCTAATATCAAGGTCTGCCACTGCCTTTCGGTAAATGGCATAGTTGACGCAATACAGCTCTAAGTTGTTCCAGTCGGCGGCGTTCAAATCTTCCCGTTCGCTTAAGATTTTACCTTTGGCTTTCCATTGACTGGCGGCAATATCGTTTAAATAAGTGGGCGGTTTGGGTGCTCTTGCCATAATGTTCTCTGTTCCTTGTGATTTTATTTTCAAAAAAATTGCCGTGCGTAAAAATTGAAGGAGGGGGCGGTTCCGCTCAGAGGAACGTTTGTCATTTTTGATACCCCCACCCCGTTATTTCATTTGGTTATTATTCTTGTAATAAATAATCGTGCTGCTTCTGCCTCCTGCTCCCGATAGTTTCCCTGTTTGCGCTTCGCTTTGGTTATCGGGTCTGTCTGTACCGTCTTACGGTTATGGCAGGTTTGACATAACGCTTGATGGTTGGAGGCAAGCCAAAACAACACATCCACTTCACCTTGTATCGGGATGATGTGATCCACAATAGTTGCAGGCATGTAGCAATTCTGCTTGAGGCAATGCACACATAAGGGATGAGTTTTGAGATACATCAATCTGTATCTGCTCCATCGGTTACTGTAGCCACGTTCGGTACGTGTACCGCGCTGCCTGTTCTGTTCCCGCCGATGTTCCTCACAGCGACCGGACTTTACCCGTTGCTTACAACTTGGATAACTACAACGCTTTAACGGTTGCCACGGCATCAGTAGATCCCCACATCACGATAGACAGACCACAACGATTTGATGGTGAAAGGCACTTCTTTTAGCTCAACATCGGTTGCCATTTCCCGATTTTCATACAACAAACCAATGTAAAGCAGGCAACCGACTTTAATCGACGGGGTAAAAGCCAGATCATCACCAAACCGCTTACCGATATGTTGCTGGCAGACTTCCAGCGCGGCGGCGGCATAGCCCATGAGCAAGGTATCATCAAGGGTGTCGCTCTCATCCAATCGGCAATGTTGTTTGATTTCGTTCAAAGGAATTTCAATCTGGCTCATCGGAATATACCTCCCTTGCAAAGCAGTTCTAAGCGGGTGTGTTTGGCATCGGGGATAACGGCAACGATAGCAAAGGCTTGACTGTGGGTGCGCGTCTCCTGATAGACAATACGGTGAGCGGTGGTGATATCGTTTCGGTAACGTAGCCAGATACGCACCGTGACTTCGGAAAGCACCCGCTGAGAGGCCACCAGTTCCCGCCCACTGATGTACTTCACCTCCGCCCAGATTTCGGCAACATCCACCCATGTTTTAATCACCGAACCGCCCGGCGAACGGGTTTGTTCATTTTTCTGGATGGTGATCCGGTGTCTTAATGCACCTGCCCTCATTCTTTGCCCTCCGGTTGTTGCTTCACTTCCACCGTTTGTTTCCATGCCTGACTGAATTCATCGCCACCGGCACGGGGTGATAATCCCTCCCGTTCACGGGCTTCATTCGGACACATCACACCGGATTTAATCGCCGTCTCATAACTCTGGAAGCGTTCTTTCGGATTGGCGCGAAGCAGGTCGGCGGTATCAAATTCCACCTGATAGCGAATGCCTTTTATTGGTGAGTTCAGCAATAAAGCGGATTTGATTTGCTGCTCAAAGTTAGCCAGCCACGGGCGCATGGTGATTGTCAGCAAAGCACGGGACGCTTCACTAAAATTGCTGTAGGAACTGTTTGAATACTCTTGCAGAAAGATCGGGCTGATATTGAACATCCGGGCGATATCGTCAATGGTAAAACGGCGTGAGGCCAGCCACTCCGCATCTTGGTTACTCATCCCTAATTGCTGGTATTCCATGCCACCTTCAAGAATGGGAGTTTTGCCTGCATTGCGAGCGCCTTTATAACGTTCGAGGGCTTCCAGCGCCTTATTACCCTTGATGCCATCCAGCCAGTCAGCGGCTTTAATCACGCCCGCTGCCATCATGCCCTCTTTCATGATGCTTGCCCCGTGGCGCTGTTGTGCCAGTCCTAATCCTAGTGTTTCCCGACAAATGGTCACAGGTGAGCGACCAAGAAAACCGTCTTCGGTGGCATAACGCAAATGCAACACTTCTTCTTGCAAATAAGTTTTGACTTTGCCGCTATAGGGTTCGGTGATGGTATAAGCAAATCGATGATCGGATAATCGCTGTGGGACAACCGCTGACGGCGGGTAAGGGTGCAAGGATTGTGGCTGTCCATCTTTTCCCCAGATGATGACTGCATAAGCATTGCCATTTAACAGGCAATGGCGCATCAGCGTTCGCTTAAACTGGAATGGGGTCTGGCAGTCATTCGGGCATTCATTAAGCAAATAATCTACGGGATGATCACTCAACCATTCGCGGGATTCTTTGCCGTGCTGGTGCTGAACCCGATAGAGATAACAGGGCATGGTGGCGACCGCTTCACTAATCACTGTGACGGCATTCATCACCGCTGGCAGACCTTCGGCGGTCGAGGGTGAAACATGCTCGCCGGATTTGGTATTAGCCATGCCTGCCAGAGAAAAAAATTCCTCAATGGTCATACTGCGAGTTTCGGAGTCTTTGCGCTTAAAAGGCCACATGCTCACACCTCAGACAATTGCAGCCAGTAATGACGCAAACCCACATGACAGGGCTTAACGGCATTCAGGGAGCGTTTGGCAATCTCAACACCACTGTCAGGATAGGCGGGTAAACTGGTGACAGTGATTTCCCGCAGTTCGGCTTCTAAGACGATTCTGACATACGGTGTTTGACTGGTATCCCACTGATCTTTAATGGCACGAAAACCAAAGGACATACCGGAAATATCACCCCGTTCAACCAACGCCAGTACATCGCGCCCCAATTGCGTATCAGGCGGGGTTAATTCGAAGCGTAATCCAGTGGCATCTTCGGCAAGCTGCAATGTGCCGGAAGCAGTACGGCCTAACAGGTTCATGTGATCATGTTCATATAGTGCCCTGATATCTGCCGCTGCTGTTAAGCTGGCACGAAAGGCACTCGGGGCGAACTGTTCGACAAATTCATCCCACAGGATTTGTGATCGGCTGTTCCACTTAATCACATAACCTGTCAGTTTTTTATCACTGGCAGAAAGTGAGGCGGTGCGGATTTCAAACTCATTCGTCATGTTATGGACTCCAGACAGGGGCGTTCACCCCTTTGCTGATTAACTGGCGGCTTTCACTTCCAGTACCTTGATTGCGTTGGAATCCACCAGCCCACCGCCCAGATATTTATCGGTATGTACCTTATAAAATCCCGGTTCGGTGATAATATCGGGACGGGTACGAGTGCCCGTTTGATGGTCAACGATGAAGTAACCGCGTTTGAAGTCACCCAGAGCAATGATGTTATCCGGCATAAATTCGAGGTAATGAACAGGCAAGCCCAGCAATATATCGGGATCACCAGCTTGCAAACGTTCGCGCCAGATATAATCGCCATTACCGTTTTTCAGCTTCTGTACATTGGCGGCAGTTGTCGAATTCATCACCCAAACGGCGTTCTTACGGTATTTATTTTTGAGTAAGAATTTCAGGTCAATCAGGCTATCAGCTTCAAGGCTGGCAACTTCCAGCTTTTGCAGCGTACCGAACGCACGTATCTTGTCGGCTTGGATGTCACGAGGGTAAGACAGAAAGCCTTTCGCTTTCTTGCTGCCGTCACCACTCACCAGATCTGTTTCTTCGGTGTCTACAAAGGTGTCTGC
The DNA here is from genome assembly GCF_002632465.1 of Xenorhabdus budapestensis. Taxonomy (GTDB): domain Bacteria; phylum Pseudomonadota; class Gammaproteobacteria; order Enterobacterales; family Enterobacteriaceae; genus Xenorhabdus; species Xenorhabdus budapestensis. The sequence continues at coordinate 11,749 of NZ_NIBS01000028.1, read as the reverse complement.
AATTTCAGACGTCAGCCAGCCTAAGATATCTACATCGCTGAAATCGATAATTTCCTGTGTGGTTTTGGGGTAGGCATAGATAGGAAACAGTTTGATGCTGACTTCTTCCATCTTTGGTGTAGCCGTCTCACCTCGTGCCTTGCCTTCTTCCGTGTGGGCTACGGCTGCGCCACCGACCGACACAAGCTGTTTATACTCGTTGCTGCGTGTGGTCTTAATCATACAGATCCTGCGCATGACCGATTCATCAGCCAGTTGCTGCATGATCTGTCTGTTCAGTTCCGGGATAACGGTATAGCCACCCTCTGAGGGAACGCCCGTAGACAAGGTGCGGGTTTCTCCGGTCAGAATATAGTGGCGCAACTCGTCATTGCTGAGGTTTTCGCGGGTCGATTGGGGTTTACTTGCCTGATTGCGTTCTTCATCAGACAGCGCCTCATAACGGGCGATTTCTGCATTCAGGGCATCGGACTGACTACGCAGTTCGTCGAACTGTTTCGCTTCATCTGCGGTCAGTGAGCGCTTTTCGTCTTCGGCTTTGGTGAGCAGCGAACGCATTTGTTCGGTAAAGGTTGCTTTTTGCTGGCGTAATTCGAGCAGTTTTTTCATTGTGTCTTATGGTTATTTATTTTCCTCAAAGACACTATTTAATACTATCTAAAATAATTAAAAAGCCTCTAAATTTTAGAGGCTAAACAGGACAAAACATAAGGACAGAATATTTACAAAAAATTTCATTTACACAGCGATAAATTTTTGACGTAAGTAGTTGGCGACATCCACGATATTTTATCACATGTTAAATAACCATCATTTTTTAACTTATAGCTCACATAAAAAGATATAGGTAAACTAACGATGAATGATGTAATCATCAGCATACTTAAGTACTTAACAATAACCTTGTTAAATTTAGGCAGCCTATCAAATAGAAAGAAAAAAATAGAACCTGATAAAGAATAAAACAATAGAGGAAAAGACATAAAACATATGATAACGGCGCTAGAAAATGTTATCTCATCTCTCATTAGTATTAATGAAATAGCAGAGTCAACAACTAAGCTCATCATAAATGTCAGTCCTAACAACAATATTATCACACCTAATGCTTTAACATATTTACTATTCACCTCATCCTTCCTAATCCATTAAAAAAATGTCGTAAATCCGCTTCTGGCGCTCTTGGTTTTCTGTCCCTTTGTTCTTTTAAAAATGCTATCAATTTTTCACTTATTCCATATTGTTTATCAAGAACGTCCAAACCATAAGCAACCAAAAAACCAGTTACCAAAACTATTCCAGCAGCAGCAATAATACTCCCACCTACAATGGCTGTTGCAGTTAAAACTGTACCGACAATCCAAGACACAGCCGCAGTAATTGCTGTTTTAGCCATATCAATTGTTATGTTTCCGAGAAAATCAGCTAAAGTATACTCATCCTTAAAAATACTTTCTACGACCCGATATCCAATAGAAAAGATGATGCAGAATCTGACCCCTCTTACAATGCTGTTATTAAGACCCTGCTGCCCTATCCCCATCCCTATCATTTGAGGATGATTGGCACCGTATCGTGTTCCCCTGACAAGTCTCCTAAGACCTGCATGCCCCGACACATGAATATACGTGCGGCCATTTTCTGCCACATGTGTTCTAGCAGTGATATTTAACCTCTGAAACTCCCGGCAAACATCATAAAATCCTCGCGAATCATAGATATTTCCGGCATAAGGAGAAATAGGATCTGTGACAGAAAATAGATGTGACATAGGGCCTTTTGTCTGGTCGTCCTCTTCAATACCCCTTGCCAGTGATTCACCGTGACTTGGATTTTGTGGACGACTAGGATTGATATCTTCAATAATGCTCTGGGCTTGAGCTAATGTAAGAACGTAGTGATATTGAGTATTCTTATTTAATTCCTTTTCCAATCCTATACTATCAAAAAATTCATGCTGAGGTATTAACTGGTTAATTCCCACTTTTCCATTTAAGTAATCCCCCAAATAACCGTGCCAAGTGGGATTATAATCTTTACGCCTAGTCATTTAAGCTCTCCATACTATTTCATATTGAATAATTCCAAATGTCACCATAATACTAATAAAAAATAACTGACTTATATCCAGTGACTCCCTTAGAAATCTTTTTGAAGCCATCCACTGTACACACTATGCATGATTTTTAAGAGGCCTGTCATATCTGGGTTTGTGACCATTAATATGGTATTCATTAACTATTCATCTGTTAACTAAAACCTTTTTAGATTATGTATGACATGTATACTTAGCGTACAGAAGAAGAATAACTATACATCCTATTTTTATATTTAAAATCAGAAAAATAAGCTAGTTAATGTATAGAGTGTATAGTTATAGCAGAATCAACATAACCTGACATATTCAATATGCTCCGTAAATAACTCATCAACTGAACATCTTTCTTGCCTCCTTATCGCTTTTGCTCCGCCCCATTTGTGTTCTATAGGGTTCAAATCCGGACTATAAGCGGGAAGCCATTCCAGTTGACATTTGCTGTCTGCTATCGCTTGTGTCGTGTCATTCCGTTTATGGAAAGGCGCATTATCCATCACTATCACTGCTCCGTGTGGAAGCTTTGGCAGCAAATCTTGCGTCATCCACGCATAAAAAACATCGGCATTAATATTCTCGGTAAATAAGCTTAAGGTGACGAAGGTATTTTCGAGAATGGCGCCAATGACGTTGATACGGCCTTTTGCGTGCCAGTCATGCGTACCAAAACAGCGTAACCCTTTTTCCGAATATCCATGTTTACGTGGCATCGATTGAGCAAAACCACTTTCATCCAAATAAACAATGGGTCTGCCAGTCTGTTCATAATCGCTGATGCGCTCGATAAATGCCTGACGAGCTTGAGGATCAGCGCGAGGGTGTTGGCGCGTTTTTTTTCTGGGTGATCCGAAGCCGTTTCAAGGCGTAATGAATAGCTGATTGTGAGACACCTAAACGTTTTGCTCTTTCCCATTGATAGTCATCAGGAAAATTTTGGACATCCGCAATGAGTACCTCATCAGGGATTTTCGTGGCGGGTTTATCGCGGGTCATGCAAGGTTCTATTTTATTGCACCACCGGAACAAGGTACGCATGGAGATTTCAAAATGGGCACTCGTTTGTTCGAAAGTCAACGAATGTTTGTCTTTGTATGCCAGTACTCGCTTTCGAAAATCTAAGCTATAGCCCATCTCATTTTATGCCTTGTCATCTTAGATTTAGATATTATGTCATATTAATATGATTTAGCTATAAACCTAAAAACTATAATGGTATAATGTTGGGATCTTTATGCTCAGGTAACGATGGAAGCCATTCTTCTGCTTCTTCCGACAACTCAACATTATAAGAATACCCTCTCGTTGTTCTCGTCTTTCGATAATCTTTCCGGTACTCCTGCATAATCTTAGGAATAGATTCGCCAAATTTAGTCAATGTCAGCGGGCGTTCAAAGCCGTGCGCTTCCATAAAAGAAAGATAAGCATGATACAGATACAACCTCGGCACTCGTGGGCTAATGTTCTTAGTGCCCATCTTCATCCCAGTTGCATCATTGACGGTTACCAGATAACCACAAAAGCGATACAACGGATCGGAATTGCTTTTCACCGTTAATGCTTCGTTAGAATCGCGTTGTGCCTGTAGTAGCTTTTTAGCTTTATTCTGGTCGGCAAATTCGTTCAATAAATGGCGGATAATAACGGGCAGTTCCCGACTGATTTTCTCCGGCAAGTGTGGATCTTTTTCTGACTCTTTGACCGGAATGTTAAACGGGAATATCACCCGCCGCCGTGCAATACCGCCATTACGTTCGGTAAAGCTCATCGGTTCGTTATTGGTGGCTAATACAACAGCCTTAATGACCGTAGAAAATTGCTTCTCATATTTCCCGTCAACTTCGATTAAGTCACCGCCAGTAATTGCCTTAATGCCAGCGCCTTCACCAACATATTTAACCTGATCGGGTAACGTAATCAGGCTTTTCCCGACAAACTGATAACGTCCTCTGGCTTCGTCCAGCGCTTTCATATTGCCACTGGCGGTATTGTGTTCACCTGCCAATAAAGTCGCAATATAAGTAAACACACTTTTACCGCTACCGCCTTCACCTGTCACTTCAATAAATAACTGCCAGTCGTAACGGTTTGCCAAGATCATGAACAAAGCGGCTTTAATACGGTTCATTTTGTTTTCATTGCTTCCCGCTGCATGGGACAGCCAGCGATAAAAATCTGGAGCATGATCCGGCAAATTTTCACCAATAGCAGGCGGAGTGAATTCGATGCCGTTATGGTTCATTAGCCAATGTTCTGACTGGTGCGGGGTAAACTGTTGAACCGATAAATCATACACGCCATTACGGAACCCGATTAAATCCTGCCGTTGTTCACCAATGACAGGAATTTGTAATTTCATGGCATCAATAGCATTGTTAATTCCATTAGGGCTATAAGGAGTTTCATGTTGATTGAAAATTGCAGCCATTGAACGACGAAGTTCACTATCAGGCAGTGTCTCCCAAATTGCACCGTTATAATGATAGGTCATTTCACTTTCAGGATTTACCACCACTTGGCCGTAATATTCAGCCAGAAGCACTCCACGTTGACTTGCTGCCATTTGTGCCAAATTAGCACTTTTTTTCTTATTTTCGTGGATCATCGCCGTTTCTGCTTTCACTGAAATTTTCTCCCCAACCTGATATAACCCGTTACTGAATGCCTGCTTTGCTGCTTCAATGCCGTGGCATTGACGATAATCATCCCAGTCAGCTTTCAATGCCGTAGGCGGTAACGCCACCCAACCATTAATCGCTATAGCGGCCTTTTCTGCCGCTATCTTGCCGACATTCTTTTTTAATCTACCGTTTTTGTCCCGTTCTTCCGGTTCGTGCCAATCGTTATCAGCAGCAAGAATAATTTTTGCATCTGGCCACTGGGTTCTGACCTGTTCGGCAACCGTGAGTAAATTACTTTCATCAATTGCAGCCAATACCGCGCTTTCATGCAATTGGCTGACTGTTAACGCCGTGGCGTAACCCTCAGTAATAATGAGGGTATCGGGCGTTCCGGTAATCTCGGATACGGGGATAAAACTTCCCTTTTTTTGAGTACCAGCGACAAGACGTTTTTCACCGTTCGGCTTGATGGTTTGTCCGCCTGTGATCGTGCCGTCCAGTGTCTGAGTGAGCAGCAATAAAGAACCATCTTTCAATAACCGCTGACTGGGGTATTTCAGCCCCTTTTTAGTCAAATACTGAGATTCACCCGTGACAGAAGTTGCGACCAGCGCAGCGATGCGTTCTGCAATCGATTTTACTGTTCGTGGCTGCTCTTTTGCTGGTTTGGGTTCAGGCAAGGGAAGTGCTAACGCATTCGCTACCAACTTAGCGGCGGTAAAAATAGTGATCCCTTGGGTTCTTGCCACTAAATCCAGCCCATCACCGTGATTCGGCTCATCACATTGGCGGCAGTGCCAGTCACCGTTATGGTTATCATCTATAAAGTGAAAACGGTCAGTACCGCCGCATATCGGGCAAGCGCCGTGTTTGCCTTTTGCCGGAACCCCAACGCCACAGGCTGGCAACAGGCTTTGCCAGTGATTGGTGGCAGATTTTTTTACATTATGGATAAAGTTTATCGGGCGGATCTTATCGCTATTTCTATATGAAGGTGTTTTGCTCATGAGTTCACTCCTTGTAAACAACAGCCAATAGTGAGTGATAGACTTCCTGATTGATATCACAGGCCAATGCAATCAGATTATTTAAATCGACAGAGCATTCGGTGCTGGCTTTTTCAAGAATGACGTAGAATAAAGAGGTTGCCAGACCTGCCCGAAACATTGCTTGTTCCAGTGAAACAGGCTGCTTATGTTCATGCTCTCTGATGATTTCAACATCAACGGATTTACTATCCGGTATAGAAGCACGACGAATATTATTAGCGGCGTTTTCTGCACCACGTAACGTTTTATATCGGTAACGAACCGTTTCTTTTTTTGTCTCGCCAGTATGGTGATTTGTGGTAGTAACAATGAGTTTAAACATGGCTTACCTCCTGAACGGAGATAAACGATGTTGAATCAATATCTGTCAGTTGTTGATTGCCTGATGCAATTAGGAATACAAATTTAAGGCGAGTTTGGGTATGCTGTGTACCAGCCATTGCGTAAGTCTCCTTTACGTTGTGGTTAAACGCCTCGACAGTGTTAGCGCACTTCGGGGCGTTGCTATTTGTATCACCTGAATAACTTTTAGTGTCAGCCACCATCGTATTTTCAAGTGTCAGCCACGTCAATTCTTTTTTATAAAATTTTTTCGCGTATACTGTCAGCCACCGACTACTAATGGATGCAGATATGGCAACGAAAGCAGTAAACGCAAAGTCAAAAAAATTAGAAGCCCGTGTACCACATGAGCTTGTTGATTCAATGGAAAAACTTAAAGAAGAAGGCGAAAGCACTGCGCAATTCATAATTTCGGCTATGTCGGGCGAAATCAAACGCCGCCAGCGCAAAGCCAAAACATCATCTGAGTAAGCATAATCAATTAACCCTCTTAAAGAGGGTTGTTTCTCAAATTGATGGTTATTTAATATCAAAGAATCTCTGTAACTAATATCTACCATCACACCAACTATTCCCGAAATTAAGCCGCTTTTAGGGTGAATTTGACTGCTGCCAATTAAGGCAGTTAATTTTTCATAGCATTATTTTTTAGTTAGTAGGTTTGCGGCTATATGGGTTATTCACGTTTTCTACTGTTGGCGGATTACGCACCCAATGCAGCAGATCACTAAGCAACCAAGCACAAGAATTGCGGCCTAATGGCTTACGGGCAGGGAAGCGGCCTGCATTTTCCAGTTTCCATGCTGACGTTCTGGAAATAGAGGTGATGTGCTGGCGTTCTTTTTCACGTATAAGACGATCATAAGGTTCACCATATTCGGAAAGGATAGAGCGGCGTTCTTCCGGTGTAGGAGTACTGTATTGCATGATTATGTTACCCTCACTGTTTAATTGTTTTTGTGAGGGTATTTTACTTAACAGAAATTATTACGAAAGAAAGCCACATTTGTTACGTGTATATCACAATGGTCATTCTCACAACTCATTAATTCCCATTATTGAGCTGCTTTTAATATAACCACATTCTCATAATTACCCGCCAATACATCCAGTCGCTCACACCACTTGTTTAAAGCGTCCAGCTTCTCTGGTAGGTATTGGCTCTTGTTGTATATTGCCATGATACCCGGCAAAGCGTGTCCTAGCAGCTGTTCTACCACATGTGGTGCTATACCCATGTCATTCATTTTAGTTGCAAACGTTCGCCTTAAATCATGCAAAGACCATTCCTCGTCATGCTCTAATTTTTTCCATATTTTTCTGCCATATTGTGCGACTGCTTCAAGTTTTTTAATTTCCCCTAAGAGATAACCACTTTTATGGTTTTGGTGAATAATATTCATTAAAAATGGCTTCATATATTCCGGTATTGGACGAATGATTTTCTCACCTGTCTTGCTATTTTCTTTTGGGACAGTCCATAACATAGAATTCAAATTCCATTCTGAACATTTAGATAACCTGATCTCTCGTGTCCGACAACCAAATACAACCAAAATTTTCAATAAATTATTATAATAAGGTAGGTAAATACCTGTATTTATAGAGTCCCATAATTGACCAAGTTCATTATCTTCTAAATATCGCTGGCCTTTATTTTGTTTTTTTCCAACATCCTGAATAGTTAAATCATCCAATACATGGCTGACTGCATACCTTCTTACCCGGCAAAATTTTAGAGCTTGTTTGCACAATTGAAATACAGAACCAGCAGCCACCGGCGCTTTCTTTTTCATTCTATCAAAGCATTGTAGCCAATATATTGTTTCGCAGTCAGATAATGCCATTTCACCAATATAAGGATAAATATGTTTTTCTAATTGCAGAATGAGGGTATCAATATTGACTCGATTTTCTCTGCCGTAGTGCGCTATCCAATATTCGATAGCGTCTTTTGCAGTAACTGGTTTTAATGATTCCTGCATCACTAAGTTAAATTGCAGCTTTGGATCTTTACCAGATGCTAGCCAACTACGACATTTATCCCTCGTTTCTCTAGCCTGTTTGAGGCTCACATCAGGATAGCGCCCAATGGTAAGGCGGTTTAACTTTTTTCCATCAAGCCGGTAGGTAAAAACCCAACTAATGCCACCAACTTTAGATGCTTTGGCGCTCAATCCAGCACCATCGGCAAAAAATTCAATATTCCCCCTTTCTTTTCCGTGCAGGGTTCTAAGTTTTTTGTCACTGAGCTTGTTTAGTTCGGCAGCCATGATCGCTAAAGGTATTTATACAATTGTTTATACGCAGTGTGCTGCAAGAAGGGTAAAACGTCAATAAACACTGTAACAACATACAGTTTAATGATTAATTAATTATTTGATATTTATATAAAAATAATAATCATGGACAAACTTCAAAACACAAAGTAAATATATATAGTCTGCAATGATTTCGGAGACATTATCGCCGTTTACAGCGATTCCATTACAAACGTGCGAGGTTGTTCCCAATATTTCTTAAAGAATGAGAGAGTTACCATGGCAAAACACATCGAATTTTCCGCCACTGGCGGCCCAGAAGTACTCCGATATTGTGAATTTACACCGACTGATCCTGCACCTGATGAAGTACAGATTGAGAATAAAGCTATCGGAATCAATTATATTGATACCTATGTACGTAGCGGCCTCTACCCACCCGCAGGCCTTCCTAGTAGATTAGGGACGGAAGCCGCTGGAGTTGTCACAAAAGTTGGCTCAAATGTGTCATACATCAAAGTTGGAGAGCGTGTGGCATATGCTCAATCCGGTTTGGGCGCATACAGTGAAGTACATAATGTTCCGGCCAACAAATTGGCTATCCTGCCGGATGCAATTTCATTTGAACAGGCAGCAGCTTCTCTTTTGAAAGGATTAACGGTTTATTATCTGTTCTATCAGACACACAAGGTTCAAGCAGGTGAAACTTTCCTGTTTCATGCCGCAGCAGGTGGTGTCGGTTTGATTGCCTGCCAGTGGGCAAAGGCATTAGGTGCAAAATTGATTGGAACAGTCGGTTCAGGCGAAAAAGCCAACCTTGCCAAAGCTGCGGGTGCATGGCAGACCATCAATTATAACCGTGAAAATATTGTGGAACGCGTTTTGGAACTTACTGACGGGAAAAAAGTTGATGTGGTTTATGATTCCGTCGGTCAGGCTACTTGGCTGGACTCACTTGATTCCTTAGCCCCCAGAGGATTGATGGTCAGTTTCGGTAACGCTTCGGGACCAGTGACAGGGGTGAATGTCGGACTTCTTAATCAGAAAGGTTCACTATTTCTTACCCGGCCTTCTCTTAATGGTTATATCACGACACATGAAGAGTTGGCTGAAGCCAGCAAAACCCTGTTTGATTTTATTGCCAGCGGTAAAATCAATGTAGATGTCCGAGAAAATCAGAAGTTTCCACTAAGCGAAGCGGTAAGAGCACACCAGACACTGGAAAGCCGTGCAACCCATGGTTCCAGTTTGTTGATACCATGATTCCCATTTTGAACAAAGCACCTGAGCGGATTACATCCGCTCTGTTACCATTTCCAATGCTTTTTCAACAACCATAATGTCAGCACCGGGTTTATGCGCATTCTCACTCAAATGACGACGCCATTGACGTGCACCAGGAATACCCTGAAAAACACCCAAAATATGGCGGGTAATGTGCCCTAAATAAGTGCCTTTTGACAATTCTTGTTCGATATATGGATAAAGCGCCTTAACTACCTCAACGGTATCTGTCACGGGAGCGGCTTGGTCAAATAGTTCACGGTCGGCCTTCGCCAGAATAGATGGATTTTGGTAAGCCTCCCGCCCAATCATTACACCATCTACATACTGCAAATGGTGCTTCGCTTCTTCCAATGATTTAATCCCACCATTAATGGAAAGTGTCAGTTGTGGAAAATCTTTCTTCAATTGATAAACCCGTGGATAATCCAACGGTGGAATTTCGCGGTTTTCTTTCGGGCTCAGGCCAGACAACCACGCTTTACGTGCATGGATGACAAAATAATCGCACTCACTGTTTTTCACGACAGTATCAATGAAATCACACAAAAACTCATAGCTATCCTGCTCATCAATACCGATACGGGTTTTAACTGTGACAGGAATATCTACCACATCCTGCATCGCCTTGACACAATCGGCTACCAGCGCAGCCTCTCCCATCAAACACGCACCAAAACGACCATTCTGCACACGATCAGACGGACAACCGACATTCAAATTAATTTCATCGTAACCACGCTTTTGCGCTATCTTGGCACAGTGTGCCAATGCCTGGGGCTCGCTGCCCCCCAATTGCAATGCCAGTGGATGTTCTTGCTCGTTATAAGCTAAATAGTCCCCTTTGCCATGAATAATTGCGCCTGTGGTGACCATTTCTGTGTAAAGCAGTGCTTCTTTACTTAACAGGCGATGGAAATAACGGCAATGGCGGTCAGTCCAGTCCAACATCGGGGCAACGGAGAAACGGGAGGGTTTGAATTTCCCTGGCTTTCCCTTTGTTATACTGTTTACTACAGGTTTTTCTGTTTTTCTATTTTCGTGCATTTTAATACGTTTTAGGCGATTTTCGGTTTATCGGTACACCATCCAGTACACCACACTCAATGGTGTACTGGTGCCTGAGAGGTAAATAATGGCCTATTATAACATAGTGAAACGAAAACATTTGGCAAGATGGTTCAAGCTAAAAGTTGGGGGGACTAAACGGGCAGCGGAATTAGAGGAAAGCGGGATTCCATCAAGTGGCGATACTGGCGGTATAACTGTAAGGGATTTATTGTATAAATATATCCACACGATCCCAACTTAGGGGGAAAAGCAGGAAGAACAAAAAAAGTATGTGTTAAGCATGCTGATGGATTGTCATATCTCAAATATATATTTATCTGAACTATCAGAAAGCCATATTATTGATCATTGCCGCTACAGGATGGAAAGCGGAGCATCTCCAGCAACAATTAATCATGATGTCAGCTACTTAACGTCCGTTATAGCATCAGCTAAACCTGTTTATGGCATAAATTACACGTCAAATCCTTCACAGGAAGCTAGGCCATTATTGATAAAAATGGGGTTGATTGGAAAATCAAACCGCCGTAGTCGTCGTCCTGTTAATGATGAACTTGATAGATTAATAGAAGGACTATGTAAACGTGCAAATCATAGGGCAGCTCATATTCCATACTTGGATATTTTAAATATTTCTATTCTTAGCTGTATGCGTATAGGTGAAGTCTGCAAAATCAGGTGGGATGATATTAATAAGAAACAAAAATCAGTCATTGTGAGGGATAGGAAAGATCCGAGGAAAAAGGCAGGCAATCATATGTCAGTTCTACTCTTGGGTGAAGCATGGGAAATAGTGCAACGTCAACCAAGAAAAGGTGAATTAATATTTCCCTATAATTCTAGAAGTGTATCTGCTGGATTTTCAATCGAGGAAGTTGCTCAAGTGACTGGACACCGATCCTTGAATGTATTGTGGCAAGTTTATACGGAACTGTTGTGCTTTAATAAATTCGGACACTTTGGTAAAGGAATAGAATGACTTTAATTAAGGTGTCTTTATGAAACGAAAATCACCCCAAAAATTTACCG
>NZ_NIBS01000027.1 GCF_002632465.1 Xenorhabdus budapestensis | reverse complement strand
ACAGTTTGATATAAAATGTTTAGTTTCTAACCTCATGAAAGATCTTAACAAAATAGATAAATACCAAATAATGGCTATTTGATTGAAAATAAATAATATGCCAATAATTTCATTAAGTTAATTTAAAAAATACCTCTAAAATCAATGAATTAAAATAAAAAAATTAACGTTTAAAGACCTATTCATTATTCCTCATATGAAGAAAATAGCCTGCTGTTTTACTCAATTGCGGGGGAAAGTAGTTGCAAGATGCAAGGTAACAACAAAATAGAGAATGTGGGTTGCGTCATGGAAGAGTACACCTTGCCTCAGTAAAGGTTCTGTTTTTTACAAAACGTTAATAAGAAAGGTTACTCCATTAAAAAAACAAGGCGCACGTCGGAAAACAAAACGGCGGATCAGGTGTAACAATGGGACATGCCGTAAACGGTATTAAACTCGTCAAGGCATGCCTTATGTTACGCATAGTGGCGAAGTAAAGTTGAGCCATTTTGAAGCTCTAGGGCAATTATCCTTGATAACGCCATAACTTACTGATTTTAAAACAAAAGGATAAGATATGGAAGATGCAAACCTATTAATCGGACAACGTATTCAAAATAAAAGGAAAGAGTTGGGTATCACAGCAACGGCATTAGCTAAACAAATTGGCATTAGTCAGCAACAACTTTCACGTTATGAAAGAGGAACCAATCGAATTAATGTCACTCATTTGGTTGCCATTAGTAAGGAGTTGGAGACGCGTATTTCTTGGTTCTTTGAAGACTGCTTTGGAGAGGAGAGCAAGGAAGATTTTGTTAATAAACTCGATACTCAATACATTCCCATGGCTGAAACAATTATAGGGAAAAATGGTTGTTAAATGGGTCACAATAATCCCCCGTCAGAAGCCTGCCATCAAGCTTGAGCCAAACCCCAAAATATGGGGGCTTCTGACTCCCCTCGAATATTTATCCATTCTTTCAATGGCTATCATCTGCTTTCTTACCTATAGCAGCCATATTCCAAACCGACGCAATGTTACGTGCCAATACCTGTAGATTATCAACACTATTAATCAGAGCATCAGCAAGCGTGCAAACTTCGGGAATAATAGAAAATACAGCATCCAGACCGTGTTGATGTACTATATGGTAGTCTTTGCTCATCCCTCCCACTAAAGCGATAACAGGAATACCGAACTTCTTGGCGATACGTGCAACACCAATAGGCGTTTTGCCATATATGGTCTGGCTATCCATACGACCTTCACCAGTAATAACCAGATCTGCACCCTGAATTATCTTTTCCAACTTCAGAGTCTCGATCACAATCTCAATACCTGATTGTAATTTTGCGCCCAGACAACCCAGTAAAGAAGCGCCCAGACCTCCAGCAGCACCTGCTCCCGCAGCATCGATCACATTTCTGCCTGTTGCCGCTTCAATTTTTATTCCGTAATGGAATAAAGCTGAATCCAGTATTTTAACCATTTCTGGTGTCGCTCCTTTTTGTGGGCCAAACACCGCAGATGCTCCGGACTCACCGCATAATGGATTATTTACATCACAAGCTATGGTAATTCTCAGTTGCTTGAGGCGGGGATCAAGACCCGAAAGGTCGATACTTTCCAACCGTGTTAATGCTGCTCCACCAAATGGCAGAATGCGGTTATCCCCATCCCGTAAATTTGCCCCAAGTGCTTGCATCATTCCTGCACCACCATCATTGGTTGCACTACCACCGATACCTAAAATCAGCTTTTGTACTCCGTGCTCCAACGCAGCCAAGATCAGCTCTCCAGTACCATATGTTGTCGTTACCAAAGGATTGCGTTGTTCCAACGGCACTAAGTGCAAACCTGAAGCTGCTGCCATTTCTATGACTGCGGTTTTTCCATCGCCCAGCAGTCCCCAAAAAGCTTCAATAGTTCCCCCCAAAGGATCAGTAACTGCACATGTAATACGTTTCCCTCCTGTCGCAGCCACCAGCGATTCCACTGTACCTTCTCCGCCATCGGCCATCGGTAGTTTGATGTAATCAGCCTGTGGAAGAATTTCCCGAAATCCCTGCTCTATCGCTTCTGCTACTTGTAAGGCACTTAAGCTTTCTTTAAATGAATCTGGGGCAATCACGATTTTCATAACAATTTCCTCTCTCCCCTATGTATCCGGTCGACAAAAATTTAGCCAGTAAAATCAAATACACCAAAGATTAAGGTTGAGATAAAAGCAATGGTGAAACCCACCAGTGTTTCATAAAGCAGTAATTTCAATCGATTATGTACCTGCATATATACACTGCCACCTGTCACATGAAAAAAACGCAGAAACTGTCGTCATTTTGTTCTTATCCCCATTGTCTTCATCTTTAATCTGAAGTTGACGAAAGCCATACTGCACACATAAACAGCAGGAATAAAAAAAGCGATAAATAAATTATCGCCTTTTAATCCATTAGTGTATGTATTCAGCATGAAAAAATCTTCATGCTCAGCCATTCGTCAATTACATTAGGCTTCAATCGCCATTCGTAATTTTTTCATGGCATTCTTTTCTAATTGACGTACCCGTTCAGCGGATACACCGTATTTATCAGCCAGTTCTTGCAAAGTAGATTTATTGTCATCATCCAACCAACGGGAACGGATAATGTCCTGACTACGCTCATCCAGCTTTTCCATTGCTACAGAAAGTTTATCCGCAGCATGGTTTTCCCAATTATCTTCTTCAATACCATCCGCAAAATCAGAAGCCTTATCCTGCAAAAACAGCACTGGAGCGGGTTGGTTATCATGGCTGTCATCATCCGATGACATGTCAAATGCCATATCCTGCGCTGACATGCGAGATTCCATCTCCAGAACATCCTTACTGGTCACTCCTAACTCTTTGGCTACTAACTCAACTTCATCCTGATTGAACCAGCCCAAACGTTGTTTAGCCTTACGCAAATTAAAGAATAACTTACGCTGCGCTTTTGTTGTTGCGACTTTCACAATACGCCAATTACGCAATACATATTCATGGATTTCTGCCTTAATCCAGTGAACAGCAAAAGACACCAGACGCACGCCCACTTCTGGATTAAATCGACGAACCGCTTTCATCAGGCCGATATTACCTTCCTGAATTAAATCCGCTTGCGGTAAACCATAACCAGCATAACTGCGAGCGACATGAACAACGAAGCGCAGATGAGACAGAATCAGCTGTTTTGCTGCATCCAGATCTCCCTGGTAATGCAGCCTTTCCGCCAGTTCCTTCTCTTCCTCTGCGGAGAGCATGGGATAAGCGTTGGAAGCACGGATGTACCCTTCCAAACTACCTTGTGGAACTAATGCTAAAGTTTGCATTTCTTTTGTCATTCAAATTCTCTCAAACTAAGAACCAAATTGATGGTTTTTTGAACTTACCTGAAACAATCAATAAAATTTGTTCAAGCCAAAAATGCGCTTATTTTACCATCGTGGAAATCATATTCAAATTGTCTGCATTGTATGAAAACGCACACAAATCAGTAACAGTTTCTTCGACCATAATTAAGCCAAAAAGTTCATCTAATGTCCAACAAAATAGCCCTATTCTGGCCTGAAACGACGTAAATGCTGGATAGTCGCAAGCCATGCAGCAATCCAACCAATCATACCTGAAAGCAGTATCAGTAATAGTGATTCATCCCAACTCAGTCCATACAGCCTGAAGGTTGTACCAAAAACGCTGGCCACTTCTGCGACAATGCTGGAAAGTTTCCAAACTAACAAGTACGAAAGAAGTAATGAAAAAATTGCACCCAGAATTCCCAACAATGCCCCACCATTGAGGAACGGGCGCAAAATAAATCCATCTGTTGCCCCAATCAGTTTCATCACATTAATGGTTTCACGACGGCTAAAGATGCTTAAACGAACACTGTTACCAATTACCAATAGCAAGGCAACTACCATCAGAATGCCTATCACCGCAGCAATTCGGCCAACAAGGTTAGCCAGAGCCGTAAGGCGGTCAAACCAACTATCATCCATTCTGACTTCTTCAATGCCTTTCAACTGTGCTACACGGTCACGCAGTGTTGTTAATGCTTGTGAGTTTTGAAAGTCCAGTTTAGGGGATACAATCGCTACCGCGGGCAATGGATTTTCTTCCAGCATATCTAATGCGCCAGCAAATCCAGACCAGGCACGAAATTCATTCACAGCTTCTTCACGGGATAAATAATTTACCGATTTCACACCGTCCATTACTTTCAGTTCGTCAATCAACTGATTGGAATTGACATCATTCAACGATTTATCAAGGTAGACCGTAAGCTGTGGCACGGGATACCATTGTTCCACCGCCTGATTAACATTTTTCCAGACAATGTAAAACACGCTTGGCAGTGTCAAGGAGATAGCAATAACCATGATGGTCAATAACGTTGCCAGTGGCTGGCGCAACATATCCGACAGGGTACTTTTCCACGCATAACGTGATTGTACACGCCAGCCCCCTTTTAATGACTTGGAACGGGGTTTGGAAGTCGTTGTTTTTTTCGCAGAATGACGGACATGCTTAACCATGATGTCCTCCTTGCATACGTCCCTGATTCAACGTCAGGATGCGGTAATTTCTTCGCTCAATAAGGGCTGTATCATGCGTTGCCATAAGAACCGTCACACCGACTCGGTTAAATTCTTCAAACAGGCGCATAATGCCCTCAGATAGTTCACCATCCAAATTCCCCGTCGGTTCATCTGCCAGCAGGACAGTCGGTTTATTTACAACAGCGCGGGCAATGCCAACGCGCTGTTGTTCTCCTCCAGAGAGTTGAATGGGAAAGTTTTTCGCTTTGTCCAACAAGCCAACCTTATCCAGCGCCGCCGATACCCGCCGACGAATATCTTCAGCACTGGCTCCTGAGATAATCAGTGGCATTGCAATATTTTCGTATACGGTACGATCCAGCAATAGATGGTGATCCTGAAAAATCATACCGATCTGACGGCGCAAAAATGGGATCTCACGAGATTTCAGTCGGCTGATATCATGCCCCCCAAACCAGATATAACCTGCACTCGGACGCTCGATACCACAAATAAGTTTCAAAAGCGTACTCTTACCCGCTCCTGAATGACCGGTTAAAAACGCCATTTCTCCTGGAAGCAGGTGAAAATCCACCCCTTGCAGCGCCTGCCGTCCTCCCAGATAGGCTTTACTGACCTGTTCAAAGCGAATCATTGATAGTTAATCCTCCCGGCTAAAAAGAGCCTCTATAAAATCGTCAGCCTTAAATGGACGGAGATCTTCAATGCCTTCCCCAACACCGATATAACGGATCGGAATTTCAAATTGATCAGCAATAGCGAAAATAACACCTCCTTTCGCTGTACCATCCAATTTGGTTAGTGAAATACCGGTCAATCCAACTGCCTCATGGAATAGTTTAGCTTGGCTGACGGCATTTTGGCCTGTGCTGGCATCCAAAGTCAGCATAATTTCATGTGGCGCTTCTTCGTCCAGCTTTTTCATTACCCGCACGATTTTTTTCAGCTCTTCCATCAGGTGAGATTTGTTCTGTAGGCGTCCTGCGGTATCCGCTATCAGAATATCAACACCTTTAGCCTTAGCTGATTGAATGGCATCAAAAATAACAGACGCTGGATCCGCGCCAGTATGCTGCGCAATCACTGGGATCTTGTTACGTTCACCCCAAACCTGCAATTGTTCTACTGCCGCAGCGCGGAAAGTATCCCCCGCAGCCAGCATGACGGATTTCCCCTGAGATTGATATTGGCGTGCCAATTTACCAATCGTGGTGGTTTTACCAACGCCATTCACGCCGACCATCAGGATGACATAAGGTGATTTGTCTTCAATTTCCAACGGCCTATCAACTTTTGCCAGAATACCGGACATTTCTTCTTTCAGTTTTATGTATAATGCTTCCGCCTCTTTCAATTCTTTACGGCTGGCATGAGCAGTCAAACTATTGATAATCTTACGAGTTGTTTCAACACCAACATCCGCAATCAATAACTGTTCTTCCAGCTCTTCAAACAAATCATCATCAATCTTTTTGCCACGGAATAATCCGAAAAATCCGGCTCCCAAATTCTGGCGGGTTTTTACCAGACTCCGTTTCAGACGGACGAAGAAGCCTTCTTTGGTCGGGCGTTCCTGCTCTTTAGATAAAGCGGCTGGCTCTTCAACTTGACGGGCCGCTTCTTCTGCCAAACGCTGCTGTTCCGCCTCTTCCGCTGCTCGACGGGCCGCTTCTTCTGCCAAACGCTGCTGTTCCGCCTCTTCCACTGCTCGACGGGCCGCTTCTTCTGCCAAACGCTGCTGTTCCGCCTCTTCCGCTACTCGACGGGCCGCTTCTTCTGCCAAACGCTGCTGTTCCGCCTCTTCCGCTACTCGACGGGCCGCTTCTTCTGTCAAACGCTGCTGTTCCGCCTCTTCCGCTGCTCGACGGGCCGTTTCTTCTGTCAAACGCTGCTGTTCCGCCTCTTCCGCTGCTCGACGGGCCGTTTCTTCTGCCAAACGCTGTTGCTCTGCTTCTTCCGCTACTAACTTTTCTTTTTCAATTTGTTCTTCTAGTTGTTTCTTTTCCTGACGACCAAGTCCGAACCAAGAGAAGAAACCTTTTTTTTTCTCTTTTGCCATCGGCCACTACACTCCTCGCGGTTAATTATGGCGTTGTAACAACCTATCCCACTAAGCTGGTTGCTTTACCTTTTGTCAGGTGATTAACTCATATAGGGATAAGCCAAGAACCCAGCCCAATAGACGCTTTATTTTTAACAATTACACCTACTGAGATAGGTTCTAATGGTGATAAAATCCAGTCTAACATTTTCATCAGACCACAACACATATTCTATTGAGGATTTCGTGGTAAATTAATCAATGGGTTTCTTGATTTTCGCTTTTTGTATCTGCCACCTATACCCAATAGACGGGGAGTTACACACCACAGCGATGACAAATATTTAAGTTATGTAAACTATGACTAAAAAATCACAGCGCACACCTTTAGGACAAATCCGCATTATTGGCGGGAAATGGCGCGGAAGAAAATTACCGGTTCCAGATAGTGAGGGATTACGTCCGACTACAGATCGTGTCCGCGAAACATTGTTTAACTGGTTAATGCCAGTTATTCAAGGAGCTTGCTGTCTGGACTGTTTTTCCGGCAGTGGGGCCCTTGGATTTGAAGCTTTATCGCGCAATGCAAACAACACTACTTTGATTGAGTACGATCGCAACGTAGCAAAACAACTGTCAAATAATTTAGCTTTATTGAAAGCAGAAAACGGCAATGTTGTACAAGGCAATACGCTGCAATATCTCAATCAGCCTGGCACGCCTTTTGATGTAGTATTCCTTGATCCTCCCTTCCGCAAAGGAATGCTGACAGAAACTATCAATTTACTGGAAACCAACGGATGGCTGGCTGAGGTGAGTTGGGTTTATGTCGAAGCAGAATCTGAATCTGCCGCAACAGAAGTTCCTACAAACTGGCACTTACACCGGGAAAAAATTGCCGGGCAAGTTGCATACCGATTGTATATTCGCCGCCAGTAAACTGCGGCTTGGCCTACTTAAATACGATTCTGGAGTTGATAATGTTTATTCAATTAGGAAGAGCAATTATGGTTTGTGTTTGGGGTATCATGATCCTCAATCTGATTCACCCTTTTCCTAAGCCATTGAAATACTTTATGGATATCGCTATGGTCTTTACGGTGGTTATGCATGCTTTCCAACTGCTATTGCTAAAACATTCTCAGCCTAAAGACCAAAAACTTTCCGGCCTGTTACAGGCTAAAATCTTCTTTTTTGGCGTATTTGAATTATTGACCTGGCAGAAAAAAATACGTCTGAAGAAAAAATAACAAATTATATTTTATGCCCTATAGATTTCAGGTTGTATCGTTAATATCGAATTAAAATTGGTACTCTCACTTCACCCCATCATAAACAGCAATGCCTGATAAAACAGGCATTGAACATTTAAGGAAAGGAAAAATATGAGTTGGCCATTTCTTGCGGTGTTTTTCTCTGGATGGTTATACATTGATGCGGCCTATCGTGGCATCAGATGGCAACAATGGGTGTTTTACCCTGTTACGATGTTACTTCTACTATTATGGGCATTTCAGGCACCAAATCTCGAAGCAACAGGCTATCTCATTATTGCCGGTCTTATTGTTTCCTTGCTTTCTGACTCACTCCGAATACTCCCCAGTAAGTATTTACTATTCTCATTTATCGCGTTGTTCCTGAGTTACTTGCTTTATACAATCAGCTTTGCCTTACATATGGGGTTCAGTTTCTTCTTCCCATTGCCATTGATCTTGCTGGTTGTCGGCATCGTGGTCATGTTTATTGTCTGGAGACGTCTCGATACCTTACGTTGGCGAGTGTTGGATACCTGGATAATGGTGCTCATCATGGTTTGGGTTGCAGGAGAACAATATTTTGCACTCAGCAATGCAAGTCGTTTCTCCGCCGTGGCTGGAGCCATTTTACTACTCCTTGCACACAGTATTAGTATTATTGACCAATATCGTTTCCCTTTTAAATTATCAAAAGCAATCGTGATAACCTGTCGTTTTATTGGACATTTTTTGATTATTCGTTCACTAATTGTTTAATTCTGTACTGAGATATTATTTATTTCGCTCACCTTTGGTGAGCGAAATGTTAGCCCCAACCATTCACAAAAGTTCACAGAAAAAGGAGAGAATGGATAATTTTTCCCGGCTATTCCAACCATTCTTCCCAATCTTCCTAACATCAGATAGCACAATTCACCCAAAAAATTTCTCTTTTAGGGTTTGACTCTGGAGTCAACTCCAAAGTGTAGAGTTAATAGTAATCAACCTGAATTAACATCATTGAGAGGCCATTATGTTCTCTATTTTTAAAAAACATAAACAATTACAAAGTGGCTCTATCTCCTCCCCAAAGAGAGTCCTTCAAGGTTCTGCCAGCATTAAGAATGTAAGTAAACATTCACATCATGGTGGTTCTTGCTCACTCGATCACGCTCATGTCACACAAGATACAACACCTCCTGAGCTCACTGCCAACCAGCGTTTCAACTGGGTTATTCATGGCATGGACTGCCCAAGCTGTGCAGGAAAAATTGAAAATGCCGTGAAAAAAATTCCTGAAGCCAAACAGGTCAAAGTGCTGTTCACAACAGAAAAGCTGGTCGTAGATGCTGATTCCGATATTCGCGCTGCCGTTGTCCAAGCGGTCAAAAAAGCTGGTTTTGAAATCAAAGAAACTGACTCAACTTCTAAGCTCTCCCCACCACCAACGACGAGCTTCTGGAAAACATTCTCCCCAATCCTCACTCTTGCTGTATTAATGATTATCAGCGCAGGCATTGCGAAAATTAGCGCACCTGCCGGACAGATTGCTTTCATTATAACGGTGTTGATTGGGTTATATCCCATTGCAACCAAAGCCATCAAATTGTTTCGATCCGGAACACCTTTTGCTATTGAATCATTAATGAGTGTGGCGGCTATTGGTGCGCTGTTCATCAATGCTACTTCAGAAGCTGCAATGGTGATTTTGCTGTTCAGACTAGGAGAAATTCTAGAATCTTATGCCGCAGGTCGTGCCCGCCATGGTGTCAGTGCCTTGATGGAATTAGTGCCTGAACAAGCACTACTCGTAACAAATGGCGGAAAGAAAACGGTTCCTGCTGCCGAGTTACGTCCAGGCGATATCATCGAAATTGCTCCTGGTGCCCGTTTACCCACTGATGCTAAGCTTCTTAACTCGTTCGCCAGTTTCGATGAAAGTGCTCTGACAGGTGAATCTATCCCTGTTGAACGCAAGCAGGGAGAAAAAGTCGCAGCAGGATCTCTTTCTGTTGATAGCGCGGTGCAAATGAAAGTCATGTCCGAACCCGGACACAATGCCATTGACCGTATTCTGCAACTAATTGAAGAAGCAGAAGAACACCGGGCACCGATTGAACGTTTCATTGATAAATTCAGCCGCATTTATATGCCGCTGATTATTTTGCTCGCTGCACTGGTCATGATAATACCTCCTATATTTTTTTCTGAGCCATGGGATACTTGGATCTATCGCGGTCTTACCCTGTTGTTAATTGGTTGCCCCTGTGCACTGGTTATCTCAACTCCCGCAGCCATTACTTCTGCACTCGCAGCCGCAACCCGACGTGGAGCACTCATCAAAGGCGGTGCTGCGTTAGAACAACTCGGTGTAGTCACTACTATTGCACTGGATAAGACAGGCACGCTGACCGAAGGGAAACCTCAAGTCACTGATATTGAACCTGTAGAAAATATGAGTGTGAAAACATTACTGGCTATGGCAGGTGCCGTAGAAAGTGGTTCCCATCATCCATTGGCCAAAGCCATTCTTAATGAGGCAGAAAGTAAAGGCGTCACTGTTATTGAAGCGGAAAATCGTAAAGCCCTGGCAGGTATCGGGGTTGAAGGACAATTATCAGGGCAAAAAATACTGGTCGCAGCACCAGAACGACTCCCTGAAAATACTTTATCCTCAAAATGGAAACAGCGGGTTATTGAACTGGAAGATAGCGGAAAAACAGCGGTTGCAGTGGTACAAGGTGAGCAATTTATTGGCCTGATTGCTATGCAGGATACTTTACGTCAGGATGCTATTGAAGCTATTCAATCTCTGAAGCAACAAGGTGTCAATGCTGTGATGCTGACCGGTGATAACCCTCGTGCGGCAGCTGCGATTGCGGGTCAATTAGGTATTGATTATCGAGCAGGACTGCTGCCGGAAGACAAAGTCAGAGCGGTAATGCGGCTCAATGAAAAGCACAACACAATGATGGTCGGTGATGGCATCAACGATGCTCCTGCTATGAAAGCATCCAGTATTGGGGTAGCGATGGGCAGTGGTACTGACGTCGCTCTGGAAACAGCCGATGCTGCACTGACACACAATCGTTTAACGGGTTTGACAGAAATTATCACTCTGTCGCGGGCAACACACTACAATATCCGTCAAAATATCACTATCGCATTAGGTTTGAAGGTGATATTCCTGGTCACCAGCCTATTGGGGATCACGGGGTTATGGATGGCCGTATTAGCGGATTCAGGTGCTACAGCATTGGTGACAGCAAATGCTATTCGGTTGCTGCGGGTTAAATCCCAGAAATAGTGGTAAACCTTATAGTTTATAAAATATTTAACAACCCATAAAAATGAAGAAAACAAATTGAAAAGGTGCAAAGGAAGCACCTTTTCAAAATAACACTACAGTTACTCAAGATTGCTATTAAGACAAAAGGAAATATGGCACTTAGTGAGATGATAAACATTTCCAAGTCCCACACTGATAAGTTTAGTACGGGTTTATTTTTCTACCAGTTCATCATGCAATATTTTCATTTTTTTGGATTAGATATCTATATGGCGCTTTCGCCGTCTCCTGAGCAATCAGCGTATGTTCCATAAAACGGCAGAAACCGGGAATATCGCGAGTCGTCGCCGGATCATCAGCAATGATTAATAACGTCTGCCCTGCATCCATATGACGGACAGTTTTACGTATCATCATCACCGGCTCCGGGCAACGCAATCCCTGCGTATCAAGCGTTTTATCAGGGTTAGCAAAAAAATCGGACATAACAATCTCTGTGAGTTCAAACAATCTATGGCGACAAATTATATTACATAATATCGCCAATCACTGCTTTTTGCTTTTGTTGTTCAGCCCGCGTATGATCCATTTCCCCTGATTATTTAGGGAAAATTGGTTTCTGGGTTCCCTCACCCCATTCAGCAAAAAGGTACAATATGTTCCAATTAACTACGCAGCAAATAACCACGCAGCAGAAAGCATCTGTGTTATTCTGGCTTTCTCTTTTTCATATTCTGATCATTACTTCCAGTAATTATCTGGTACAGTTGCCCGTCTCTATTTTCGGTTTTCATACCACTTGGGGAGCATTTACATTTCCCTTTATCTTTCTGGCAACAGATTTAACAGTGCGAATTTATGGTGCTCCATTAGCACGACGGATTATCATGACAGTTATGTTTCCGGCCTTGTTGATCTCCTACCTTATCTCTGCGCTGTTTTTTCAGGGGACATGGCAAGGATTTTCATCCTTAGGAACGTTTAACTTGTTTGTTGCCCGCATCGCAGCAGCAAGTTTTATGGCTTATGTACTTGGTCAGATATTAGATGTCGGGGTTTTCAACCGTCTGCGTCAAAAACAGCGGTGGTGGATAGCACCGGCTGCTGCCATGTTTTTCGGTAATATGCTTGATACACTGGCATTTTTCTTTATTGCTTTCTATCGCAGCACCGATGCGTTTATGGCGACACATTGGGTAGAGATTGCATTAGTAGATTACGCATTTAAGCTGTTTATTTGCATGCTCTTTTTCCTGCCCGCTTATGGTATCTTGCTGAATCTTATTCTTAAGTTCTTTTTCTCATATTCAACAGATAAGACATTGGTTAAAACCAATTAAAACAGCATTGCGTCCTAAGTTAATCAGGGCGCAAATTTCCTTGCAGTTTTTCCTCATAAATCCCTCATTTCCTGCTTTTGCACATCACCTACCAGTATATTTTGTCGTATAGTGGTGGCGGACAGGCAAACAAATACTTTTATCCGAAACCACTAATAACCTGCCACACACCAACGTTGTGACAGTCCATATCAGGTTTCCAGTGAAGAAGGAATATGTCTTATGCTGAAAGTGATCCAGTCTCCATCCAAATATATCCAAGGACCAGATGCGATATCCCACATCGGTCAATATACTAAAATACTTGCTGACCATGTTTTCGTGATTGCTGATAATTTTGTGATGAATCTCATTGGAGATACCGTCAGCAAAAGCCTGAAAGAACACCAGGTAACCAGCCATTTTGAAGTTTTCAACGGTGAATGCAGCCGTAGTGAAATACAACGCCTGTCAGCCATTTTATCAAATAACCAGTGTCAGGCGGTGATTGGGATTGGTGGTGGAAAAACGCTTGATACCGCTAAGGCAGTGGCACACGAAGCGAAATTGCCGACTGTTCTTTCTCCGACTCTTGCTTCAACAGATGCCCCTACCAGTGCGCTTTCCGTCTTATACACAGAATTGGGAAAATTTGATGGTTATTTACTCTACCCCAAAAACCCCGATATTGTGTTGGTAGACACCAGTATTATTGCCAAATCCCCTGTTCGCCTATTTGTATCTGGTATGGGAGATGCTCTCTCGACCTATTTTGAAGCACGTGCCAGCAGTACAGCCCATAACCTGACCATGGCTGGTGGCGGAACTTCTCTAACCGGGCTGACTCTGGCAAAACTGTGCTATGACACTTTGCTGGCAGAAGGTTTTAAAGCGAAGCTGGCAGTAGAGGCCGGAGTCATGACACCCGCAGTTGAAAATATTATTGAAGCCAACACTTACCATAGTGGAATTGGTTTTGAAAGCGCGGGGCTTGCCGCTGCCCATGCCATTCACAATGGTTTTACCACGCTGGAAGAGTGCCACCATCTGTATCACGGTGAAAAAGTGGCATTCGGCACGTTAACACAACTGATATTGGAAAATAGCCCAAGTGAAGAGTTAGAAACAGTACTCGATTTCTGTGTACAAGTCGGCCTCCCGGTTACACTAGAGCAACTTGGCCTACGAGAGAATGAGAACCTACACAAAAAAATAATGCAGGTTGCTATAACTAGTTGTGCTGAAGGGGAAACCATTCACAATATGCCATTTACCGTAACCCCAGAACAAGTCTACGCTGCAATTCTGGCAGCAGATCGAATGGGTAAAGATTGGTTGTATTGATGAGGCAGTGCCATCAGTTTCAGAGCGGGTTTCCCCGCTCTGATTTTATGTGAGAGCTGTCACTACTTCTTGAACGTCTTTTCATAGCCGAAAGGAAGTAAAAGAAAATGACGGGAAAATAAATGGGCATGGCCTCTCAAGACCATGCCCTCCATAAAATAATATTATCTATTCACGTTCATCCATCATTCTTAATGGACATCAACGACTTGTTTTGTTGGTTCTGGCCATATACTCGCAATATGGTTAAGACACTCTTCCTTAGAACCTTTCTTACCCGTTGCCATCCAACCAATTGGGATCAGAGATTCATCAGGCCAAATCGAGTACTGCTTTTTAATGTTGATAACAACCATCCAAACCTCAGTTTCATTTCCTGTTAGTTGCTGCATGATAAAGCCTCCTGTTTGTAGCTTTCTGACAGTACCCGTGGCAGGAATCCAATACCTATCAAATAACGCAATACCTGGTGGACATATTCAGATGTAATTACCGGACACTGAATATTTGTTCCTTCCAATGCTGCCATTGTCTGTTTCAACTCTAACTCTGGCTGGATTTCATGAATATAAGCAGGATCCAATGCACGATAAGGTTTCTCTGCCATATCCCGAATCAACGGAATCAGTGGATACAGCGGATGAGAGTCATCCAAAGCAAGAATTTTCTCTTTCCCTTCGTTGAATGGCACTGGATTGAGGATATAACCAAATTCCTGCACCCAATCGAAGAACTGCCGGATAGAGACTTGTACAGGGTTAAACAAGTTGAAAAATTTCCCGGCAGATTCAGGCTGTTTAGAGATATGCACCAATGACTCAGCAACATAATCAACCGGTATAATATCAAGCAGCAACGCATGGTCAGGGTAGAATCCCATTGCCAGATAACCTTTCAGGGATGCGATAAGATAATCATTCCCCTGTGCAGCACCTGTACGAGTATGCCCAAGGATCAAACCGGGACGATAAATACTCACTGGCACACCCCGATTACGGGCAATGTTGATGATCCCTTCTGATACCCACTTGCTGCCGGAATAACCGGAAGGATCACGTACGGTTTCACTCATAGCACGATCATCTTCCATAAATGGACGAGGTGATTCAGTCGCAAACAAGGCATTCACGGAAGAAACATAATGGAAGTGTTTCAAGCGTGAAGTACAGGCAAATTCCAGTGCGGTTCTGGTGCCATCAACGTTAATACTTTTCAGTGCACTATAAGGATAAATGAAGTTAACCAACGCACCATTGTGATAAATTACGTCAACATCTTGCGCAAGTTTCTCCCAGGTTTCCGGCAACAGACCGAAACGAGGCTGCCCTAAATCTCCTATCACAAAATCTACGCGATCAAGCTCATTACCCACATCAATCTGGTAATTCACAAAACCAGCCTTGATCCTGTCACGCGCATGTCTTTCATCAGCAGCACGGCACAAACAGATAACTTGAGCCGAAGTCTGTTTCAGCAATTGTTCCAGTAAATGCAGGCCAAGATATCCGGTAGCTCCCGTCAGCAATACGGTATCAGGTTTATACCAGTTTGCATGAGGTAAACCATCCGGGCGTACACTCTCTTTCAGGTAAACGTCTTTTCTCAGTGTTTCTGCATGTTGCTGGATAAGCGCTTCACTGTGATAATTTCCTGCAAGCTGAGCCGGATTACTTTTCTGTACCTCGATCATTTCATCCAGAATGGCCGAAATTCTGGCGATAGTGGGTTCAACATAGATACCAGAAATAGGGATCCTGAGTGAGAATGCTTTTTCAAGATGCTCCACCATACGGGCAACCAAGATGGAATGCCCGCCAATCTGGAAGAAATCATCCGTAATACCAAAGGTGTCGACTGCCAACAGATCGCGCCAGATAGCATAAACCCGTTTTTCGGTTTCTGTCTGAGGCTGCACAATGTCGTAGCTGGCATTCAGACGTTCTGCCACTTCTTCCAGACGCTTTCTATCTCGCTTGCCACTGCTCGTCAAAGGGATATAAGGGATACGATAATATTCAGTAGGTATCCAGGCTTCATGCAGGCGTTCCCTTAATGCTACCTGAGTCTCCCGAACCCACTCATCAGGTACAACCATATTAGGGTCAAACAAGACGAATGCCTGTATCCTGGCAAGATCACCGCTTCCTGCCACACGGATGATGGCATCCTGGACACCACTTTGTTTTCTCAACGCAATTTCTATTTCACCCAATTCAATACGGTAACCACGTACTTTTACCTGATCATCCTGTCTTCCCATATAAATGAGAGAACCATCTTCAAGCATACGTGCCATATCACCGGTCAGATACGCCCTTCTACCTTTTTGTTTTACATCAGGAACATATCGTTTAGCGGTTTCAGTGGGATTGTTGCGGTATCCTGCTGTCACACCCAACCCACCAATCAGGATTTCTCCTACAGTTCCTTTAGGTACAGGGCATAAATACTTATCCACAATTGTGATACTGGTGCCGGGAATTGGCCCACCTAATTGCACCTTATCCCCTTTTCTCATACAGAATGCTGTCGACCAGATTGTAGTTTCCGTCGGGCCATAAGCATTCCATAAAGTTCCACCAGATGCGGTCAGTTGATCCGCCAGATCTTGTGACAGAGCCTCTCCTCCACAAATCATACTCATATCTGAGCGAGGTTCCCAGCCTGCATTCAAAGCCATTGACCAGGTGACTGGTGTTGCCTGAGCAAGTGTAAATTGAGGATCAGACAGTGTCTGAGACAACGCCATCGCGTCACGTTGGGTATCGATTGATGTAATGTAGATACTGCCGCCATGAACAACAGTCAACAGCAACTCGACCAATGAAATGTCAAAAGAGAAAGTTGTCAGTGCAAGCATGCGATCGTTTTGATTGACTGACAGTAATTTCCCAAATGCACACAAACAGGCCGCTAGATTGTCATGCTGTACCTGTACAGCTTTTGGTAGCCCGGTAGAGCCGGAGGTGAACATCACGTAGGCTGGATGATCACCCAACTCAGGAATATCAATACGTTCTGTTACTTTCCCGCCAGTATTTGAAAGGAGTTCCAAAGGAATATGTGTTGATGCTTTCAGTCCCATTGATACTGTATCATCAGATACCAAAATACTTTCCGGTAAACTGGCGAGAATATCGTTCAAACGCTTTTCTGGCATCATGGTATTGAGGGGAATGTACACTGCTCCAAGTTGCCAGGCCGCCAGTATAGTGATAAACCATGGAATACCTCTCTCGGCTGCAATAGCAACATTACTTCCCATTGTGACACCATTGCAACGCAAAACATTTGCTGCATTCATGACCCGTTTCTGTAATTCACCAAATGCCAACGTTCCATGTTGATCCGAGACAGCAGTGTCATTCGGCATGGTTTTTGCCAGTTTTGCTAATCGAGATGGTACATTATCAAACCATGGTTGAAGTTTCTTTTCCATGTAACTGATATTATTGCCATTAATATCAGGATTATTGGAGAATGAAGATTTTTGCCCAGTAAATGCTGTGTGTAATATTGCCTTGTGTGTGTAAGTATTCATAATGATGTTCTCATTCTGTTCTCCATTTTATTTCATCATTTTTTATGACGAATGGAGATATTTTTGCTGTTAGTCAATAAATTTCAGCTATTGTCCACATCGGGCTACTCCAAATACCTTATGTTGACTTTAACTGAATTAAAAAAATAAACTTCAAAAAGTATCATAAAAACTTAACAACTAATTAATTAATATTTTTTACAATTTTTTATTAATTAAACAATCAACCCATAAATGGATAGGATCCTTATTAACGAATAGAGTGTATTACGCCTTATACACCACTTCATCGCTTTGATATTATTGTGTTTTATTTTATAAATAACTATTCATGTCTTCATGAAAACCCATCTCATGAATATGAATAACTATTTGTGGTAATATCTATTATTTCCGAATAGAAATTCAAACATTTTATTTGTAACTGTGTTATAAAAAACGTCAAGCATGTAAATAAAAATAGCTCCCATAGCTAAATAAAAAAACACGATACAGAAATAGTTATCAACTAAAAACAATACAAGCGAAAATATCACTGCCAATTTATTTCTATATGTTTAAGAATTTTTATACTTGTGTAAATGACATATATGATTAAAGCACCTTCCGAATTCCCTCAACAATAGTAGTCCGTTATGTGCGAAAGAACATAAACGAACTAAAAACGCTCAAAAATAACAAACAAACATCTTTAATTGTGACGTAAATCACGATAATAAAAATAAAATATATTTCAAAAAATCCATAAATCGCTCAAAATTACGAACAATGCGAAATTATATCTATATGTTATCGATACCTTACAGATGTATGAGTCTGTTTTAGCTGTTATTTTCTTCGATATAGAAAAAATCAATTCGAATTTTCGTTTACTGCTTATCACTAGTAAGCTGTGGTGATTCGCTCATACTAGTCCATACTATCCATACTAATAGTCATGTGGAGACAAACATGTTAAGTATTTTTAAGCCGGCGTCCCACAAAACCCGGTTGCCTGCGCAAGAAATAGATCCATTCTATCGTCGCTTGCGCTGGCAAATTTTTATAGGGATTTTCTTTGGATATGCTGCCTATTATTTGGTGAGGAAAAATTTTGCTCTGGCAATGCCGTATTTGGTAGAACAAGGCTTTTCCAGAGGTGACCTTGGTTTCGCTCTATCGGGTATTTCAATCGCATACGGATTCTCAAAGTTCATTATGGGTTCCGTGTCCGACCGTTCCAACCCACGTATCTTTCTGCCAGCGGGTTTGATACTTGCAGCAGCCGTAATGTTATTTATGGGCTTTGTGCCGTGGGCAACTTCAAGCATTGCTATCATGTTTGTTCTGCTGTTCCTGTGCGGCTGGTTCCAGGGTATGGGATGGCCTCCTTGTGGCCGTACTATGGTTCATTGGTGGTCACAAAAAGAGCGTGGCAGGATTGTTTCTATCTGGAACTGCGCCCATAACGTTGGCGGTGGTTTGCCACCATTGCTATTCCTCCTAGGTATGGCATGGTTCAATGACTGGAAAGCGGCTCTCTATATGCCTGCATTTGCGGCTATCCTAGTTGCCATGATCACCTTCGCTCTGATGCGTGATACCCCACAATCCTGTGGTTTACCACCAATCGAAGAGTACAAAAACGACTATCCACCTGATTACACAGAAAAAGATGAAAGTGAACTGACTGCAAAAGAAATTTTCATGCAGTACGTTCTGCCTAACAAACTACTGTGGATGATTGCGGTTGCCAACGTATTCGTTTACTTGCTGCGTTACGGTATTCTTGACTGGTCACCAACTTACCTGAGAGAAGTTAAGCACTTCGCACTGGATAAATCTTCCTGGGCTTACTTCCTGTATGAATACGCAGGTATCCCTGGTACGTTGCTGTGCGGCTGGATGTCTGACAAGGTGTTCAAAGGCAACCGTGGTGCTACTGGTGTCTTCTTTATGACACTTGTTACCATCGCCACTATTGTCTTCTGGATGAACCCGGCAGGTAATCCGACTGTTGATATGATCTGTATGCTGGTGATTGGCTTCTTGATTTACGGCCCTGTTATGCTGATAGGACTACATGCCCTTGAATTAGCACCAAAAAAAGCAGCAGGTACTGCGGCTGGCTTTACTGGCCTGTTTGGCTATTTGGGTGGCTCGGTAGCAGCCAGCGCCATTGTCGGTTACACCGTTGACTTCGCAGGCTGGGATGGCGGCTTTATGATCATGGTCGGTGGTAGCATCCTGTCCGTTATTCTATTGCTGTTTGTTATGATAAGTGAAAACAAACACAAGCAAGAAATGGCTCGCCAAGGTTAATAATATAACTGAAATACGTTGATTAATAACCATATCATTCGCAGTACAATAAAGTTGTACTGCGATTTCATTAGCTATACTGAATCTTTCATTTTCTGAGATAAACGCCCTAAACCTTCAACCTAAACAATGTCTGTTTTCATAATTTAAAATTATTATTTGAATACAAAAGACCAATTCCATTTTTTATTTCTGTTCATTTAATAACAGATAGGACAGGATTAGATATAAACATAATCTGAAGAAAAATCAGTACAGTAGTAAGTAATATCATTCTTTATTCAAGATTTTTATTAGAATAAATGGAGAGTTCCTATGCAGATCCCTATTAAAGCTATTATGACCGGTCTTCTGTTAACATCATCAATGTCAGGTATTGCACATGCTGCAACAGATAAAATTGTTATCGCCCATCGTGGTGCCAGCGGTTATTTACCTGAACACACATTACCCGCCAAAGCAATGGCCTATGCGCAAGGAGCGGATTACCTTGAGCAAGATTTGGTTATGACTAAGGATGATCAACTTATTGTACTGCACGACCATTATCTTGATCGCGTAACCGATGTCGCAGAACGTTTCCCGAACCGTGCTCGTACTGACGGGCGCTATTATGCCATCGACTTTACTTTGCCAGAAATTAAATCACTGAAATTTACTGAAGGTTTTGATATTAAGGATGGCAAAAAAGTACAAAACTATCCTGGCCGTTTTCCAATGGGAAAATCGGATTTTCGTATTCACACTTTTCAGGAAGAACTGGAATTTATTCAAGGTCTGAACAAATCTACCGGAAAAGATATCGGTATTTATCCTGAGATCAAAGCTCCATGGTTCCATCGTCAGGAAGGAAAAGACATCACAACTAAAGTATTGGAAATACTAAAACAATATGGCTATACCAAAAAGAACGATAAAGTCTATCTGCAATGTTTTGATGCCAATGAGCTGAAACGCATCAAAAACGAGCTGGAACCAAAATTGGGAATGGATCTGAAACTTGTTCAGCTTATTGCTTACACTGACTGGAATGAAACCTATGAGCAAAAAACAGATGGCACGTGGCGAAACTACAGTTACGACTGGATGTTTAAGCCGGGCGCAATGAAAGAAGTGGCAAAATATGCTGACGGTATTGGCCCTGATTACCATATGCTGATCGCCAGTGATTCTACACCAAACAACATTAAATTGACTGGTATGGTGAAAGAAGCTCACGCCAGCCATCTGGTAGTACATCCATACACTATCCGTATTGACCAACTGCCAAAATACGCCACCAGCGGAAATCAATTGTTTAATATCGTTTTTGACAAAGCAAATGTCGATGGTGCATTCACCGATTTTCCTGATTTAGCCGTGAAATTCCTGGAAAAACATCACGAACATAAGTAATCAATATCACCATGAAAAAAGGGGGCAACTTTAATGTCCCCTTTATACTCAATGAAGTTCAGGTTAAGAGATTCCCACTGGAAATGCGATCACTTCGCTGATCCTCTCTGCACCTAGTGCCAGCATAATCAGGCGATCAACCCCCAATGCAACTCCGGCACATTCCGGCATACCATGAGCCAATGCTTCAAGCAGGTACTCATCAATCGGCTGTACAGGCAACCCCATTGCTTCACGTTTCCGGTTATCCTGTTCGAAACGCAGGCGCTGCTCTTTGCTGTCTGTCAGTTCACGGAAACCGTTCGCTAGTTCCATGCCTTTGAAATAAACTTCAAAGCGCTGGGCAACACGGTGATCTTCTTTACTGATTTCTGCCAGTGCCGCCTGGGATGCAGGGAAATGGTAGATAAACGTCGGCTTCTCAATCCCTATGTGCGTTTCAACTCCCATGGTAAAAAGCAATTGCAACAAGGTATCCCGATCTTCTTCACGATCAGCGATATTGCTGAGATCAAGTTTTACCGCTACTTCACGCAGTTTTTCCTTGCTTGCAGTCAGAGGATCAACATCCAAATAACGAATAAATGCCTGCTGGTAAGAAAGAGATTCAGCACTTTCACAATCCAGAATTTGCTGCAATAGATCATCCACTTCATTCATCAAACGATACATATCGTAATGCGGACGATACCATTCAAGCATAGTGAATTCAGGATTATGGTGACGCCCTGCTTCTTCATTACGGAAACTTTTTCCCATCTGATAAATGGAGCCACTGCCTGCTGCCAACAGACGTTTCATGTGATATTCAGGGCTGGTCATCAGGTACAGGGGCAAGCCCTCCGCCGCACCAGGCCCGACAAATCGTGTCTGGAAAGGAACAAGATGGACGTCAGTGACAGTCGCTTGACTCATGGCTGGTGTTTCAACCTCCAACACCCCGCGATCTGCGAAAAAGCGCCGTATTTCCGCCAGAATCTCTGCCCTTTTCAATAGGTTGGCGATAGGGGCAGTTGGCTGCCAATCCGCGACTTCGTTCATGTTCCAATGACTCCAAGATAAAACAAAACGCGCAGTTTACCCGCATCCCGTTTGTCAGACAAATTTTCAATATGAAATTGGCAAGCAATTATTCTCGGCAATACAAGTGACCAGAATCTCTCTCATCTCTGTACGGAAGATAATAAAACATAAATTTTAAACTTTCATTGTGATTCCATTGAATAATATGAACATCCGTGTCCAAATGCCAGAAGATTCTATTGGAGTCAAAGAAAGTAGAAAGTAGGAAAATGTATCTCATCTTAATTCCAAGGAGCATGAGGATCAGGTATTACACCCGGAATTTCAACCCTAACACCTGAGATATAACTAAGTTTTTCTGGATAAGTAATCTTGGTGAGTTTTAATGACACAAGAAATGAATCGTTTAAAGCTAACAGTAATGTGATATATATTCCTTCTCCACTTATACGATGTTCAGGGTATGCTAAATAAAATTTTTCAAAATGAAATCCGTGTGAATCCACAAACTTTATTTCAATATTACTAAATAAAACATCAGCCTCTACCCCAACAATTTTTACATTGTAAATAGTTGTTTCATCATCTTCTCGTATCTCATTTGATACTGATTTATCATTGCTGTTCATGTGATTACTCCTTTCACTAATTTTTAATAAATTTCTTAAAAGTGAATTAGTCAAGATTATTTTTACACTGTACTAAATGTAGCACCTGAAATTAAACCAACTTCTGGTTCACCATGATATCCAGTAGCTTTTATTCTTACTATAGATCTTTTGAGTAAAGACTCCAATAATCCCATATATATTGCAATTCCGCCTATCTCCTGATTAGGAGCTGCAAGTGCATAAAAAAGAACACCATACTGATCATGATGGACCGTGATCCTAACACCACTGCTTCTGTCTTCCAGACCGAAAATCTGCAACCTAAGAATTTTTACGTCGTAATATACCTCACCAGCTGTTAATGTATTGGCTGATATTGATTTATCTTTAATATTCATATGATGATTCCTTTAGATAATTATTTATATAAAAAACACAAACAAAATTCAGTAGAGATCTAACTCTGAATTGAAAACCACAATATCATCAGAATATAACCATCAATTAAGTGGAAGAAAATCCCCCTATATTTTAATTGGTGCTAAATCCCTATATAGAGTAGGGATAAGATATTGATTTATGATTATGCAAGAGTTTTCTCACCCCTATTCAGGAAAATATATTACATTTCCTTTTTACCAATCTAAATTTCGAATAAATATAAAACTGGAAACTTATTAAATGTGACCCAAAGAAGATAAATTCTAATAAAAAACTATATATAAAAGTTAGATGATGATTATTGATATGTCAAAGAAAATATTTTAAATTACTGATTGATGAAAAAATCACACAATTCCCATTGTCAAAATAAAACAACATTTATATTTAATTCCATATTTCCATTAAAAAAACTCATGTGTAAAAATTACTCTAAAAATATAATACGGACATACCTTGTTGTTAAATGACTTATTTAATAAGTATTTTTTATTCAGTTAATATTCTGACTGATAATTTTTTTAAAAATAAAATCGTCATTAATTACAACAATGTGTTTATATCTTACTTTTATCAAAAAATTTGATAAATTATTTTTCATCATCGCATGCATCATGCCAATAAGTAAAAAACCTGTCTCAGATCACGTTTTGCAGGGAAAATCATACAAAATACGCATTTATATCAAATTTACTCCCGACGCTATTCGCTATAATTAAACCATACAAAAAATAACAGATAGTGAACCTCTCTCGTTAAAATATAGAAAATCACTCATATACCCAATGGATTTCAAGATGTATCGCGGCGGCAAGGGAATGACAAATTCGTCGGAAACGAATTTACCCAGCCAAAGGCTGGCCTCCGATGAGAGGCAGGAGCCTCTCATTAATTACCGGGAGCATAGATAACCGTATGTTTATAAAAACGGTGACCGGAGTGAGTGAGCGCAGCCAACAAAGAGGCGACTTGAAAGACGAAGAGTATAACATCACTACAAATAATGCATTGATAAATAATAATAAATATTACTTCAGCATAGCAAAAATAAAGAAACAAATGAGTAATAACACAACGGTTCCTTTAACTGATTTTTGATTTATTTAGTTTGAACCCACACTTAAACAACGGAGAAGTACAGTGCAAACCTTCAATGCTGATCTAGTAATTATCGGAGCCGGTGGCGCAGGTCTACGGGCAGCTATCGCTGCGGCTGAAGCTAATCCCCAACTCAAAATTGCCCTGATTTCCAAAGTGTATCCTATGCGCAGCCACACCGTCGCCGCAGAAGGTGGATCAGCCGCTGTCACTCAATCTCATGACTCCTATGATTTTCATTTCAATGACACGGTGTCTGGTGGCGATTGGCTATGTGAACAGGATGTGGTTGAATATTTTGTCAAACATTGTCCAACGGAAATGATCCAATTGGAGCAATGGGGCTGCCCATGGAGCCGTAAGGAAGATGGTTCTATCAATGTTCGTCGTTTTGGCGGCATGAAAATTGAACGCACATGGTTTGCTGCCGATAAAACCGGCTTTCACATGCTGCATACACTATTTCAAACCTCGCTCAAATATCCTCAAATCCAGCGTTTTGATGAGCATTTTGTCCTTGATATTCTGGTTGATGAAGGTCAAGCACGCGGTTTGGTCGCCTTGAATATGATGGAAGGAAGCAAAGTTCAAATTCGTGCAAATGCGGTCATTATGGCTACCGGCGGCGCCGGACGTGTATATCGCTACAACACCAATGGTGGCATTGTGACAGGCGATGGTATGGGTATGGCTTACCGCCACGGTATTCCATTGCGTGATATGGAGTTTGTGCAGTATCACCCAACCGGTTTACCGGGATCAGGGATCCTAATGACCGAAGGTTGCCGGGGTGAGGGTGGGATCCTGGTTAACAAAGATGGCTACCGCTATCTACAGGATTACGGGTTGGGGCCAGAAACTCCACTCGGCCATCCGGAAAATAAATATATGGAACTGGGGCCACGCGACAAAGTTTCGCAGGCATTCTGGCATGAATGGCGAGCAGGCCGGACCATTGCAACACCACGTGGTGATGTTGTGCATCTGGATCTACGCCATCTGGGTGAGAAGAAATTACTTGAGCGCTTACCATTTATTTGTGAATTAGCCAAAGCCTATGTAGGTGTTGATCCGGTCAAAGAACCGATCCCCGTTCGCCCTACAGCGCATTACACGATGGGTGGAATCGAAACCAATCAACAATGTGAAACCCGTATCAAAGGGCTGTTTGCCATTGGAGAGTGTTCTTCGGTTGGCCTGCATGGTGCAAACCGTCTTGGCTCTAACTCACTGGCAGAACTGGTGGTCTTCGGTCGTCTGGCGGGTGAAAAGGCTGTTAAACATGCTCAGGAAACTATATCTGCCAATGAAAATGCACTGGATGCGCAAGCCCGCGATATCGAAGCTAAACTCAATAAGCTGCTGAATCAGCAAGGTAATGAAAACTGGGCGAAAATACGCGATGAGTTAGGAACCTCAATGGAAGAAGGTTGCGGTATTTATCGTACTCCTGAGTTAATGCAGAAGACGATTGATAAGATTGCTGAACTGAAAGAGCGTTTTAAACACATCCAAATCAGTGACCGCTCCAGTGTATTCAATACTGATCTGCTCTATACCATTGAACTGGGATTTAGTCTGGATGTCGCTGAATGTATGGCTCACTCGGCCATGAACCGTAAAGAGTCCCGCGGCGCTCACCAGCGCCTTGATACAGGCTGCACAGAACGTGATGATGAAAACTTCCTGAAACATACACTGGCCTTCTATAACCCGGAAGGTGCCCCACATTTGGAATACAGTGATGTGAAGATCACTAAATCCCAACCAGCAAAACGGGTCTATGGCGGTGAAGCTACAGCCCAAGAGAAAAAACAGAAGGAGCAAGCGAATGACTGAGATGAAAAAACTGAAAATGGAAGTCATGCGCTATAACCCGGAAATCGATAATGAACCATATTTTGCAACTTACGAAGTGCCCTACGATGAGCAGACTTCTCTGTTGGATGCCTTGGGCTATATTAAAGATAATCTGGCCCCTGACCTGTCTTACCGCTGGTCTTGCCGTATGGCAATCTGTGGTTCCTGCGGCATGATGGTGAACCGCGTACCAAAACTGGCCTGTAAGACTTTCCTGCGTGATTATTCGCAAAGTCTGAAGGTTGAAGCATTAGGGAATTTCCCGATTGAACGGGATTTAGTGGTGGATATGACTCATTTTATTGAGAGCCTGGAAGCCATCAAGCCTTATATCATCGGCAATGAGCGCAAACCCTCTGATGGCCCGAATGTGCAAACTCCGGCACAGATGGCGAAGTATCATCAATTCTCCGGCTGTATCAACTGTGGCCTATGCTACGCAGCTTGCCCTCAGTTTGGCCTGAATCCTGAGTTTATCGGCCCTGCCGCAGTCACACTGGCGCACCGCTATAATCTTGATAATCGAGATCACGGCCAAAAAGAGCGGATGCCACAGATCAACAGCGATAATGGCGTCTGGTCTTGTACGTTTGTCGGTTATTGCTCTGAGGTTTGCCCGAAGCATGTTGATCCAGCGGGTGCAATTCAACAAAGCAAAGCAGAAAGTGCCAAAGATTTCATTATCTCTATGCTGAAACCATAATAAGGGAGGAAAGAATAATGGCAACAAAACGTAAACCTTATGTACGTGGCATGGAGCCTAATTGGTGGCATAAATTGGGATTCTATCGATTCTATATGCTGCGTGAAGGGACAGCTATTCCTACCGTTTGGTTCAGTATTTTAGTGCTCTATGGCCTGTTCGCTTTGAAAGGCGGCCCCGAAAATTGGGCAGGGTTTGTCTCTTTCCTGCAAAATCCGCTGGTATTGCTGATTAATGTTATCACCCTGCTGGCTTCATTATTGCATACCAAAACGTGGTTTGAGCTGGCTCCCAAGGCTCTCAATATCATTATCAAAAGTGAAAAAATTCCACCGGGACCGGTTGTCAAACTACTGTGGGCAACCACTATCATTGCTAGTGCCGTTATTCTCGGTGTAGCACTGCTCTAACCCCAAGGAGGATCTGATGAATCAAGTACCAAAACGTTCCAATGAACCGATTTTCTGGAGCCTGTTTGGTGCAGGTGGTATGTGGAGTGCCATTGTTGGGCCTGCAATTATCCTGCTACTAGGTATTTTGCTGCCACTGGGACTAGCACCGGAAGCGCTTTCTTATGAACGTATTCTGACATTTTGTCAGAGTTTTATTGGCCGCATCTTTTTGCTGCTGATGATTAGCCTGCCTTTATGGTGTGGTTTGC
The DNA here is from genome assembly GCF_002632465.1 of Xenorhabdus budapestensis. Lineage (GTDB taxonomy): Bacteria > Pseudomonadota > Gammaproteobacteria > Enterobacterales > Enterobacteriaceae > Xenorhabdus > Xenorhabdus budapestensis. Next base: position 7,908 of record NZ_NIBS01000027.1, on the reverse strand, counting down.
ACCGTATTCATCACGGTATGCACGATCTGAAAATTCATATTCCCGCCAGTCAATGGGGGTTTTATGGTGCAGCCGCGATTCTGACTGTGGTTGCCTTGATTGGGATTTTTGCGCTGTAATAGCGCTAATTTTAGCAAGCTATCCTGGAAAAAGTCTGCGGATAAACCGCAGACTTTTTACGAAAGGTATTTTTGCAACCTTTAAGACCTGTTCATTAGAACTTATAAGAAATTGTCGCTTTATATGTGCGGCCTTTTTCTTCTTGCCCTTTATAAATATTCAGATAGTAAGACTGTTCGTTGTAACGTTTATCGAAGATATTATCGATACCAAGCTGGATTTCTGTGTTTTTAAATGAGCCCGTTTTCGGAACCCAGGAAATATACATATCACTGACGCTATAGCCTGATTTATGTACATTTACAACCCGACCACTATCTGTCCCTTTCGCGTCTGCTGACCTGACAAATCGGGAATTCCAACCGAGTTCAATGTCAGTTTTATCAAACAAGTAACTTCCCCCAATGGTAAAAGAATCACCAATAGTTGGTGTGAACTCTAATCTTCTGTCAAACAACGCATTACCTTGCATAATTTTATTATTCGCTTTGGCGTAAGTCGCTCTTAAGGACCAGTTATCCAGTTTATATTTAGTCGCTAATTCAAACCCTTCCAATCTGGATTTTGGGATGTTGTGTAGCTCTCTTTTAGCTAAAGTCGTAGACAGGTTTTTAAAATTGGTCTGGAATACTTTACCAATTACAGTAAATGAATCGTTTTCAGCAAAAATACTAGGATATGTTCCCGCTACGCCAGTTTCTAAGTTGTACCCTGTTGTAGTTTTCAAGTTAGCATTGTGATTGCTTGGCCCCAGACCAATCTCTTTGCCCAATGGCCCTCTGAAAAGTTCGGTATAATTGGCAAATAATGTGGTTGACGCTCCAAGTTCGTATTTCAAACCAAGTGCTTTTGAGAAACGAGCATAAGTTCTCTCAAAAGGTTCATGGTTTTTATTAATAGTGTTGTATTTGTAATGATCCCATCTGACACCTGGTATGAAATGGAAATCAGCAATTTGAATATCATCTTCCAAATAAACAGATGATGACTTTCCTGTTTCTACTGCTTTTTTGTGTACATTTTCTGATACATCAGTGTATGCCATTCTGGTATCAAAATATTCATACCCATAAGTTAAAACATGGGATAATTTCTGGGTATCAAAATTAGAGACATTACGCGCCCTAATGCCTTGAGTTTCAACAATACTGTCAAATCCCTTTCCAGGCCCACCGACTTCCCTCATATGATTGAAATTTTGTTCTGTGTGATAGGCAGAAATTTTTAAATCAATGAAGTCATTATCGACTGGTACATATCTGTAAGTAAGATTATAAGCATCACGCTCTACAACGTACTTTCCTTTTTTCCCTTTATTGATGTCCGAACCAAAATTCAATCTGAAATTAGTATCCGCATCATTCTGATAACGTTCTCTTGATACACTGATGTACTGATCATCAGTCAGATTGAATTTCGCTTTTAATAAATAATTGACCAGTTTCCCATCGGTAGGAATTGAATCTCTTCCGCGGCTATCTCTGCCCGATTCAGCATCATTCATATTACGATGGTTAAAGTAACCTAATAAATCAACTGCTCCCACTCTGCCATAAGTTGCTAAAGATTGCTGGAACTCAGAACCATTACTGACATAACTTAATTTGCCTTTTGTACCAAATAATTGGCCCGGCTCTAATAAATCACCAGCATCAACGGTTTCAAATTTTAATGCACCGCCAAGGGCTCCGGTATCATAGGTAATACTATTAGTACCAACGCTGATATCAATTTGCTTCAGCATTTCAGGGTCTATACCGTAATTCCCCGCATGATGGAAGTGATATCCCTCTTGCCGTGCACCATCAACCGTTACGTTGATGAACTGATCATCCATGCCACGGATTTTAAAGCGCTGCCCTAAAGCGCTAGGGTGACCCGCTTGAACGCCCGGTACATTCTTTAAAATCTCACCGACACTTTGTGCCTGTCTGACTTTAATTTCGTTACGGTTGACTTTTCCACTCTCTTGTTCCGCATTGTTACCTGCAATAACAACGAGTGTATCGCCAGTTGCCGTTGATTTTTTGATTGACCCTTCGGTGTTTGCTAATGCGTTAGTAGAGATAGCGACTGTCAGCATAGATGCAGACATCAAAGGAACACACAGACCACTTTTAGCCAAGCTTGCGTAAATTTTGGTAATTTTAGACATACATTTTTTAGTTAAAACATGATTGAGAATTATTATTATTTACATTTCTATAGGAAATGTAAATAACCTTAAGTGACTATCGTTTATTTTAACTATTTAGATTCGAAATCAGGTCCCAACAAATCCTACTATTCTTAGCTCTTAGCTCTTAGCGAAGATTTGTTGACGATCTGAGTCCACAAAGGCAGGCTTATTTATTGAATAGAATGAAGAAGTTGATGACGATAAAGAGCCTGAGTGAGATCTTCACCTCAAAGCTCAAACGGGTATAAATTTATACCCGTTGGTTTTTTAGATAAAATATTAATACTCTATTCTGGCCAAAACTCGGTCTGCATCCTGATAATTCCCTGCCTGAGCACAGAATGTGATTCTCCCTGAACGATGTGCACGGATCTGTACCTCCATTTTCATGGCTTCCATCACAGCAATCACATCACCTTCATTAACTTGCTCCCCTTCCTGAACTAACCAAGAATGCAGAATGCCGGAAATAGGTGCCTTTACCTGACGGGGATCTTGCGACTTTTTTTGCTTTGTTATTGGCTGAGAAAATTGCTTCTCACTGGCAGACGCTAATTTCGCTAAACCTGCCAATAAATCTGATGACAAGCCCAATTGATGCCTGCGACCATCAATTTCAATATATGTGCGGGTGATATGCTTGTCCTCAGCCGGGATCTGACGAAGCGAAGCCTCCAGTTCATCGGCAAAGTCTGTTTCAATCCAGCGGGTATGAACGTTGAAATTATCTCCTGAGACAAAATCAGGATGTTCGATTACAGCTCGGTGGAAAGGTAAAACTGAGGCTACTCCACTGATTTTAAATTCTTGTAATGCCCGACGTGCACGGGCAAGAGCTTGCTCACGCGTTGTTCCTGTGACAATCAGTTTTGCCATCAATGAATCAAAAGCAGCGGGGATTGTAGAACCACTCATTACACCGGAGTCCAGACGAATACCGGGACCAGAAGGCGGGAGAAACTCTGTAATAGCGCCGGAAGTGGGCAAAAAACCTTTTCCGGCATCTTCTGCATTGATGCGAAATTCAAATGAGTGCCCTCTTGGTTCAGGTGTCTCTTGGATGCTTAACGGATAACCTTCTGCAATCCTCAACTGTTCAATGACCAAATCAATACCTGTTGTTTCTTCCGTAACAGGATGCTCTACTTGTAAGCGAGTATTCACTTCTAAGAAAGAGAGCGAACCATCAGCACTGAGTAAAAACTCGACCGTCCCCGCTCCAACATAATTGGCTGCCGCACAAATCGCTTTTGCCGCTTGATGAATGCGTTCCCGTTGCTGCTGAGTTAAAAAGGGAGCCGGAGCTTCTTCCACCAGTTTCTGATTCCGGCGCTGCAAGGAACAGTCTCGGGTGCCAAGCACAACGATATTGCCGTATTTATCTGCAATTACCTGCGCTTCAATATGACGCGGTTTATTCAGAAACTGTTCAATAAAACATTCCCCCCGCCCAAAAGCGGCTGTCGCCTCACGTATTGCGGAATAGTAAAGTTCTTCAACTTCATCCCGTCGCCAGGCCACTTTCAAACCACGACCTCCACCACCAAATGCGGCTTTAATGGCAATCGGTAAACCATGTTCCTCCGCAAAAGCAATAACTTCCTGCACATCTTTGACAGGCTCTGCAGTTCCTGCCACCAAGGGAGCACCAACTTGCCGGGCAATTTTACGTGCCTTAACTTTATTTCCCAATTCGTCAATTGTGTCAGGGTTAGGGCCAATCCAAATCAACCCCGCATCAATAACAGCACGGGCAAATTCAGCTCGCTCAGACAAAAAACCGTATCCGGGATGGATCATCGTTGCCTGCGCTTGCTTTGCAATTTCCAGTAAACGTGGAATATTAAGATAGGTTTCTGCGGGACTGCTTCCTACTAAAGCATACGCTTCATCTGCTAATTGCACGTGTTGTGCATCGATATCAGAATCTGCATAAACAGCTATCGTTTGTATGTCATAGTCACGACAAGCACGAATGATGCGAACAGCAATTTCACCACGATTGGCAATCAATACCTTATTTGTAGTCTTTTTTATATTGTTAACAGTAGTGTTCATTGCCGCTATTTACTCCCCTGGATTTCGTAAAATTGATTGATGGGATTAAATTGAATTTTGCCATTGATCGGGATCTGACCAGCAAGATCAAGGTGGTAATGTGCCACAGAAGCAATAACAGGATATCCACCAGTCACAGGATGATCTGCCAGAAACAATACTGGCTGCCCACTGGCCGGAATTTGTATCGCACCACTGCAAGTTCCTTCACTCGGTAATTCTTCGTGCTTAATACGTGATAGTGTGTACTCACCATTTAACCTCAAACCAATCCTGTTGGATTGTGGAGTTACCTGCCAGATTTGGTTTCGTAACAAATCAATTGATGTCTGCTCAAACCAGTCAGTACGAGGGCCGAGGAATATATCCAATACCACAACGTCATCTTTATTTGGCATTACGAATGCAGGTGCTTCAGAAACAGATACCGCGGCACAGTGAGATGTTTCCCCTACGACTAATCTATCGTCAGGTTTTATTGGTACAGGGCCAATATTAGACAGCGTGTCAAATGAACGACTGGCCAGCACTTCAGGAATAATAAAACCACCTCTGACAGCCAGATAAGAACGCATTCCCGCATTGGGCATTCCCAATGTGATTTCATCTCCATCATTTAAATCAATAGGTTGATAAGAGTTTACATGCAAAATTTCCCCTTGCGGGGTTTTGATTCGAATTGGGCATAAAGCCCCGGTAACCCCGATAATTATTTTCCCTCGGGCGACAGCTTTAAATCCTCCTTGCACTATTTCTAAACATGCTTGATCAGAAGGGTTACCAACGATACGGTTTGCACTACGTAAGGCACTTTTATCCATTGCACCAGATGCCGATATTCCCAGCCCTGATTTTCCAAAACGCCCTAAATCTTGGAATAACGTTTGTAGCCCAACAGATAATATTTCCAAAGAACAAAAATTTTTCCCCGGAGACATTTCAGCAAAAGTTTCATCAGGAATAGACGATTTTTCAGGCAAACTTACCGTTACAATACCTCGTTCAACATTTCGGAAACTGACACGATTACCCGGTTGTAATAAAGCAGGTTCAGGGCGCGAAAGATCCCACATGCGTTCATTCGTAATACCAATCAGTTGCCAACCTCCGGGACTTGCCTGAGGATAAATACCACTGAACTCCCCCGCCAAGGCAACTGTGCCCGCGGGAATACGTGTTCTTGGTGTTTTGCGACGAGGAATATTCCATTGTGCAATATCCGAAATCATGTAAGCAAAACCAGGCGCAAATCCAGTAAAAGCCACCATATATTCATTTTCGGTGTGTTGGCGTATAACGTCCTGTATTGAGGTTCCCAGTATTTCAGCAACAGCAGCTAAGTCTTCACCCTTATAGCACACAGGGATCTCAATCTGTTTTCCACTCACATAGCGGCATGTTTGCAGACTTCGATTCTGAATCTCATCTACCAATTGATAAACTGAAATTGTCATCGGGTGAAAACGGATCATTAAAGTTCTCGCCGCCGGAATAATCTCTTCAATCCCAGGGATCGGTGTCATATTCAGCGAATCAAACAACATCAGTGTTTCTGTCAATCCACTGAGTTCAATCATAATGGAATTAAAATTAACAGGTAAAAAACGCAAGGCTATCTCCTGAAATCATTAATCTATGTGGTTATGAATGGATAAATGATCGAATGGTGATCCCTGCCTGTTGCAGGACAATTTTTATTTGTCTGGCCATATCCAGCGCCCCTAAGCTATCACCATGTACACAAATAGAATCTGCTTCAATAGGGGTGAATTTTCCATCAATAGATTCCACTCCTCCCTCTGTTACTAACTGCAACATACGCTGTACAACATAGTTAGCATCATGCAATACAGCACCTTCTTCACGACGGGAAACCAATTCTCCTTTCGATGTGTAGGCACGATCTGCAAAGGCCTCAGAGATAGTTTTCAGACCTTTTTCTTGCGCCAGCCGGAGGATATTTGAGCCAGCCAATCCCATCAATGCAAGATTTGAGTTAATTGCCAATATGCCCTCAATAACCGCCAAAGCCTGCTGTTTATCATTAGCTATCGTGTTATAAAGCGCACCGTGTGGTTTTACATAACTGATTGTTGTTCCTATTGATGTAGCTAGTCCTTGCAAAGCACCAATCTGATAAATCACATCTGCGGTAAGTTCATGGCTGGCGAGATCCATATTACGACGGCCAAAACCAACTAAATCAGGATAAGAAACATGAGCCCCAATAACGATCTGATTTTCCTCCGCTAATTTCAGGGTCTGCAAAATTCCTGCCGGATCACCTGCGTGAAAGCCACAGGCAACATTTGCACTGCTAACAATCCCCAGCATTTCCTCATCATTTCCCATCCTCCACTGTCCAAAACTCTCACCAAGATCGCTGTTTAAATCAATTACATTCATCATATTGTTAAATCATCATTGTCATATTGTTGAACAATAGATAATTTCTGACGAGAAAATAATCAAATAAAATTAGTATATATAGTGTAAAAATCCAACAGAGATCACTTTATTCATATTCCCAACCAAATTCTCAAGCACGTAATATTGAGGTAGACAATATTGAAATACACAATGTTAGGATTAGGATGAAAAGAATCATGTCATTTTATGTTAGGCAAATAATCGTAACTTGCTGGTTATTCAAGAATATGTGAAGATTAACTTTTGAACACCAAAGGCACTTTTCTCAGCTACACCCAATGGATAACTATGAAAAGAGAGAGTTCTCCTCAAATTTTGAGTAAGAAAATTGCAGAAATCATAAGAAATAAATTGGTTATCGGGGAATTATTACCCGGACAACGTTTATCAGAAGCAATCCTAAGTGAGCAACTTAAAATTTCCCGCAATACTTTACGGGAAGTATTCCGTACTCTTACTCAAGAAGGGTTATTAAAACACCAACCCAATCGTGGTGTGTTTGTAGCAATACCTGATATTGCGTCAATTATTGATATCTATCGAGTCAGAAAGCTGATTGAATGCCAAGCACTTATGCAGGCATACCCTATGCACCCTGCTGTTACCAAAATGCGTGAAGCAGTAACAAATGCCCAGCAATGTCAGAACCAGCAAGATTGGGTCAGAGTTGGTACAGCCAATATGTGTTTCCATGCTGCTATCGTAGAACTAACCGACAGTGAAAGATTAATGACATTCTACCGCAATATTTCGGCAGAACTCCGTTTAGCTTTTGGCCTCTTAAATGAACCTGAATTGTTATACGCCCCTTATGTCGATAAGAATACCTATATTCTAGAGCTTCTGGATTCAAATCAGACAGAATTAGCGGCGCAGAAAATGGAAGATTATCTGGATTTATCAGAAAGAACCGTACTGGCTGCTTATTCTCGCAAAAATAACGGATAACAACTGAAAAAATAAACTATTACCCCAAACGCAAAAAAGCCATCCGGTAACGGATGGCTTCTCTGACTGAATTGATGTCTGGCAGTGCCCTACTCTCACATGGGGAGACCCCACACTACCATCGGCGCTACGGCGTTTCACTGCTGAGTTCGGCATGGGGTCAGGTGGGACCA
>NZ_NIBS01000026.1:32061-35542 GCF_002632465.1 Xenorhabdus budapestensis | reverse complement strand
ATCAATACGGTGAAGCTGAATAGTCGCCGCTTGCTCTTTAGAGGTTGGGAAAAATGCCCCACCGACTTCCGCAAACAGGTCGGTATCATCCTGCTGTGCTCTACAGTGTTCGCAATGGTTTATCCAGTGCTGTCTGCGCAGCCGTTGGCTGACCGCTTTGCGCAGGGTGTGATGAAAACCGGGCAGCACGCTGCGCACAATAGTGGGAATATCGGCGATATAAAACAGAAACGCCGGGCTGTCCTGCTCTGAGTAGTCCACTTCCGTGCCGGGTTCATCGCCGTTATCCGCCTCCAGTAGCTGGTGTCCGGACGGCAACATAAACGCCGTGACGGTGGTGTGTTCATGACAGTGCGGGCACGGCGTCCGGGTTTGGGCCAGATACCAGAATTCAGCGTGGACATTGTAGAACGGTAACCAGTTCATAAACGGGGTCGGGTCAAAACTGTGGTCGATATACCAGGTTTGGGCGGCCGCATCCCAGTGCGCGCCCAGCTTTCGTACCTTTTCGTATTCATCGTCGGGAACATTTAAATCAATCCGCAGCATGGGTCTTCCTTCATTATTAAATCGTTAACCCAATAAATTAGTCAGACTATTTAGCTAATTTTTACCAAAGCATAAAGAGTTTATTGCTGACCACCGCTAAAAAACGCCGCATCCTTGGCATTTTGGAACCCATCATAAGGTGAGTATTTATGCGCGGTAGCTTTTCGATATCCTGTTCTGTTTGTCTGCTGGGGCTGGCTGTGTGGTGTATGCCGCTGGCTCAGGCGGCCGAAAAAGACGAACTGGCGAGTGCAAAGCGTCTGATTGAGCAGGTGCAAATGGCACTGGAACGCGCAAATATCGCAGAAAATCAGTCTGATACTTTAAAACACCCTCGTTATGACTTTGATTATCAGCGCATCCAGGCTGATCTCAACACCATCAAAGCCGGCATCGATCACTATCTCACGCCTTCCCGCGACCAGCCCCATGAATCCGGCGCGTTATCCGGCCATTACCGTCAGGAAAACCCACAATGACTGACGCACAACGCAATGCCTTTGAAGTGGCCTCCGGGCACTTTGATATCACTTTTCTGTATCTGGTATGCGTCGGGTTTTTCCTGGCCACCTTGTTTTTCTGGGCGGCCTGGGCCGCGGTGGATGTCTGGCATGGCTGGGCGAATGAAAAAGTGCGTAATCAGACCCTCAGCCAGTTTGCCATCCGAACCGCGGTATTACTGGTCGTGGCTGTCTGGATTTTTGCCAGTTAATGCAGCGAACATAATGAAAAGGAACAGAGTCAATATGAAGCAAATTTTTACCGTCTGCCAGCGTATCAGCACAAGCCTGATGACACGGGTCAGTACGTTCATACTGTTATTCGGCCTTTCCTGTGGATCAGCCTGGGCCGATTTACCGGCTATCGAACCGCCTAAAAGTGGTGGCGGTGGCGGATTGCTGGGACAGGCGAAAGGGTACGCGCAGGATGGCATTGTGATTGGCGGGTTGATCCTCTCGGCGGTGGCGTTCTTTAAGGTTGCCTCGGCCGCCGTCGAAACCTTTTCCGAAGTGCGGGATGGCAAATCGACCTGGACCCAGTTTGGCGCCATCGTCGTGGTCGGCGTGGTGCTGTTGGTTGCCGTGATTTGGCTGCTGTCGAAATCGGCCAGCATTATCTTTTAAGGCCGTCACCATGCAGACGATCGCTTTCTTACCTGACCGTTTAAACGCCGAACCGGTGGTGTTTCGTGGGTTCACCACCCCTGAGATGGGACTGGCCGCATTGGCTGGGATCGTGCTTGGACTGGCCGTCAGTCTTCCCCTGCTCCCGTTAGCCGGTTGGGTCATGATCCCGACCGGCATGTTGGTTATGCCTTTGTTCCTGATAAGCCTGGGCGGGCGCTGGCTTACGCATGTTAAACGTGGCAAGCCGGAGAATTATCTCTGGCTGAAGCTGGAAGAGAAAAAACGCCGGTTGGGTATCGGTGATCCGGCATGGATTATTGCCGCTCAGGGCTGGTCGTTGCGCCGCAGCAGGAGAGTACGATGAGCCGGTTTCGTCATGCGGTGAAAAACCGGGATCAGCATATTCTGACCCTGCGAGTGGTGTGCGGCATTTTAGTGTTGATATTGCTGCTGAGCCTGACGGGCTGGATGGCTTCACCGCGCCATCTTACCATCCATCATCCGCCAGACTTACGCACCGGCAGCACGCGCCCGTGGTGGGAAGTGCCTGCGCCCAGCGTCTACAGCTTTGCCTTCTATATTTTCCAGCAACTGAATGCCTGGCCGAAAAACGGGGCACAGGACTATCCGGCCAAAATTTACGCTTTATCACCTTATCTGACGCCGGCCTGTCAGGATTTTTTACGGGAAGATGCCAAAACCCGTGCCGACAGTGCCGAGCTGCCCGACCGGGTGCGGGTGGTGTATGAAATTCCCGGCCGCGGCTATGGGACGCGCAGTGTGACGGTGCGTGACCGGGATAACTGGGTGGTCCGGCTGGATTTGGTGGCCGATGAATATTACCACGCCGAACCGGTCAAACGGGCACTGGTACGTTATCCGCTGAAAGTGGTACGCTGGGAAGGCGATGCCGAACGTAATCCCTTCGGGCTGGCACTGGACTGTTACGACGGAATGCCACAGCGGCTGGAAGCCATGCCGCAACCTTTGGAAGAGAAAAAGGGCGTGTTTCAATGAGAGGATATCTACCTGGCTGCCGTCGTATTTGGTTAGGACTGGTCAGCATATTGCTGTTCAGCGTGGGCGCAAAAGCTGATGAATTAATGAAATGGGAACGTATTCCATTATCCCTCTCACTCAAGGTGGGGCAGGAGCGGATAATTTTTGCTGACCGGAATGTCCGTGTCGGTTTGCCGCCGTCACTCAGTGATAAATTGCGGGTACAAAGTGCCGGCGGGGCGGTGTACCTGAAAGCCCACAATGCCTTTTCGCCAACCCGTCTGAAATTGCAGGACAGCGAAAACGGCGAAATCATTTTACTGGATATCACCGCCAGTAAAACGGGCGCAACGGAACCAGTGCGTATTGTTTACCCGGATGAAAAACAATCCCTTGCGACTGGAAAATCACAATCGCAAAGCAACGCCAAATTATTGGCACCCGTTCCGGTCGCCTTAACCCGTTATGCCGCGCAGCAACTGTATGCCCCGTTACGTACCGTCGAGCCAGTGGCCGGCATCCAGCCAGTGAATCTGCATCTGACCCCATCCATCACCACCCTCTACCCGTCAGAGCCGATAGCCATCTCTCCGCTGGCAGGCTGGCGATTACACCCTCACACGGTCATCGCGCTGAAACTGCGCAATACGGCTAAACGCACTCTCACCCTTGACCCACGAGCCTTACAGGGGAAATTTGTCGCGGCTACGTTCCAGCATCGTTGGCTGGGTGAAACGGGGTCGCCGGAGGATACGACGGTATTGTACCTCGTCACAAAAGGGCGGCCGGAGAACGCCTTTATCCCT
>NZ_NIBS01000026.1:3143-31961 GCF_002632465.1 Xenorhabdus budapestensis | reverse complement strand
CCGCAACGACACCGCTGTCACTGCGTCGCAAGGCGCAACATCAGGTGCGGTGTTACCAGCGGGGCGAGCGCAATTACGTCCGGCTGAAAGAAAAAGGCACCGGGTATCTGAAAATCAACGTGGGGTTGTTCTGGCGTCTGTTAAGTCGTGATGACGGACAATCGTGGGAGCTGATGCTCCATGAACGTTATAACAATGAAATTCGTAAATAGTCCGTGTTGAAGTCGTGTCATTCTGCATCTTGTTCAGCGTAACAGGGTGCAGCCCTGACATTATTTTTAACGGTTAAAACCAGAGAGAAATGTAATGAACGCGTCCCACCCATTAAATCCGGAGCACGACGATGAATAAAGAGAAAGGTGTGGAGCCTCACAGATTTCCGGCATCATAGTGCCCAATACGGGATGCATAAAGCTCCCTCAGACTGGAGACTCCACACATGAAATATATACCAGTTTGCGTTGATATCGCAAAACATCTGATTCAGGTTCACTTCATCAATGAGCACACGGGTGAAATGGTTGATAAACAACTACGTAGCAGGGATTTTCTGACTTTCTTCAGTAACCGGGAACCCTGTCTGATAGGTATGGAAGCCTGTGGAGGCTCTCAGCACTGGGCGCGTGAACTGAAAAAACAGGGGCATAAAGTCCGGCTTATGCAAGCTCGTTTTGTTAAGGCATTCGTCATGGGTAACAAAAATGATGTGATGGATGCCCGTGCTATCTGGATGGCGGTACAGCAACCGGGCAAAGAAATCGCTGTTAAAACGGAAGAACAGCAGTCTGTACTGGTTCTGCACCGGACTCGCAGGCAACTGGTGAAGTTTCGGACGGCACAGATTAATGCCCTGTACGGAATATTCCTTGAGTTCGGAGAAACCCTCCACAAAGGCCGGGCAGCACTGGCCAAAGAACTACCGGAAGCTCTGGAACGGCTGAAGATGCGTCTCCCTCCGTATCTCATCAGTGTACTGGATGACCAGTATAACAGGCTGAGTGAACTGGACTATCAGATAGACGGTATCGAAAAACAACTTCTCAGTGTGGCTCGGCAGAGTGAGACCTGCAAACGTCTGATGGAAATCCCCGGAGTGGGGCCACTCATCGCGACGGCAGCAGTCGCCGCCATGGGAGAAGCCTCGGCGTTTAAATCGGGTCGCGAGTTTGCGGCTTATGTGGGTCTGGTTCCGAAGCAAACCGGCTCTGGAGGAAAAGTGCGCCTGCTGGGGATAAGCAAACGGGGTGATACGTATCTGCGAACCCTTTTTGTCCATGGCGCACGGGCAGCCGCTCTGTTAACAAAAGAGCCCGGTCTCTGGATTACCGAGCTGAAGAAACGCCGTCCGACCAGTGTGGCTATTGTGGCGATGGCAAACAAGCTGGCACGAACAGTATGGGCAATAGCTGCCCATGGACGTAAATACGATAAGAATCATGTCAGTATCAGGCCTTATTAAGCGCGGATACCGATAAATATTAACTCCTAACAAAGGGTGAATGCTGAAAGGTTGCTGTGGCGGCCAGAGTGATGACGAAGACAGGTAAGACCGTGACTCACTAAACCTGAATGATCCCTTGGGCTTAAAGCCCGCGAGAAAAATGAGGCGTGAGTTAGCGAATTACATAGGGGCTCGCAGCTTTATGGCTGCAAAAAGCCGGATATAAAGCTGCAACCTATCTGTCAGAATCAAAACACTGGATGTCATTGCAAACGGGACGCGTTCATATAAGGGATCATGATAAACCTGTCAGCAGACAGCCTGATTGCACACACGATTGCCAAAATGAAAATGCGTCTGGAACACCGCGCAGATGATGACGTTTCACAACTTCGCAGTGGTCTGCTGTTTATGGGCAATGTTCAGGATGCGTATCCCCGCCGCCTGTTACTGGATGATCGCCTGTCGCCATTGGATAAAACCGGCTGGATGATGATCCGTCTGTATGCCCAACAAAATGAAGGCACGGTTTTTCCCAGTTATGACGAATTGCAGGTCCTGCTGGCATCACCCTATAAAGGCAGGGCATCGCGTGAAACTGTCAGCCGGGTATTACTGATGCTGCGAATAACCGGCTGGCTGAGTTTATGCAAGCGTATCCGAGATGAACACGGGCGGGTACGGGGCAATATCTATGCGCAACACGATGAACCGCTGACCTGCCGTGATGCCGAACTTCTCGATCCTCACTGGCTGGATACCGTAGCGGAAGCCTGTCGCAGCAAAAACCGCACTATCAGCCAGACGGCCCGGGATGTTCTGACTGACATCAAAGAAGACCCGCTGATGCGCCATCGCCACAGTCATATTCGCTTGCTGGAAGAAAGACTGAATGCGGTGCAAACACCGCAGCAAAGAGTGATGCGCCAGTCGCTTCAACAAGGCAAACATCAAACCGAACTCAGGGAAATTAAGCCGGGTTCGGAAACCGAACTGAGTCTTCCAAAGGGACAGAATGAGCTGAATTCGGATGCCGAACTCAGTCTGAAATCAACGTTTTATCGTGGTTCCACTAAACCGAACTGTTATGTACGTTCTTTCACACAGAGTGTGAATAAAAAAACATACGTCGATCCGCAATCCGCGGTTTTTCTGCCGGAAGGGCTGTGCCGACAACTGGAGCCGGACGATGTGACAATGCTGATCAGTCAGTTGCAGGCGCTGCCCGCTGAACAGGCACAGACCGTACTGAGTTGTCTGGACAAAGCGCTACGGGCAGGAAAAATCGGTAATCCGGTCGGCTGGCTGCTGACGATGATGAAACGGGCACGGGACGGAAAATTATACGGGCAGGCTGAAACTGCGGCTACCACGCCAGCCCCTGCGAAGACATCGGTTGAATTCATCCGAGAAACGGAACGTACTGTAACACCATCCTCACAAGCCCATGTCCGTGATATGGTGAAAGATATTCGTCAACGATTGACGTTAGCGAAGTATCAATAAAATCATAGTTGCTTAAAAAGCGAACTTTGTTGGCAGTGCCAACAAAGTATGAAAAATATACAGTTATGACAATCCCAATACCGTGTGAAAAAGAGCTACCACAGCCAGTGAAATATAAAAACTCTAAATATTTCTTTGGTAAGTTGATTTTTGTGCAGAAAAAGGGTTAGGTGAAACTATTAGCATTAAATACCAACGAATAGTATTAGTTTTTATTTTTATTGCGACTCCTTCTATTTATGTCCTGCTGAATTAACATATTAAAGAGTGCTACTATTTTTTGAAGGTTGAATCACAAGAGCAATAGCTCCCTCTAGTATTAAGTCGATATGGTCGTGTATTGTAGTATTAAATTCACTCACTGTTAGCATTGCCAACAGTGAGTGAAGAATAATCTTCTTTAGCACGAATAAAGTTTATCGATTTTTCTCTCTTCGTATAACTGATTAACTAAAGCAACGTTTGATTCTGTCTGTTTTATATAGATACCGTATATGATAATTCATTTAGTAAATAAGAAACAGCGTGCAGTATTATAGGCGTCCAGACCTGCGGATTCTGGAATGATTGTTCTATTCCGAGCGAAAACATCGCCTACATATCTCATTTCCATATCAGAAGTTATTTCTAACAGTCTGCCTATTAATATATCCACCGGTAGCTTATTAGCATCTATTGCTATTCTCCATCTCATTGGTATGTCTGACAGATATGCATTTTGATATATTTCTTTGTCTTTGCTGTATACATCCATGTAATAATTGATTTCATTATGAAATTTATTATACAAATTCATATATTCCTTACTTCCATGTATTCCTGCTATTTCTAAATCTATCATGCACTTAGATATTTTATACGCGTTATCAACAGCATTTATGGCTTGGATATTTAAATCATCAATGACCTGAATATTCAGATTATTACTTGCCATAGAATAAGAAGAAATAAGAATAATTAATGAACATAGTGTCTTGCTCATAATGTCCCTCATTTACCGATTACGATGTAACCTACTGAAAGAAAAAGACAAGAAACAGATAGTACTAAACTACTTTTTATAATCAATATATCAATTAATTACTTAGAGATGGATGACTTATACTCATAATTGAATCAATGTCACATTAGTATCCATTAGTATCCATTAGTATCCATTAGTATCCATTAGTATCCATTAGTAGGCATCAATGTAGTCTAAAAATTAATCTTTGTTGGCACTGCCAACAAAGTTCAAAAAATCATCTTTTTTGACAGTGAATAAAACACATCATTTTTCTCTTTTTTCATAACTGGTTATCCATTGAGTCACCGCCTCCTTTGCCTTAATAGTTTGACTGACTTATCAAGGCCAAACAGGAGTTTTTGTGCATGTCTGATGCAGAAGACAAATCATCATCCCGGCCACATTTACGCGCCGGGGTATTAACCTCTTCATTAACGATTGAATTACATACCCACTATGCCATTCGATTGTGGGCGGGGCGCCGACGGGAAGACATCAGCAAGACACATCAGGTGACGGCGATCCTCGGAATGCCGCAGGTGATTAAACGTGCAGCCAACATTAGTGTGGATTCCTCAGCGGATAATCCGTATGCCGATGTCTGGCTGGTGAGGCTGGAACAGGCGTTGGAAGCCGCATCGGTCAATATCAGGCAGAATCTGGCTATTTTGCAGGATACCCTGAATGCCGTCCCACTGCAGATCACCTTATCCGCCGTTTCCTCTGTCGAACCGCTGAATATCGGGGTCTACAGTCATTCGCCATTAGGTTACCGCTGTGTCTGGCTGCTGGTTGGTTACGACCAGCTGGCGATGAAAACGTTTCAGGCTTTTCATTACGGGCTGATTTCACGTACAGAGCGGGATGCCTTCCTGCACAACGGCAGCCGTGCCATTCGCCAGATTTACGGTTTTGTGCGTTCTTATCGTTCACTGGCGGTCACCCGGCAGGATATTGCAGAGAAAACCGCAGCAGGGCTTGACGCCATTAAACTGCTGGGTGAACCGCATCCCGATATTTTGTCAGGTAAACAGCGTTCCGCGTTCGCCTCCCCGTTACGTTCCACAGCACACGATTAATGGAGGGGGAAAAGATGCAGCTTTATTTATGTGAAAAACCCTCGCAGGCCAAAGACATTGCCAACGTTCTGGGGGTGAAACAGCGCGGGCAGGGATTTCTCTTCAGTGCCCGTATTATTGTCACCTGGGCCATCGGACATTTGCTGGAGGTGGCCGCACCCGAACAGTATGGTGAGCAATTCGGCCCGCCGTGGCGGATGGAGGTGCTGCCCACGCAATGGCAGTGGACGGTAAAAAAAGAGGCGGCTGACCAATTTGCTGTGATCCAGCAGTTATTGAAACAGGTCGATGAGGTAATTATTGCCACCGATGCCGACCGTGAAGGGGAAGTGATTGGCCGTGAGTTGCTGGAATATTGCCGTTTCACCGGACGGGTCAAACGCCTCTGGTTATCAGCGCTGGATGAAACCAGCATCCGGCAGGCATTGGCGGCGATATTGCCGGGTGAGCAGACGGCAGCACTCTATCAGGCCGGACTGGGACGAGCGCGTGCCGACTGGTTAACGGGCATCAACCTGACCCGTTTGTATACCCTGAAAGCGCAGGCATTGGGCTTTGGTGAGGTGCTGTCCATTGGGCGGGTGCAGACCCCGACACTGGCACTGGTGGTGAACCGGGATAAGGCCATCAATCAGTTTGTGCCAAAACCGTACTGGCAGGTCATGGCGAAGCTGGGAAAAGACACTGTCCGCTTTCAGGCTAAATGGTTGCCTTCAGAAAATGATTGCGATGATGAGAACCGCTGTATTCGGCAAGAAACAGCACAGTTGGTGCAGCAACGTTGTCAGCAGGCAACACACGCCACCGTAATGGATATCAGCAAAAAACGGGAGAAAACACCGCCACCACTGTGTTTTGATTTGGGCACATTGCAGCAAACGGCGTCCCGTCTCTGGGGCATGGGAGCCAGTCAGGTGCTGGCGATTGCCCAGTCCCTGTATGAAACCCATAAAGCCACGACTTACCCACGCACGGATTGCGGGTATCTGCCTGTGTCCATGCAGGCTGATATTCCGGCGGTGCTGACGGCGCTGGTGCGGACCGATCCGGCGATGAGCACCATTATCGGCCAGTTGGATACACAATGTGTTTCCCGCGTCTGGAATGACAAAAAAATCACGGCACACCATGCCATTATTCCCACGCGTCACGTCTTTGATCTCACCCGGTTAACGCCCGATGAACTAAAGGTTTATCAGCTTATTCGCCAGTATTACCTGGCGCAATTTCTGCTGGTTCAGGAAGCGGATGTTATAGAAGTGACGTTGGATATCGGCGGGCAATTATTCCGGGTAAAAGGCAGGGTGAATGTGATCACGGGCTGGAAGGCACTGTTTGCAGATGGAACGAGAGAGCATGAAGAGGAAGAAGAGCAGGAAGCCGATTTACCACTACTGGCACTCAACCAGGGAGATCAATGTCAGGTGATTGAGGCAAAAATTCAGTCACTGTACACCAAACCCCCGGCACCGTTTACTGAAGGCACCCTGATTGCCGCGATGAAAAATGCCGCCAGTCTGGTCAGTGATCCGCAATTAAAGCTGGTCTTGCGCGAGAGTGCCGGGTTGGGTACGGAAGCGACCCGGGCAGGGATCCTGGACACCTTGTTTAAACGCCAGCTGATTGAGCGGAAAAAGAAAGTGATCCACGCAACGCCGCTGGCGCAGGAACTGATTGCCGGGCTGCCGGCGGTGTTGACGGATCCGGGTATGACTGCGTTATGGGAACAATCGCTGGATGATATTGCGCAGGGCAAAGCGTCGCTGGCGGTTTTTATGCAAAAACAGGCGCAGTGGCTTCAGCATTTAGTCGAGCGGGGTAAAACACAGCCCCTTCATCTGACGTTGCCGAAAACCCCGGCCTGCCCGAACTGTGGCGGCCGGATGTGGCAACAGCAGGGAAAAACCTCGCCGTTCTGGGGTTGCGTGAACTATCCAGCCTGTAAAGGGATGCTGAATGACAAAGCGGTAACCCAATCGCGCAAAGTCAGGCGGGCAAATCAGAAAGTTTGAAGATCTGATTGTTGATTGACGCCTTGATGGGATGCTCTAAAAATCAACCTGTTTCTTAAATGATCGGTGAGCCTGCAACGATCGCCTCCGGGTGGCTGTAAAACTCCCGTAGCCTGAAAGGGAGTGCCTCAACGTGGTACATCTGCCCACCTTTGGAAGCAGATATTGTCAGTCCAACGACAATGAAGGTTCATTATTCTTTATCAGAACGTCAGCAACGTATATGTCTGACACCCGGCGGAGAAAATCATTCCCGTCAGGGTATGGGATTTTCTCCGTTGCACCTTATTCTTTACCTCCATGGAGAAAATTGTATGTCTGAGAACGCAACTTCGTTAACCAAAAATGACTATTTCAACCTGAATATTAAAGGCTTGGGCTATTTGAATAATATCCGCCATGTCAGCACTGCCAATGGAACGTTCCTGAGTTGCGTGATCAATGCGTTAAATGGCCCGAGTGATAATCCGGTCTATGTGCGTTTTGATATCACCGTGGTTGGCAAGGAAGCGACCAGTCTGGTGGGGCGTTGCCAGAAAGCGGTAGACGAAGATAAAAAAGTGTTACTGGGCTTCACCTTAAGTAACCCGTCCACTGACATTTTTACTCTGAAACGCGGCGATCATGCCGGTGAACAGCGTGTCAGCCTGAAAGCCCGTCTGATTAAAGTTGACTGGATCAAAATCGGTCAGGACAAAGTCTATCAGGCCGAACAGTCTGATTCGGCACCCCCCCAGAACGGTGTTGCACAGGCAGAATATGCAGAAAACTCATTCTGATATTCCTTTTACCCCACTGACTTGCCCTGATGTTTCAGGGCAGTCCTTTTATTCTTAAAGACAACAGGATACAGAGATGAATATTGCCCCGATTGGTGTTCTGGCACTGCAATACTGCCATAAACAGTTACCGTTAACCGTGTTACGAAGCCGGGCCGGATTTTATATCGGCACACTGGATGAGGGGGAACCCTGCTCCCGTGAGTCCGTGGAATATTTTGCCTACCGTGAGCAGGCGGAATTTGCCCTGAAACAAGGGTGCTGGACGCAACGTCAGTCAGTGTAACTAAGAGGAAATAGATATGTCTTCGCGCGGTGTGAACAAAGTTATTTTAGTGGGTGTGCGCCGTTGAAGCGCGGTGGGTTTATTCAGGAGTGTTGCTTAGAAAGCAATATGGCTTAGTGGTATAGCCATTGCATGCTGCGGTTAGCCTTGCTTGGTAACAGGCTCGGAGATCCTGAAAAGGAAAGGTGAACATAGCATCCGCAGAAAAGAGTGGAGTATGTCGAAATCGTTGTAGACCCCTCCATTCAATGCAAGACGTATATGGATAAGCTGGGTTTGTTGAAGTCAAGATCTATGCGGGTAAAAAGAAACCAATAGCGAAGAACGATTGGAGCGCTATTTCCGTTTTAGCACAAGAAATCAGTCCGACGTTTCTTGTGACCACTCTAGCGGACCAGCTATCGGTGAGATAGTAAAACGATCGAAAGACATCCTAAGTACGTCGTACCTCCACACCGCGAAACTACGGGACTACCTAAACTGGTTTAATACCCAGCATGGTAGCGGAGTCCTCATAGTACTCTAGGTCGGCCTGTAATGGGTTTCGGCAGTCCGGATCACTGACTTGGAAGTAGCAAGGGTATAAACCAACCGGAAGGAAGGTGAAAGCCCTTAAATGCTACGGGGAAGGGGGACAGTTGTTAGATACTTTAATCTCTAAAAGGAGGGCTAGCCAATGCTGCCCGATGAACTTGAGAAAAGATTAGAAGGAATCGAGGACGCCTCAAGAAAAGGTTATCCGATACGTCATCTTTACAAAATTGCCTGTGAGCCAGGAATGTGGTTGCAAGCATACGTAAACATACGAGCTAACGCAGGCGCATTAACAACAGGAGTATCAAAAGATACGCTTGACGGTTTCTCCCTCGAAAGAGCAGAAACTCTGGCAAAAACGCTACGCAATAGAGAATACGTAGCAAAACCTGTACGTAGGGTCATGATCCCGAAAAAGGACGGAAAAACCAGACCTCTGGGTATACCAAGTGGGAATGATAAATTAGCGCAAGAAGTAGCAAGGATAATCCTGGAAAGAGTCTATGAACCCGTGTCCTCCGAACACTCCCATGGGTTTCGACCAGAACGTTCATGCGAAACCGCGTTAAAATCGATCCGTCCTACTTGGAACGGAGTCAAGTGGATCGTGGATGTTGATATCAAAGGATTCTTTGACAACATTCCTCATAAACTCCTGCTAGAGACATTGAAAGAAAAGGTTGCAGATAAGAATTTTCTAAAACTTATCGAACAATGGCTCAAGGCAGGATACGTGGACAAATGGAAATACAACTGTACATACTCAGGTACGCCACAGGGCGGGATCATCTCTCCCCTACTGGCTAATATTTACCTTAACAAATTGGACTGCTTTGTAGAACGGAATTTAATTCCTGCATATACAATCGGTACAAGGCGTAAGGCAAATCCAGATATGAACAGATTGGCTCACAAGATCCATAAACTGCGAAAGAATGTAGACAACATGGCAACCGATTCCAATTCAGAAAAGGAAAAAGATGTCATAAAGCGAGAAATTGACCGTCTACTGGAGGAAAAACGTTCAATACCCTCTCAGGTGACGAACGACCCTAACTTCAAACGTATGTACTATGTCCGATATGCGGATGACTTCGTCATCGGAATCATCGGCTCCAAAGAGGACGCCGAGCACATAGCGGTACAGGTTAAAAACTTCATATCGACCTCTCTGGGGTTGGAAGTTAATGAAGCGAAAACCAAAATCCGACATATCGAAGAAGGGGTAACATTCCTAGGATATGAAATTAGGCAACAAGATGCGAAAAAACTGGTAAAACAGAAATCGCAAGGACGGTACTCTCTCAGAAGGTCAACGAAGAGCATCGTTCAGTTATTTGTTCCTGATGACATAGCCGCCAAATTCTGTCATAGACGGCTATATGGCCGATATGAGGGGGTCAAAGCAACGCATCGCAAGAGTCTAATAAACCTCAGCGAAGCTGAAATTGTTCTGACCTTCAACGCTGAAATGCGAGGGCTGGCAAACTATTACAGCCTCGCGCTAGACATGAAATATAAGTTCTCAAAATTATATTTCATATGGCAAACGAGTCTGTTAAAAACGCTAGCCAATAAACGGCGTAGCTCAGTGAACAAGGTCGCCAAAAAGCTTCGTCAACCTAACAGCGACCTCGTTCTAATCGTACAGGAAAAGAAAGAAATCCGGAAAATTGAGGTCTTTAAACTCAAGCATGTTAACCGTGTACAGGTAAAAATATCTGACGCAGAATCAGTAACGGCACGAATTACCACCAGAACTTCAGAGATCATGCGCCGCTTAGGGGCAAGAACTTGTGAGTACTGTGGTTCAGTGGGCCCCTGCGAAGTCCATCACGTTAAGAAACTAAAGGATTTGAAGAAAGGCCGTAAGGCTGGATATCAACCGAGCCTTTGGCAATTAATGATGATCGCACGTCGCAGGAAAACATTGATTTTGTGCATAAGCTGCCACGACAAGCTACACAGTGGGAAGTTACCTGACTTAAGGCAAGAAAAAGGAAGATCAACCTTCCCAATTCTGGCTCGAAATCAGGCACTGCCTACTTGAGTTTCTTCTATAGACTAACAACGGAGAGCCGTATGCATTGAAAGGTGCACGTACGGTTCGGAGGGGGAGTAACGGTGATTCAGCTCGATTGGCAATGGAACTATTCATTAACCATATTGAAAGGTCACACGTACCCTACCCTACCATCTGGGACAAGATCCGGAAATCCGTTACCTACCAACGGGTGGTACGGTGGCAACGCTGTCACTGGCGACTTCAGACAGTTGGCGGGATAAACAAACCGGCGAAACTCGGGAAAAAACCGAATGGCACCGGGTAGTGATCTTCGGCAAGTTAGCAGAAATTGCGGCGGAGTATCTGCAAAAAGGGACTCAGGTTTACATTGAAGGCCAGTTGCAGACACGTAAGTGGCAGAATAATCAGGGACAGGATCGCTATTCAACCGAAGTGGTGGTCAATGTGAATGGCACGATGCAGATGTTGGGCAGTCGTGGTGATGCAAAAAATGCAACTGCCCAGCCGGCTGGGCATCAGCCCGCACAGAAGCCACAGCCTTCTAAACCCGCCAATAAGGAAAGGCAGGCAACTCCGGCAGTACAACCTGCTGTATTACCGGCAGAGGAGGAAATGGATTGGGATTCGAAGATCCCGTTCTGAGTGGTGTTTTCATCATCAACAGATTGCCCTGTCATAACCTGTCTTTCATACACAAATCCCCCGATAAAAAATCGGGGGATTTTTTTGAATCTTTTTCCACTTTGCTGATCTGAGTAATAACGATTTCATTGAGGTACAGTAAAATGTTCCAAACTCACGCAGAACAATGGGCTGATGAAACTTTTTCTCGCGCAAATTTGGGTGACCGTCGGCGTACAAAACGGCTTATCAAATTCACCGCCTCGTTAGCTAATCATATCGGGCAATCTATTGTGCAATCACTCAAAACCCCGGCGGATATTGAAGCCGCTTATCGATTTACGCGTAATCAGGCCATTAACGCTACCGCCATTGCTGAGGCCGGATTTGCGGCAACAGCTGAACACGCCAAATACTATGACTGTTTGCTGGCATTGGAAGATACGACCTCACTGGAGTTTACTCATCAGACAGTCCGGGAAGAAATGGGCTATACCACATCCCGAAAAAGTGCCACCGGTCTGCATGCCCATTCTGTTTTGCTTTTTGCTCCCAAAGAAGAACAGGTCATTGGCCTGATTGAACAAACGCGCTGGATAAGAGAGCTGGATCAGTATGGTAAGAAAGCGCAACGGGCCTCCCGTCCGTATAAAGATAAGGAAAGTTATCAGTGGGAACGCGCCTCTCAGGCAACAGAAAGCCGTCTTGGCAGTGAAATGGATAAAGTCATCTCAGTTTGTGATCGCGAGGCAGACATCATTGACTATCTGGCCTATAAAATCACACATCAACAACGTCTTATTGTGCGTTCAATGCAAAGCCGTTGCATTGAACAAAGCCCAGATAAGCTTTATCAGTTCAGTGAATCATTGCAGCCGGCAGATAAAAGAAAAGTTCAGGTTAAGCAGCGAGGTGGACGTAAGGCGCGTGAAGCGGTCTGTGAGGTCCGCTATGCGCCTGTTACGCTCAAAATGCCGGCCAATAAACGGGGTGAATCGGTAGCCCTGTATTATGTGAGTTGTCAGGAAATCAATAACGATAAAGAACTGAGCTGGCACATTCTGACCTCAGAGCCGGTAACATGTAAAGAAGATGCTCACCGCATTCTGGATTACTATGAAAAACGTTGGCTCATTGAAGAATTTCATAAGGCATGGAAAAGCGGAGGGACACAGGTCGAAGCGCTGCGGATGCAATGTAAAGAGAATCTGGAAAAAATGGTGGTGATCCTGGCGTTTATTGCTGTGCGTGTTCATCAGCTACGCTATGTGGGTCTCAATAGGTCGGAGGTGGAAAAACAGAGTTGTGAAACACTATTAAGCCCGTTAGCGTGGAAGTTATTGTGGGTAAAGCAAGAGAAGAAAAAGCTCCCTAAGACAGCGCCAAGCGTTTATTGGGCCTATATTAATTTGGGGAAACTGGCGGGTTGGTATGATTCCAAACGAAATGGCCGCGTAGGGTGGGAAAGGCTATGGGAAGGATGGTTCATGTTACAAACCATCCTTGAAGGTTATTTACTGTCCAAGTCGCTTGACCTATGAAATATGATCAAGAGACAGGTTATAACAGGGCTTATTTTTATCTGTAAATGAGCAATACTCCCTATAGGGAGTAAAAAATTGGAATGGACAATAATACTGTTGGAAGGTGTGTACCAATGGTTATGCTACTGTGACTAAATGTTTAATTATGGTTAACCTCAATTAAAGAACACATGAGTTACCAATATCGGTGATATACAATTTTTGAATTGTATAAATAATATCTAATGCGTTGTAATTGCGACTCAATTCACAAGAATTTCTATGTATTCATAGAAGTAACATTTTTTATGTTAGTCTCTCATATTACACAAATAAATTAACTTTACTTCAATGTGTTCGTAATATTGGATGGTTCTATGGAATTTAAGATACTGATAGATGAATCTTTTTTACATTTATGTAATCAGCAGTTATCTCCCATAAATAACAAAAATGTACTTAGCATGGTAAATGATTTTGAAGATGGTTGTTGGAGGTTTAAACGTTTTCAGAATTTTATATGGGATAATATTGCTGAGACATCATTATCTTCTAAAGAAAGGAGAGCTTTAGTAAATCAATCTCATACAATGCTAATAGCTGCTGCAGAAAAATTAAGGTTGACGGACAAGAACGATGATATCAGTAAAGGTAGTGAATTAGCAGAAATTGTCCTATATGGCATAATGAAACACCACTATAAGGCCTTACCAGTAGTTCCCAAAATATTTTATAAACAGAACACACAAGATAATGCAAAAGGTGCGGATAGTGTTCACCTTGTTATTCGTGATGATGATTTTTCGTTATGGTTTGGTGAAGCAAAGTTTTATAATTCTATTGAGAATGCAAGGCTGGATAAAATTATTACATCAGTAGGAAATTCTCTTAGAACAGATAAATTAAAAAAAGAAAATAGTATAATAACTAATGTAAATGATATAGATTGTCTTGTCACTGATATAAGATTGAGAGAAAAAATTAAAGACGCTCTTTCAAATAAAAATTCAATAGACTCACTAAAACCTAAAATTCATGTCCCTATTTTTATTTTACATGAATGTCAAATTACTCAAAAGGCTACAGCGATAACATTCTCATATGAGAAAGATGTTTATGATTATCATGTGGAACGGGCAAATATTTTTTTTAATAAACAAATAAATAAATTAAATAATGATATTTATCTTTATGATCAAGTAACATTTCATATAATACTTTTCCCTGTCCCTGATAAAAATAAAATAGTAGATAAATTTGTTAGCACAGTTGAATTTTATAGAGAGAATTAATCAATGGATATTTTCGAAAAATGCCAAGAAATAAATCAACATATAATTAATAAAGATGAATTTACTGCTAGGAATGAATTAATAAAATTACTTGATTATCATCATTTGGAAAATATACTTTATTCTCCATTGGTTAATAATTTAATTAGACAGGTTGGATTATATCCATATTTGCAGATTGATACAGCTAATTGGCAAGACAGATTTGTATTTGAATCGTTTAAGGTAAATGTTGGTGAAAAGGAAGATCTTACCTTACATAGGGAGCAATCATTAATTCTAAAAAAATTAATCGAAGGTAAAAATTTAGCTATCAGTGCACCTACAAGTTTTGGTAAAAGTTTTATAATAGACTCTTTTATTGCATTAAATCGCCCTGAAAATGTATTAATTATAGTTCCAACGATTGCATTAATGGATGAAACCAGAAGAAGATTACATAAGAAATTTAGCCGAGATTACAAGATTATTACAACCTCTGAAGTTAAATTAAGTGAGAGGAATATTTTTATTTTTCCACAGGAACGTGCAACTCATTATGCAAAAAAAATAGAAAATATAGATATTCTAATCATAGATGAATTCTATAAAGCTAGTTCTCATTTTGATAAAGAGAGATCTCCGTCATTAATAAACGCCATGTTAAAGTTAGGAGTTAAAGCAAAACAAAAGTATTTTTTAGCACCTAACATATCTAAAATAAATGATGGCTTTCTTACAAAAGATATGGAATTTGAGAGCGTTAACTTTAATACGGTTTATCTTGAGAAACATAATCTTTATGAGCAGATTGGTTTAAATGATGACTTAAAAAGTGATACGCTTATTAATATTTTAAGAAAAACTAATGGTAAGACGTTGATCTACGCAGGGACATATTCTGCTATCTCCGATGTTTCAAATTTATTAATATCTGAATACCCAGCATCTTCTAGCTCAATATTAAGGGATTTTGAGTTATGGTTGATAAAAAATTATAGTAGGAATTGGAAATTAACAAATTTAGTAAAGCGTGGTTCAGGAATACATAATGGTAGATTGCATCGTTCTTTGAGTCAGATACAAGTACGTTTATTTGAAGAACCGGAAGGATTAAAGAATTTAGTCTCCACATCTTCTATAATTGAAGGTGTAAATACATCAGCAGAAAATGTAATTATTTGGAAAAATAAAAATGGAAAATCAAACTTAACTGATTTTACTTATAAAAATATTATTGGTCGAGGTGGTCGTATGTTTAAACATTTCATTGGGAAGATCTATATCTTAGAAAAACCACCGGAACCCAATGAAACTCAGTTGAATCTTGTTTTTCCTGATGAACTTTTGGGTTCAATAGACTTGGAAGAATATAAACAAGAACTTACTAAAGAACAAATTTATAAAATCATTGCTTACAAAGAAGAAATGAAATCACTGCTAGGGGATGACCAATTAGAAAAGTTATATGAAATGGGGGAAATTGAATCGAGTAATTCATTTTTAATACGAGATATAGTAAAAGAGATTAAATATAATAAAGAAAAATGGTCTGGTCTTGTATATTTAAATTCACCACACCCTAAGGATTGGGAATATATTTTGTACCAGGTGATTGGGCGTATTTCACGGGGGGGGTGGGGAATTGAACACAGGAAACTTGTAGAGTTTATAAAGATCTTATCTAATAATTGGAATGAAACCATTCCTGACTTACTAGATAAACTTGATTTCCACGATATTGGAATAGATGATTTCTTTCATCTGGAAAGAAATGTTACATTTAAGCTGGCAACTATTTTAAGCGATATTAATGTGATACAAAAAAATATATTTAAAGAAGGAATAGATATATCTCCATTTATTACAAAGGTTGCTAATGCTTTTTTACCACCTTTAGTTTATCAACTGGAGGAATATGGATTACCAAGAATGCTGTCAAGAATGATTCATAACTCAGGAATTATAGATATGGAGAATGATAAAAATGAGTTACATGATATATTGAATTCATTTGTCGATATGTCTATCGAGGATAGAGTGACATTGCACTCAAAATTTGATAGTTTCGACAAGTATATATTTAATTACTTTTTAGAAGGTATCTCAACTGAATAATATTACTTATTGGGAGGTTATACTCCCTAATTTTATAAATAACATTATTAATCATTGTTTTAATTTTATTAATTATTGAGTTGTATTGAAAATACATTTGTTATGTGATTTAAAATATGGCATTGTAGCTGTTTTTTGAAAAAATATTAAGGTATCCGAAATGACATCTTTAATTGATATCCACTTAAAAAATATAAAGCAGCACTTAGATGAAGAAGATAGGGATACTTGGCACATCATAAAAGGAGCTAGTGATAAGGCTATTGAAAAATTACTTTCCGTATATCCCGATTGCCTAGCTACTTTGATTGAACTTCTGAAACGTGTAGATGGCACTTATTGGCGAAAATATGAAAAAATAACGATTAGTTGTTTACTGTTCGGCTCAGATGTTGGTGAAGATTTTGGATATTACCTGTTATCATGTGATGACATAATTGAAGAGAATAAGTACAACCAAAGTATTGCAGATGATTATGGTGAATGGTTAGAGGAAGATGGCATAATTTTTATAGACGATAGAATTAATATTAATATCGTCATGAATAAACGCCTTTATTTTTCTCATTGTATGAATGATGGTGGTACATCTATATTGTATATAGATTTTAATCCTATTAATGGTGGTAGTGTTGGGCAAGTAATACGCTATTTACATGATCCTGATAGCTATATTGTATTAGCTAATTCTTTTGATGAATACCTTGATAAATTAACTAATACTGATTACCAGTTCGTCCCACAATATCGTTGATTGGCAAGATCAAACATCAGCAGTATCATATAAGTGCAGTTTGTGGTGGTAGGAGTACCCCACGTAAAAAAGCAGAAGCCTCCAAACTGAATTAACTGCCAGAAAAAAACCTGAATTGGTTTTTTTTGATTCAGACAAAAGTGATCAGGATGAAATTAAGAAAATTAGATCAAACCTTCTATGATGAGAATGTTTATCTCATACAAGCGCTTGATAACGAAAATGGTAAGTGGATCCCCGGTAAAACTTGCGGACATGGTATTGTTGTAATAAACATCAACAAATTAACTTTTGCCATCCCACTTAGAATTTCAATTAAACATAACGCAGCATATATTACGCAAAATGTAGCACCAATATTATAATGTCACTTTTTAGCCATTTAGAAATGTCACTTTTTGAAGCATAAAGGATAAAACTTTTGCTGCAACAAGGACATTCGGATGCTGGTGACTATGTCAGATAAAGAATTGAACCGAGTTAACGTCATTCAGACGGTTTGTGAGAAACGGCTCAGACGCTGTGATGCAGCCGCCCAGTTAGCACTGACTGAGCGGCAGGTGCAGCGGCTCGTCAACCGTTACCGCGAGTCAGGCGTTGCAGGACTGGTTCACGGCCACTGGGGAAAACCGGGTAATCATTGCCTGCCTGAATCTTTTAAACTTCAGGTGCTCTCTCTGGTTCATGATAATTATCGTGATTTCGGTCCGACACTGGCCGCCGAAAAACTCCGCGAAAAAAACAATGTCATCGTCTCAGTTGAAACACTTAGAAAATGGATGATCGCTGATGGTCTGTGGGTTCCTTATATCAGACGTAAGCCCCGCATCTATCAGCCCCGTAGCTGTCGTGACTGCTTTGGTGAACTCATTCAGATTGACGGTTCTCCTCATGACTGGTTCGAGGGACGAGCCCCAAAGTGCTGCTTGCTGGTCTTTGTCGATGATGCAACCGGTCAACTAATGCATCTGCGCTTTGGCGAAACGGAATTGGCGTTTGATTACATGCTGGCAACA
The DNA here is from genome assembly GCF_002632465.1 of Xenorhabdus budapestensis. Classification (GTDB taxonomy): domain Bacteria; phylum Pseudomonadota; class Gammaproteobacteria; order Enterobacterales; family Enterobacteriaceae; genus Xenorhabdus; species Xenorhabdus budapestensis. Next base: position 13,989 of record NZ_NIBS01000026.1, on the reverse strand, counting down.
CGGAAATACATTGAAAAGCACGGTAAACCTTTGATGTTTTACAGTGACAAACCCGGAATATTCCGGGTTAACCACCCTAACGGTGCGGTGACGGGGACAACACAATTTGGACGGGTACTTCATGATATCGGTGTTGATCTTATCTGTGCCAACAGTCCGCAGGCAAAAGGCCGTGTGGAACGGGCTAATCAGACACTTCAGGACAGACTTATCAAAGAAATGCGCCTGGAAGGTATCAGCAGCATTTAGGAAGCCAATGCCTGGGTGGAAACCTTTATCAGTGACTATAAAACCGCCGTTTTGCCCGTGTTCCCAGATACCCTAAAAACTTACACCGTCCGATCACTGAGCCCCCTGAAGATCTTGATGATATGTTTGCCTGGCAGGAAACACGTAAACTCACCAAATCACTGACCTTCCGTTATGACAAAATGATTTACCTGGTTGAACCGACAGATGAAAACTCACGGATTGCCGGTGAAAACATCAGAGTCTACGACTATCTGGACGGTACACTGGCGTTTAAGTATGACCACCGTTAACTGAAATATCAGGTATTCGATAAACTCGACTGTATTGACTAGGGGCAGATTGTTGATAATAAACGTTTGGGTACGGTGCTGAAACTGGCTCAGGATAAAATGGATGAGCTGGAACGTCAGGATAAGCGGAGCAGAAGTAAATCCATGCCAAAACGCCGTGCGCAGGTCAGAATTCAGGAACAACTCAGAGCGATTAATCCGGTACTTGCTGACCCGGATGAATTCAGAAGAAGCCTGAAAAGTTAGTGCAGAGGCGAAAAGGTATATGAATCTATACTCAATATTCTGGGCTGACATCCGCCTATTTGAATGGATCTTCTTCATGTTGAAGAAGATAATTCAAATAGCCTATTCGAAACAACTCATGATCTTTTTCTATTATATCTGGCGTTGAAAAATCGATATTTTTCAGTACGCTCTCTGAAAATTCAATACATGCCGTACCATTTGCAGTAATTAAATTTTTATCCACAACCACTTGTTTTAAAATGAAATTGTTATTATTTGTATATTTAATGTAATCTCTCCATAAATATTGAGAATTTCCAGTGTGTTTATAATTATTTAACACCCCACCTTTAGCCAAAAAATCAACAGCCCCGCAAATTGCAGCAACAACAACGCCATCATTGAGATAAGTGAAAATAAGATTATTTAATTCACTTGATTCTATATTCCATGAATTTCCACCGATCAAGACAAAAAGATCGACGTGATGGGGAAGAGTTTCAATGGAATGTTCAATCATGGTGGTGAACCCCCCCATTGATTTACAGATGCCCTTTTCCAGAGAAACGGTCTCTACTGTCCATTCTTTGCTTGCATTCAGCCTACTGGCAAGAAAGGCACCTTCCCAATCGGCATAGTTATCTAGTAAGAAAAAGAAAGCTTTTTTCATCTGTAACCTTTCAAATCATAAGTCAGTATCCCTATTCTTTCAGATAAAAGGTGACATTTCTACTTTGGAGGATTGGGTGACATTTTAAACTTGCAATAACAAAAAATCTAACCGGAAGGGTATTAAAGGTAAAGGATTGGATTACTCGAAAGCCTTATTAATTACTAATCTGAGATATATTTCTGATGAAATATTTTTGATCCCACCAGAACAACATAAAAATATTCAAGGAAAAGAATTTTTCATCACAAGAAAATTTGAGAAGTACGTGGAAAAATATATTAAGGCAGTTAAAAAAGGGGATAAGCACGTTCTTAACAGCGTAGAATATCGTTTTACCACGCTCCAAAATTACCATGATCAGTTAAATGTATGAGTATATTATAAGCGTTTTATTGTTGCTTTGTATTCTATTTGAACAATACCAGTAACTCAAATAGTTTAATTTACTTGTTAAACTTACACGTTCGATTATTGAATTAGATAACGGAATTCGTTAAAGTAGAAAAGCTATCGGCAAAATCCGATAGTCAGGGATTTCCAACCCTGAAAGGTCAATCCACTGGTAGGTAGTTTCTACCAGTGTGCCTGTTGTCGCCCTTTCAATGGCGGTTCAGGCAGGGGAGACTCACGTCTCGCCGGATCGATTGACCTCCGGTATTGGAAACCCTGTCTGAACCACCACCAATAATCTACAGAAGGGGAAGCAGGTATGACGATGATTCACACTCAGAAAGACTGGCACCCAGCCGAAATTATTTGTGCATTACGCAAACGTGGTACCACACTCGCCGCTTTATCCCGCGCATCGGGACTCAGTTCTTCCACCCTGGCAAATACCTTGTCCCGCTCGTGGCCCAAAGGGGAACTGATCATCGCGACCCGTTTGGGAATGGAACCCGCTGAAATCTGGCCCAGCCGTTATTTCGATGATTACGGCAATATTATTGAACGAAAAATACGTCAGTCGGTTGATGAAAATCAGCCAGCGGCTGAATAACAAGCTGATAAAAACCATAACGTTTACACATGATAATGCCTGTTTCGGCATATTAATTTTCAGCAAATACAGTTGAGTTGTTCATTGAATAAATTACCGGGTTTCCTGCATAGTCGATGCTATTGATGACTGAGCAGGAACCTGACCGGAATGAAAATAAATGCGTTAATGAGCCTGATAGCGGTCATAGTGACCGGATGCACGGCTCCCGTAAAACAACTGCAATCTCAACCTTCAAAAGAAACTTTTCCTTCCGTCACGCTGACACGAAACGTTCAGTCTGTTTCACCGGATATTTATCAACAAACGTCAGAAGTTGTTCGTTATGGACGTTATTTGCTGGTGAGTACCGACCCAACGGAGGCACAACGTGACCAACTTTCCCAATTGATTGATGTCCATATCTCTGCTTCCCAGAAACCTACTGTTGCCGATGCCATACGTTACGTATTGCGTCAATCGGGCTACACATTATGTACGGAAAAAACCAATGACATCTTATATCACCAGCTGTTGCCGTCCGTGCACGCTCAGTCAGGTCCCATCCGGTTGCGCACGGCATTGCAGGTGATGGCAGGTCCGGCCTGGCAACTGGAAGTGGACGAAGTGCAGCGTGTGGTTTGCCACCATTTACGACAGGGCTATCAGTTACCGGTTTCGGCTAAACAAACACAGCAGGGAGGGCATTGATGAAATTGCATCGTTTCGGTTTATTGGTATGGTTGCTGAGCAGTTCGGTCTGGGCAGCAACACTGACACCCTTAGCCTCGCAGCAGACGCAATTGATGGAAAACCAACAACAATCCCTGAAAAGTCAGGCTGAACAGTGGAAGTTAAGTGCGGATGAATACCATCGTTATCAGCAACTGATGAGTGGGCCACGGGGTATCCAGTCCCCGGGGCTTGATCCGCTGACCACATTAGGCATTGAAGCTGACAGTGATGCCGAACGTCGCCGTTATGCCGAACAGTGGGTTAAGTCAGAGTTTGCACGAACTGAAAAAGAACTGAGTTTCCAACGGGAAGTGAATGCTGCCTGGCAGCAGCTGTTTCCTGATGTCTTGCCGGTCAATATGGAAACATCGCGTGCGACTAATGGACGGCTGGCACTGTTTGTCAGAGCCAAAGATTGCCCGCAATGTGAAACCCGTTTGGCCGAAGTACTGGCGGCGAAGCAACCGGTTGATATCTATCTGGTCGACAGTCAGGGTAATGACGACACATTACGGCTCTGGGCCAAAAACCATCATATCCCTGTTGAGCGGGTACGTAATCGGCAAATCACGCTGAATCATGATACGGGGAACTGGTTCCGGTTTGGCAAGGGGCTGATGCCGGTATTGTTGCGACAAGGGGAACAGGGATGGCAGGTCACGTCATTACAATGAAACGGTTGGGCGTATTCCCTATTATCGGCCTGTTATGGATCAATGCCTGCCAGGCTGAACTGAACGTGATTGCCGATTTAGGCGGCCAAGAGGCCTCACCTTTTTATGAAAGCATTAATGCTCAGCCGGATAATTCATCAATGCTGCTACAAAATTTCTCACTAGAGAGGGCAGGTGAAGCTGCCATGTTGCCGGTGAAAACACTGGAACTCACGCCGGGGAAAGTGGTAAGCAGACCACTGCAACTGCCGGGCATTGGAGCATTGTTTTTGGTTGGTGATGATCCCAATTCACGTCAGTGGTTAAGTCAGCATGCAGCACGACTTAAGCAATTGAACGCCGTGGGTCTGGTCGTCAATGTCAGTGAAATGGCGGGGTTACAATCACTGCGGACATTAGTGCCGGATTTGCTGCTATCACCGGCTTCCGGTACAGAGCTGGCTCGCCGTTTACAACTGCAACATTATCCGGTGTTGATCACCGAAACTGCACTCTTGCAGCAGTTATCACCATGAGCCGCCGTTATGTGGTTGAAGCCCTGTTACGCCCAGCGGTAGAATTGAATACCGCGGTGGTCTCAGCCGTTGCCGCGTTTATCTGTGTTCGGGCACCCTGGGCGATTGCACTGGCACCCTCAGTCAGCTATGTGATGGCAGGGGGTTTTGTTGGGCTGGCGATAATACGTACATGGCAGGGCATTCAGGTTATCCGCTATCGCCGAAATCTGAGCCGTTTGCCGCGTTACCAGATGAGCACAAAGCACATCCCGGTCAGTCATCAGCGCTTGTTTCTGGGCCGGGGCTTTCGCTGGCAGCAGAAGCATACTCAGCGTTTGCAGGATACGCGCCGACCGGAGGTCGAACGATTTGTGCAACCCTCCCGGTTATATCAGCTTGCCCGTTTACTGGAGCATCGAACCGAATACCGTTGGCCGGAATTGTCAAATCTGTTGCGCAAAGATTCACCGTTAAACCCGGTGCGTCCGCTACCACCCGTTGGCGGCAATCCCATGATCCACGGTATTGAACCACAGGAAGCCGAAGTGTTTATGGATCTGCGTGAGCGCGTCGGGCATACCCTGGTGATGGGTACGACTCGCGTGGGGAAAACCCGGCTGGCTGAATTGTTGATAACGCAGGATATCCGGCGCGGTGAAGTAGTGATTGTCTTTGATCCTAAAGGGGATGCCGACCTGTTAAGACGCATCTGGGCAGAAGCGCACCGGGCAGGTCGTGGCAGTGAACTTTCTCTCTTTCATCTGGGCTGGCCGGAAATTTCCGCCCGTTATAATGCGGTCGGGCGATTTGGCCGGGTATCGGAAGTCGCTTCCCGTCTGGCGGGGCAGCTCAGTGGCGAAGGCAACAGCGCCGCGTTCCGTGAATTTGCCTGGCGGTTTGTTAATATTGTCGCCCGTGCGTTGGTGGCACTGGGGCATCGGCCGGACTACACCTTGATCACGCGTTATGTCAATAATATCAGCGAACTGTATCAGCTCTATGCCACTAAAGTGATGGCAGACAGGCAACCTGCACTGCTGGAACAAATCAATCAATACCTCGGCAAGCTGAAAGAAAAAGATATCCCGCGCAATATGCAGGGGCAGCCGGATGCGTTCCGGCTGTGGGCAATGGAAGTCACGTTGAGTTCAGAAGCCGGTAAGCAGCTCTACGATCCTATTCTGGACGGATTACGTTCTGCCGTGCGTTATGACCGCACCTATTTTGATAAAATAGTCGCCTCTTTGCTGCCTCTGCTGGAAAAACTGACCACCGGAAAAATTTCAGAACTGCTATCGCCGGATTATCTCAATATGGCCGATTTACGCCCTATCTTCGACTGGGAACAGGTGATCCGCAAGAACGGGATTGTTTATATCGGGCTGGATGCGTTGTCTGACAGTGATGTGGCTTCTGCGGTAGGAAACAGTATGTTTGCCGATTTGGTCAGTGTGGCCGGGCAAATTTATAAATATGGCATGAACGCGGGCTTACCGATTCGTCATGACGGGAAATTGGCGATTAACCTGCATTGTGACGAATTCAATGAACTGATGGGGGATGAATTTATCCCGCTGATCAATAAAGGCGGTGGCGCCGGTATGCAGGTGACGGCCTATACCCAGACTTCATCGGATATCGAAGCCCGTATCGGCAGCCCGGTTAAAACCGCACAGGTGATTGGCAATTTTAATACCCTGATTATGCTGAGGGTGCGGGATAACCGGACAGCCGAGTTACTTACCAGCCAGCTGCCGGAAGTGGAGATCTACAGCAAAACATTGGTCTCAGGGCATTCGGATATCGCCGATGTCGAACAGGGGCAGGATTTTACCTCGTCCACGCAGGACAGGGTTGGCACAGTCAAAACACCGCTGGTGACGCCTGCTGAGATGATTAACCTGCCGAAAGGACAGGCGTTTGCCCTACTGGAAGGCGGACAGTTGTGGAAGATTCGTATGCCTTTGCCAACCGGCGATGACGATGATGCCCTGATGCCGACGAGTTTACAGAAAATCGCCGAGCATATGCGACGGCACTACCGCACCAGTGAAAACTGGTGGGAAGAAAAAGGGTAATTTCCGCTTATGGCACAATCAGAAAATCAATCCCGTCAATCTTCCCAACCTCCTCGCAAGCATGGCCTGTTGTATTGCCTGTTATGGGAATGGCCGTGGCAACTCATTGGGTTTGTTATCATGTCGTGGCTATTCAGCCTGTTGCTGGAATACCTCGGTATGACTTTTTTCTGGCCGGAACAAGGCGCCTCCCACGGTCAGACGATGATGAAAACGGAGCTGCAATTTTTATCCATGGAGTTTACGCAAAGCCTGCTGTTATCAAATCCCGTACAAACGGTCTCTGACGGGCTGGCACAGGCGTATCAATGGCTGTTTGTGAACAGTGGTTTTATGCACTGGATACAGGGACAGCAGCAATATCAGCTCAATAGCCGCAATGATTTTCTGCGTGAATTCAATGCGGTATTACAGGGTGTATCGGGTTATTTGCGGGAATATTGTCTGGCTACCGTGTTTATCACGATGGTGACGCTGATCCGGCTGGTCATCCTGGTGCTGTCTGTTCCGCTGTTTATGATAGTGGTTTTGGTTGCATTGGTTGACGGGCTGGGGCGGCGGGATTTACGCCGTTATGGGGCAGGTTATGAATCGAGTTTTGTTTACCATCATGCCAAACGGGGCATTAAACCGGCCTGCACTATTCCCTGTGTGCTGTATTTATCGTGGCCGGATGTGGTGTATCCCATGGTGATATTGCTGCCTGCGGCACTTTTGCTGGGTATGGCGGTAGTGATCACAACGTCGATGTTTAAGAAGTATATATGAGAATTGGTGCTGGACGATGGAATACAAAACGTTTTTTTGTTTTGTATTCCATCGTCAGCAGACAAGCCGCATGGCGGTGCGTCAGTGATTATTATACGTACCTGAGACTTCTTTTTGTCAGTTTAACTTTATCCTGTGTCAGTTGAGTGATATTCTTACACTAAGATATCCCGTTGATTAAATGGTTTTTAATATGAAAGAGTTAGAGTTAATCGCACAAAAACTGATTGCACAAAACGAAGAAGAACAATACCGGAAAAAAGAAGAAGACAAAGCATTAATCAGTAAACTCGTTGAAATCTATGATCAAAAATATGTTGCTGAGGCACTTCGGGCTATCAGTCATAGCGACTGGACTCGTGAAACCCTTAATCGCTGGTTAAATGGTAAAATGGTACAAAAGCAATTAACTGAGCTGGAAGTACAGATGCTCAATAGTTTGTTGCCATCACCGCCTGAACACCATCCGAATTACACTTTTCGTTTTATTGATCTGTTTGCCGGCATTGGTGGGATCAGAAAAGGATTTGAAGAGATTGGTGGGCAATGTGTGTTTACCAGCGAATGGAACAAGGATGCGGTTCGTACTTACAAAGCAAACTGGTATTGCGATCCTGAAGAGCATGTCTTTAATTCTGATATCAGGGATATCACTCTGAGCCATGATATTTCTGCCAGTGATAAAGAAGCATGCCAGAATATAGATCGTGAAATCCCCAATCATGATGTATTACTGGCCGGTTTCCCTTGTCAGCCTTTTTCTCTTGCGGGGGTATCAAAGAAAAATTCATTAGGCCGTGCTCATGGCTTTGAATGTGAAACGCAGGGAACATTGTTTTTTGATGTAGCCCGGATCATTGCTGCCAAAAAACCGGCCATTTTCTTGCTGGAAAATGTGAAAAACCTGAAAAGCCATGATAAAGGGAAAACTTTTCGGGTTATTGTGCAGGCTTTGGATGAATTGGGATATTCAGTTGCAGATGTTGAACATAACGGGAAAGATGATCCAAAGATTATTGATGGCCAAAATTTCCTGCCACAACACCGTGAACGTATTGTTTTGGTTGGATTTCGGCGTGATCTTAATATCCACCAGGGATTTACCCTCAGAAACATGAATCAACTTTTTCCTGCACAAAGACCGATACTTAAAGAATTACTGGACAGTAATGTTGATAAAAAATATATCCTTACTCCTGCGTTATGGAAATATTTATACAACTACGCGAAAAAACATCAGGCAAAAGGAAATGGTTTTGGTTTTGGTCTGGTTTTCCCTGATAACCCGAATAGCGTTGCCCGCACCTTGTCCGCCCGTTACCATAAAGATGGCTCTGAAATACTTATCGACCGGGGCTGGAACAGGGAGCTTGGAGAGATGGATTTTGACAATGAAGAAAACCAGAAAAACAGACCAAGAAGGCTGACACCTCGCGAGTGTGCACGTTTGATGGGATTTGAATCACCAGGTGGCACAACTTTCCGCATTCCCGTATCGGATACTCAGGCCTATCGGCAATTTGGCAACTCTGTGATTGTTCCTGCTTTTGCTGCTGTAGCTCAGTTATTGGCACCTTATATTGCCAAAGCAATTGCGTTAAAAAACAGCAAAAAAGTGGCATAAGGTTTGATTATGGCTGATGTTCACCCTTCTGCAATTCGTAGCAAAAATATGAAAGCAATACGAAATTGTAATACAGCCATTGAAATAAAGCTGGCAGCGATCCTTGAAGATGCTGGCTTTCAGTTTCGGACACAGGTAAAAGAATTACCGGGGAAGCCTGATTTTGTGATCGATGAGTATCGAAAAATCATTTTCACTCATGGGTGTTTCTGGCATCACCATGAGTGCTATCTGTTTAAAGTCCCGATGACCAGAACCGAATTTTGGATGAACAAACTTGGGAAGAATGTATTACGGGATAAAGCTATAAATGAGAAGCTCAGGAGTGATGGCTGGCACGTTATGGTTATCTGGGAATGTGCTGTAAAAGGCAGATTCAGATTACCCGTTCAGGAATTATCTGAAAGAATAGAAGAGTGGATTTGTGCAGGCAGTGATTCTGTAGAAATTGATACTAAAGGGATACATAATAAAAATGTTTGAGCAGTTATCTGATCATTTCGAAGTCGCAGTTGCAAAATATCTTTCGGCTGTTGATGTTGATCCTAAAAAATCAAATCAACATGAAATTGGTGGATTGGTCAAAGCAGGATTTTCAAGATATCTTCCCGTTCCCGAACGAGGGGAAAAAATATTTTTTAAGGCAACGCTGACTTATATTGCCGGAGAAGATAGTGAGCCGGTCATCTGTGAAGATCAATTAACGTGGTACGATACTCGTTATAACCAGCCAAACAGATCGGCTGAATATCGTATGTATTATAAAACGAATCCTGTTTCATCTTTGATGAATGAAGGTGATTTTTTTCTAATTATTAAACGTAATAATGGCGATTTGCTGCTTATTATAACTCCCCCGGGATCTTCAGTTGAATTACAGCTGAATACTTTATTTGGTCTGGGTAATATTGGTCATCATTTTTCCCGATCTTCGATTGAGGAAAAATCACTTATCCTTCCGGTCAGGATGTTATTTGAAGACCTGGGAATAGAACTTGAAGAACCTGAAAGTAAAAATGAAAATTTACTGGAAACATTATTAAGGCATTTTCCGGCTGGTTTTCCTAAGTCAAAAGAATTTTCTTTACTGGCAAGGGAAATGGCCTCAGGTGAACCAATAAATGAACCCGATAATACACTGATGCTATGGATGGAACAGGAAGAAAAATTATTTAAAACGTATGAACGTTATGAGGTAGCGAAAAAATTATCGCAGGGATTTGGAGAAAACGGGAATGATGTTGATGAATTTATTCATTTCTCATTGAGTGTGCAGAACAGGCGAAAATCCCGTGCTGGTTTTGCCTTTGAAAATCACCTGGATCATCTTTTCTCATTGCATAATCTGCGATTTCAACAGGGTTCTGCCAAAAATATAACAGAGAATAAGTCTAAACCCGATTTTCTTTTTCCATGTTTTTCTGCTTATCACGATAAATCTTTTCCTCAGGAAAATTTGCGTCTGCTTGGCGCAAAAACGACATGTAAAGATCGCTGGAGACAAGTATTGGCTGAAGGAGACCGAGTGGCACGTAAGCATCTGATAACGATGCAGCCAGGGATAAGTGAACAACAGCTGGCAGAAATGAAGAGTAAATCGCTACAGTTAGTGGTGCCTGAATCTGTTAAGTCATTCTATCCAGCATCCTATACCAATAATTTACAGAATATTATGGAGTTCATTACTGAGATCAAGGAAATCCAAAGATTAACTCAATGACTTTGCAAACAGAAACTGTACTGCATTTATGTAAGTACCTTTTCTCTGAGGTGACCATTCAGGTGGTCACCATGCTCCGCACCTGTCATTCCACAAGGTGCTATAGTCATATTTTTCTTTTGCCACTCATTCTGCAGCCTATTGAAGATACTTTGACGGCACATTCACCACCTGCGTCATCCATTCAAACCAGTCACAGGCTTTACAGGCCCGGCTGCCCAGTTTCGGATCGAAATGGTAGTGATGATGTGAAATGTCTTCACAATAGCCGACAAAAGGTTGATCAATACGGTGAAGCTGAATAGTCGCCGCTTGCTCTTTAGAGGTTGGG
>NZ_NIBS01000026.1:0-3043 GCF_002632465.1 Xenorhabdus budapestensis | reverse complement strand
AAGAAAAACAATTTGTTATTCACGTTCGATAGAAGTCCACGAAAAGCTGATTGGTGCATATATTGAAAAACATCATTACAACGCTTTGGAGTCATGACCCTATACCTTTTATCTTTCAAATTGGTGCTGCTTGTTTATATTAGCGATTTTGGTCGAGTTGGTGGATGAGCTGAAGCAGTGGAATTTACGACGTTATGGCGCGGGAGATGAATCCAGTTTTGTTTACTGTCACGCTAAACGGGGAATTAAACAGGTCTGTACGATACCTGTGTGTTGTATTTGTCCTAGCTGGATGTGATCTACCTTACAGTGATATTATTGCTGGCGGCGATAGTATTGGGCATGGCGGTGGTGATAACAGCGTCGATGTTTAAGAAATATATATGAGTGCGACGTGAAGATTTATTTCAATTATAAAACAATTGGATACGTTGATTTGAAATAAATTATAAGCTTCGCCAGTTATTGTCAAACATTCAATATCAGAATGAAGATTGACCTGTTGTACGACCAACAGTAGCCCAAGAGGACAGGCATTACGGGTAACGGTTTTGTCTGAAGCTCCTCTGGAAAGTAGCCACCGTTAGGTGTGATCATCCCTGTGAGGGGGTGATTGCGATCCTCGAAGCAGCATCGGGGTAAGGCGCAAGGCTGACTGGTAGGGATAATGTAAGTGAATTGCTGATAAACATCGTTAATTTTGATGTGCCAAAGCTGCTGTCAGGCACTGACCAAAAGGGTATGTGGCTGGTTGCTCTTGTTTATAGTGGGAGCACGTCGTCATCAAAGCCACCGGTGAATAGGCAGATCCTAACCCAGTCGTGTAATTGGTGAGGAACACGGTAAGCCCGTATCGTTGCCTTCGGGGCAGGCAAACCGTAAGGAATGCTATTGACGGTGCGGGTAAAGGAGGATGGAGAAAGCGAAGGTCTGGTCGTAATAGCCAGAATACGGGTTGAAACATCACCTGACGCGAAAGTGAGCCCACTTCCATCTGGTCTTTAATCGCATGAAACCTGTAACACTCTGACGATAATGGAGGAAAGCAGCATGGTAGCGCACTCGGCAACATCAGTGTCTGCGCTTTCCCACGGTTTACTCTGCTGGCACGATATCGATTGGTGTCATGTTGAACAAACGGTGAGAGCACTACAGATCCGGATTGCGAAAGCGTGTAAGGCCAACAACTGGCGCAAAGTGAAAGCGTTGCAACGGATGTTGGTTCGCTCCCGAACCGCCAAATTTCTGGCGGTTCGGCGAGTGACTGAAAGTCGCGGCAAACGAACCCCCGGCGTTGACAGAAAATTATGGTCAACACCAGAAGCGAAGTGGAAAGCCGCCCAGACGTTAAAACGCCGGGGTTATCAGGCGAGTCCTCTTCGTCGGGTTTACATCCCAAAATCAAAGGGTAAACATCGCCCTCTGGGCATTCCTACCCTGAAAGATCGCGCTACGCAGGCGTTGTATCTGCTGGCATTATCTCCTGTGGCAGAAACAACCGGTGATCCAAACAGCTATGGTTTCAGAGCAGAACGCTCAACGGCAGACGCAATGGCACAATTGTTTTGTTGCCTGTCGAAAAAACGTTCTCCACAATGGGTATTGGAAGCGGATATTAAAGGGTGTTTTGATCATATCAACCATGAGTGGCTGCTCGAACATATCCCTATGGATAAGAATGTGCTGTGCAACTGGTTAAAATCAGGTGTCGTGTATCAGGGGGATCTGGCAGCAACAGAGGAAGGAACCCCACAGGGTGGGATTATCTCCCCAACACTGGCGAATATGGTTCTGGATGGATTAGAAGCCTTGCTTAAGAAACACATCGGCAAGGAACGCGCCCGGATAAACAAGATCAATGTAGTGCGGTATGCAGATGACTTTGTAGTCACCTGCCGTTCGAAAGAAAGGCTGGAAGAGCCGGTTAAACCCTGGATTGAAGGCTTTCTGTCCGAACGGGGATTGACGTTGTCTAAGGAAAAAACACACATTACACATATAGATACGGGTTTTGATTTTCTGGGGTGGAATTTTCGCAAATACGACGGAAAGCTTCTGATCAAACCCGCCAAGAAGAATGTGCAAGCATTCTGTCAAAAAGTTAAGGAGACAATCACGGCCAATCGGGCGGCGAAGCAGGTGAATCTTATCCACATTCTTAACCGCCTACTGAAAGGCTGGGCACAGTACCATCAACCCGTGGTAGCCAAATCGACGCTTCATAAAGTGAATGCACAGATCTGGTTTATGCTCTGGCAATGGGCCAGACGGAGACATCAGAAGAAAGGAGCTCAATGGGTGAAAGATCGCTATTTTCACACCATAGGTAACCGGGACTGGGTCTTCGCCTCTGACGCAGAAAGTGGAACGAGGGAAGGGGTACTGTATGATATCTCAAGTATCCCGATACGACGCCATTTAAAGGTGAAGGGGAAGTACAATCCATTTGATCCGGCATGGGAACAAGAGGGTGAAATGTTGCGGACGAAACGGATGATGAATAAGCTCCGGTATCGTCGGCAAATATTCATTCTTTATCGCGAACAACAGGGACGTTGTGCGTTGTGTAAAATGCCAATCACTCAAGAAACAGGCTGGCAGGAGCACAATCTGGTGCCTCGCCATCGGGGCGGCAGAGATGTCATCGGAAACAGAGTATTACTCCATCCTTCTTGCCATCATGAGGTTCATGAGCGCGAATTTTCGGTCAACACGCTGGCCTGCTAAGCAGGTTTATAAAGGCTTGAGCCGTATGCGGTGAAAGTCGCTCGTACGGTTCTTAGAGGGCGGGTGCGTAGTAATACGTGCTCGCTACTCGACGCACCGAATGGTGGGATACAAAAAAGAAGTTAAATTTTGTCTAGTTATCCGTTAATCAGGTGGAAGTAAGTTTTTTTGTTCTTCCTGATAAAATAGTGTGAAAATAGTGGGGGGAATCATAGGAGAAGCAAATAATAATATTGATTCTAAGTAATTGAAATGCTATACATTGACTGCACCAAGTATACCTAATAGTGTATCTATACCTGTCCTTGAAAAGAAA
>NZ_NIBS01000025.1 GCF_002632465.1 Xenorhabdus budapestensis | reverse complement strand
GGCACAGGATACGCTGGAAGAGAGTTTTACCCGGCTGGCAAAAAATGCGGTGGGGGAAAATACCGAATCGGCGCGTGTCCGGCAGGATGTGCAGGAAGTGAAGGCACTGCTGGGGCGACGGCATAAACTGTACCGCAGTGCACTAACCTTTCTGGTGCGGGGCAATGATGTCACTGATCTGAACCAGCGGGTGCATCAGTTATCGTCAACCCTGCTGAGTGCCGGATTACAACCGATGCGACCGGAATTCAGTGTATCCCCGCTGAATGCCTATTTACGCGCCTTACCCATGTGTTTTAACCCGCAGAAGGACAAAAAACACTGGTTTACCCGCCTGAGCTGGGTACAGCATCTGGCGGGACTATTGCCAGTCACTGGGCGTTCAGCCGGCACCGGGCACCCGGGGTTCAGCTTCTTTAATCGCGGTGGCGCGCCGCTGACCTTCGATCCGATGAACAAACAGGATCGCACCCAGAATGCGCACTTATTGTTGTTTGGCCCGACCGGGGCCGGTAAATCCGCCACCCTGTGTGCCTCGCTGGTGCAACTGATGGCTATCCACCGACCGCGCCTGTTTATTGTCGAAGCGGGGAACAGCTTTGGACTGTTGGCAGATTATTACGCCAGTCTGGGGCTGACCGTTAACAAAATCGGCATTAAGCCGGGTTGTGGTGTCAGTCTGGCGCTGTTTGCCGATGCCCATCAACTTCTGCAACTCAGCCCCCAACACTTGCGTATTAATGAAGCTGATATTCCGGATACCGATGAAGCGCAGGATGAAGGGGATGAGCAGCGCGATATTCTGGGCGAGATGGAAATTGCCGCCCGGCTGATGATCACCGGAGGCGAGAAAAAAGAAGAAGAGCGCCTGACCCGTTCGGATCGGGGGTTAATTCGTGAAGCCATTATGATGGCGGCTCACACCAGCCATGAAGAACAACGTCAGATGGTGGCCTCAGACTTACAGAATGCCCTCTATGCCATCGCCCGCAATCACCAGCAGGACGAGCATGGCCAGCCGTTAATCACGGCACATCGCCGGGCACGCGCGGATGAAATGGCCGGGGCCATGTCGATGTTCACTCAGGGCTTTGAAGGGAAACTGTTTAACCGCCCCGGCACCCCGTGGCCGGAAGTGGATGTCACGTTGATTGATTTGGGCACATTGGCGCGTGAAAATTACTCAGCGCAGATGGCACTGGCGATGGTATCGCTGATTAACACCGTGAATAACCTGGCTGAACGCGACCAGTATCAGGACAGAGAACTGCAACTGGTGATTGATGAAGGGCATATCACCACCACCAACCCATTGCTCTCCCCCTATATGACCAAGGTCGTCAAGATGTGGCGTAAACTGGGCGCCTGGCTGTGGCTCGCCACACAAAACCTCGCTGACTACCCGGATACGGCTGAAAAAATGCTGAATATGGCGGAATGGTGGCTGTGCCTGACTATGCCTCCGGATGAAGTCGAGCAAATCGCCCGTTTCAAAAAACTGAATGAAGAGCAGAAAGCCGTCTTGCTCTCTGCCAGTAAACTTCCCCGTTGTTATACCGAAGGGGTAGTGCTGGCGAAAAAAATCGAAGCGTTGTTCCGGGTGGTGCCACCGAGCCTGTATCTGGCGCTGGGTATGACGGAAAAAGAAGAAAAGGCTGAACGGCGGGCGTTAATGCGCGAGCATCAGTGCAGTGAACTGGAAGCGGCGGTGTTGGTGGCTGAAAAAATGGATATTGTACGTGGATTACGTCTTGAATCCAATGGGTGACCGTCGTTTAATTTTCATGTTCGAAAAAAGAATTAAGCGCGGTACTTAAGCTGTTTTTTCGGCATGTTACCCCTTTCAGCATTAATGAAAAGGGTAACAACTCGTGGTGCAAAAAATCCAATCCCGTCGCTTCAGCAGGGCGAAATCTTCGATTGTCGGCCTGTTAAGCCTGTCACTCAGTTTTCCCGGTCAGGCTATGCCAGAAGAACAAACCCAAGACCCGCAGGTACAAAAACTGGCTGAAATCACCACCCAATGGGGGCAACTGACTCAATCGCAGTCACCCAGCGAAGCGGCAAAAACAATGGCTGCACAGCAGTTATCGTCTGCGGTCACATCAACACTGACACCGTGGTTGAACCAATATGGCAATGCCCGTCTCACACTCCCTTTCGACAGCCACCTTTCGTTAAAAGACGTTTCATTTGATGGGTTGTTGCCTTTTTATCAATCGGTTTCGGGTACTGCATTCAGCCAACTAGGAGTAAAAACCCACCACGGTCAGACAACAACGGCAGTCGGATTCGGCTATCGCTATTTAGCCGATAATTGGTTATGGGGTGCCAATGTCTTCTGGGATGCGTTGTGGCCGAAGCAGCATCACCGTTATAGTCTTGGATTAGAAGCCTGGCATGATAACGTCAAACTCTCTGCTAACCTTTATCAGCGTTTATCCCATTGGAAGCCCTCCCGACTTACGGATTTTGACGCAAGACCCGCCAATGGCTGGGATATTCAGGCCGAAGCCTGGTTGCCTGCTTTTCCTCACTGTGGCGGGCAGTTGAAGTATGAACGTTATTACGGGCAGCAGGTCGCGTTATTCGGTGAAGCAGATCGCCAGAAAAACCCGTACAGCGTCACCGCCGGGCTGGTTTACACGCCCGTGCCGTTAGCCACACTGGGTGCCGATTTTCGGCAGGGTAAGCAAGGGGTCAGTGAGAACCGTTTTACTCTGAACCTCAATTATCGGTTGGGTGTTCCGCTCAGCCAACAGTTTGATCCAAACGCGGTCGCGCCATTGCACCATTTAAGATCCAGCCAGTTGGATTTTGTAAATCGCCGCAGCGATATGGTGCTGGACTATCAGAAGCAAACGTTGCTGACACTGGCTTTCCCTGCATCAATCAACGGCTATGAAGGCAAGGACGTGACCTTTGTACCGATCATCCAATCCAAATATCCGCTGGCACGTTTAGAGCTGGATACCCGTGAATTACAGCAGGCAGGCGGGAAAGTGCTTGAACAACAGCCGGAGCAAGTGACGCTACGGTTGCCGAAAACCACGGGAAATCCCGTTCGGCTTTCGGGAATCGCCATCGACAGCCGGGGTAACCGCTCCAACCGGGCAGAAATCATGATAGTGAGTTTGCCGACCGAAAAACAATTACAGGTGACAGCGAATAAAACGCAGACCAAAGCTGATGGTCATGACAGTGTGATCTACACCGTCCTTGTTACCGATCAGGAAGGCGCTCCCATTTCCAATCAGGCCGTTATCTGGTCAAGTGATAAAGGCGAATTATCCCAAACCCGGCAGAACACGGATACGCAGGGGCAGGCATCGGTCGTGCTGCGCAGCCGTCAGCAGGGGCTGCACACAGTACGTGTTTCCGTGGATGGAGAGGCTGTCATTGCACCTTCAGTCCAGTTTGATACGGTGCTGATACCCGACATCGCCGTTGATAAGCACAGCGTTAAGGCGGATGGGAAATCAAGGGCAACCTTGACTGTCACGGTTAAAAACGCCGATGGTCAACCTGTGCCCAATCAGGCCGTTAGCTGGCAGACCCCGCTCGGCCAGTTTTCTTCATTTTCATTAATGACTGATGCGAAAGGGCAGGCCACGGCTTATCTAATCAGCAAAGTATCAGGAAATGCAGAAGTGACAGTGGCGGTTGGCAGTGAAACGGCAATATCTTCTCCGATCCGCTTTATTACCTCGCTAACGCATACGCTTCAGGCGGACAAACAAACCGCGATTGCCGATGGTCAGGACAGTATCCTTTATACAGTGAACGTGCGCGATGCAGCAGATCGACCCGTGGCCAGCAGCAAAGTGCAATGGTCAGCGGATAACGGGCAACTGTTGGATAAGCAAGAACAGACAAACAGTCAGGGGGAGGCAACAGCGCGGTTAGTCAGCCGCACCGCAAGGAGGGCAACGGTGAAAGCAGACGTATCAGGAAAAACACTTCATGCTGCTTCGGTGATGTTTGAACGTTTGCTGAAACCGGCTGTCACGGTGGACAAAGTCCGGGCTAAAGGCGATGGGCAGGATACCGTGGTGTTGACCGCCACAGTGAAA
This sequence comes from Xenorhabdus budapestensis, assembly GCF_002632465.1. Lineage (GTDB taxonomy): Bacteria > Pseudomonadota > Gammaproteobacteria > Enterobacterales > Enterobacteriaceae > Xenorhabdus > Xenorhabdus budapestensis. The sequence continues at coordinate 32,585 of NZ_NIBS01000025.1, read as the reverse complement.
GACTCGCTGGGATCACCCGTGGTAAATCAGCCGGTGAGTTGGCAAACGGATCGCGGAGTGCTGTCTTCAGGACAGACAGAAACAGACAGCCAGGGGCAAACACAGGTTAAGCTGAGCAGTACGTTGACAGGCGAGCATCAGGTGCAGATCCGGGTTGGTGATAATAAAGTGGCCGCCCCTGTTGTCACGTTTGATGAAGTGCTGTTATCCACCATTCGGGCCAATAAAACCCGTGCCGCGGCGGATGGCGAAGATCGGGTGACTTTTACTGTCACGGTCACCGATATTCATGGGCAGGGGCTTGCGGATAAAGCGGTTGACTGGTCTGGAAATTTTGGCGAGATGACTTTTGCAGAAGACAGAACAGACCGTCAGGGAAATGCAACAGCAACCCTTGTCAGTCGTCATGCTGGACAGGCTTCGGTCACTGCTGACGTTGGTGAACAGCAAGTCGTCTCCTCTGTGGAATTTATCCTGCCGTTACGCCTGGTTGATACCGTTGCCGTTGACAGCCAGGGTGGTAATGCCAACCAGAAATCGTTTGGTCTCCGGGGGCCTTCCGTACTCTGGCGTGGTGCAAAATTTCGCCTTATCACAACAGGCAATACAGGTCGGGTGAACTGGCAGAGTAACTCGCCCGCGATTGCGGTATCGGGTGATGTGGTGACGGTGCAGCAAAATCCTGACGGAGCCAGGCTCACGGGTACTGATGAAACCGGGCAGCAGGTCGAACTAACCTTGACGGTTCACACCTGGTTTGAGCGCTCAGGCCTGACAAAAGATTTTTATTCTCATGCGAAACAGCTTTGTCAATCACTCGGCAGCAGGATTGCCTCCAAATATGCGCTGGAACAGCTCTACGAGGAATGGGGGAAATTTTATCTCTACGATGGCTGGGTGCGGGAATTTTATGTGACATCAACGGATTATCTTACCGCCAGCTCAGGCTCAGCAGAACATCAGGCGAAATGGGCGTTTTGGACAGAGACAGACCGATGGATGCGAAATGCCTGGGCGATGACGGCATTTGCGTGTGGTAAGCAGCAGTACTGAATAGCATGTTCCATTATTTTACCTATAAGAGAAATGAGCGGCTGTTTGGGCAGTCACTTGAAACGCCGCTATTTTTTCTTTGTTTTGAATGCCTTTTCTTGGATACGGCATCACATCCAGTGGTGATCCTGATTCAAGCACAGGTTCCCCCCAAAAAAAATTATTATCACTTCAAGTAGTTATCTCTTTTGGACAACAAATTTTCTCGAGTAATCCGTCTCCATGCATGACGTTTTTCTCATCCCTGAGCTGACAGATATCGATCGATTGATGGGACGTTCTTAACGGATTATTTACCCTCACTAATAAAAAAGGTAGTTAAATATAAATATTGGTTATTATGATGGAGGGAAATATTTCATTTATATAAGTAATATATTAACAATTAAAAGCACCCATGGTGACGACATAGTCAAATAAATTTAACGGTATAATAAAAAACCTTATTCAATATGAAAAATATTACACCGCAATAAAATCGTGGGCCAATATTTCATATCGGTGAAAGTGTGTTAATTATCACATTTTAATGTAATTGAGAAATCCCCATTTCATTTGCAGAATAAAATTAAAACAGAAGAAAAGACAAGTGCTAATAATAATGCAGACATAATGCAACCATTTGTTTTGTATGTAAATAAATTGGAATAAAATATGGTTACCATGCTAAGTGTTTTAAAATTCCGTCAATGGGTTATTTTTCAGGTAAAAATTCAAGAGTAAAATCACATTTTTAACGATAAATAATATATCATTGAGTTTTCGATCGCTTTCTCACTACCAGCATAATGTATAAAAATACGCTTTACTGTCATTAATCAATGGAATAAAAACAACTATGTTTAAAAACAATAAAGGGCATAATATGAGAAAAATGGATAATCTGGAGTTTAGAATATTACAACTTCTCAGGAAAAATCCTTTTCTCGCCCAAAAAGAAATCGCTGATACTATTGGCATTAGTCGTTCAAGCGTCGCAGGATATATCCTTAACCTACAAAAAAAAGGGCATATAAAAGGAAAAGGATACATTTTTTCCAGTGGAAATTATGCCGTAACAGTGGGGGCTTCCAACATGGATATTACCAGCTTCGCTTCGACTGAATTATTAAAGAAAGATTCCAACCCAGGGAAAACAAAATATACGCTAGGTGGTGTCGCCAGAAATGTGGCGCATAACATTGCCGCGTTAAAGAATGACAGTTATTTAATTTCTGTTTTTGGTGATGATTCATATGGAAAAAGATTGTTTAGAGAAACCCGGTTAGCCGGTGTTGATCTTAGCCATTCTCATAAACTCAATAATGAAAGAACTTCGATTTATCATTCAATAGTTGATAGTCATGGTGAACCGCACACTTCCGTGAGTGATATGGATATTTTGAAAAAACTCACGCCTGAGTTGCTAAATAAATCTAAAGCGCTTATTGAGCGGGCCGGCATACTGAGTATCGACTGCAATTTGAAAGAGGATGCTCTGGAATGGTTATTTAAAAACTCAGGTAATGTGCCCATATTTGTTAATCCTGTCTCGTCATATAAGGCGGGCATAGTACGTAACTGGTTATCCTATATTCATACTATCAGACCCAATCGGCTGGAAGCAGAAAAAATCAGTGGCATTAAAATTAACTCAATAAAAGAGGCTAAGTGGGTCACATCATGGTTTCATGAACAAGGGGTACAGCGGGTAGTTTTAAGTATGGGCGCTGACGGTGTTTACTACAGTGAGTTAGATTATATATCGGGTCACTCTCCGGCATTTCCTGTTGATGTTGTCAATAACACGGGTTCCGGTGATGCAATGATGGCAGGGTTAGTTCATTGCGCGTTGGCAGGTATGGACTTTAAGGAAAGTGTATATTTCGCCCAACGTTGTGCTGCACTTGTCCTGTCTACTGAATTAACACATTCACTAACCCTGTCTCCATTTGCTGTTGATAAGTTACTGCTATTAGATCCAATAACAATGATGAATAACCAACAAATATCATAAAAATAAAAAATGAGAATGTTAGTATTGTGGCTAGGGCCGGGCTGGACCCGGCATTTTTTTCAAAGTCCATTCATGTCAATGTTTATGTCTGATTGAATTTAATCCAATCGTCATGTGGAAGGAATGGGGAGTGAGCTTAAAACTGGCAAACAAGTCCGGTATGGACACAATTTTGTAGGTAATTATCCCAAAAACCTTGAGGATAACGCACTAAATCGCTGTCCAAGACCGTAGGTTTTTTCCAGCTAAAATGATCGAATCCTGCTTTTTTAAGCGCTTTTTCATAGCTTTCACGGCTCCAACGATAAAACGTGAAAGGGCTTGGGGGGGTTGACAGAAATTTTGCCTGGTGACGGAAGCCATTTTTCCAGGGCTCTTCGCTCAAAATCTTAAAACCATAATTCTCACAGTTTCCGCTTTCTAACCGATAATCAGGTGATGCCATATAAGCAATTAATTTGCCGGAAGGTTTTAAATGATCAGCGGCTGCCTGAAACATCGTTTCCAGTTCTTCTGTGGATTCTGCATAGTGGAATAAAAAAGCGGCGATGACGATATCAAATTTTTCATCTAATTTCATCTCACATACATTTTGTACATGGAACTCAATATCATCACCATACAGTTTTGACTTGGTTTTAGCGAGTTCAATCATTTTTTCAGAGATATCGACGCCAACCACTTTTGAAGCCCCACGGCGGTGAAATTCCCGCCCAAAATAACCATACCCGCAAGCTAGATCCAGTACTGACTTTCCTTGTATCTCACCGACCATGTTGAGTATATCCTGAAGTTCAGACTGTCGTTGGGCTACCGTATTGGAAAACTGTTCGTAATGTTCTCCAATTGAATCATAGCTTGCTTGCTCTTCCATTATTATGGCTCCTGATAAAAAATAAAATAAGGGTACTATTTTATAAGGATAAAGTATCATGAAATAATGAGATATAATTATTTTTGTAACGTGATTAATTTTACACGATAAACAATCTGTTTGAATTAAATCAGGAATAATCAGATGTTGCTCTATTCAAGCGCATTGCCCCATTTTAAGCTGAGAACCCCTTGTCTATGATGAAAACTGAGTATAAAAATAAGTCGCTGTCAAGGCGCATTTCCCCGAACAGGCTCAAATAGAGTTAGCTGGTGAGAAAATGTAACATCAATGAGAATCAAGCGGAAAGTCAGACTAACTTCCGCTCATATAATTTCGTGTTAGTGTCAGGCACGCAGTTTATTTTGACTGGCAATCAGTTTTGCGCCGCAAGCTGTGCTCATACCTTCCAAGGCAACCTGTTTGCCCTGATACTTTAAAGACTCACTCCCTTCTATTATCGGGAATGTGTCTTCACATTTTGGGCAAACAACTAAATCACCTTTGCCAGCAATGGGAACTCCTTGATAAACATAACCATCAATGGCAGTGATCACTTTACCACCATGATCGGTCGTATCGTTTAACAGGATAACTGGTTTATTTGACATATTTATCTCTCTGTAATTGTCTACAATATTTCTATTCTATTGAAGAAGCATTTTTAAATAATCTTTGGTTTTATTTTCTATTCCTATGATTAATGAATCAACATCAGAATGATATTTTTTTAACAACCTTTCATTGAAATGAGGAAAGAAAATATCCTGATCGAATTGATGTCCTAATAAAAACATTATTAATGTTAAAAACGCTGAATAATTAGCATTTTTTATGCCATATTGATTGGATTTTTCAACACCAAATTGAATAAATTTATTGATATTATCTTGTTTAATATATCGATATTTTTGTGGGAAAAGAGAATTTAATAGTGAGTCTACATTACTTTCATAGGTATTCCATTGAACATTTAAGCGTTCAATATTGATATTTTGAAATTTAAATATACTGGTTTTCAGATATTCATCTTGTTCGCCATGCACTTCATTAAAATATCGAATGATCTCATGATAAAGTAAACTTGTTCTTTCTAATTGCCCAAGGCAGGAGTGATTATCTAGGATCGTCTTTATCCATACATATTGTGGGTCAGTTTGAAATTCGGTACCAAATAAAATAAGCATATCAATATAAAACTGAACAGTACCGCGTTGATCAAATCCATCGTTTTTCGATTTTTCTATTGCGTTTTCCAGCGCTGTCCTTAATTTATCTTCACCTAATTTTATTTTAAGATAGGGATAGGATTCATTACAATGTACTACCAGTTCATCAATAAATGAATTGAATGAATGTTTTTTTAGCATATTCCATTGGTCTTCATTAATTTCTATTGTCATATTTATGATATCTCCGGTCACAATAACTAACGCTATAGTTGCTGGTAAAATACGTTTTTAATAGAATTTAAAATCCAACAACTATGTCTTTGTTTAATTTATTGTTTGTATGAATCAATCTTGCCTGCAAGATAATCTCTATATATTAGAGTGTCTTTATTATGTTTATGCCATTCATTTTCTCTGTAAATAGAGTCGAAATGGTCGTACACATACTCATTTCCATATTTTCTTCTCATTACTAATAGTTCATATTTTTTTTCTTTATAAGGAAATTTAATCAAAAAAAAGTCTAGCACTGGCTTTAATGATTCTTCATCAAATTTTGTGTATATGTATTCATAATTCATTTTATTTTGCATTAATTGCAAGAATTTTATAGCTTCCATATCTTTTAATACATTTAATTCGGAGAATTTTATTGAACTATCAATTTCATCCTGTAATGTCATTGTGATACTCAGAGTATTCAAATTTTCAATAGGAACGAATTTCTTATTAATCAAATAAGCATCATGAACTTTAATATACTGCGAAGATTTCAGCCATTCACTGGCATCGAACCAGACCTTTTTACTAGGAAACTCAGACGAGTTTACATCATATGAAGTTACCCTAATATACATTTGAAATTTTTGCATATACATATAATAAGCACCTGAAAAAAATAAAGTGAAAATTGTCAAAATTGCTATCTTAACAATAAGCTTTTTTTTAAGTAAATTCATAAAATCCACTCTATTGGATTATAATTTTGCAGACCACTTTTTAGTCCTTTTGGCGAATTTCCTGTTCCCGGTAATCGCCAGGTAGCATTCGGTGCAATAGGGCCTCCACCGTGGTCTTCGTTGTATTCTCTTGCCTTCAAACCTTCATTACGTTTTTTCATTATGTCATAATCTTTTGGTTTTTCTGGTGGTTTGGCGTTTTTGTTCCCTTTACTCAATTCATAATTATAAGCTCTGCGAGCTGCTTCATATTTGTCAATTACTTTGCTATATTCTCTCGCCTCTTTAATCTCCTTTCCCGTTCCATAAACGATGTCATAGAGAGAGCGCATCTCAAATGCTTTGACCCCAACATCCCAGGCATTAGCCATTCGCTGTGCCGGGCTTTTATCCTGCCCCGCATTTTTTCCTGTAAAATCGCTACCATCCACCGAAATTCCTGCCCGGCAAGCGTAGGTTGTTATTTTAGCATCAGAATCAAATACCGACTCATACACCTTTTTAATTTCGTCTGGCCCAAATTTCCCTTCTTCCACATTCTTTCCCTGATAATGAAAGGTGGCACAATCAATCACGCCATGACAGAAAAACACCATCTCTTTGATTAAGCGTTTCTTTTGTTTTCTTTCATTTATAATCCTAATGAACATCGGTACATCTGTTACATAGCGGACACGGGCACCTAATTTTTGAGCATAGTCATTTATTCTTTGACGATCCATGTCTGTATATCCCTGTGAAAACACAATTATAATTCGTTGTACAGCATAATCTCCCTGACTTGCTTTAGGAAAAAGCTGCAACTGATGTAACCCACAATTAATAAAACGGTATTGATTTCCCATTGATTCTTCAAACCCTCTTGTAACACCTCCCAAGCTGAAATCCCATGGCGCTGTTCTGGCACCTACCACAGTAATATAATCATAACCACTGATATAAGGCTTCTCTGTAGTTGGATTATTTATATTTGTAATCAGGCTGATTTTTCTTTCTTCTAGTTCTTTAAGTGAACCGAAATTACCGCCCCTTCTTTCATAACTTTTGGCCAGCTTTCCGACCAGTACGGTCACTTCTTCGGGCTGTCGGGTCATAATACGGTCGGTTTCACCTTCTCCATTCGTCTTACCGAACCCTCTTGCGGGTACGGAAATAAAGGCATAAGGCACATTACTTACATTAACCTGGTTATCAATCGGCAATAATTTGACCTGATGACTGAATTTTTGATTACATTTCACTCCTGGATCACCCACTTTCCCCGAACAGTTGGGAACTTTAACGGGGTGGGTGACTTTACTTTTTTTCTCCGCGATATTTTTTGTTATATCTTTTTTCAAATTTGATAAGACTGAAGTGATACTGTTTTTTTCCATAGCGATTATTTTCCTTGGTACTCGACTGTAACGAGGTAAGCCGTGGTGACGTTAATATTCCGTTCAATGGCATTCAGTAAATCAATTAACTTATTCATCTGCGCCTGATTCAGTGTGATCATGATGGTGTTCCTTTTACAACATAGTGGTTGTTATCAAGTTGATACCCCCATTCTTCAATATTTTTAGTGAATTTAGTCAACTGTTCTGGCGTAAAGATATGAGGAATTTGATGCAGAACGCGGGGATCGTAAAAACGTAATAATGCCGTTTCTCCTGTCTTTAACCGGATATTTAACTGTGATTCAAGATGGCGGGTCAGTTTATCCAATGACAGTGTTGAATACAGCCAGGAAACAGCCGGTGCGGCGCTTTCCAGCCGTAAGAATTTTTCTTCCCATTCTGGAGCGTGATATATATCAAACAACCACGGCCCGGCAAAGGCGATTTCCGCATCCGGGAATTGCCGGAACAGTGGATTGTTTGTTCCCTCAAGATAAGTCAATTCGTCATCAAAGCAGCGCTCGTACTGTAAACCATCCACCAACGCATATAATTTCATCTCCGGGCAGGTTTCCCGGTATTTTTCCCATTTCTCCTTTAATGTTGTCGTCATCATTCTCCCCTCATGACCATAACAGAACCCGTTGATGCCGCTGCCATCAGGCAGGACAGACAAATTTTTTCCGGTGGTGCGGTGACCATGTTTTCAGTTTGAGCCACATTAATGGGTAACAGTTTATCCAGCATATCCGGCAACTTGCCGCCCCAGCCAGAGCCATTACCCGGTGCGCCACTGCCAAAGTTAACAGCAGCGCTACTGGTGATCCCGCCTGCGTCAATTTTTAGAAAATGTCCTGCGGCCTGAATAGTCAGTTCAGAACCCGCATCAATCACAACTTTGGCACCAGAACTCAGATGAATTTCATTGCCACTTTGTGTTAACAGCGCATCCTCGGCCTTGATATGGAGTTTTTGCCCGGTTGACAGAGAAATGTCATTATCTGCCTGTACGCGGTACTCGTTATCAATGCGTAAATGGGCGTCATTTTTAATATGATGTGTCCGGTTATGGCCAACATTGTGAATTTCATCATTGAGAATTTGCGCTTTTATGTCCTTCTGTGCATGAATAAACACTTCTTCACTGCCTTTCGCATCCTCAAAGCGCAGTTCGTTGAAGCCTTCCCCTTTGTGGGTTTTGGTTTTAAACGTGGTGCAGGTCTTCGCGGCGGGTAAATCCAGCGGCGGGCGGTTGACGGCGTTATAGACACTGCCGATCACTATCGGCCGGTCAATATCGCCGTTAAGGTAAGAAACAATGACCTCCTGCCCAATGCGCGGAATGGCCATAAAGCCAAAACCGTTGCCATTCCAGCCCTGCGCCACCCGCACCCAGCAGGACGCCCCGTCATCGGCTTTGTCGTAGCGGTTCCAGTGAAAATGGACTTTAATCGCGCCGTCTTTGTTGACAAAGATTTCTTCCACTTCCGGCCCGACCACGGTGGCACTCTCATCCCCATCCGCCAAGGGCTTATAATGAAATGGTGGGCGGTAATCAGCATAACCGTCGATAAAGCTGAAGCCATTGCTGAGTGTGGTGCCCTCGCCGCCATTGTCACCCTGTGCCTGCGGGCAGCGACCCTGATGGTTGATCCCGACAATCTGCCAGCAGGTATTGAGCGGGGCATGGGGATGGGCAGCAATGTTGAAAATTTGCCCCGGCATCAGTTTGATGCAGTTACTTTGCCCGTTGCCACTCTGCATTTGGTTTTTCAGGGCTTCGTGGCGGTACTTAACGAACGGTTTGGCTTCGGCATCCTTCTGAAAACGGCCATAGCTTTCGTAAACGGTATAGGGTGTCGTTGAACCGAACGCCTGATATTCGGGGTTGCTTTCCAGATGGGAGAGCGCGTAAAACGGGTGTTCCGGGTTGAAGTCTTTGTTGATGGTGCGCTGGGGCATCATCCCCACCCCCAGACGAACCTGATAAATCGTATCGATCCCGTGTGCAGTTTCTGGCTGGGCGTTGTAACTGAGCGTCAGGTCTGCCGCCATTGGCAGGTGACTGTCACTGAAAAACAGCGTTTCATCCTCAAACCAGAAGCTGATCCCCTCTTCAGCGGCTAACCGGCAAAAAAAAGCATAATCGGATTCCCGTTTCTGGGTGATATACTCTCTGCTTTGATGGGCATCTTCCAGTTTTGAATCAGCGCGAATATGATGTTTTTTCAGCAACAGCTTCAGGATATCCGGCACACTTTGCCGGTGATAAATACGGCTGTCCTGATTGAGCGTGAGCCGCCAGAGGGACGGGCGCACAGTAAAGGTATACAGGTTTTTGTTGCCATCGGTGCCGCACCAGTCGGCATGGGAAATGATCCCGGTGATTTTGCGTTGCTCCCTCACACCGTGGAAGATTTGCAGTACCGCTTCCTGCATCAGCAGCGCGGTTAAATCGATTTCCGGCTTCGGTTTAAAGGGATTGTCGGGCAGAGACTGAACCAGTGTCAGGTTCAGGGTGAACAGCTCGGAAAGCCCTTCCCGCAGGGTAAAATCGGCCACGGCAAATGTACTTTCAGGTAATCCCCCTATCCGGCAAACAAAACGTAATCCGCTTTTTAGCATGCTTATCTCCTGATTTTTATGTTTCTATTTTATATTGTTACATTTCACTGCGCAGACCGACCCGCTGCGGGAATGTCCATAACGCTGCCTGCTCACCCTGCCGATAAATTTCTAACAAAATGAAATTATCCCGCACGACAAAGCACGCCAACAGCTGGTCGATAACCTGACAGAACTGATACATCATGCCGTCATTTTCATAACACGCTGGATCAAGGTGTAAATGCAGGGTGTTGCCATTAATGAGGCGTCCCTGACCTCGTTTGCTGAAGTCAAGACGGCTGCCCGGCAGGGTTTCCATATCGACAATACCGTCAATATGCTGCTGCATCCGGCGGCTGAGCGCGCGATCATGTTCGGCATAACAATCATACAAACGCAGAAAATCTTTCAGTGATACCGGATTGAAAAGCAAAAACGGCGTGGTGTTGAGCACACCAATCAGTGACCAGTCTGATTTTCCCATCACCATCGGGGGAAAATCCGGTGAGACAGGCGTGATATTGCGGGCACGCAGATGAGCAGGGACGGATTCCTGGGATTCGGTAATATCGCCTGGCGTCAATGTCATTGCCTGCGTATGGTAGCCGATGAAATGCGCACAGACTGGTTGTGGCGGCAGGCGGGTAGCGTCTTTTCCATCCGTACCCAAAAAATGTATCCGATTCTGAATACGCCCAAGCAGATCGATGGAGAGCCGGGGCTGGAAATAGAGGTTATTGGGTTGCCCTTCATCACGCAGCCAGTCATTTTTCTCGTGGAACTGCGCCACAGGCTGGAAATGAAGGGTTTTACCGTGAGACTGTTTTCCACCGAGTTGCCTGGCCGTTTGGATACCCTGTAACTGGAATAACCGCTCAGTTTCTAACAACGGAATGGCATAATATGCGTTATTTTCTTCAGGCAGGATCGGCTGGCTTGACATCGTTTCCAGGTGAACGGCAGGGACACAGCCTAACTGGAACGCATCGCCTAATGTCTCCAGCGGCAGCTCGCCTTCCAGCCTGAATATCAGCTCAAATGAACCGTCGCGGTTTAATGGTAACTCGCGGTAATCCAGCGCATCAAAGGTCACAAAATCAAAAACATGAGGCAGGCAGTAGTATTCCGTCATCCGTTGCAGATGGTCAAAATGGTTATGGCTGGTGGGCAGTATACTGTGATGGTCATGAGCATCACACCCGTACAACTTGCTGTATCTGAGCCTTTTTTCTTCGTTTTGCGTGCGCAGGTAAATCTCATCAAGATACTGTTCCAGCCACAGACTCAGCTGAGCCGCCCGCTCACGGTCTGTGCCAAGAAAAAATTGAAGCAGTCCCACCTGCCAACGGTCTGACACTGCCCCCGTTTGGCACAGTGTCAACGTTATCTCGCTGTATTCCCGTGTTTTTTGGATCTGTCTGTTCAGGACAATGAACGGTTCAATATGCAAGGGGCGGCAGGTGCGAAACCGTAGCGCTTTTTCCTGCTCAGCCGTGGTTATCGGGGCGCCCGGAGGGATATCTACGGCGCCCTGATGGACGCCCTGATGGGGTGTGAACTGAATGATCGTCGTCGGTGGCACAGGGCGTAAGGTATGTGGCCAGATGCGTCTGAGCATGTCATGGGTTATTTGCGGAAAACTGTCTTCAATGGTGCTGCGTAGATTTGAGGTTAATAATGAAAAACCTTCAAACAGGCGTTCAATATCCGGATCATGAGAGGTACTCAGAAAAGATTCCAGATGCGGACACTCCGCTGCCATCAACTTTGCTTTTTCACGCAAGTAAGCTAACTCTTGCAGGTATAGCGATTCCTTGTTGTTTTTCATTGATTGTTATCTCTCATGTTACGGTGAATAATTGATCGGCATTTTTTTGAGAAAGTTTATATTAAATGAATGTGTTAAAAGGAAAGGTTGCTTACCACACAGATTTTTTTATTAAAAAAAGTTAATATTATTCTTTTTTATAACAGGGAGGAGTGTGATGGACTGTGTCGGTTCTTTTTTGTCACAGGCAAAAAAGAATTGTTTGCTGACTTATCCGGATTTTTTCCGCACGCTTACCGTCTGTGTTCAGAGACGGGAAAGTGGGAATGAGAAAGCGCTGTACATTATTATTCTGTCTGGGATGGATGACCGCATCAGCGAGTTATGCCAAAACGGTGATTTACACTGACAGCCAACACGTCCCCGTCAACCTTTCCCCGGATACACAAATTGTCTGGCTGGATGCGGCTGAGCAACAGCAGCAGAAAATCTTTTCTCACCTTTCTGCCGATCCGCAGCAAGCGGCGAGACAGGCACAAGCTATGCTGCAATCTCCCCAATGGCATCAGCAGGAGCACCAATTTATCAAGGCTTACCGTGCCGTTGTTGATGCCTGGCAACTGGGTGTACGTAAGTACCCTGCCGTGGTATTTGATGACCGGGACGTCGTGTATGGCACGGCGGATGTGGCAAAAGCCCGCGCACTCAGGGAGCAATATCAACCATGAGTCTTCAACGTGTGACTTTTCCTGCACTCATCACCCTGATAGCGGCATTTACTCCGGTGACACAGGCCTCAATCAACACCGCCCAGATTGTCACCAGTAGTCTTTCACCGTCCTGTATTCAATGGCGGGTCAGTGGCATCTGTTACTGGCTGCTCTGTGGTTTGCATGGCTGTACGGTGAAAACCTCGGTTAAGGTGACCCATTATCTTCCCGAAGTGGTGGTATCCACGTATCAAGCCCCCGGTGGCAATCCATGGATAGAAATGGCGCAGGTCAGTCGGCTCTCCGGCGGACTGGAAAATGCCGTCACTGGGGCGTTATCTCATCTGACTGCCGGCGGCGGTCACCACAATAGCCAGATTGCAGGCCAGCGCCGTACCAGCCTGCGTTTCAGCTATGCCGATGCTATCGGGCATCCGGCGACCAACCTGACAGGCGGGCAAATTCCCGGCTATTCGTGTCGTAGTGCAGCTACACCCCTGGTACCTTATTTTCTCAGCACGCTGGATTCGGTAGCGTGGCGCTCTGGTTTGCCGGAATCGTTTTATCCGGAAGCCCTGATACCCGGTCAGCGGGAGCTGGGCCGCCAGATGGCCGGCACTATGTGGGGCCATATTTATCCGCGCTCAGGCTTTGTCAATCAGACCGATGATGACAAGGCATCTGCCGTGGTCGCACAGCGGGTCGCGGATATTATCACCCGCGCCGGTCAGCCGCATGTTTATCAGGCATTAAAAGGTCAGCGCGCCGACGGTTATTGGCCACCCGAACCGGTGACAGAAAATACCGGCACTCAAAATCACCAATGGCAGCGGCTATCACCGCAGCTAAGCTCAAACTGCGCGGTGTTTCCTGACGGGGAACACACTGCTGCTATTGACGGCAATCAAGCGTATGCCCTGTGGCAGCCTTATAGTTGTTGCCAACGGCGTGGACAGCGTTTTCTCAGCAGCACGGATATCTGAACAAGGGATACATAATGACGAAAATAAACACGTTATGGCTGATCGCCGGTGGACTGGTCATCGCTTCTGCGCAGGCCAACGCCACGGGGTTGTCTTTGACATTACCACAGGTGAACCGAAGCGCACTGGGTTATGGGGCAGAGGCCAGCGGGGCGGTGTCCGATACGCTGTTCTATACCCTGGGAGGCGGTTCGGTGATTTCTGAACCCGCCAGTCGCAGTGGCTCTGCCACCCTTGGCGGGTTGGAGCTGGGCTGGAGTTCGGATTTAATGTGCGGCAATTTTGACCTGAAAGCCACTGTCAGCAATCAGTTGAACGGTATCACGGCCGGATTTAAGAATCTGATGGGTGATGTGATTCAGGGGGCCACCGGTGCCGTGGCCAGCCTGCCGGCGATGATTATCCAGCGGGCCAATCCGGGGCTGTATGACATGCTGACTAATGGCGTGTTGCAGGCCAATGTGGCGTTCGATAAAGCCCAGTTCAATTGCCGGGCGATGGCCAATAAAATGATGGACTTTGCGCAGAACACCAAATGGACGCAGTCGGCTACTTTACAGGAATACAAAATGCTGGTTAACAGTGGCGATGGTGATGCGGTACGTGTGAATAACGCCGGCAGTAAAGTGACGGGCGCCAGCGGGCATTCATGGATTGGCGGGCAACGGCAGGGCGGTAAGGGCCAGAATGCGATTCGCCCGACCCGGGATTTAGCCAGTGCCGGCTTTAATATGATGAATCAGCTGCCGGTACTGAGTCAGTCGTCGGTCAGTAGCCTGAAGTGTGAAGGCAGTGCCTGCCGTAAATTCAGTAATGCGCAAGAAGCGGCTGAGGCGGTGGTCAGTGTACTGGGCGACCGGGCCATCCGGACCTGCACCCAGGCGGCAGACTGCACCAGCGGCGGAGAAAAACACCAGCCGGGCACCACCGTCTCGGGCACGGGCTTTGCCCCGATGCTGGAAGCACACACCAAAACCAATACGGAACAGCTGGTGAAGCTGGTCAGCGGCACGGAAAAACCGACGATGGCCAATCTGACGAAACTGAAAACTGGCAGTCTGGCGGTAACCAAAGGTGTCATTCAGGCTTTGCAGCGCGACCCGGACAGGGCTGCCCTGACGGGACGTTTGGCGGGTGAGCTGGCGATGGCGGAAACCGTGGAAACGGCGTTACTGATGCGGCGGATGCTGATTACCGGCATGTCTGAACCCAATGCGGCGGCACAGTCAGAAGCGCTGGCCGAAGGGGAACGCCGGATTGCCGCGCTGGACCGGGAAATCAATGCGTTAAAAAATGAAATGCAACTGAAACAGGCGCTGTCCCGTAATGCCATCCTGACCATTATTGAGCGGGACACCCAGCGCATCAACATGCATCCGCAAAAACAGGTGCCGGACAGCACGGATGCGCGTTTTTATCAGCTGGAAATGCCAAATCGTGAGCGCAGGTAAGGCGGATGATGGCAGAGAAGCATTCAGTATTCAGAAAAGGGGTTGCGTTATCACTGGTCATCACGTTGGTGATAATTATCACTGTAGCGGCAGGCTGGGCCGGGTTGCATCAGGCAGAAAAACTTCACCGTATTCACCATTGGGTGACCGAAACCGGGGGATTCTGGTTCGTCTGGCGGTTAGGCCTGTATGCCGTACTGGGCTGGGGAGGTCAGAAAACCTGGCAAAGGGTAAAACATCTGCCGGAATACCGTGCAACGCTGATACGGATGATGGTGGCCAGCCTGCTGTTTATTCTGCTGGGTGAATATGCCCTGTCAGGCCATATTGAGGGAATAAGATGACGACTAACAGCTATCTGGAATACTTTCTGACATTGCTCGGCTGGGTCGTCAATAACGGATTATGGCACATTCTGATTGCGACCGGGCTGTTTACGCTGCCGTTAGTGATAAAAGTGATCGCTATTTGGCTGAAAGTGCGGGAGTGTGGCGAAGAGGACGGTCATGGCGGATTACAGTCGCTTGCCCGGACTGAAAATACCCTGTACTGCGCCTTTTTCGTGATGGTGGTGTGCTGTGTGCCGCTGGTGAGTGTCAGCTTCACGACCCTCCAGTATGATAAGTCCCGCGCCAAAAGTTGCGGCACCTGGACACCGCAAGCGCCGGATAAAAGTGGTTATGCGCCGGTGATCTCCAGCCTGAATAATCAGACAGCGGCGATGCCCCTCTGGTGGGCCGTGGTACACCGGCTGTCAAAGGGACTGACACAGGCAGCGATAGCCACCATTCCCTGCCGGCCAGATTTAAGGCAGTTGCGTTTTGAAGTACAGCATACCCGTATCCGTCATCCGGCACTGGCGGCGGAATTGCAGGATTTCACCCATGACTGTTACGCACTGGCGCTTTATCAGTGGAAGCAACGGGATCAGGGACAAACCACCGAACCGGCCACACTGCATGATATTGACTGGCTGGGGAGTCGTACCTTTTTATCCGGTGATTACCACACCCTGCAATCCCGAACGCCCAGGGCACTATTTCCGTGGAATGAAAACCGGGACAGTGGCCGGCCCAATACCGGACAGGGTGGTTATCCCACCTGTCAGGCCTGGTGGTCAGCCCCCAAAGCCGGGCTGGAGGCCCGGGTATTGGCCCAGGCCGATCCGGGATTATGGCTGCGCCTGTCGGCCGCCCTCAAAATGCCGGGCAAAGACACCCGAGAATATAAAGAGGCGGTAATCCGCCGCCTGGTCAGTCCGGTGAATCTGACCGTGTCTCAGGCAGGCTATGTGTATGCGGGCTATGGGGGTAACGCGGATTTGACGGTCTGGGACGGTTCCAACCGGGTCGGTGCGGCGGCGGGGACGATATTCGGGGGATTGATCAGTGCCCCGATGTTTGATGCGGTGCGACAGGCTTTACCCATGATGCAGGCGGTGATCCTGATGGCGTTGTATATCCTGATACCCTTGATCCTGCTGTTTGCCGCGTATGAATTTAAAACGGTACTCACCCTGACGTTCGCCCTGTTTGCGCTGAATTTCCTGACCTTCTGGTGGGAAACCGCCCGCTGGCTGGACAGTTATTTACTGGACGCCTTGTATGGCTCAGACACCCACAGCCTGTTGAATCTGGCGGGGTTTCAGAATACCTCGGATGATTTGATTATGGGGCTGGTGATGGGCACGTTGTTTATCGTGCTGCCGATGGTTTGGCTGGGCGCACTGGCCTGGGCGGGGGTGCGGATGGGCGATATGGCCGGCATGATGAGTCAGGGCGTGGGGCAGGTCAGGCAGTCAGCGGGCATGTTCGGGCAGATGGTGATGCAGAAGATGTTGTCGAAGGGAAAGTAGTGAGACCCGTTTTTTGTCATAAAAGGGGGGATCGTTGTCCCGTCAGAATACTCTGAAAAACATGCTATTTGTTATTTTTCCTTATCATATTCGCCGTGCTTTTGTTTTTCAGGCAGGCAAAATGCAGACGAATATACTTAATACTACACGCAATATGTTTGATGAATGTTAATTCATTGCTGTTTTGTTGCATAATGGCAGTTAAAGAGTCTAAATGTTCGCCTTTTTGATCGCCATGCGATCAGGTTGATTGAAATTAAAACACTTTCAACCATAATACCCTCTCGCGTAGTTCTTCCAAAATTATTCAATAATCATTAAGTATCCGACGGGTTCAATGATGGCAACGGTAACTCGCAGCAGCATGTTCGCAGGGTTGGCCGGATGGGCTGTATGCGTTATTCAGCCTGTGCAGGCAGATGACCAACCTTTTATTCATCAAAAGCAGCAGCAGCAAGCGTTAGAGCAACGCCTGGAGGCGAAGGCACCGACGGTACGGCTTTCGGATGAAACGGTATCCACGTCTGTATTGACGTTTCCCACAGAATCGCCCTGTTTTGTGATCCAGAACGTCACTTTGTCCGGCCGGGAAGACCTGCCGCACTGGGTGCCGTTACAACGGCTGGCAAATCAGGCCAACGGACACTGTCTGGGCGCGCAGGGGATTGGCCTCCTGATGAGCACGATGCAGAACCGGCTGATTTCCCACGGCTGGGTGACCACCCGCATTCTGGCACCGGAGCAGGATCTGAGTCAGGGGGAACTGAAACTCAATGTTGTCACCGGTAAAATCCGGCAGGTACGCTATACCGAGGAGTCGGATAAATACGCGACGCTGTATACCGCGATGCCGGCCCATAATGGCCATGTGCTGGATTTGCGGGATATCGAGCAAGGCCTGGAAAACCTTCAGCGCATCCCAAATGTTCAGGCGTCGATGGAACTGGTGCCGGGTGAACAGCCGGGTGAGAGCGATATCGTGATTAAACGCCGGCAGTCGCGTTTCTGGCATGTCGGGGCCTGGGTCGATAACAGTGGCACCAAAACCACCGGACGCACGCAGGGCGGGCTGATGCTGGCGCTGGATAACCCGATGTCGCTGAGTGACCTGTTTTATCTCTCCCTGAGCCGTGATTTGGCTTTTTCCCACCGCAAGGATTCCACCAACTATACCGCACATTATTCGGTGCCGTTTGGTTACTGGCAGTTTGCGGTCACCGGCAGCAAATACAACTATATGCAAACCGTGCCGGAACTTAACGGGGATGCCCGATATCGTGGAAAAAGCCGCAGTCTGAACACGCAATTAAGCCGTGTCCTGCACCGTAATGCCCGTTCAAAAACCACATTCACTTATGGCGTGAATGTGCGCGAAACCCGCAATTTCATGCAACAGACCGAAATTGGTAACCAGAAACGCCGCACCAGCAGCTGGAGCCTGGGGCTGGATCACCGCCATTATATCGGTGCAGCGATATTGGATGCGGGTATCCGTTATCAAAAAGGCACCCGCTGGTTTGGGGCACTGCCGGCGTCTGAAGAGCGCAATGATAAATCTTCCTTAAACTACGCCACGGCAAAATCAGCAATTATCCAGTTGTCGGTGGCAATTAATACGCCCTTTAAGCTGGGCAGCCAGTCCTTTCAGCACCGGATGGAATACCAGAAGCAATGGAGTCACACCCCGCTGACACCGCAGGATCAATTCAGTATCGGCAGTCGCTGGACGGTGCGGGGTTTTGATGGTGAACGCACGCTGAGTGCCGATGAGGGCTGGGCATGGCGTAATACCCTCTCCTGGCAGACCCCGGTGCCGGACCAGCAGTTTTATCTGGGGGCGGATTACGGCCGGGTGGGCGGACACAGGTCGGAAATCCTTATCGGCCGCACGCTGGCGGGCGGCGTGATGGGGCTGAAAGGTCATATCCGCCCGGTGAATATGGCCTATGACGTGTCGGTCGGTACGCCTTTCTCCAAACCGGATGGCTTTAAAACCGACCCTGCTCACGTCAATTTCAGCCTGAACTGGCAGTACTGAGGGGGCAGACATGTTCATCGGTGATTATGACGTACGTGCTCCCCTGCTTCTGGGCGGGCATGAAAATGACCCAGAAATGCTGGGTGCCGCAACCTGGCTGTGGATGCACTCCCCGCTGCACCGGGATGCACCGTTAAGTTCGCTTGCCACCCTGCTCCTGCCTTTTATTAAGGCCCAACAGTATGTGCTGATCAGTCAGCAGGGCCAGCCGGTGTTTTACCTGAGCTGGTCACGGTTTGATGAAGAAACCGAACACCATTACCTGACAACGGATGACGGGGATAATCGCAGCCTGGCATCGAACCGGGGGGATCGGCTCTGGATTGTGGACTGGGTAGCGCCGTTTGGCCATAGCCGTGTGATGGCTGATTTAATCAAACATGACATTTTTCCTTATCAGTGTGTCCGGGCGCTTTATCACAAAGGCGCAGCGCGCGGGGCGCAGGTGCGCCGTTTTCGAGGGGCCGGTGTCAGCCGTGAACAGGACGCTGCATGGTGGGATAACCATCCCCTGACCGTAGACTTACCTGAAAGAGGGGCTGCGCGATGAATAAACATTGCTACCGCGTGATTTTTAATAAAACCCGTCAGATGCTGATGGTGGTGTCTGAGTTAGTCCGCAGCCACACGGCCGGACAGGCACGAAACAGAATATCGGTGCCTTCATTATCGTCAGCCCGGGTGGCCTTAACCCCTTTGGTGTTCGGGGTCTCACTGGCACTGGGACTGGTCAGCCTGAGTGCACAGGCGGGCATTGTGGCGGACAACAATGCGCCCGGTACGCAGCAGCCCTCGGTCATTGCCACGGCCAACGGTATACCCCAAATCAATATCCAGACACCGAATGGGGATGGGGTTTCCCGTAATCAGTACAGCCAGTTTGATGTGGCGCAACGGGGGGCCATCCTCAATAACAGCAGCATCAATACCCAAACCGAACTGGGCGGCCTTATCACCGCGAACCCGTGGTTAGCCCGGGGTGAAGCGAAGATCATCCTCAATGAAGTGAACAGCCGCCATCCCAGCCAACTGAACGGCTTTATTGAAGTCGCCGGACAACGGGCGGACGTGATTATTGCTAACCCGGCAGGTATCACCTGTCAGGGGTGTGGTTTTATCAATGCCAGCCAGACCACGCTGGCGGCGGGCAAAACCCTGCTGGAAGGCGGGCGCCTGAAAGGGTTTGAAGTGGATGAGGCGCATCAGGGACTCATCAGCGTGGAAGGTAAAGGGCTGAATGATACCGGCAGTGATTATACCCGTCTGATTGGCCGTGCCGTCAATATTAATGCCAGACTCCACGCCAGCCATTTAACCGTGACAACCGGACGCAACCGGGTGGATGCCCAGGGCAATGTGACTGAAATGCTGTCAGAGAGCCAGAAGAATAAACCGGCATTCAGCCTGGATGTGGCGGCCGTGGGCGGGATGTATGCCAATAAAATCAAGCTGGTCGGCACAGAGCAGGGCGTCGGGGTACGCAATGCCGGGCAGTTAGGGGCGCAGGCAGGCAATTTAACGCTGGATAGCCAGGGCAAACTGACGAACAGCGGTGTCATTACGGCGTCTGCTGATGTGACCATCAATAATCAGGGGGCGCTGGCGAATCAGGGAAATATCACGGCGGGTGTCGATAAAGAAGGCAACCGGACTCAATCCGGCAATCTGACCATTCAGAGCCGTGGTCTCCTCAGCAATAAAGGCACGATAGCGGCATCGGATAACCTGACTGTCGACAATCAGGGCGATGTAACGAACCCGGGGCGGCTGTCGGCAGGCAGTCGTAAACCGGGCAGCCTGAAACTCAACAGTGGCGGTCATCTTGCCAACAGCGGGACGATAGACGCCTCTGCTGAGGTGAAGGTTAAGAATCAAGGGCATTTCATCAATCAGGGCGATATCACGGCGGGTCAGGATATGGCTGTCAACACCCGCGATCACCTGGATAATCAGGGACGGATGTTGGCCGGCCGTCACCTTGATATCCACAGTGCTTCGTTGACAAGCCATAACAATGTTCGACTGCCTGCTGATCGCCAGCCACACCCTGTTCTGGCCGCCGGCGCTGATAAAGACGGCAAATTAACCCAGCCGGGTAACCTGACGCTGGATATCAAGGGGAAACTGGATAATCAGGGGATTGTGACCGCGTCAGACAATATTGACATTCAGAATAAAACGGCGTTAACCCATTCAGGTGATATCAGCGCCGGGAATAATATTGCGATAAAAACGCCGGGGCACCTGACGAATCAGGGTAAGGTATTGGCCGGTCATCATCTCGCTATCCAAAGTGCGTCCTTAACGAGCGGTCAGAATGGGTTACTGTCTGCGGGAACGAATAAAACGCAACCGGGCAAACTGACTCTCAACAGCCGGGGTCAGCTGGTTAATCAGGGGATGATGACCGCCACGGAGGATATTGTTATCGAAGAACCGGCGACGCTGGATAATCAGGGCGAGATAAACGCTGACCGTCATATCAGGATCACCACGCCCGGAAAGCTGACCAATCAGGGCAAAGTGCTGGCGGGTCATCATCTCGCTATTCAGAGTGCGGTGTTAGAAAGTGGCCGGAACGGTGTACTGGCGGCGGGAATAAATAAAATGCAGCCGGGCAACCTGAAAATCCAGAGTCAGGGCAAACTGGATAACCAGGGCATTATCACCGCGTCAGATCATATTCATATTGAGAATGAAGGGGCTTTCAGTCACTCAGGGGATATGACCGCCGGGGGCGATATGACGATAAAAGCCCGTGATGATCTCAATAATGCCGGGAAAATGCGCGCAGGCCGTCATCTTGATATCCACAGTGCCGCGTTAGTCAGCCATCAGAACGGGATGCTGTCGGCGGGTACGGATGATCGCGGCAACCTGACCCGGCCGGGCCATCTTAGCATCGACAGTCGCGGTCAACTGATCAATCAGGGTGTGATGACGGCATCGGATGATATCGACATCCAGAATCAGGCCGGGTTGAAAAATCAGGGAGAGGTCAGCGCGGGTCGTGATATCAGGCTCAACACCCCGGGCAGTCTGACCAATCAGGGCAGGGTGCTGGCCGGCCATCATCTCGCTATCCAGAGTGCAGATTTAGACAACCAGAAGGAAAGTAAGCTGGCCGCGGGTATAGATAAAAAGCAGCCGGGTACGTTGAAGATCCAGGGTCAGGGCAAACTGGACAACCACGGTATTATCACCGCGTCAGATCATATTCATATTGAGAATGAAGGCGCTTTCACGCATTCAGGCGATATCACTTCCGGTGGGGATATCACGCTAAAAGCCCGTGATGATCTCGATAATGCCGGAAAAATACTGGCCGGACGCCATCTGGATATTCATAGTGCCGCGTTAGTCAGTCATCAGAACGGGGTGTTGGCGGCGGGTACGGATGATCAGGGCAAACTGACCCGGCCGGGCAATCTCATCATCGACAGTCGCGGTCAACTGACCCATCAGGGCGTGATGATGGCGTCGGATGATATTGATATCCAGAATCAGGCTGAGTTGAAAAATCAGGGAGAGATAAATGCTGGCCGTGATATCAGGCTCAACACCCCGGGCAATCTGACCAATCAGGGCCGGGTGCTGGCCGGCCACCACCTGGATATCCACAGTGCGGCATTAGAAAACCAGAAGAAAGGTGAACTGGCGGCAGGGACTGACCCTCATGGCAAACCGACTCAGCCGGGCAATCTGACCCTCGACAGTCGCGGTCAATTGACCAATCAGGGGGTAATGACGGCATCGGATGATATCGTTATCGACAATCAGGCGGCGCTGGAAAATGCCGGAGAGATAAGTACCGGCCGGGATATCCGGCTTAAAATGCCCGGACACCTGACTAACCCGGGCAAAATGTTGGCCGGCCGTCATCTGAATATCCACAGTGCTTCCTTATCCAATCAGGAAAAAGGGGTGCTGGCCGCGGGTGTCGGTAAAGACGGCCGTTTGTCCCAACCGGGAGACCTGACGCTCCATAGCCCGGGTGAGCTGGCCAACCTGGGGCTCATCACAGCTTCGGACACGATGACCGTCCAGGATCAGAGCAAACTGGATAATCAGGGGAACATGAGCGCCGGCCGGGATCTGTCAGTCAACATCCGTGATCACCTTGCCAATCAGGGCAACATCCAGGCCGGCCATCATCTTGATATCACCAGTGCGTCACTGGACAACGCCAAAAATGCGGTATTGGCGGCAGGTATGGGGCACGATGGTCAATCCGCGCCTTCGGGCAATCTGGTGCTTCACAGCCGTGGGCAATTGACCAACCGCGGTGTGATAAGGGCGTCCGGTGATGTGACCCTGCCTGATCAGGGTAACCTGATGAATGAGGGAGACATCACCGCCGGGCAGGATATGACAATCACCACCCGCGGGCACCTCGACAACCCGGGGCGCATACTGGCCGGGCGCCACCTTGAAAGCCAAAGCCTGTCATTGTATAGCCATCAGGGCAGTACCTTGGCGGCCGGTATGGATAACACGCTCAGGCTGACCCAACGCGGTAACCTGACCCTAAAAACCACAGAGGAAGCCCGGCTTCACGGGCAGAATCTGGCCCATGACCGGTTAGCGGTGAACGCAAAAGATCTTTCACTGGCGGGCAGTCAAACGAATGCCGGCGATCTGACACTGACGTCTGACACGCAGTTACATTTACAGGATGCCCACGTCAGCGCCCGTCAACACCTTACGTTATCGGCACCGGAACGGATTGATAACACGCGTGGCCGGTTACGGGCGGAAACGCTGACCCTCCGCAGCCAGAAACTGAACAATCATCAGGGTAAAATCACCCAGACCGGGCAGCTGTCGCTTATCCTGGATCATCAGGCTGGGATTGACAATACGGCCGGGATAATTGAATCCCGCGGGCGGGATTTGACGTTGAAGGCGCAGACCATTGCAAATGATAACGGCAGGCTGATCCATGCCGGAACCGGCGTGATGGCCCTTGACACGGCCCACTTTCAGGGGCAGGCCGGCCGCCTGATTTCTGACGGTGAACTGAAACTGGATGGAGGGGATTACCATCTGGTGAACAGCGAGGCGTCGGCACAACATATCACGGCCCATATTCAGTCACTGTATCACCGTTCAGGGAAGATGACCCAACGGGGCACCGATACAATGATGCTGGATGTTCAGCATGAACTGGATAACGGCAGCGGTGTGATTTCCGCCAATGGCACGGTGAAGGTTAATGCGGAGACACTGAATCACCAGTCAGGCCAAATGATTGCGGCCGAAGACGGCCAGCTTCAGGTGACGGTAAAAAACCGGCTGAATAACCAGCAGGGCCAGTTAGTGGCCTCAGCCGGCATGACCGTGGTGGCTGGTGAGATGGATAACCGGCAGGGGAAGATGGCGGCAGCGAACGGGGATATCACCCTGACCACCGGGCAGCTCACCAATACCGGGGGGAACATTGCCGGTCAGCATAACCTGCAACTGACAGCTCAAACGATTAACAACGAAAAAGGCCAAATCCGCGCCGGAACGGTGGACATTGATACGCACCAGCAGCCACTGAATAATACCGCGGGTCTTATCGCCGCAGAACGGCAGATGACGCTACGGACCGGGGAATTGCTGAACCGCTACGGGGCGATACGCAGCGGTCAGAACCTGACCATCGACACCCACGGTCAGCAGCTGGATAACCGGGACAGTGGTCAGCAGGGCGGGGTGTTCAGCCAGGGGGCTTTACGCCTGACTGTCGCGGATCTGAATAACCAGTCCGGTCATATTGAAAGCCATGACCGACTGAATATGAGCGGAAATACGGTCCTCAATCAGCACGGACAGATCCTGAGCGGAAAAGACACCCAATGGTATGTGGATGCACTGAATAATGATCAGGGTTTGCTGCAAAGTGGCGGCAAACTGACGCTCAACGCGAAATCCTTAATTAACCGCAACAGTGGTGACAGGCAGGGAATGACCAGCAAACAGGCCATGACCCTGAACACCGGGGCGCTGGATAATGACAATGGCGCCGTGGTGTCGGCGGGCAGTCTGGATATCACGGCGGGTCATCTCCATAACCGACAGGGAATGCTGGCGGCACAGACCCGGCTTTCTCTGACAGGTCAACAGATAAATAATCAGTCGGGCCGAATTCAAACCCGTCAGGATTTGTTCATTGATACGCAGGGGCAGACCCTCGATAACACTGATGGCGTGATTGACAGTCAGGCTGAGCTTGAGGTGAAGAGCGGGGATCTGAAAAACCAGCGCGGCACCTTGCATGGCAAATCGGCCACCCTCACCGCGAAACAACTGGATAACCGTCAACAGGGTAAGATCCTGAGCGAAGCCGGGTTGCGTATTGAAACGGGTGAGCTGCTCAATACGCAGGGACAAATACTGGCGCTGGGCGATTTGACCGCGCGCGTCACTCACCACATAGATAATACAGCCGGTTTAATCCGCAGTGGCGGTGATGCCGAACTGAGCGCTCAGGCAATCCACAATCAGGAGACGCAACAGCAGGATAAAGGGATTGAGGGTAAAAATGTCCTTGTCACGGCGGACACACTGCACAATGCCAAAGGGCAACTGTTCGCCACTGAAAATGCCACACTAAAACTTTCTTCGGTGCTCGATAACACGCAGGGCCAGTTACAGGCCAACCAGCAACTGACCGTACAGGGCAGCCAGCTAGCGGTGACCAATACGGACGGTGAAATCAAAGCCGGGAAGGCGTTGACGGTGGAGGCAGACTCTGCCACCGGTGACGGCAGACTGCGTTCACTGGGTGATATCCAGCTGACACTGCTGAAAGATTTTATTCATACCGGTGAAATCATTGCCAATGGGCGTTTACGGCTGAGCAGTCAGGGCCATGTCATCAATAACGGCCTGGTCAGTGCCGGCACCTTGGCGGGGGCGGCGGATAACCTGACCAACGAGGCCACCGGGAAAATCCTGGCGGATCACCATCAATGGACCGTCAAAAATGCCCTCGTCAACACCGGGTTGCTGGAGGGTGCCCAAACCTGTCTGCGTGCTACCGGGCTGACCAACCAGGGCACCGGGCGGATTTACGGTGATCATATCGCCATTGAAGCGGGGACGCTGAATAACCGGGTGGATGCCGAAACAAAGGCTAAACGGGAGCAGTGGTTCGCGACAAAATCGGGTAATTACAACGACATCATGGCCAAAGGTCAATCGGCGGTGATTGCGGCCCGCCAACGCCTTGATCTGGGTGTGGGAACCTTAAATAACCAGGCCCACAGCCTGATTTACAGTGACGGTGATTTTGCCTTTGGCGGCAAGCTGGATGACCGGTATCAGGCCAGCGGAAAAGGCCAGGTCATCAATAACCACAGCGCCTATATGGAAGCCATGGGGGAGATGCGGCTGGCGGCCGACACCATCAATAACGTCAATGATCATTTTGAGACCGAACGTGAGCGCATTTCGCAGACGCCCATGGAGGAATATCAGGTCTGGGGGCAACGTTATAATGCGAAAAATCATAGAGTCATTATCCGTCATGATGAAGTCTCTCACGCCTGTGTGGACAACAGGGGATGCCGGGATAACTTTCAGATTTACCGGTACACCCGCACGACAGAAGAAACCCGGGTGAAAGCCACCGACCCGGCGAAGATACTGGCCGGGAAAAACCTGATCATCGATACCACGACGCTGACAAACGATAAGAGCCAGGTGGTGGCAGGGGGATTGCTGACGGTCACGGGCGGGGAGATCCATAACCGGGATGTGCCGGGTGAGCGTTATATCACCGATAAAGGCCGGGTGGAGAATTTTTGGCGCATCAAGAAAAAAGGGCGTGACCGACAAGGCCGGAGGTCATCGTATTATGAACCCCCGGCACAAATCCAGGCCATCACGCTGACCCCCGGGACGGTCCGGTCATCACAGGGCACGGTCACGCTGGCTGGCCAGCGGCCGGCTGATTATCAGGGCACCGCGACACAGATGGCGCCAGTCCGTGGCGGGCAAATCAACGCTGGTCTGACAGAAGTGGAAACCCCGCCGCGTGAAGTCGCCTTAAGGCCGGGACAGCGGCTGGAAGTGATCATCCCGCCCGCGGCAGTAACGGGGCAAAGGCCGGCCATCACCGGTGGCACAGCAGAGACGCCGGTTATCGCGGGGGAAAAACTGACTGAACGGGGTCAGACGTTCACGGTGGGTGAACGATCCACCGTGGGTGAGAAGTTGACCGGCGCCGGTGAAAAAAACACCGGGAGGGAGGAAAAAATCACGAATGTGGGCGAGAAACCCCTTATCGTCCGCACGGAAGTGCCGAATTATCAGTTACCGGACAACAGCTTATTTAAACTGAATCTGCCGCCCGACAATACGCCACCCACACCGGCGGTGGCGGCGATCGACAACCTGCCGCTGGTTGAAACCGATCCGCAGTTTACCCGGCTGAAAAAATGGCTGGGAACGGACTATATGCAACAGCAGCTGCGCTGGGATCACAATAACATGCATAAACGTCTGGGGGATGGTTTCTATGAACAGCGCCTTATTCGTGAGCAGGTGATTAACCTGACCGGCAAACGTTATCTGCTAGGACACCAGAATGACGAGGAACAATTTAAGGCGCTGATGAATGCCGGCGCGCGTGCCCGGCACGCCTTTAATCTGACGCCGGGGATTGCCCTGAATGCGGAACAGATGGCCCGTCTCACCGAAGACATGGTCTGGCTGGTCAATGCGACGGTCACCTTACCAGACGGCCGCCGGCAAACCGTGCTGGTTCCCCAGGTATATGTGCGCACGCAGGCCGGTTCACTGGATGGCTCTGGTGCCCTGCTCAGTGGCAGCCAGGTCAATGTGCAACTGCATGGCGACCTGCTCAATCAGGGCCGGATTATCGGTCAGGATATTAACATCCTGGCGGAGAATATCCGCAATCAGGGGGGATTTGTGCAGGGCAACCAGGTTGATTTGCAGGCCCGGACCGATATGGTCCAGCGGGGCGGGACGATAGGCGCCAGTCAGTCACTGACAATAGGGGCGGGGAATAATATTGATATTGTCAGTACCACCCGCAGCGGTGAAAATCAGGCCGGCAATAACCGGTTCAGTTCGGCTTACGTGGATAATGTCGCCCGGGTGTATGTGCAGGGGACGGATGGCAAACTGCACCTGCGGGCAGGCAAGGATATTTACACGTCGGCCGCACAACTGATGTCACAGGGTCAACACAGTGAGATTCAGTTAGACGCGGGGCGGGATATTCAGTTCGGGACAGCCAAAACCGCGCAGCGTGAACACCTTGAATGGAGCCGGGATAACTATTTGACCCACACAGAATCAGGAGAAACGGGCACGGCCGTCAACAGTGCCGGGCCGGTCAGCCTGCGCGCCGGACGTGATGTTAACCTTCGCGCAACCGGTATCACGGCCGGTAAAACACTGCAAGTGGATGCGGGGCGGGATGTGGCGGTCGTAGCGGGTGAACAGCAGCAAACCCATGACGAATACCTGAAAGTGAAAGGCAGCAACAGCTGGTTTTCCTCGACGACCACCACGACCCGGGAACAATATGACCGCACCCAGGCAGTCAGCAGCACCCTGAGCGGTGATACGGTGAATATCCAGTCCGGCCAGGATACCACCGTTCAGGGCAGCAATGTGGTGGGCACCCGGGATGTGGCTGTCCATGCCGGCCAGAATCTGAACATCACCACGGCCGAAGAGACCAATCACCGGTTCACCCGGAAAGAAGAGAAAAAATCCGGCCTGATGGGCACGGGAGGCGTGGGCTTTACGATAGGCAGCTCGACACTCAAACAGTCCAGCGACAGCGATGCTATACTGCAAAAAGGCAGCACCGTGGGCAGCAGTGACGGCCATGTCACTTTGCATGCCGGCGAACAGGCCACCGTGCAGGGCAGCGATATTATCGCCGGTAAAGATATTGATATTGAAGCCAAAGACGTGGCTGTCACGGCCGCGAAAAACAGCCATACGGAACTGAGCCAAACTGAACAGAAACAGTCAGGCCTGACACTGGCGTTGTCCGGGGCGGTCGGCAGTGCGGTTAACACGGCGGTGCAGACGGCCAATGAAGCCAAAGACACCCCGGACAGCCGCTTGCAGGTGCTGAAAGGCATGCAGGCCACGCTGTCCGGGGTGCAGGGCTACCAGGCGTGGCAGCGCAGTGAGGCTGAATCTGCGAAAGCTGATGCCATCAATCAAGCCGGCGGGGAGGCGCAAAAACCGACCGACACTATCGGCATCCAGCTTTCTTATGGCAGCCAGTCCGCGAAATCACAAACCCGCACGGAACAGACGCAATCGCAGGGCAGCAGCCTGAGTGCCGGGCAGGATATTCGCATTAAAGCCACCGGAGACAGCACGACGCAGGACAGCGGCGATATTCAGGTGCAGGGCAGTACCTTAAAAGCCGGCCGCGATATGACGCTGGACGCCAAACGCGATATCGTGCTGGAATCGGCTGAAAACACCCAGACTACGCGAGGTGAGAGCAGCCGCAAAGGCGGCAGTGTCGGCGTGGGGCTGACGGCCGGACAGGGCGGTTACGGCATTCAATTCTCCGCCAGCGTCAACAAGGGCAAAGGGCATGAAACCGGCGACGGGGTGACCCATACTGAAACGCTCGTCGATGCCGGTCATCAGGTGAAACTGAAATCGGGGCAGGATACGACGCTGAAAGGGGCACAGGTCAGCGGGGAGACAGTGACGGCCGATGTGGGCCGCCACCTGCACCTGCAAAGTGAGCAGGACAAGGACCATTACAACAGCAAGCAGCAGAATGCCAGTGCGGGTGCCAGCTTCACCTATGGCTCAATGAGCGGTTCAGCCAGTGTGAATGCCAGCCGTGACAAGATGCACAGCACGTTTGATTCGGTGAACGAGCAGACAGGGATTTTTGCCGGCAAGGGTGGCTTTGATGTCAAAGTGGGGGAACATACCCAGCTTGACGGCGCGGTGATTGCAAGTCACGCAGAGAAAGACAAAAACCGGCTGGACACCGGCACACTGGGTTTTAGTGATATCCAGAACAAGGCAGAGTACAAAACGGAGCACCAGAGTGTAGGTATCAGTACCGGCGGCGCGGTGGGCAGCCAGCTGGTTTCCAATATGTCATCGAATATGCTGGCTGGCACCCATAAGCATGACAGCCAGTCGTCGACCACCCATGCGGCGGTCAGTGACGGCACGATGGTGGTGCGGGATGCCGATAAGCAACAGCAGGATGTGGCTGACTTAAGCCGGGATACCGATAACGCCGCCAATGGCCTGAGTCCGATTTTTGACAAGGAGAAAGAACAACGGCGGCTGGCACAGGCGCAGGCTATCGCTGAAATCGGCACCCAGGTGATGGATATCTACAATACGCATGAAGCGATTAAGGCGACGAAGAAAGCCACGGAAGACCTGAAAGACCCGCACACGCAGCAAAAACTGAAACAGGCTGCGGAAAAACAACTGAGGGCAGAAGGCCAGCCCGTCGATGCAATATCGGTAGCTGACCGGGCGTATAAGATAGCCTATGACGGTGCCATCAAAGCGCAGGGTGCGGATATCGGCAGCAGTAAACGTCAGGCGGTGACGGCGGTCATCGGGGCGTTGCAGGGGCTGGCGGGCGGTGATATCCCATCGGCCATTGCCAGCGGGGCAGCGCCGTATCTGGCAAACGCGGTGAAAGCCCTCACTTATGGTGATAAAACGTATGAGCAACTGACACCGGCAGAAAAAGCCACCAACCTGATGGCACATGCAATCTTAGGGGGTGTCATCGCAGAAATAAAAGGGAGCTCGGCCACTGCCGGGGCAACGGGCGCGGTGAGCGGCGAACTGGCCGCCTCGGCTATTATGAGTGCATTGTACGGAGATAAGAACCCGAAAGATCTCTCACCGGCGGAGAAGGAAACCATCAGCAACCTGTCGACCTTGGCAGGCGGGATTGTAGCAGGACTGGCCACTAACTCTACCGCAGGGGGTGTGGCCGGGGCGCAGGCAGCGAAGAATGCGGTGGAGAATAATGCGCTGGCCTCGCGAAATCTGGGTGATTGCCGCACGCTGTCACCGGAAGCGTGCGGCAAGGCTAAGGAGCTGAGCCAGCGCATTCTGGATAAAGGCTTGCCGTCAGTGGAGGACATGCGCGGTAAACTGGCATCATGTCAGGATGACAGCTGCCGTAAAGGAGTCTGGACAGAGTACCGGCAGGCCAGTGATGCGACCATCAACAGCCTGAAACAGATGGCGTTGAATGGTGAGTTGAGTCGTGAAGAACTGGCATTCATCAACCATGAACTGGGCAAGGAGCTGGCCGTCTCAGGTTACCGTGCCAATGACAAGATAGGGCGTTCAGAGCAGAGCAGCTGGTTAAATGGCGGCAGCGGACCCCTCTCCGGGTTTTTTAACACGGAACTGCGTCAAAAAGAGCTGGAAAAATCGGGCTTGTCCAAAGCGGATGCGGCGCAGTACGTGAAGGAAGAGCAGCGCAACCTGTTGTTGCTGGAGACTGCGGTCGGGGCTATTGGGGGAGCAGCCAGTAATAAGATACAGGCGAAGCCATCATCTGTATCATCAAAAAATAATGTTGATAAAAGCGTTCCGGCGGAAGCTACTCAAGTACAGCCTAACCAAACGGCTAATAAATCAAGTACAACAACACAGACAGATGTCGCAAAATACTTTGGCCAGGACAGAAAATATTGGTCGGCTGAGCCAGTTCCCTTTAAGGGAAATAAGGTTTATCAACGAAATGACTTGTTTGATCCAAGCCGTATTGATCCTAAATCAGGTAAGACAAACGTAGAGCTTATGAGAGCTGGTAGAGCACCTATCGGTAATGATGGAAAACCTGTCAATTTACATCATATGTTACAAAAGCAGGATGGACCTATAGCTGAGGTAACGCAGAGTTTTCATAAGGATAATCATAAGGTCATACATATAAATGATAACAGTATCCCCTCAGGTATTAACCGCTCGGAGTTTAATAAGTGGCGTTCTGATTATTGGAAACAACGAGCTAACGATTTTAAATAGGGTTACGTATGAATACTAAACTTAATGATGTTATTGAAGAAATCGAACGCTTATCAGATGGTCAAAGAAATGATGTTGATTTGCCAGATGATGAATTAATTTCTCAGTATGAAAAAGAAATTGGTTTCGAATTTTCAAATGATTATAAAGAGGTTTTGAAAAAAATAAGTAATATATTCTACGGAACTATAGATTTGTTATCTGTTACCCGTGATAAAAAATATTATGGAGAACTGTCACAAGCGTTAAGCGATGCAAGAGAGCAAGGGCTACCTGAAAATTTGCTCCCGATCTGTGAAGATAATGGCAGTTATTATTGTATTGATTATGACGGAAAAATTAAGTACTGGACGCTTGATGGTTATAACGAGGAAAGTTGGCCTGATCTTGCTAGCTGGATAAAGCAAGTATGGATAGAAGGTAATTAGTCATGCTAAAGATCCCAGCGCTTGGCTGGGATCTTTTTTGAGCCGTCAGTTGTACTCAACGAGCCGGATAATCAACTGCCCGTGCTCAACACTGACCTGTACTGGCTGTCCGGTGGCAAAGCCCGCTTCTTCCAGCCAGTTGCCTTTAAGATGCAAACTGGGGTGCTGGCTGTAATAGCGGGTCATACCGGTGCTGCGGTCTTCGTGGCGGGTGCGGGCATACCCCACCTTATAGCTGCGCCGGGCTTTTGAAATCGCTAAATCTGCATTACAATCGCGGTTAGCC
>NZ_NIBS01000024.1 GCF_002632465.1 Xenorhabdus budapestensis | reverse complement strand
CACACGTTGGGTATTTTTGCCAATTTTAAACAAGGTAAAAGTCAACGCGACTGGCTTCAACAAGCCAACGTTATAGGATGTTAAAGTCGAGCATCGCGTTAATTATATAAAGAAAATAAGGTAGGATTGCATAATTTTTCTCTATTAGTTTAACTGAATAAGTATTGTGGGTTTGTTGGATGATAGATTATTGCGCTGTCTTATGGTGCCTATTCTTGTGAAAAAGGCTACTCCATATAGAGAATATAACCAGGATACGCATATAACTTCATAATTTTACACTAGGCGAATAAGCTTTTTTCATAGCTATGCAGCCTAAAATTTACTTATTCAACAACGCTAGTATTAAGCTAAAAGTTTATAGGCAGCAGCAATCAATACGAAAGAAAGTAAAAATTGAATTACTCTGGGGGAGCATTTACCTGCAAGGATGCTACCAATTAATACGGCAGGGATAGAGCCAATAAGCAAACTTATTAACATCCAACCATCTACTTTACCAGCAAAGAGGTAACCAATGCCAGCTACTACTGCTAATGGAATAGCATGAACAATATCAGTGGCGACCAAACGATGTGGTGCCATTCGTAGAGGATAAAGAAACAATAGCATTACACTTCCAAGAGCACCAGCCCCTACAGATGTAAGTGCTACGCATATCCCTAAAATTCCCCCAGAGATTACTGTTAAAGCGGGTTGAATTGACTTAAAACATGTAGCCTTTTTAAGGCGGTAATTGAGGGCTATTTGCTTAAGTTTAGGAGCTAATAGTAATCCAATAGCCGTAACCAGTACCAAAAAGCCTATTGCCTCTGTTAACCAATCAACGTTAGATATATAAACATTAAAGTTAATAAGTAACACAACTAACAATGCTATAGGTAAACTACCACACCACAGTCGTTTTACGATCAGCCAATCTACATTCCCAGCAGCTTGGTGTATTCTCGCCCCAACAATCTTAGTGATTGATGCAAACCATAAATCTGTCGCTATTGCAGTAATTGGGGACACACCAAAAAATAGTAATAAAATAGGGGTCATCAATGCACCACCGCCGACCCCTGTCAAACCAATAAATACCCCAGTAAGCGCACCAGCAAATGTATAGGAAAAATCAATCACTTTGGATATATCCTTAATAATAAAGTGATACATTCTAATGTTATAAGCATAATTATTAGAATTAATCATCAAGATAAATAACGGGCTGATAGAAACATTAGGTTTCTATCATAATATATTAAAGAAGTATATTGACTCTCTTTATCATTGATTAACGTTGCGATAAAAATAGTTAATAAAATGAAATTAAACTGATTGTCAGTTAATTATATTTAATTCATAAAGTCAAAAACCATGAAGAGACATTGGCTGTGCAATAAATATACAGCCCGTCATATAATAAATATAAGGTCAACGATTGTAGCAGTCATGGAGTCTAAATATATAATCATCTATTATTATAGAGGTAATTCATTAAAACAATTAATGTTTTTACATTGTGGTCCACGTTAAGTCAACTATTTTTTATTTAAAGTTTCCCAATCATAAATTTTTTCATAATAAATGTGATCAATACTAAATTTTAACATATCCGGCATGTACAGGTTTTTTTATTAACAATATCATCACAAAAAACCATATGAGTTACGATAATGAAACAAGGCAAAGTAAAAGCCCTATATCCTAAGCTAAGTGTTGGCAATAAACCCCTTGAACCAATAAGCTTAGCAAACAGCACGGAAGAGGAAAAACAACAAGCTACATATGTAAATATTGTTCCTCATATACTAAGTATAGAAAAACTACGTGACGAGCAGGGGCAACCACCGACTAGATTGGTACTCGAGTGGGCACTTAATCAATATCAAAATAAACAAGCTAAAATATTATTTATCCAATTGGTCATAATAGCTGATGGCAAAAATTATCTATATGCTAATGACAATAACGATGAAATGTTTTGTGTTTCCATAGATACTATTAATCTGGACTCTATTCGGATGGCATTAGTAATACTCCAAAAGAATATAGGAAAATCCATTGCAGTATTTCCCCATGGAGAGCTTGTACACTATATTCGCAATTTAGAAAAATTGGACAAAATATTATTTTGTACACAAGCATATCACCCTATTGTAGTTCCTCCAGTAATAGTACGAACATCTAATCGGCGCAATGGGTTATGTTCTGCACACCTTAAACGGCTGGAAGCTGAAAGCTGCGATATAATCAGAGAGGCTGTTTCTGAAGCAGAAAATCCAGCAATGCTCTATTCTTTAGGTAAAGATAGTAGTGTAATGCTGCACTTAGTAAGAAAAGCATTCTATCCTTCATTGCCCCCTTTTCCATTGTTACATGTGGATACTCAATGGAAATTTAAAGAAATGTATAAATTCCGCGAGTTAGTTGAGAAAGAGTGTGGAATGAAATTATTAGTTTATATTAATTCAGAAGCCATAGAAAAAGATATAAACCCTTTTGAGCATGGTTCATCTCTCCATACAGACATAACCAAAACAGAAGGTCTAAAAAAAGCACTCAAGCATTACAATTTTGATGTGGTTTTTGGGGGTGCTCGTAGAGATGAAGAAAAATCCAGATCAAAAGAACGGATTTTCTCTTTTCGCACAGCTACTCATCGCTGGGATCCCAAAAACCAACGTCCAGAACTTTGGAACCTATACAATACGCGTAAAAAAGCAGACGAAAGTATTAGGGTTTTTCCATTATCTAATTGGACAGAGTTAGATATATGGCAATATATCTATCAGGAAAATATTCCTGTTATTCCTCTTTACTTTGCGAAAGCACGTCCAGTAGTTAAGCGTGATGAAATGATCATGCTAGTAGATGATGATCGTTGCCATATGCTACCAGAAGATAAAATTGAAATCCTTAAAGTTAGATTCCGAACACTTGGATGTTATCCACTTACAAGCGCAATTGAATCCAACGCAGAAACGGTCGAGGATATTTTGCTCGAGTTGATTAGAGTACGGCAATCTGAGCGGCAAGGTCGTAAGATTGATACCGATAGTTTAAGTTCTATGGAAAAGAAAAAACAGGAAGGATATTTTTAGTGGAACAGATAAACGGATTGTCCAACTCAAATAACCAAAATGTATCCATAGATCATATATCTATTAATAACTGGCTTAAACAACAAGCTAATATGGATTTACTACGCTTAATCACGTGCGGAAGCGTTGATGATGGTAAAAGTACTCTGATAGGTAGACTATTATGGGAATCACAACAAATTTTTGAAGATCAGATGGCTTCTTTAAAAAATGATTCCAAACGATATGGAACGCAAGGGGAGAATATTGACTTTGCATTGCTAGTGGACGGGCTATCCGCAGAACGAGAGCAAGGTATTACGATTGATGTCGCATATCGTTTTTTTTCGACTACCCGCAGAAAATTCATTATAGCCGATACTCCAGGTCATGAACAATATACTAGGAACATGGTGACAGGCGCTTCAACGGCAGATTTAGCAATAATCTTGGTAGATGCCCGCAAGGGAATACTAACACAAACGCGTAGACATGCTTATATCATATCATTGATGAATATTCGACATGTCATCCTCGCTATTAATAAAATGGATTTAGTAGATTTTGACGCTAATATAAGCCAAAATATTACTAATGAATTCAATGGAATGGCCAAAACATTGAATTTTAATAGTGTGATACCAATTCCAATATGTGCGCTTACTGGCGATAATATAAAGGGTCATTCATCTAATACCCCTTGGTACCTTGGTCCGACTCTAATCGAAGCATTAGAAACAGTCGATGTTACCCGTTTAACAAATCGTCGTTTTGTATTCCCAGTACAATGGGTGAACAGACCATTTCCTGATTTCAGAGGCTTTAGCGGCACCGTTGCCAGTGGTCATATATCCGTTGGGGAATCAATACAAATTTCAGCCTCAGGGCAAGTAGCCCATGTAAAACAAATTGTTACTTTTGATAGAGATTTGCCCACAGCTAAAAGTGGAGATGCCGTAACAATAGTATTGGATAAAGAAATAGATGCTTCTCGTGGAGATATAATTACTAATGCAAACAATACATTAAGAATAACTGACCAATTTGAAGCAACATTGATCTGGCTTCAGGAGGAACCTGGTTTTCCAGGTAACAACTATGAAATAAAACTTTCAAAACAATGGGCTAGGGCTTCAATCTCAAATATAAAATATGGTATTAATATAAACACACTCGCCCAAGAACCGCACAAAAAACTGAGTGTCAATGATATTACTGTATGTGATTTTACGCTTAATCGTTCATTAGTTCTAGATTCTTATGACCAATCCAATACTCTAGGTAGTTTTATATTAGTTGACCGATTTACACAATCAACTGTTGCCGCAGGATTAATCCACAATAACTTTCAACAAACACAGAATGTCCATAGTCAAATATTTAACATTCGTAGAGAAAATCGTGAAAAACTAATAGGCCACAAAAGTAAAGTCGTCTGGTTCACTGGTTTGTCTGGTTCAGGTAAATCAACTTTAGCTAATGCATTAGAACAAGAATTACACAAGCTTGGAAAACTTACTTATATCTTAGATGGGGACAATATACGTCAAGGATTGAATAAAGATCTTGACTTCACGATTGTTAATAGAAGTGAGAATATTCGTCGAGTAGCAGAGGTTGCCAAATTAATGATTGATGCCGGTATTATTGTCATCACAGCTTTTATTAGTCCATGTAGGGCAGAGAGAGAAATGGCAAAACAGGTGATAGGTGATGAAAATTTCATTGAAGTATATGTGAATACACCATTAGATATTTGTGAAAAACGAGACCCAAAAGGTCTTTATAAAAAAGCAAGACTCGGCCAGTTAGCTCATATGACGGGTATTGATAGCCCTTATGAGCCTCCGTTAAATTCGGAAGTAACAATTCAGAACATTAATAAAAGTGATGTATATGAAATACGCAAAATTCTTAGACATATTGAGAATCTTTAACACTTATATTAATTTTTAATGCAACAGTTCATTATGTATTTATAATATTTGAATTGCGAAGTTGATTCTATAATTTATGAAATATAATTAAAGGAATGAATATGATTGTAGATTCTTTTTCAAAAATGTATAAGCTACTTAGCGAATCTGAAGATAATGGGTTGAAATCTTTACTTTCAAATAATTTAATACGTGACCTTGGGTTGATTAACACGCAAGGAAACACATTAATAGAAAGCAATAATGATTTTAATGACAACTTATTATCACTCGAAAATAATTTGCATAAAGCAATTTCCATCCCTAAAATGGAAAAAAACGTCAATTGCTCATATATTGATAAATTTGATGTTTTAGATAATTTATCAGCCAGTTATGCCATTAATCGCTCATTTGATGCAAGAGTATCACATCTTGATTCGTCCTGTGACTATTTTATTCTTTTTGAGCTACTTAGAGGTCTAGAAAAAAAATCATTTGAGAATGTAGTTTCTTATAAATTTATTAATGAGGCAATTAGCGATATAACATACTTTGATGATGTTTTTGCTATGCCAGCAATAAGGCTGGCAATATCTAACATTAAATCATCATATCAGAAAGATGCTATAATTATTGCGGATTTGATACTATTATTTTTTGATTCTGTAAAGGAATTTAGAGAGGCTATACTATCTTCTGAAGATGCTCCCTCTGCGGTTATATTTTCTGAAAACGAAGATTCAATTGAAAATAAAATAAAAAATATTATTGCATATAAAATAATAACATTTTTTAAAGAAAGAAAATCTCTTGATTATATCATTAAGGCATTAGACAAGTTAATTAAACTAAAAAAAAGCATAAAGGAAAATTTATTTAAAATAAATCTCAATGATAAAAACTCTTCAATAACAATGGAGAGAATCGTATCAAGTAAAAGCTCAATAGCTTATGGTTATCACAATAACAAAATGATAAATAAATGTCCTTTGGATGAGTTAATGAAAAAAAATCCTCGTGAATTTATTTTTCAACTAAAAAACTCACATTGGTTTAAAGGACATATTATTGAGAAGATGTCTTTTTTTTCTAAACTAACATCTTTCAATGGACCCATGTATAAAGTTTTTACTGAACGTGAGCTATTTTTAATAAGCGAATGGGCTATGAAAAAAAATACATCTGATAGTTTCGATGAGGATATCACAATCAATTCATCCCCTATAGTGAATGTTTTACCCCCAGAAAATAAATATAAGACATCAAAAAATATAAGAAAGTTTTTTCATGATTTGATGACCAGTGATGACCATTATTATCTTGACCAGAAATGCGAAGGTTTTATAATCGATTGGCTTAGTAAAGCGAAAAGAAAAATAAATACAATTCCGTTTAAACATTATGATGATGCATTATTGCATAAATGGTTTTTAAAAAGAGCAAAATTACAAGTAGAAGACTATTCGCAAGGGCGTATAGTTTCAAACAAGTCAAAAGATGAGATTATAGATGAAGCGATTCATTTAGCACCAATGATTTTACTAGATGGTGCTTGGATCAACCATTACAGCCAACATAATCTTATTAATGATGAAATAGGAAAACTTTTATTCCAAATTTATTCAGATGAAATTGGAAATGGATATATAGAAAAAAATCATCCAATCATATATCGTAATTTAATTTCTGAAATGGGAATTGAGTTACCTGATATTGCAACTTTAGAATTTTCTGAATTTGAATATTTTGATGATGATGACTTTTTGGTACCAGTCTTTTGGCTATCAATTTCTCGATTCCCAAAAAAATATCTACCAGAAACCCTAGGGTTAAATTTAGCGATGGAATTATCTGGTGTTGGTGGTGCTTATAACCAAGCCCGTGATGAATTGAAAAAATATGGTTTTAATACTTTATTTGTTGATTTACATAATTCCATTGATAATGCTTCATCAGGGCATTCTGCAGATGCACTAAATGCTATTAAAATTTACATGAGTAAGTATGCAAATAAAAATAATCAAAAGTTAACGCAAATACTTTGGGAAAGAGTATGGACAGGTTTCCTATCATTATCTCCTCCTCAAAATAGTTCTTTATTTTTTTTCATTTCAAATAATTATGAAATTTAGGGTGTAATATGGCTAGCAACCAAGACAAATTTAATATCGGATTATCTTGTTATTATCATGATAGCGTAGTAGCTTTGATGAAAGGTAACGATCTTATTTCTGCATTACAAGAAGAACGTTTTACGAGAATAAAACAGGATAAAAACTTTCCTGAGTTAGCTCTTAAACGCATCCTTGAAGACAATAAGATCAGTCTAAGTAATATTGATAAAATATATTATTACGAGAATCCTGAAAAAAAGTTTAATCGTATTGTCGAGACATATTCATGCTTCGGGTTGAAAGGTTTTTCTTCATTTAATGAAGAAGTCCCACTCTGGTTTACTGAAAAAAGACATGTTAAGAATAAGTTAGAGAGAGAACTCACGAGACTTTATCCAAATGAGGATATTCCAGATATAGAATATACGGATCATCACCATTCACATGCAGCATCTGCATTTTACCCAAGTCCGTTTAAAACAGCGGCTGTGCTTTGCATTGATGGAGTTGGAGAATGGGCAACAACATCAGCTTGGTTGGGTAATGAACAAACACTAAAAAAAATTTGGGAAATTAAATTTCCTCATTCACTAGGACTTCTCTATTCAGCTTTTACTTGGTATTGCGGTTTTAAAGTTGACTCTGGCGAATATAAACTAATGGGGCTAGCTCCTTACGGAAAACCAATTTACGTCGATATTATTAAGAATAATATAATTAAGATAAATAAAGACGGTAGTTTTATATTAAATATGAAATATTTTGACTATGCTGTCGGTAACTGCATGATATCTGATTGTTTTAGTGACTTGTTTGGGCATCCGCCAAGAGCTGCTGAATCAGAACTTAATCAACACTATTTAGATATGGCTGCTTCTATACAAGCAATTACCGAAGAAGTTGTAATAAATATCACTCGTCATCTTAAAAAGACAACTGGAGAAACAAATCTCTGTATGGCAGGTGGAGTTGCACTGAATTGTGTAGCAAATGGAAAAATTGCTAAAGAAAAAATATTTGAAAACATATGGATTCAACCAGCTGCTGGAGATTCTGGAGGTGCGATTGGAGCTTTGTACGCGGGTATGATAAAGAATGAATATATTAACCGGCAACA
Organism: Xenorhabdus budapestensis; assembly: GCF_002632465.1. GTDB lineage: Bacteria > Pseudomonadota > Gammaproteobacteria > Enterobacterales > Enterobacteriaceae > Xenorhabdus > Xenorhabdus budapestensis. The sequence goes on along the minus strand of NZ_NIBS01000024.1, from coordinate 30,748 downwards.
ATATGGTACTGATCAAATGTCAGGTGCTTATCTTGGAACATCCTATAATGATTTATATGTTAAGGAATACTTGGAAAGTGTTAATGCCGTATACCACGAGTATTCATGGGAAAAAGTAATAGATTGTACAGTCAGTAAACTCTTAGATGGTGGTGTTATTGGTTGGTATCAAGATCGTATGGAGTTTGGTCCAAGAGCGCTTGGAAACCGTTCAATTATTGGTGATCCGCGCAATACTTCTATGCAGAGTGTAATGAATCTAAAAATCAAAAATCGCGAATCTTTCCGTCCATTTGCTCCAATTGTTATGGAAGAGCATGCTAGCGAATGGTTTGATATTTACCAAAAAAATGAATATATGCTATTTGTTAGTAATGTTATCAATAATAAACTAATCCCGTACCAAGATGACAACCTTCATGGTATAGATAAATTACGGGTTATACGCTCTCAGATACCTGCTGTGACACATGTAGACAACTCCGCTCGAGTTCAAATATTGTCCAGAAAAAATAATACCAAGTTTCATGACCTTTTGGCTCACTTTCATCTGAAATGTGGCTGTCCTGTATTAATCAATACTTCATTCAATGTACGAGGTGAACCTATTGTTGAATCACCTCATGATGCATATAAATGTTTTATGCGAACGAAAATAGATATGCTGGTTATAGGTAATATTGTTTGTTTCAAATCAGAGCAGCCACCTTTACTCAATGATGAAGATTGGCAAAATACTTATACATTGGACTAAATGATGACACTTTTACTAAGATTTTATTATTTTTTTATTTTATTACCATTGGGATTTTTAAAAAATAAATTTAAAGACCCGATGAACTTAAGGTTCGAGGATAAAAATAGTTACTATCATTTTGAGGCAGGAGAACAGAATGAAAAATAAATTAAGTCATGATGAAGCCGTCAATGAAGTCTATCGTTTAACTCCTCAGATTCGCGACTATGATGAATTTATGTATCTTGGCGTAAGATGGTTACCCTATACGATGTTTTTTCATCAAACAAATTTTAAATCAAAAACTATCAATACAGATAGTTTAGGCTTCCGATATACAAAATATAAGGATGGCTATATCTCGATGGATTCGATTCCATCAGATGTGCCAATCAATATTATTATTGGGGGGTCAACTACCCTAGGAACTGGCGCTACCGCAGATGAGTACACTATCGCCTCTGGGTTATCTAAATTAACTGGAGAACCATGGATAAACTTTGGGGGGAGGGGGTATAACTCAACTCAAGAAGTAATATTATTTTTAATGCACCAACAACGGTTCAACCAAATTAACCACGTTGTTGTATTTAGCGGTATGAACACACTAACGTTGGAAGGGATTCCTGATGAGCTAGCTACTGAACACGGCCGTTATTATTATTCATATGAATACCAATATTATATGAATAAATACAATGATGATTTAAAAAGAAGAGCTAATAGTTACGCTTCAGAACTGGATAATCGTAAGCTAAATCCAATGAAAAAGCTTTACAACAAGATCATGAATGTATCTGATGGTTTCAATCCAGCAGATGTCATAATTACGGATGAAAGTACTGATACTTCACAACGTTTGATTAGGACTGCTACAGTAATTGAACAGACTATGAGTCAATGGAAATCGCTATTAGCTCCGTACAATTCCAAATTGTCCTTTTTTTTACAACCAATGTCTTATTGGTCAAAGACTCAACTAACAGCTATAGAAGAAGAAATTTTTTGTGCTATAGATCAGTGTCCAAATAATTTTTGGAGGCTTTTTTCACGCATCCTAGCTAAAGAAAATCATCCAATTTTAGTTAATGAGTTACGCTCAAGATTGGCTCGATTAAACATTAATTTCTTTGATATGAATATTATCATGGGAGAGTCACCTTTAATCAATGAGAGCATCTATGTCGACCGCGTACACTTCAATGACGAAGGTTATTTAGAGATGGCTCGATTAATCAACAAATATATTGGAGTAAATCATGAGTAAAAAAAGAAAAAATTTTTTTAGTCTTCTTTTTTCTATATTTAGACGCAAAAAAAAGAAACCGAATTCTATTTATCCATTACGTTAACCGGAGTTTTTATGTCGAAAATTATTTTTTTATGGGGACCTGCTCGTTCGTTATCCACTGCAATGTTAAAATCATTCCAGATGCGTGATGATACGACTGGATTGTTTGAGCCATATGCAGATACTTACTATTTCTCCAAAGACCGAATGACAGATATGTATGGAGAGCGTCCGGAACTTTGGGAACAAACAGGTGAAGTAGTAGATCGGAATCTTATGTCTATAGACGCACCAGTGCTTTTTCTGAAAGAAATGGCGTATTTTGGTCTTCCTTATGTTGGTGAGGAAATTTTTAAACGAGCAAAACACACGATTATCATTCGTGAACCTAAAGCATGCTTACGTTCACGCAAAGCTGTACGCAAAAATGAAATAGGTGAATGGGAATTCGGTTTTACAGCGATGGACCAGCTGTGGGAGAGGATTTTTAACGTTGAGGAACCACCTGTAGTGATCGAAGGTGATGCACTCAGGAATGCTCCAGAATACTCACTCCGTAAATATTGTCAGGCAGTAGGTTTAGACTTCCAAGAGTCCCAACTGAGTTGGAATGACGGAAATGTTAGAAAATGGACTCCCGAAGAAGCGGAGGCTCATGCGCGATTCCATAAAACTTTGGAATCTTCTACTGGTTTTATTCCTGAAACCAATATGAAATATGATGATAATTTCCAGTTCAACGACGCAGAGTGGTCAATGGTTAACCGAGCAACTGCGATTTATGAAAAAATCAAGCCTTTTGCTATTAACCTGTAAAATAATTATACCATCGGCATTATGCCGATGGTATTAGGGATTAAAAATGAGAAAAAGCGGGCTAGTAGTAATATTTTGCTTATGTTATTTCGTTGTTAATTTTAATATATCTTTTATTTACCCAATGCTACCTTTCTTGCAGCAACATTTTTCTGCCAGCGAACAGCATATCACGTTGTTATTGGGAGCATTTCCTTTCATTGCCTTCTTTTGCAATCTGTTATACGGTCCTTTTATTGATAAATATGGTAAAAAAAAATTCATTCTCATTGGTGCTACCGGTTGTATCTTATCCTGTATAGGGTCAATATTTTCTACCAATATTCAAGAACTCATAATTTTCCGTATTCTTATAGGTTTTTTCGTACCAATGATGGGGGCTACTATATTCCCCCTGATTATGGAGTTCTATGATGGAGAAAAACGGCTATTTGTAACAGGAATTGTACAAGGTTCTGCATCTCTTGCTCAATTGGTGGCTTTACCTCTAGGAATACTCTCTGGCGACAATATTACTTGGTACTTTCCATTTATATTATTAGTGGTAATGCTCATCATCAGCGTTACATTGATGTTACTATTACTGGGTGTTGAAAAGCCTACTACGACACAACATATTAACCTTAAAAGCTTTCTAGCCAAGTACATATCACTACTTCGTAACCAGCTCGTATTAAATTATCTATTACTGTATGCATTATTTGGTCTGTCGGTGTTTGTTGTATTTGGTATGTATGCTTACTGGCTCAGTTATACTGGAACAGGAAGTAGCTACCAGATCGCTATCCTATTTATGTTTTCTGGTATTACGGGATTAATTGCCTCTACCTTAATTAGTCATGTGAACAAAATTTTTCCCACTACAAGAAGCTTAATTATTTTACTGCTTAGTATAGCGATGATTTCCGTTATATTGATACCAGTCTTCGCTGAATATATAGTCCTTCAAACACTGCTTTTCTCTATTTTCTCTTGGATTAGATCGTCAATTAACCCACTGATTTTTTTTGATATTTATAAGCAGGTTGACGATACGGAACGTAGCACTCTTAATGGGTTAATGAATGCATCCTTCCAGCTTGCAACCGCAATTGGCGGAATGATAAGTACTTTTTGTTTATTTTACACTCCATCTTTCTGGCTTAATTCAGTGGTGTTCTGTGGGTTCACTGTTCTTTGTTTGCTACTGATATTAAAAAATACATATAAAATCACGAATAAGGTAACTCTATGAAACATTTGATTTTTATTGATGCCAATAATGCAGCGATACAAGCTATGGACGAAGCACTACAAAGAGGTTATAAAGTAACTTTTTTTCGACAGAATAATGTCTATTTTTATCAAAATAATGATTACACTCAGTCAGTCCTTAGACGTATTCATACGATCGTCGATATGAAAAACGGTACTGATGTTAGTGAAGTTGAATATCTGCTGAACAGTATTCTTCGGCAAGAGACCATTGATGGTGTGATTGCGCCTAATGAACCGAGCCTTGAAGCCGTTGCCGAGGCTTGTAAACGCTATGATATCCCTTTTTCCAATCCACAAGGGGTTAAAAACGCAAGAAATAAACATAAAGCGAGAGCAACATTAGAAGAGCATCATGTGCCTACGATACGTTCTTGGATAGCTAACACTCTTGATGAAGCTAAGACTATCTTCGAACAAAATAATCCCCCATTTATTTTTAAGCCAGTCAGTGGTTTTGATAGCTTACTTGCTGTGAAAGTTTCCACACAGGAGGAAGTTAGTAAAGCAGCAATGAATATCCTTAATACAAGTGAAAAGATTGCATTACCTTATACAGAAATATTTTCAAGAGGTATTCTCATCGAAGAATTTTTATCCGGAAAATTAATCTCTGCAGAAGTTGGTATATATAAAGATATGTTTTTCCCATTTATGATTAGTGGTCGTTCACAATCAAGATTTAATGAATGCATTGAGCTTGGGTCTTTAATGCCAGCAGACCTTTCAAATGACGAAAAAAATAAATGTTTTACTTATGCAAGAGATGTCTGCCAAGCCCTAGGATTGGATCATGGAATTTACCATATTGAGCTTATGTATACAAAGACAGGACCAATACTAGTCGAAGCTAATCCTAGACTAATGGGCGGGGTAATGCCTGAAATTTATCACCAATCTACTGGCGAATCAATTTATCCTTCATTATTTACAATTGCTACTTGTTCTGATACCCCTATTAAGCTGCCTTCGGCATATAGAGCAGTAACCGTAAGGAAAATAATGCCACTAGAGAATGGCATCATTGCTGATGAGCTTTTTATTGATGATATTAAAAACAATAAGAATCTGGTTAATTTTTACACTGACAAAATAGAGCCTTCTCGGCAAGTATATGAAAATGAAGTGTTAGGTAGAATTATGGTTGCCCATGATGATCTATACAATGCTAATCTTATCGCAGATGAAATCCTTCTCGAACTGGAATGCAGAATAGGGATTAAACTTCACCAGCCACTTTATCGTTAAACGTAGGAGATTACCTACCTGAATAATCACAGGCTTTACTTTATAGTAAAAAGACTGTGATTTCTGTTTCATTTATTTCATAGAAATAAATGAAACAGAAACGTATCCTTCCCACTGAATCTTCCTGTTAATGTTTTCTTGATTTTCTATTCCACATAAATCCGAACAACGCGGCTTAGGTGCCGAAGATAACACAGATCAAAAGGGGCCATATTCAGAAAAGCAACGTCTCAATAAGTTACTTCGAGAATATTACGATCATATTTTGAACCCAGAAGATTTTCCTGAGATACAAGACCTTGAAGTTTTGGGGCAACAGCAAGCGCTAGAAAAAGAGTTTACCGACAGATTGAATAAGCAGTTTAATGCCCCCTTTAATGAGCTGAAGAATATGGGGTATCCCGGTATCGGTGGCAACCCGACTGTTGAAATTGCCGCAAAAATTAGTGGTATGGATGCCTTGCAAAAATCGTCATCGATCCGATACCGTTTTGACAAAGAGGAAGAAGAGTTTGTTCCAGAAAGTTACCTGGGGCTTGGTTACCAAAATCTTATATATTTGACCTTCAGACTTCTGGAATTTCGCGACAAATGGATGCGCGTTGGAAAGTCATCTGCCTTTGAGGATAAAATGGAGGATCAGATAGAACCAATCCATTTAGTTTTACTCGAAGAACCGGAAGTCAATCTGCATGCTCAAGTCCAACGAGTATTCGTATCGAAAGCTTATGATACTTTACGGAATCATTCCGACTTGTGTAGCAAACAAGAGGAATCTGAATACCAAACACAGCTTGTGATTAGTACACACTCTAGCCATATTATCAACGATATTGACTTCAAAGAGTTACGGTACTTCCGGAGAAATAATACTGACACTTCAATTGCAATGGATCATACGTCAATTGCAAATATGTCAGAGTTATTCGTGAACCCAAAAGATGAACTTCAGTTTGTCAGAAAACACTTAAAGCTCACTCACTGTGACATTTTCTTTGCCGATGGGGTTATATTCGTTGAAGGGCAAGCCGAACGTCTTCTGGTGCCTGAGTTCATTTCCAATAGCTTTCCGGGCTTATCGAAACGATACATCTCTATACTGGAGGTAAGCGGTGCACACACTCACAAATACAGAGATTTAGTCGAAAAACTTGGGGTTGCGACTCTGGTGCTGACAGATCTTGATTCAGTTGATAACGAAGGGAAATCATGCTTCCCGCAAAAGAATTCAGATCAAAAAACTAGTAATGTTACCTTGAAGGAATGGCATCCAAAAAAAGAAGTTTTGGATGACTTGGTGACCTTACCAAAAGAGGAACATGCTACAAATAATCAAGGTGCACCACTTTACGTTGCCTACCAAAAGACAACTCAGATTACTGGGAAGGAAGTTTTATCCCGTACTTTTGAAGATGCATTGATTTTGGCGAATTTTGAAAATAAATATTTTCAGAAAATTAAAGACGCCTTTAAAAATGATAGTAACTCCCTATCAGAGTCACTCTACTGCTATGTGCAAGCTTTAAAGAAAGGAGACTTTGCTTTCGATTGCCTTTTCCATATCGCAAATAAGAAAGAAGATTGTTTCAATCCCCCAGAATATATGAGTGAAGGTCTTGAATGGCTACAAGATAAGCTTCAATACAAAATGTAGGAGGAGATTATGCCAGAAGAATTTTACTTGGCGGAAACCAAATCTATTGATCATGACAATGGAATTGATAAAGGGATCCTAGAGTGCCTTCGTATAGGTTCAGGGAAAAGTTTTATCACCTTTGCGGGAGCAGGATCGGGTAAAACTTATTCTCTAAAAGAAGCTCTAGATTTTCTGAAAAAAGAGCATTCTGGTAATTTTATTCGTCAGGGTAAGCAAATTGCTGTTGTAACCTTTACAAATAACGCAGCCGATGAAATCGTGGATCGGATTGAGCAAAATCCCATCTTTGCGGTTTCAACGATTCATAGCTTTTGTTGGTCTGCTATTGCTGGTTTAAATGAAGACATTCGCAAGTGGTATCTGGAGAAAATTCCTGCGAAGCTTGCCGAAATAGAAAATTTGGAAAGTCGTGGTCGCGAAGGTAAAGCATCAGAAGCTCGAAAGAGAACAATTACCCGGCTAAAGGAAAAAATGGATTGGCTAGCTGAACCTTGCTCATTCATTTACGACCCAAATGGCGTCAACTCTGCAAAGAATGCGTTGTCCCATGCGGATGTTTTAAAGCTTTTCTCAAGTTTTTTGACTACTAAGTCGATAATGGCAGAAGTCATTGTAAACAAGTTCCCTTTCATATTTATCGACGAAAGTCAGGATACCAACAAAGATGTAGTCCGAGCATTCTTTGAGCTGCAACATGCTAAATCAAATAAAGTTGTCATCGGCTTGTTTGGAGATACGATGCAACGTATCTTCGGTGGGGGCGAATCTGAGCTGGGTAACACCAAGCCAAGTGATTGGACTACCTTCAACAAAGAAATGAACCATCGCTCAGCGCGGCGCATTGTTGCTTTGGGTAATCAAATCCGTAGTGAAGATGATAAACGAAAACAGTTTGCCCGAGATGGAGCTGCAGACGGTTACGTTCGATATTTCTTATTATCGAACAATGTTTCAAACAAAAATGAAATTGAAGCCAGAATTCGTGAGGTTATGGCAGAAGTTACAGGTGACACGAACTGGACAGATATTCAATCCAAAGATACAGCTATCTTGCTTTTGGAACATAAAATGGCTGGACGTCGTCTTGGCTTTAGTGATCTTTGGAACAAACTTGAAAAATCAGACAAAATTAAAGATCGGATTTCTAAAGGTGAAAATTCCGAACTAAATTTTTTCTCTGAAATTGTTTTTCCTATGGCTGAGGCGAGTCGTGATGAAAGACGAGCTGAATTGATGTCTATCCTGAGAGAAAGGAATTCGCCGCTTTTGGAAGCCAGTGTGCTTGACGCTAACAAGAATGATCCGCTAGTACTTGCTCGAAATGCTGAACATGCGTTTAGGGATGTGATTTCAAATGAAAAGGTCAGTTTTCGTGCAGTCCTGGAAGTTTTGGCTGAGCATAATCTGCTGAGAATTCCAGCGAAATTACAGGCGCTTGTAGTGGCTTCCAAAGAGAGTGAAGCTGGAACAGAGCCAAAACAAATGGGAGCTATATTGGAGATTGAATCAGAAGCTGAAGAACGGGATGATAGCGAGATAACTGCTTGGACTGAAGCTTTGGAAACTAATTTCTTTCAAATTCGAAATTATAATGACTACATCAATGGGAACTCAATTTATCGAACCCATCAAGGCGTGAAAGGCAACGAATTCGAGCGTGTTATGGTTGTCATGGATGATGAAGCAGGCGGATTCTTATTTTCTTACGAGAACTATTTTGGAGTGAAGGAACTTTCGAGTGCAAGCAAAAAAAACAGGATGCAGGTGAAGAGACTGGTTTGGAGCGAACTAGGCGATTGTTCTATGTCACATCCACACGGGCGAAAAATAGCCTCGCCCATGTGATTTATACATCCAATGTGGCTAAGGTAAAGGAAAATCTTATTGAAAAAAAATTTGCGCGAGAAGGTGAAATTATTGAGTTGTACAAGTAATGGAATTAAGTCTTACGTTTTGCTTCTGATGTTTCGACTTACTTTTACAAATCCTAACTTGGCTAGCTAGCAAGATAAATCTAGCTCACTTTTATCCAAATATTAGTTAGCCTTAATGTTCGCTTCGCTCATAACAGTCTGTCGGAATAGGTTGAATCCTGCCTAGCAGGGTATACAAACTCATTTGTATTAGCTACGACTTGATCTGACGCTATCCTACGATAGGGTACAATTAAATCTGACGGTCGGCTATGAGAGAGATACGGTCATAAGTGACTTTGCCACTCTCGGTTCAGCAGCCACTGAGCTATGAAATCTTTGGTCACAAGTACGTTTCATTGGTATGTCAGTTCGGGGCCATCAGTCCTGTACATTTTTCAAAGCTTTCTCTACCTCCATATGAATTTGAATGGTTACGTATGCATTCTAAATGTCCCCATAGAAATCTCCTTGATCGATCTGTCTTGAATTAAGGAAGGATGGCATTCATAATGTTCGGTTGCTTACTTTCCACCAGAGACTAGGTCTTACTACATGAAGCAATCCGCTTACGCCTCAATACAAGAAAAACGTCTTCAGCCTTGGAAGGGTGAAGAAGAAGTCCGGTTTGCTTGGAACAAAGCCTTAGAAGACGCTACAGGGTTACATCTTTTTGCTGAACGCGATCGCAATGATGCTAGTTACAATCACGTCATCATTGAATACAAGGCACCAGGATATTTTAAAGGCAGGAAAGACAGTTCTGCTTTCCAAAACGCTACCAAAAAACGACTATTACCATATATAGTTAAAAAAGCCGCTGAAACAAAGATACCAGAATCAGATTTCATCGGTATAGCCATAGATGGGGAACATATTTGTTTTGCACAGGTAATTGATGGTGATATTAACACCCAACACTTGATGCCATTTTCTCCTGAATCCGTAGAGATGGTAGTTGATGCTCTTCGTTCAGATACACGTAAAGGACTCACAACAGAAAACTTACTTGCTGATTTTGGGCATGGTTCTGCAAATGCGCAAGCGTTCATGCAACAACTTTCTGATGGACTTTCTCAACAGCTTGCCATTAGTGGTAATAACAAAATAAAAATGCTCTTTGAAGAATGGCGAACTTTGTACGGCCAAGTTGCCGACCTTTCCATTCTGCAAGCTGAAGCTATCGCAAAAGAACTGCACTTTACTTGGTCCGGACCTACATCAGACTCTATTTCTGCACGGCTATTCGTCCTTCATACTTATAATTCAATGCTCATTAAGCTCTTAGCTGCTGAAATAGTTTCAGCGCATGGGCTTACATCAACAGCACAGCCAGCTCAGAGCATGGCTGCATTAAAGAACGATGCTCAGATGCTGGAATTTCTCGACTCAGCTATCGAACGCTCTGCTATTTTTCAGGGGGCGGGAATAAACGGCTTTGTTGAGGAAGCAATTTTTAGCTGGTATCTCGATGTTGCCAGTCTGAATACTGTGCCTAAGTTGCTTCCAACATTAAGACGCTTGCTGTCGGTTCTATCTCTCTACCGCCTTGACCAGCTATCCCAAACACGTGATGTACTTCGTGACCTTTATCAAGGACTGGTGCCGGGTAAATTGCGTCAGAGCTTGGGTGAATTCTACACACCTGACTGGCTAGTTGATTTCACACTAAATAAAGTGAGTACCCCTGAGATTCTCAACCAGAGAGTACTTGATCCGACTTGCGGTTCCGGAGCATTTTTACTTGCTATAATTCGAAAGAAACGTCAATTAGCAAAGTTTCAGAACCTCAGTGCTCAGGAAACTCTGAATCTTCTGTGCGACAGCGTATGGGGCTTTGATCTTAATCCTCTGGCTGTACAAACAGCCAGGGTGAATTTCATTATAGAAGTCGCAGATTTACTGGCACAATGCCCAGGCCACGAGTTTGAAGTTCCTGTACTAATGGCTGATGCAATTTACTCTCCTGCGGCTTCACCTGAGACTTCTGAACCCATAATTCAGTATCGTATTGGCAGTCAGTTTGCAAAGCTCGATATTCATTTGCCAGTAGCGCTGGCGCTCGATCGCGTCAGCCTTGATGTAATGTTTAATCGCATGGGTAAAGATGTCGAAATGGGGCTCGATTTTGATGAGTCCATGGATAAAGTTCGAAAAGGAAATTACTTCACTGAACAGCTACTTGGGGAATGGGACACACCTCTGCGTTACACATATAACCAAATTCTGAATCTACATCGCCAAAACTGGAATGGTATATGGTTCAGGATTGTCAGAAATTTTTTCTGGTCTGCTACTGCAGGGCAATTCGACCTTGTCATTGGCAATCCCCCATGGGTTAGATGGTCAAAATTACCTGCTCTGTATCGTGAGCGTGTAAAACCCACCTGCGAACACTATGGGATTTTTTCTAAGACCCGCATGCATGGTGGCAACGAACTCGATATTTCAGCAATGATCACATATACCGTCGCTGATAAATGGCTTAATGTTGGTGGCCATCTGGCATTTGTCATCACGGGCACTCTGTTCAAAAACCCTTCATCAGCGGGCTTCAGAACATTTAAACTCGAACCTTCGCAAGAGGACTCATTGTACCTTCAGCCGGTATCAGTGGATGATATGAAAGGTCTTAAACCTTTTGAGGATGCGAGTAACCATACGACGATAGCCGTATTCAGAAAATCAGAAAAAGAACCAGAGTACCCGGTTTCATATCGCGTATGGGGGCCTAATATCGGTGAAAAACGAGCCGTTAAATCGTCTCAGACGCTTAAAGCTGTCTCCGATACCATCCAGTACAAAGAAAAAGAGGCCTTTCCGGTTAGCGAAGCGGGTTCACCTTGGGCCATATTGGAGCCAGGCCGATTTGAAACCATTAAATACTTATCTCGTCAGTGCTCATGGACCAAAGGGCGTAAGGGGATCACGACTGACCTCAATGGAGTTTACTTCGTTCCTATCCTTAAGGTGAATGAAAAACATGTCCAGATCCGGAGTCGACCTGAAGCGGGTAAAAAAGACATAGGCCCGATGAAACAGGCATGGGTAGAACCAGAGGATTTGTACCCTTTGATTAAAGGAGCAAGTAATTTTGAAGAATGCTATCTTAAAATTAGTGCGCCAGAAGTCAACAACGAAGAACGTCTTTTTACATTTGTTCCGAATACGGGGATCTCAAATGCGGATTATGCTGAAGCAGAAGAACGGCTTGAAAAGCATGAGCTGAGAAAAACTGCTGCCTGGTTCGAATCGTTTGAATCTGTTCTTCAGGCTCGATCGACTTACCGTCGGCAAATGAAAGGTGCACCTTTCCATGCCGTTTATAACGTAGGAGACTATACGTTTAAACCATGGAAAGTAATCTGGCCTGAGATGTCTTCATCGTTCTATGCAGCAGTAGCTGGAAGTGCAAACGTTCCGCTTGTCGGCTCACGCCCTTACGTTCCTGATCATAAAGTCTATTTTTCAGCCTTTGATGATAAAGAAACTGCCTATTATTTATGTGGACTTCTTAACTCAAAAACCGTTCAGGAGTGGATTGATGCACACAATGTTTCCATACAGGTTGCAGACGTTTTCAAACACTTAGACTTGCCTGAATTCAATAAGAAGGACATACATCATACTCTTCTGGCCAAAAGGGTAATGGCTGCTCACGTGGAACATGACCGAGATGAGCGCCAGATTATAGTGGATGAAATAAAAATACTGGCCGAAAAGGTTCTCACTAAATGGAGTGAACAGCTTCTTAGTTAAATCAGCTGCAAGCGTCTGGCGCTAGTGGAATCTTAATCACTAGGAGCCACCCCATATAAACCGCCTTCCACCTCCCACAGGCGGTTTATAAGTTACGCTAACGCAGCATGTACCTAGTTGATTAACTCAACGTGATATTAGTAATGTCTGCTCCTGGCGCAAAGCCGACAGTCTGATTAGGTTCCGCTCAGGTCATCAATAGTGTCAGATCGAGTCTTAGTTGGTACAACTCATTGGTGATTACAGAACAAAACTGTTCTCAACCATCTGTTTAATCTTCCAATTTTCTTTTTATAAGTACTGAGTGAGATACCATTCACTCATTTCTTTCAAACTATTATTTCAAAAACATCAATTTCTGCCCGGCAATGACCTCAACAGGACGGGTCAAAATACCCACCACTGGCAGCGCCACCCCAAGCCAACCCAAACGGCAGGCAACCTTACGGATTTTATCGGCCCCCGGTATCTTGCTGAACAACTTTTGTAATGCCCCGGGGCCTCTGGATGCCGCACCGCCAAAGCTAATCAATCCCGCTGCAAACATGGTCAAATCGGAAACGATATACGCCCATTTGGGGATTTCCGGCGTAATAGGGACTTCTGTCTTCGTCCCGCCGCCAATCAGGACATTTGAAGAACCTGTCATCACGGCCGCATCACAGGTTGTTTTATCCCCTACCCGTGAGGCAGGTAATCCATTGATAAAGACAGAATCGGAGCCTTGCGCCATCTGGCGGATACCGTCTTCTTTACTGCATACCACGGTACTGCGTTTTGCAATCGCTGCTTTTTTATTATTGATAAAAACATTCGCGGAACCACTTTCGATGGTTCCACTGGGACTTCGTGATGAGGCACCTGCCGAGACGCAGGCATCCCGCGCCATATCGCCCAATGCCCCCGCCGCCATACCTACCGCAATAGAAGCACCAATCAACAAAACACCGACCCCGACACAGGAAGCGGCCACACCTGCCACAAAGAGTGCACCCGCAAGGATACCCCCTGCGGCCGAAATCAATGAACCAATGATCATACCTGCAACTAACCCGGCCATTGCACTGGAATGGCCTATCGTATCCCCAAGCCTTGCCGCTTCTGGCATGATGTTCTCTCCCTAGAACTGGAAACTTTTCAGGCAATCATCCAACCACTGCCGCTGTGATTCAGTAAAAGCCTGCTGTGATGACATTGTAAAAATCAGCACCTTTTTCTCATCCCTCAGAAAAACAGCCTGATACTGATAAAGTTGTTGCCCTTTTTTAGGTCGGTAGCGGGAAAGGAGTAAGCTGCCTTGTAGCAGGTTGTCTCCTAATAGGACGGTTTGCTCTTCAATGAGCTGCCAATCACGCAGACTCTTTTTCAGCAAGACTTTTTGACGGGTTAAGTAATCGGCTAAATCTTCTCCTTCATGCAATTGATCCCGACCAATATTCAATGCGGGAACATTTGGCGCGATGATAATGTTAACAGTCTGTTCCTGATAACCTTCCGGTATGGTGATGCTGCCTTCAGTGAACTGACAACGCGGGCGTGTATCCATATTTCTTTGCCTCATTAATGAAGCAGAATATAACGTCATCGCTTATGTATTCCAGAATGAATAAAAGCACATGAGGGAAATTGTGATAAATCTCTCTTCTTATATTAAATTAGATAATTACCTTATTTAAATTTCACATAGTACAACCAATTAAAACTGCACTGACGCGCTGCGCTTGTCTTCTCTGGTTTGTCTGGCTAATACATTAACCAGACAAACCAGAGAACCTGAAAATACTATGCCAGCCAGAAAAGCTATTTTCACAGTCTACCCTATTAAAGAATTAGGAATAAAACTGTTCACCCTATTCACTATTGTTTATTTCTATTTAAATTCAACAAATTATATTGTTATAACTTCAAATCAAACTCATCATCACTTTTCACGCAAGCCTCCATCCAAAATCGTAAAAAGGTGAATAGAATGAAGAGTTATGAACACTAAAAAAATAACTATTCACCCAGAGAAGTCTTGATATATCTAGCTTCAATCAAAGGATGAACAGTTATGAATACTTTTTCAGCTTTATTTAAATAAGAGAAAATGTAGAAGAATTATTCTTCTGGCTGGTCATTCCTTGTCAGTTTTGGCATCCATTCATTGGCCGTTTCAATATTCAGACTCATATTGCTGCGAATGCCGTATTTGCTTTTCTTGCGCAGGTAATGCAAACAATACTCTGCCAGTGCGCCCGGCATATCCATACCAAAGCGGGTAACAGAAACGGGTTTATTCAAATTGTTGCCTTTCATATAGGCAAGATAGGCGTGATAGAGATACTTACAGGGATTGAATGGCATAATTTCCGCATTACCGATTAGCATGCCATCGGCTTCATTGGAAGCAATCAGATAACCGCAGAAATCCACCAGTGAATCTGTACCACGTTTGATATCTAATGCCTCTTCGGATTTCTGTTGCTCTGCCAGTAAACGCCTTGCTTCTTTCGGATCAGCAAATCGATGAAGTAAGTGCTGAATAATCACAGGCAATTCAGCAGCTATTTTGTCCCGAAGAAATGGATCACGTTCATTTTCCGGTACAACTTCGGAAAAATTGAAAATCACCCGACGCCGTGACACACCACCACTGCGATCACTGAAGCTCATGGCATTATTATTCACCGCCAACACCACAGCAGGAATACGGGTTGAATAGGGTTGTTTATGCTTCGGATCGATGGCAACCTCATCTCCTCCTGTAATCGCCTTAATGCCTGAGCCATCACCCACATAACGGGTTTGGTCTGGCAGTATAATCAACGAATACCCGACAATCAGCGCCCTTTCCCGTGGGTTTTCTAGTGCAGCCATACTTGCAGAAACGGTATTGCCTTTACCTGCTAACATAGCGGAGATTTCAGCAAAGATACTTTTGCCACTACCTCCGGCTCCGGTCACTTCCAGAAAAAGCTGCCAGTCGTAACGGTTCGCCAATACCATAAACAGCGCCGCCAGTATCCGATCTGACTTGTTCTCACAATTGGCTACTGCCCGATTGAGCCAGCGCCAAAAATATGGAGCATGGTCTTCCATGTTTCCCCCCGAAACAGAGGTTTTAAACTCTACATCACTGGCAAGCAGCAACCAGTCGTTTTTATTATGAGGCCGGAATTGGCACGTTTTCAGGTCAAACACGCCATTACTGAACCCGATTAAATGGCGTTCTGGCGGCAGCATCATAGGAAGCTGTAATTTCAGGGCATCCACAGCCGAACGAATTCCATTAGGTGAATATGGTGCTTTTACTTCAAGGAAAGCAGACACCATTTCCCGCATTAAATCGCGGTCACTGATTGGACGCCAGATGATACCGTCATAGCGATGAACAATCTCCGAAGCGCCATCCAGCGCTAACTCACCATCATAACGCTCCAGTAAGATCTCCCCGCGTTGACTGGCTCCCATCTGGCATAATGTCGGTTTAACTGACTTTTCATTTTGCGGTTTATTTGCAGGTTTTTCTTTCACTACTTCCGGCTGATAAAGTCCCTGATAAAAAGCCTGTTTTGCCATTTCTATACCATTTTTTTGGCGGTAATCATCCCAATCCGCTTTAACATCATCAGGCGGCAACGTGACCCATCCTTTAAACGCAAGAGCTGCCTTTTCTGCCGAGAGCTTGCCAATATTAACTTTCGGTTTACCGTTCTTATCCAGTTCATCGGAAGAGTGCCAGTCATTATCCGCTGCCATAATGATTTTCGTGTCCGGCCAGCGTTCCCGAACGGTCTTTGCAACAGAAAATAAATTACCCTCATCCAATGCGGCTAGAACCATACCTTTATATAACTGACTGACAGTCAGTGCCGTGGCATAACCTTCCGTAATGAGTACGGTGTCAGGTTGTTCTTTCAGTCCTGACAGGGAGATAAACGAACCTTTCTTTTTGCTACCAAACAGTAATTTTTTCTCACCATCCGGCTTGATGAGCTGCACTCCTGTTACTGTTCCATCCAGTGCTTGTAGTACCAGCAATAAAGAGCCATCTTCAAGCAATCGCTGATTGGGGCATTGCAGCCCCTTTGTAGTCAGATATTGGGAATGTCCGCTAATTGATTTTGCCATCAGTGCCGCTATTTTTTCGGCAATCGGCTGTGTTGTATAAGTGGTTTCACTGGCTGGCTTGGGTTCTGGCAAAGGCAACGACAGCGCATCAGTAACGACTTTTGCCGCCTCAGTGATGGAGATCCCTTTGGTTCTTGCCACTAAATCCAGCCCATCACCATATTTTGGCTCGTCACACTGGCGACAATGCCAATTGCCATTATGATGATCATCAATAAAGTGGAAACGGTCAGTACCTCCGCAGATAGGGCAGGCACCATGTTTCCCCTTTGCCGGAATAGCAATGCCACAAGCAGGCAGCAGACTTTCCCAATAATACATCGCAGATTTTTTCACGGTCTGGATAAGGTCGAGCGGTTTTTGGTAGACATGATGTCCATATGAAGATGTATGACTCATGATTCATCCCCATAAACCGCTGCCTGAAGCGCATGATAAACTTCCTGATTGATATCACATGCCAGTGCAATCAGGTTATTTAAGTCAATTGAACACTCGTCTTTGGCCTTTTCGAGAATGACATAAAACAAAGAGGTTGCCAGACCAGCTTGATGCATAGCTTGAGCCAGTGAAATAGGCTGTTTACGCATGATGTACCTCCTGAAAGATAATCTCAGGGGTAGCAAGTACATCAAGGCATGTAAATTTAGGGCAAGCTGGGGTATGCTGTATGTCAGCCATTATCGTTACCTCTATTAACGGTCGTTGGTTAGACGCCTCGACAGTGTTTGCCGCACTTCGGGGCGTTGCTTTTTGTAGATATACGCACTTAATTACTTTATATTGGTACGTACCGATATAATTCACCCTAACACACTGGTACATACCAATGCAAGACAATAAGACTAAAAAACCATTCGAGAGATCAGGCAGCACAAAAAAGAACATTCGTTTTGAAGATGAGCTACTTGTACAAATCGAATCTATTGCTGGCAGTGGTAATTTCAGTGCTTGGGTTAAAGATGCCTGCCGAGAAAGATTGCGTAAGTTAGGTATTGAGCCAAAAGGTTGAGTTATTCCATTAATTGTTTGATTCATAATAAAAATAAGATATGAGTCATCACAAAAGGCAGTATCTTTGTACTACCTACTTTATGTCAGAAAGCGAATTGCCCCCATCAGCAATTCGCATTGTTCAAACCGTTACTTAGCGTCCATACGTTTAGCCAACCAACGTTGAGAGAACCCCGTTAATTTGGCTTTCCGTTCGTGATAACCAAGCCCTAACTCAATCAAAGTGATATTTGATTGTTCCAAATAGGAAAGATGTTCAAGTTGCAACTGATTCATGCTGTCACGCGGTTGACCAGCAATATGATTTACCTTAGCCCACTGCTTAGCCGTCAACCCTCCTAACACCATACGATTCAACATATTGCTTTCTGTGCTGTAATGGTGGTTATCTGTTTTCTTTCCCTGTTCAGCCCTTGCCAGCTCTAATGCGGCACACATTGGTTTGTGATAATTGGCTGCCTTGATACGTGCTTGTAATTTGTTCCTAAGTTGTTGCGTTACTTTGGGAGCGATACGCTGTAAGGCTTCTTCGCACTCAATAAAATAGAGCCGCGCAGCTTTACCCTGTTCATTGCGCTCAACCATCGACAGCTCTTTAGCCATATTCAAGCTGATAATATAATCTGAGCCAGGGCGACCACCTTTGGAGGTTTTCCCCTGTTTCGGGGAAAACTGTGTATTATTTACACTTCCTTGTTTTGGTGTGTTCAATCCTTCAAGAACGATATAATCACTGTTTTCTACAAAGCCATATTTCTTAATTCTATCTTTAAGCCACGTTGTAAAATCTCGTCTCACTTTCAAGTATTCATATAGTTTTTTTGCACTAATCGCTTGGATTTCCTTGCCACCAATATTATTAATCGATACCGGAAGCATTTCTGAGAATTGTTTAATTTCCTGATTTTTGACGTAAGAATGCCTGCCACGGTTATTAACCATGTTTGATTTCATTATTCTTTTTCCTGTTTATTTAAATTTAATGGTAAGCCGTCGCGACAGCGTTATTAGTCTGCAAAACATTTCACGCAAACACACGCAAAACTGAATTCACCGAAATTCTATTTACAAAACAAGATAATTTGCGTGTATTTGCAGATTAATCATGTTAAATCGATTTCCTGCTATATGGATTATTTACATTATCGACTGCTGGCAGATTACGAACCCAATACAACAAATCACTCAAAAGCCAGGCACAAGAATTACGTCCCAAAGGTTTACGGGCAGGAAAACGCCCTTCTTTTTCCAAACACCATGCAGTAGTTCGAGAGATAGATGTAATATGTTGACGTTCTTTTTCCCGAACAAGGCGATCGTATTGTTCCCCATATTCCATCAAGATGGTACGGCGTTCTTCTGGTGTAGGTGTATGATATTGATTTGACATCCAGACTCTCCTTTCTTGTGTTGTCAGAAGTATTCTAGAGTTTCAATCAGATACATTCATCCCGTTGTAAGGCTTAAAGCGGGATGAGTTAATACAGAAAGGGGGTTGTATGGTTACACAACCCTTTGTATGAGTTACAGCAGGTTACTTCCTGTCATTAGGCGCTTTATGTGCGTTACTCAGTATTTCCGCAATTTTATCTTCAGTTTTAATTGTCAATTCATGATTGGGAAATAAAAAAGGTCGGCTGATAATTTCTCTCGCCCACGCAGAAAAATTTATTGAGCGATCGGCTTTTCGGCATTCTTCATCAAATACAGTTGGAAATTCTTCCCTAAATCGCATTGCAGCCATTAATACTTGTTCTCTATTTTTAGCATGTCTTTCTGCTGTTGGATGTGGTTCTTTAATTTTATTATTTTCTTTTTTATCAATGAGCACATCATAATGTTGTACTATATCGAGAGAATTAAAATCATATTCATTTTCCACAATACGTTTTATATCAATATCAGTAATCCACAAATCTTCATGAGTAATTGCGATATTTTCAAAAGAATCACGATCTATAACTCTATGATAATCATTGTCATATTCTAATGTATAAACCTTTGTAGAGAAACTTTCATCTATGATGAATTGCATATTAGACATATCTTTCGTAGGTGAGCAAGGTGTGAATTCAGTGCCATCAATATAAGCAATGCCATTATTCTCAATATCCTCTAATGATCTGTTTATTCTCCATAAACCAAAAGCCCGTCCTATTGCACATGAGTAGTTTTTTATTTCATTATTGTTACCTTCATCACCACTAAAGTACGGATAAACAACAGTTTCACCATTATCTTGGATATCAATATTATCAAATTTATAAAAAGAGTAAGGTGTTAAGTTTTTTACAAGACTATTGGCAATTGCTCCACCATAAGGTAATGAATCAACCCACTTATTCATACTTTCATATGGAGATGATGCTAATAACATACCCTGTACATTATTCAATTTAAGACAAAGAGATAATTTGCCATTAACACCACCGTTAATAAGATCTGATACTTCGCAGTTCAGGAATTTAGCCGCCCGTTCAATCCTGCAATATTTAAATGGTATTTTTATCTCAGCCATAAGATACCTTTATTATTTTGCTTTTAATATAACCACATTCTCATAATTACCCGTCAATACATCCAATCGATCGTACCATTTATTCAAAGCGTCTAACTTCTCTGGTAGGTATTGGCTTTTATTGTAAATAGCCATTACTCCCGGCAAGGCGTGCCCCAATAGTAACTCAACAATGTGAGGCGCTATACCAATGTTATTTAGCCCCGTCGAAAATGTTCGACGCAAATCGTGCAATGTCCAAGGTTTTGAGTGATTAAAATCTTTGTACAGCCTGCGCCCTTTTAATGATACTGACGCACGAGTTCGATCTTCTCCCAACAACAATCCTGATTTACCCGTTTCTTTTTTTAACTCAATCAACCAAGAACGAATTCCTTCAGGAATTGAGCGCACTATTTTTTCACGGGTTTTGCTGTGTTCTTTAGGTACTGTCCATACCCATGATGCAAAATCCCATTCAGACCAGCGAGAAAGTCTCGCTTCAATCGTGCGAGCACCAAACAAAACCAATATTTTTAATAACCTTGAATAATAAGGCTGTTGATCATTGCTATAGGTACAGCGCCAAACATCCGCTAATTCAGAATCAGACAAAACGCGGTCGCGTTGTCCTGCTGGCTGTCCCACATCCTGAATAGTAAGAATAGCTAAAGCATCACTGGTGGCATAACGACGTACCTTACAAAATCTGAGTGCTTGCTTTGAAACCTGAAACATCCGCCCGGCTGTTATGGGTTGTGTTTTATTTATTTCATCAAAACAGGCTACCCAGTGGCGGGTTTCACACCGTGTGAGAGGATAATGACCCAATCGGGGATAAATATGTTTTCTTAGCTGCGCTCTTGCGAGTTCTTCGTCTGTTCTTTTTGCGCGCGCATAGTGCACTAACCAATATTCCAGAGCATCTTTAACAGTCACAGGTTTTAATGTTTCTTCTATACTCAATTCCAACTCCATCCTTGGATCAAAACCTTCAGCTAGCCACCTTCTGCACTGTTCACGTTTTTCTCTTGCCACTTTTAGTGACATATCAGGGTAACGGCCTAGAGTGAGACGCTCTAAGCGACTACCACGCCCACCTCGGCGATATACAA
Source organism: Xenorhabdus budapestensis (assembly GCF_002632465.1). GTDB lineage: Bacteria > Pseudomonadota > Gammaproteobacteria > Enterobacterales > Enterobacteriaceae > Xenorhabdus > Xenorhabdus budapestensis. The sequence goes on along the minus strand of NZ_NIBS01000024.1, from coordinate 9,335 downwards.
ACACCCAACTTAACCGTCCACTTTTGAAAGCCTTAATGCTCAATCCTTCACCATCAGCAATCATAGCCGGAGAATCCCTTTTAACTCCCAACAATGCTTTTAGTTTTTTGTCACTGAGTTTGTTTGTCCCTGCCATTCGTTACCTCAACATAGTGTCTCTGTCTGAGTGATACACCGAGTGATACACCATTCATTGTAACAATCAAAAAAGAGACATTAACACTAAAACACAAAATGAGGCTATCTTTTTGATATAACAGGATAAAAAAGGAGAAAATTGAAAGCATCTAATAGCATAAAAACACAATATTTTATGCTTCTACAATATGTTTCATTATAAATATAACCAGTTGATTTTATTTTAAATAACCACAATAACCATCAATAATAAGCGTGATTATTTACACACCGATCAACACCATAAGCTCATCGAGCGCATAAAATAACACTCTCTGATATCAGAACAAACCCCATTCATTAACACACGGTTAATTTTTTACTGGTAATTAAAAATGGTAATTTTTCCAAATTCAGGTAAATAAAGTTTGGCTAATAAAGATATTAATATGTTAACTTAGCAAAATAGTAAAAAATCAATATAATAGGAACTATGCAAAAATTTGCCTTATTGACTTACATTCTGGTTCTATTTGGTTTCACACAACCTGCAAGGGCTTTGTCTGAAAATGAAGCTGAAGATCTTGCTGATCTCACCGCAGTCTACATCTACCTAAAATATGATTGCGGTTATAGTCAGATCCCGGAAAGAGAAATCAGACGTACAATTGTTTATTTTGCCCAACGTAATAAATGGGACCTTAGTAACTATGATGGTCAGTTAATGGAGAAACTAAATCAGTTGGGCTATAACGATCTGAAGGGAATCAACCTGCCTCATGAGGTAAAATGTCATTCTCTTGCCCGACGCTCCCTCAGCCTACTTGCTTATGTCAAATAACTTTTAATCACTCTCAGGTAACTATCACAGTGCAACTAATTTTTGAGTTGGCTATTATGTGCGCCTCATAATCATGAGTGCCACAATGGAGGAATACCATACATGCCAATTTTGGTCAGTATTTCACAGTTGAAAACGTGCTCTATCACAATAAAACCGAACATCAAGATCTTATTATCTTCGAAAATGCAGAGATGGGTCGCATTATGGCTCTTGATGGTGTAGTACAAATTACTGAGCGGGATGAATTTATTTATCATGAAATGATGGCGCATGTTCCACTATTTGCCCATGGGCAGGCCAAAAACGTTTTGATTATTGGTGGGGGTGATGGCGGAATGTTGCGTGAAGTTTGCCGTCATAATTATCTCGACAATATCACTATGGTAGAAATTGATCCGGGAGTTGTTGAATTCTGCCGCCAATATTTACCAAACCATAATGCAGGGGCTTATGACGATCCCCGTTTCAAACTCGTCATTGACGATGGTGTCAGCTTCGTTAATACAACTTCTGACAAATTTGATGTCATTATCTCTGATTGTACTGACCCAGAAGGGCCCGGAGAAAGTTTATTCACATCTGAATTTTATGAAGGCTATGCTCGCTGCCTGAATGACGGTGGCATTTTTGTCGCCCAAAATGGCGTTTGTTTTTTGCAACAGGATGAAGCCATCACCAGCCATAAAAAATTAACTCATTGTTTTGCTGACAGCGGTTTTTATCAGGCTGCTATTCCTACTTATTACGGCGGGATCATGACATTTGCATAGGCAACCCAAAATCTTACTTTGCGCCAAGTATCTCTAAAAACTCTGCAACAACGTTTCGACAATGCGGCTATAACCTGCCGTTACTACACCCCAGCAGTACATGCAGGCAGTTTTGCTCTTCCACAATACTTGCTGGATTCTCTATCTGGAAACCCATAGTCACCCATACCAGGAGGTGAAATAAATTGCGTAAACTGAAATTGCACGGCTTTAACAATCTCACAAAAAGCTTGAGTTTTTGTATCTACGACATTTGTTATGCAAAAACGAACGCCGATCGCGACAGTTATATCGCGTACCGCGTACATTGATGAACAGTATAATGCAAATCGCTTAACTGAAATTCTCAGTGAAACCTGTTCAATCATTGGTGCAAACATTCTTAATATTGCCCGCCAAAATTATGATCCTCAAGGGGCAAGTGTAACCATGCTGATTAGTGAAGAATCCATAGATCCCAGACTTGTGGATAATACGGAAAATCCAGGCCCTCTGCCTGACTCTGTCGTCGCCCATTTGGATAAAAGCCATTCTGTTACATACCTATCCAGAAAGCTACCCTGATGGCGGTATATGTACATTCAGGGCAGATATTGAAGTTTCCACTTGTGGCGTCATTTCACCACTTAAAGCCCTCAATTATCTGATCTATGAATTGGAATCTGACATTGTAACGATGGACTACCGTGTTCGTGGTTTTACCCAGGATATAAACGGAGTAAAGCTGTATATCGATCACGAGATTAATTCCATTCAAAATTATGTGACCGAAGAAATCCAATCTCAATACCATATGATGGATGTGAATATTTTTCAGGAAAATCTTTTCCATACCAAAATGATGCTAAAAGAATTTACTCTGAATGAATATTTATTTAATACCACAGCCGAAGAATTAAGCGAAACAGAAAAAAACGAAATTATCCGTTTGCTTAAAAAAGAGATTCAGGAAATTTATTACGGTCGCAACTTACCGAATATCTAAAGACTATTCTTTTATTTTAAAAGTTGTTGCCAAATATCAGTATATTTTTCACGAGCAAAAAAAGGACAATCTATTGAATAATCTGAATTTTTTAAGACCTGCTCAGGAATGTTAAACTCGGGAGCATTTTGCATCCATGAAGGTAAATAAGTATTAGCTCCTTCTATTGCACTATCATATCCATGAAAAGCAGAGTTTAGAGCTGCATTCTCAGGTTGCATGATGAAATCCATAAATAATTTGGCATTTTCATAATTTTTTGATTTTTTGAGAACAACTAGATTATCACGAAAGATCAATGTTCCCTCACGAGGAAAACTAAACTGAATATGAGGATTAATTGTACGTTGTCGCATTGCTGCACCATTCCAGTCTATACTCGCTTTAAACTTCCCTGAAGCCATCATATACACACTGCCATAATCCATTGCTGCCCAATGTTTTTTTGCTTCAAATAAAGTGTTTCTAACTTTTTCTAGTAATTCAGGGTTTGAATCACATATTTTACCACCATGATAACGAATGGCTGCATAAATTAGTTCATTCATATCTGAACCTACGTTAATAGTTCCAGATAGTTCTTTTGGTGGCTCTAATATAATTTTCCATGTATTAGCATCACCATCATAAGTATCAGTATGTACGGCAATACCAACAATACCCCAAGACCAAGGAATACCATAATTTCTTTTAATATCAGAGGGAGATTTTTGCCAGGAGGAGGAAATATTATTAAAGTTTCTTAATGTATGTACATTAATAGGATTTAATAGCCCGGCTGTTATCCAATGAGGTAAGAAATTATCAGAAATAACGACAATATCTGCATCAATTTTCCCTTTTTGAATGTTGTCTAACGCCTCCTCATTTGATTTATACTCCAGTAATAGAATATCTATATTATATTCTTTTTTAAATTTTTTAAGCAACTCTGGGCTAGTATAACTCTGCCAATTGTATAAAATTAATGAATTTTTGGCTTTTGCCACCCCTGAATAAACTAGCAAAAAAGAAAATAAAATGAGTATAGTCGATGCTATTCGGAGAAAACCCCCAATATACTTACGCAAGTGTTTATTAGAATGAATCATATTCCCTAAAAATACCCATAATGCCCCTATTGGTATTAAAACTATCAAAAAAATAATAATTGAAGATAAAAAAACATTTACAGAGTTAAATGCGCTTATCGGAATAATGGTGCTTACGAATAATATCGCTTTAGGATTTAACAATGTTGCTATTGTCACATCAACGAAGTTTGTGTATTCCCCCGAAGGTGTCTTTACTAAGTTAGAGCCATTGGAAGTTAAGTAACCCATTGTTAAACTTAGCATCCATAATTTAAAAGCTAACCAAAATACATAGATAGAAGATAATAATTTAGCAATCTGATATATAGAAGGGAATGTTTTCGCCAGAGATAATAAGAAAAAACCCCATATTGAAATAGCTATTGTATATCCTATTGCTTCTGCAAAAATAAAATGGAATGATTTATTTAATCCTCTTTGCATTCCGGCTGACAATAACAATGTATTTGTTGGCCCAGGAGTAATTAAAACCAAAGCGATATAAAAGGCCATAATTAACCATTCATTGAGCGTGACCATAATTTTGTCCGATAAGCGTTTCGTTAATTATAATTTAAAAAGGAGAAAACGGACGAGAGGGTGAATATATAGATATTTGTTTTTCCCCTTGTGCTACTTGACATAACCTTTCTATGCCAATTGCAAATCCAGAACTAAAAGAAGATAATTTATTATCTTTTATCATCGAGCATATTATTGAATCTTCAGCTCCAAACATATTAAGTTCTCTAGCCTGACTTTCAAAAAGTCCTACATTATCTTCGTCGGTATAACCATGAACAATTTCTATTCCATCTATCAGAATTTCAAAGCGCTCCACAATTCCTGTTGTTTCTGTTCTTTTTTTTGCGCGTATTTCAGTAAGTAAAGGAAAATCTGTTACTATCATGCAACATCGCTGAGATAATGGTTCAATATTCTCAACAATATAACGGTCAACTAAAGTTAAAGGTGGACTGGCTGTATCACAGTATATTTCCCTTAAACAATTAATGAGTTTTAAAGAAGCTTTAGGGTCTTCAAAAAAATCAACAGAAAGTTTTTGATTAAGGTGATCTGCAAATGAAAATACACTAATTTTACCTTTATAAAACATTTCTATTATTAATTTAGCAAGCTGAAGCATTTCATCAAGGGTTGAGTCTTTTTTATATAAGTCAAGCATTGTGAATTCTGGCAAATGTGTATTATCTACTACGTCGGGTCTAAAGCTAGGACCTATCTCGTAGATGCTGTCATGGAATTGAATATTAAAACGAAGAGCATACGCAGAGGATTCTCTTAACCAGCTTCCATTGTGAAGAGAGAGTCGTGGGCGAGAATCATCACCAGCGTAACGACGCATGACCGGCGTCATAATTTCAATAAAATTTTGGGAATCAAGGAACGTACGTATGCGGCGAACTAACGCCGCTTTATACAAAATGGGTGAATTCAACATTTGACTGATTCTCTCTATTAATGTTCGATGGTTATAGACCACCAACGCGGGCGAGATGATTTAAATGAATGAGCAGTAGGACGAAGATTTTTCTTGCTTTTGCTATCAAAATTACCAAGCAATAAGCCGATAGTAGGACCATCGTCTATGGCCCCTAGAGAGCTTCCACATTGTGGACAAAATGCACGGCTAGAATAGTCAGAGGAGCGAAATAATGAGGGTACTCCTCCAGGTCCACCCCACTGCACAGCATCTTTAGGAAATTCAACCCAGCATAGAGTCAATGAACCAGAATGTTGTTGGCACATAGTACAGGAACAAGTGTGTGGATTACCAGCTTCACCTGCTGCTACAAATCGAATATGTCCGCAAAGACAACCACCAGAGTATTCATTTTTTTTCATTACATTCACCTAGTAAAGTTACTGATTGTTAAAACGATTTTTTAAAATCAAATGATGAATTTCAACCCATTGATCAACGAAAGGGGTGAGCATCTGAAGAAAGCCATCCACAATCTGAGGTTGCTGAAAGTGGAATAAATTCGCATCCCTGATAAACTTGGCAATTCCATCTTGATGCCCACGTTCTACAGCTACATTGTTAGTTGCTGCATTATGTGTTTCATCCAAGTGCATACGATAATAAAAGTCAAGTTTTGTTAATAAGTCTCCTGTTCCTCGACCCGTAATTTGTCCCAGGCGATTGGTGATATCCTGTAAAAGTAAAGTTTCTGAAATTGCAACAGCTTCAGTTGCATAATACATTCCCAGCAATGTTGAAGGGCAATGGGACCAAGTGAGTATGTCAATTAAAGAGATAAGAGTGCGTGTTGAAGAAACTCGTGGCATCCAACCATTGATTCGAAAATCTAAATCTGCCAGTAATGCCCCACTAAAAACAACGTAGTGTGCTGGTAGTTTTCCTCGTTCGCCACCTTCTTCTAAAAAGTTACGTGTCAATTCTTGTGCTAGTTCGGGGCAAAAACCACGAACATTATCAGCTGCTCTTAAAAGCATTGTGGAATTGTAGCGAGCAAAAATAGAAAGTTCGCCTATATATAATTTCGCTTCATTCTCATCAAGGTTTGAAGGATTTATTAGCGCCTTAATTTGATTGTAAAGAGTTATAATCATAGGATCAAAATGTTTATCGATGAGTTCATTTCCATCAATCTTTTCTTTTCCTTCGCTAATAATGCAGTTAAGTAGCTTTCCAGTAGATGTATTTTTTGTTAGGTAGTCATCTACCAATGCTGGAAAATTCCTATACATATTTATTACTCCTAAAAATTTTAATATAAAGTTAATCCACCAGTACAAGATAATTTTTCAAGTATATTATGAATTAACCCTGGACTTGCTGTAACAGCATGATAATTATTAAGATTTGATAAAATATCTAAAATTTCTTTATTTGCAGGCAATACTAAACTTCTTGTTGCAATAAATACGCGAATGTCATTGCATTCACAATCTAATCCATACTCATAGCTAATAACAAATGGCGGTTGTAGTAAAATTTGAGAATTAACAGGAATAGTTAATTTATTTTTTTGCTCAGGTTCTTGTAATGGATTAGCGTTTATATTGGAAGGTAACTCCCAACCACCATTACTACGCAGTCTGTGCCAATAATAATTCACATATTTAGGTAAATCTTGCTGAGTCCATTTAATCATTGTTTCTGTTAAAAGATTAACAAATGGTTTAGCTATAAATTGATTATTATTACATGAAATTAATTCTGACATTCCTTCTTGATCAAACGATAATGATTTTTCTATAAGAGTTGGAAGAATTTTTATAGCCATAAAGCGAGATAATGGATAAGTATAGAATGGTAACGCAATAGATACAGAATATTCATCTTGACGACCAACATGATAGACAGATGCAGGTAGATATAGGGCATCTCCTGGCTCAAGGATATAAAGAGTACCTTTTTCCATTAATTTATCATAAATTTCTGAGTCGGAGAATGTTGGTTCACGTGAATTTGTTATTTCTAAATATAGCTCTCTTGGCCAACAGTAAAAATACTTAACACCTGGTCCTAAATGACACAAAAAGGCATGTTCAAAACCTTCATGTATCCCAAAAGCTGTCCCTGAATAATTACCACAAAATGCTGCCTGTTCAATTCCTCCAATAGGAAAACCCTTATATGCAAAAAAAGATTGTGCAAATAATCCGAAATCGGCAGCTAACTTTGAATTAGATTGTTCAAGATTGTTAATAACTAAACTGAAACGTTCTTTTCCTGTTAAACGTTGCATAAAATTCACAATTGTTTCATTTGGCAATACTCCCTCGGAAAATAATTTCTCCACAAGATCATCACGACGTTTTTCACCATCATAAATACGTAAACGACAATCAGTTTTTTGTAAATTTGATTTTATACGTAAATTATAAAATGCTTGTTGAACAGTTTCATGATTAGAAAATCCTTCATTTAAAGGTAGTATTGATTTAAAGAGAAAAGGAGATTTTCCATAATTTGTTTTTTCGTCAAATCCTTCCCACATTTTTTTGTGAAAATTATTTTTCATTGTTTTACCTTTTTATTATTAAGATTAAGATTTCAGAATAAGCCAGCATAATTGCTGGCTTACACTACTGCTATTTTAAATATTTGAATCAGGACGAACACCCGTCTTCATTGCATCAGGACGAGCACCAGCCTTCATTGCATCGGGACGAACACCCGTCTTCATTGCATCGGGACGAACACCGGATTTCATTGCATCAGGACGAACACCAGATTTGATATAATTACTCATATAATCTCCATAATATCTATATTATTTAAAATAAATGTTGTCTATTCAGCGATAACATGTTCGCGAAAACTTTTTTACACATTCATTAAAAACATGTCAATTTAGCAACATTTATATTCCAATTTGAAAATTACACATAAAGTAATAAGTATTTACGTGATGATTTTAAATTAATTTAATGGCTTTGTTTTTAAAAGGTTGAATAACATTAGAATTTAATTTTTTCTGAACGAAGTTTATCTGAAAAAACTTTTGATAAAGGAAAAATATTTTTTGTTGATAAAAATTATCATACGCTACAACTTCAAAATTTTATGTGTGTTTTTTTTATAAAATTTTTTTTATACTCAGATATTGATTTATATAAAAGATATTGGATCTAAGTTAAGGCTAGTGGTTTTATTTTATTTTTTTCTTAAGTTAAATATTCTTCTTGCATTAACATAATAAGTGCAACATCGTTATGCACGAAGTAAACGAGTGGGTATTCCTTTGAATAACTCATTCGGTGTTTTGTAATCTCGTGTCTTACGAGGGCGTTTATTTAATCTATTTACTACGAGGTTTATCTCCCGCTCTGATACCTTATTAAAATCGGTCCCTTTTGGGAAGTAATCTCTGATTAATCCATTGGTACTCTCATTTATTCCTCTTTCCCAAGGTGAATAAGGGGAGAATAAATCTTTGTCTCTAAATTTTTACTGATAAATTCGTGTTCGGCAAATTCCAATCCGTTATCAAAAGTAATGGTTTTAATCTTTTGTTTTATATTTGATAAATTCCTTATCGTCGCTTTTGCAACACCTTCCGCTGTTTTATCTTCCAGTTTAATTATGATAGTGAATAGCGATTTTCGTTCAACCAATGGGAACCTCTAAAAACTCTCAATACAAAAAATAAGATCAATTTTGCACTCACCAATAAATGACCTTATTGTGTATGACTTTTTCTTGCTTTTTCAGGGGAAAAAATAAACTCATCGCTTTTTCATCACATACCGGAATTAAAAGGCATGAATGCCGGATTTTCCAAAATAAACCAAACGGTGCAAATCATAGCAGGTTGCCTTCAGAGTCATCGCAAAATTGGCTCGCCGCTGGCCTGTCGTTCGGATAAATTTTTCACCCATCTGAGAGAATGAGCCAAAGATATGTTCTACCCGTGCCCGGGTTTTCGCTATTTTCTTATTTCGGCCTTTCTGATAGCCCTGTTCCTTCAGCGCCCGTTCACGCATCTGGCTGGCATACCCTTTATCAGCATAAATGTCCCGACTTGTATTTGACCGCTCCAAAACGGCTT
>NZ_NIBS01000023.1:2641-40665 GCF_002632465.1 Xenorhabdus budapestensis | reverse complement strand
TGAAAACTAAGCGTCAGAAAGCAGGATGGGATAATGGTTACATGCTGAAAGTCCTCACGGTGGGTTTTACGTCAGTATAATTTAGACCCGTTTGCCCTAGTCATATCAGTGATTGTAGTGTACGGTCGTGTGTAATCAGGCACCATCTTATCGCTGCAATTCGTCGCTAAACTTTGTATATAACTGATGGTCCTTTGCGCTACTTCAATGGCTGATTCCCTCTCAGGTATAACTATCATCGGATTGCACAATCAAAAATAACCACTATATTTAATCAATGTGATTTTAAGCTAGAAACTTATATGCTCACAAATAGTTAGATAATGTTATTAAATTGTCGATATTCATGTTATGGCTCATACAGAACTGTGAAAAATAATTTTGATGCAATGCTATAGCGGTGATAGCCGTTTAATTTTCCTGATTGTGTCAATCATTCTATGGCAAGCGCCAGGTAACACTAAGTTCATTTGTCATTTTGATAGGAAAACATCATGAAGGTATTGATAGCAAAAAACGAAGTGGGTACAAGGCATCATAGCTACTATATCGAAAATGCAATACACCGCTTGGCAGATAAATTAATTGAACGGGACGTTGAAGTTGTTATTGCAGACTCTTTTGATGACAGTTATACGATAATTGCAGCTAACGAGCCGTTTGATTGTTTAATGGTAAGTTGTGCATTGATGGATGATGACTTATTTCAGCAGATCCAAAAATTGCTGAATAAACTGTTTGAGCGTCAGGAAAATGTACCGGTATTTCTATTAAGCGATCGGGAAAAAACTGTATTTTTATTGAATCATGAGATGTTGGAGCAATTAGCCGAATTTGCCTGGATACTTGAAGATTCCTCAGATTTTATTGCCGGCAGGGCTATTGCAGCCATGCACCGTTATCGCCAACAATTATTACCGCCATTGATGTCAGCCTTGATGAATTACAGAAAAGTCTATGAATATTCCTGGGCAGCGCCAGGTCATCAGGGCGGTGTTGGGTTTAATAAAACACCCGTTGGCCGCATTTATCATGATTATTACGGAGAGAATCTTTTTCGTACGGATATGGGAATTGAGCGATCTTCACTGGGGTCGTTGTTGGATCACAGTGGGGCGTTTGGCGAGAGTGAAAAAAACGCAGCCAGAGTATTTGGTGCAGACCATTCTTATTCTGTTGTTGTCGGTACATCAGGCTCTAACCGCACGATAATGCAAGCCTGCATGACAGAAGATGACATCGTTATCATTGACCGTAATTGTCACAAGTCCATTGAGCAGGGGCTTATTCTGACCGGGGCAAAGCCTGTCTATATGCTGCCAAGCCGTAACCGATATGGCATTATTGGCCCCATTTATCCGCAGGAAATGGAGACGAAGACACTCCAGAGAAAGCTGAAACAGAGCCCACTGACCAAAGATAGGGTGAAGCAAAAACCCGTTTATACCGTTGTGACGAATTGTACTTATGATGGTGTTTGCTATAACGCCAAACATGTACAAAACCTGCTGGATAAAAGCGTTGATAGAATACATTTTGATGAAGCATGGTATGGCTATGCTCGTTTTAACCCTATCTATCATGATCATTATGCCATGCGGGGTGATCCTAAAAAGCATAAAGGGCCAACCGTTTTTGCTACTCACTCATCTCATAAACTATTGAATGCACTCTCGCAAGCCTCTTTCATTCATGTACGTGATGGCCGCAATCCGGTTGATTTCTCAAGATTTAATCAAGCCTATATGATGCATGCGACAACATCACCCTTGTATGCGATCTGTGCTTCAAATGACGTTGCTGTCTCAATGATGGATGGTAACAGCGGTTATTCTTTGACACAGGAAGTGATTGAGGAAGCAGTCGATTTTCGTCAGGCATTAGCAAGTCTGTATCGGGATTTTGGTAAAAAGGGTGATTGGTTCTTTAAACCCTGGAATCAGGAGAAAGTGACAGATCCTGCGACCGGTAAGAAAATTGCTTTTGCAGATGCGCCAAAACAGTTACTGACCAAAGAACAAAGCTGCTGGACGATGAGTCCGGGTGACAGTTGGCATGGGTTTGAGGATTTACCCAATGACTGGAGTATGCTTGATCCTATCAAAGTCAGTATTCTGACACCGGGTATGGGAGATAATGGTAAGTTATTAAAACAGGGTGTACCGGCAGCGTTAGTGACGGCATGGTTAAGTCAACATGGTATTGTCCCGACGCGCACGACTGATTTTCAAATCATGTTCCTGTTCTCAATGGGAATTACCAAAGGGAAATGGGGGACTTTGCTGAATACCTTACTTTCCTTCAAACATCATTACGATGCGAATACACCTTTGAGTAAGGTATTGCCTGATTTGGTGAATGAATATCAAGAAGTATATGGCAAGTTAGGGGTAAAAGATTTAGGCGATAAAATGTTCGCTTACTTACATAAGAATCACCCGGGTGAAAAACTGAATCAGGCTTATGCTGCATTACCTGAAATTGATATGACACCACGGGCGGCTTATCAGGCGATTGTGACCAATAATGTGGAATTGGTGGCACTCGATAAACTTTCCCATCGCATTGCGGCGAACTCAATTATTCCTTATCCACCCGGCATTCCCATGTTGATGTCAGGGGAAAACTTTGGTGACAAAAACAGCCCGCAAATTGGTTACTTGCATGCATTGCAAAAATGGGATTGTGAATTCCCTGGCTTTGAGCATGAAACGGAAGGAACAGATATTATTGATGGTATCTATCACGTCATGTGTATAAAGCGTAAGGGAAAATAAACTATGACTACGGTTGCAGACACTAAAAAAGTGGGTTTAATCCCCGTTACGCTGATGGTAGCGGGGAACATCATGGGATCGGGGGTTTTCCTGTTGCCTGCGAGCCTGGCAGCAACGGGAGGGATTGCTATCCTGGGATGGCTGGTGACCATCATCGGTGCGGTCGGGTTATCTATGGTATATGCCAAGATTTCTTCGCTGGATGATAGCCCGGGTGGTTCTTATGCCTATGCCAGACGAGCCTTCGGGCCATTTTTAGGCTATCAGACCAACGTACTTTACTGGCTGGCCTGTTGGATTGGTAATATTGCTATGGTCGTGATTGGGGTAGGTTATATCAGTTATTTTTTCCCTATCCTGAAAGATCCAATCATTTCTACATTCACCTGTATAGTAATACTGTGGATATTTGTATTTTTGAATATTATCGGCCCGCATGTCATAACCAGAGTACAAGCTGTGGCAACAACACTCGCCCTGATCCCGATTGTGGCAGTTGCTGTATTTGGCTGGTTCTGGTTCAGTGGCTCAACCTACATGAATGCCTGGAATGTCAGTGGATTAGATACTTTTAGTGCCATTCAAAGTACTTTAAACATTACTTTGTGGTCTTTTATTGGTGTTGAAAGTGCCTCAGTTGCAGCGGGAGTCGTCAAAAACCCAAAACGGAACGTACCGATTGCCACTATTGGCGGTGTGTTGATTGCTGCTGTGTGTTATGTGCTGTCCAGCAGTGTCATTATGGGAATGCTCCCCAACGCGACATTAGTCGTTTCATCTTCGCCGTTTGGTGATGCGGCACGTCTGGCACTGGGCGATACTGCTGGTGCAATAGTAGTATTTTGTGCAGCAGCCGGATGTTTAGGATCATTGGGAGGTTGGACATTGCTTGCCGGGCAGACAGCAAAAGCTGCAGCAGATGATGGCTTATTCCCTAAAATCTTTGCCAAAGTGAACAAAACCGGAACGCCAGTGAATGGGTTATTAATCCTGGGTGTTTTGATGACGATTGTGCAGTTCAGTAGTATTTCTCCTGACGCGGCGAAAGAATTCAGTTTGGTTTCATCTGTATCAGTGATTTTCACTCTGATACCTTATTTGTACACCTGTGCGGCTTTGGTGCTGCTTGGTCATGGTCACTTTGGGCAAGAAAAAACGCGTTATATTGTGATTACCTTTATTGCCTTTATTTACTGCATTTGGGCCGTATTGGGGACAGGCGCAAAAGAAGTGGTTTGGACGCTGGTGGTAATGATGGTCATAACAGCCATGTATACCTTTAATTACAACACAAAGCATCCGGCTCCTTTCCCGTTAGAGAAAAAAGATTAATGCGATTTTTATCTTATTATAATGCGCTGATATTCAGCGCTTTTTTATGTTTATTTTTGCTATTGAGCCGATTTTTCACTACATCACAGATTAAAATCTGTGTACCAGACTTTTTTGATGTGCTGCCATAATCTCCCAATGTTTTTAATTTAAAGTAAATAGTTGTGCTTGTGGTTTTGTCAGGTTAAATCCCTGTTTATTGGTTTGGATAAGCGCTAAAATGTTGAGTTGTTAGACAACTCACAGTAAATTATTCTGGATCTTAATATACTTGGAGAATTCGCTAATTTAGGTAGTTAAATAATAGGAGCGTGCATATGTACAAAACTATTTTATTACCAGTAGATATCTCTGAAGATGAACTGACAAGCAAGGCTGTTCACTGCGCGCTTAACATTGCCAGAGAAACAGGTGCCAAGTTGCATATTTTACATGTATTACCTATTTCATCCGCGATTATTAATGCTTATGCATTAGGGTACATGGAAATTAAAGACAAAGCGACGATTAGGGCTGAAGAAGATTTGGGTAAGTTGGCGGCTTCCATTGATTTACCGGATGATCGTATCAGTTATTCAATTGCTTTTGGCTCACCAAGAGACGAAATCACTTCTACAGCAGATGAAATTGAAGCCGATTTGATCGTGATTGGTTCAAGGCGGCCAAATATTACTACCCACTTATTAGGTTCTAACTCTGCGGCAGTTGTCAGATATGCGAAAACATCTGTATTGGTTGTAAGATAGTTATTCGCATTGATAATTTCAATTTGGTAACTATTATCGGTTTTTGTTGTGGTTTTATTGATGGTTAAAACGTAATGGTTAGCGGATATACCCTATATATTTTAATATGTTGCTGGCAAAGCGCAATTTGAGAGACAACGGGTATATATTCGATTACAGGGGAGTAAATATGTATAAAATGATTTTAGTTCCAATAGATATTGCTGAAGATCATCTGACTGATAATGCACTTAAGCATGCGGAATTTTTGGCAAAAATCTCTGATGCAAAAGTTCATCTTTTTCACTCAGTTCCTGATATTTCGAGATTTTCTGTAAGCTATAGCTATCATTATGATTTACTGAGCGCCTTTGCGAAAAAAGCCATTGCAAATTCCGAAGAGGAACTCAAAAAAGTGGTAGAAAAAATCAATTTGCCAAAGGAGAGAGTATCGTACTCTGTTGCCTTTGGTTCTCCACGCGACAAAGTGCTTTCTACTGCTCGCGAGATTGATGCAGACCTGATTATCGTCGGTTCGAGAAGACCTGATATCTCAACCCACTTACTGGGTTCGAACGCTTCGGGTATCGTAGGATATGCAAATATCTCTGTATTAGTCGTTCGTTAATCTAGACTGTTCCCGTATGACCGGATACTAAAGTGTTACACCCAGCAGAAATTTTTATCTGTTGGGTGTTTACTCTGATCAATTTCAAAGCCCATCACAGTTAACGGGATTGTAACCATTGTTTTCTTTGTTTATATACCCTATGGATTTCAAGATGCAACTTGAAAGACGACGGGTACAGAGGGGGATATTTTGTCTTATTCTAATATAGTGATAAATTCTTTAAAACATATACTTGAAAATAATGATGATAATAATTTAACTTCAACTATTGAGGAATATTTTTCCAAGAATTATATTCAAGTAGTAAATGGTAATGAACTTAATTTTAATGATTTTGTTTCGCACATAAATTTATTAAAAGAGACTTTGATAAGTGTGAATGTCAATATTTTATCCATTGCGGAAAAAGAAAATAATGTCCATACACACCACATAGTAAAAGCGATAAAAAAAGATGGTGAACATATTGAGTTTGAAGTATTTACCAGATTTTTGATTAACGAAAGTAAAATAATACGTTGCTATGAGTTAACCAGAAAGATTAGTGGCGGTGAACAAGATGATGATTTAGGGTTTAGGAAATAGTATTGTTTATTATACTCTCAATAAGCCATGGTATACATAATATTCTCATCTGGTATTCAATGGCTAACAGTAACTGATATGGTTTTAAACTGATTGATTGGTTTGCAGGTTCTGGTAGATTATTCTAACTGAAATACCTTATTGTAGGCATAGCAACGATAACAGGAGTTTCTTTGCTATGCCTTTTGACACCTTGTGATTTGTGACAATAGACAATAGATATCAACTTTATTCATGTCTTACCGCTAAAATCTTAATGCTATATCACAACAACTAACCATTTATATATAACCAAAAATATACTTATAATTGATTAACTTCAAACAATTATTATTCATAACTATCTGTATCAATCATACTTTTCCAGTAATGGCTATACGTTTTTTCTTGAGTAGATGGGTCAATTGTATAATATTCAAAATAAATAACACCTGGAGCACCAGTGTTAGGATCAGATTTAATCTCATTAAACTCAGGATATTTAAACTTTACAATGATAGTGGAAGTTTTTCCTGCTATTTTGTCAGGTTCATTAGGAACTATGAATTTTAATGTTTGATTAAAATTTTTATTGTTCGATTTAACATATAATCTTAAATAAACATTCCCCCCCCAAATAGGATAAGAAGGATCATTTTCGTCATTAGTCCCCAAAATTTTCACATACAATTCATATCCACTTATAGGATAGTTAGATATCTTCTCTAAATTCACGTTTTCATTGTTTAGAATAATATATTTTTCTGAATTTTCAAGTTTTGGATCATTATTAATATCCGCAAAACTTGAAAATATAGTAGGTATATTGTACGTCCTTTTCACATCTTTATTCGGAGCATTAGTTTCATTACCTATATATCTAACAGTTCTCTTACCTGAATACTGACTTATTCCATGCATAGGAGCAATTACATAGTAAAATTCTGAATTTTTTCTAAATGGAAAAATATCTCTTGGCATTCTAAAAATGTAATTATTGTCACCTGGATTCGAAGCATCGGAAATTTTTTTTACAGGTAAAACTAACCCTTCAGGATCTAATGAACCATTAGGTTTGCTCTTAGTAAAGAATAACACACTATCTGTTATTGATGAATTAGTATAAGAGCCAATCTGAACCTCAAATAATTTCCTACCATTTCCGCTTAATACTTCTCCAGAAAGTTCAAAAATATATGGTTCATCGAGTAAATATTCTTCTTTAATAGGTGAAGATGTAATGATATATATATTACCAGAATAATATTGATGCCCAACTCCTTCCATTTTGCTGATAAGCTCCAAGATGACAGGCTTGTTTCGCATTGCATAAACTCTAAATCTAATTCTTCCCTCGTTATCACTAGTAACTGTTACCTCAATTTTATCACCATGAATAAATGGTATTATACGTTGAGGTATCTGTGTTGAGTCTCTAGGATCAGTAGTAATAATGACTTTTTTTTCTATATGATCTTTAATTTCAGAAAAAATCTGAATAGGAGTATTTCTCAGTAACTGACCACGAGTATCAAATAATCTGGTATAATATCTAACATAATGATCACTATTATTAGACAATTGATTACGACCACTTGGTGTTATACATATTTTTTTATCTTTATACAATTGGATAGTATGTTTAATTAAATTCTTTGCATAATATTTTACTACTCTTTCAATGCCTGAAAGAGTAAAGGAAATTTCATCACCCGGACTTAATAAATCAATATCTCCAACAATACAATAAACTTCCATTTTGGCTGATTTTTTATCTTTTAACAAACTAAAACCACGAATATTTTCTATGTGTTCAAATCCTTTCTGATTTTCTA
The DNA here is from genome assembly GCF_002632465.1 of Xenorhabdus budapestensis. GTDB lineage: Bacteria > Pseudomonadota > Gammaproteobacteria > Enterobacterales > Enterobacteriaceae > Xenorhabdus > Xenorhabdus budapestensis. Next base: position 32,801 of record NZ_NIBS01000023.1, on the reverse strand, counting down.
TTTCTATATTTAATGAGTCTGGAATTTTATTCTTTGAACTGATTAAAATTTCAAGATAAAATTTCTGACCAATAACAATATCAGCCCCATTCTTTACAGATAAAATTAAATCAATACTATCATAACATATTGATTTTTCTGCTTTCAACATATTTCACCTCATACAAATCATATATAAATCACCTTTATAAAATATAATTTTTTCATATTAAAGTTAACAATGATAAATCATCACCTATTCATAAAGGATATTTCACTAATAAAAACTATTCTACCATATACCAGACCAGGTTTTTTCATTAGGGCAATTATCATTATCTGGATGAGCATCTCCTCCAGGAAGGATTGTATTAATTTGTGATTCCCATATTTTCCCGTAGGAAATATCTCCATAATAATTGACTTTATAATCTAAATAAATTTGTCCACTAAAGATATGTCCAACATATTTAAAGGGAATGCCGAAAGTTATTTTATTATCACCATAAATTCCTTTTTGAAGTTCCATTATCTTTTTGGCTGACTGATAAATTTGTGAAATTTGATACCTAACAGAGTTAATATATAAATATAATGTTACTTCAGCACCTACTGGAACTTTTGTTTTATCTGTAGGATCATTTGTTCCTTCTATCTGAATGAACAATCCCTCATGATGTTCATTATTACAATGATTTTTCACATCAACTTCATGTATCCTACTATTTATGCTATTCACAAGAAGATGAGCACTAGAAATACCATAACTATTGTAAACTTTACATGCACTATATGTTCTTTCCAAATCGTCTAATGGTTTATTTTTCCCTCCCCCTCTATAATATATGGTTAATTCATCTGAAGATCTGGAATTACCTAAATGATCAACAATAGTATAAGAAAAGCCAACTTTTTTATTATCAGGAAAAATATTATAAGGCAATGACTTATAACTATTACCTAAATCATCTAGGTTTTCTACGGAAAATGATTGATAACTGTATGTATTATCAACAAAAAATAGAATAGTATCATGAACTTTAGCGTCAAAATAAGAAGGAATGAGCATATTAAAATAACTTGTTTCAGGATCCCCTTGAAAATATTCACCATTTCCTTCAATATCAATGGGTGGAAGCTCATGATCTACTTTATTATTATCAATTATAAATATCTTATTTTTTGATATCACGTGTCCCGTTAACCCTGGTACACAAGATTCAACTTGAAACACTAATGATGTTAATCTTTTAGGGTAAATGTAAAAAATCAATTGCCCGTTATCATCAGAATCAATAAAGAAACCGCGAGATTTAGTGTTAATATTTTGCGATTTCAGAGGAGTTTTTTTATCAGTAGCATAAAGGTTAACATCATCAAAATTAGTATATTTTGTTTCTAAAATAGCAACAGAAATATTAGGTAATGTGATACCTTCCTTATCTCTAATCAATGCTATTGCTCTGATATATTTACTTTCTGATAATGAATTATCTCTATCTGGTACTTGCATAAATTCCTTTTCAAAAAACATCGATATCGTGTTTTCATCTATTGATATATTTCTTTTCATTTTATAGCCTCTCTTAATATCAATATTAGTTTAACTACTTGATAAGAATGCTCAATTATAATGAATTAAAAATCATATTATAATATAGAGTAATAAAATATGAATAACTATATTTTTTGTTAAATTACTTTGAAAGTATAAAGATTAGATAATGATATTTATGGATATCTAGATGTGTCAATCTATGCCTATTCTAAGGAAATAATATATTTATAATACATTAAACACATTTAAATTCAACTTAAATTAACCACATGTAAAAAGTAAACGATTACTTCCTTGTAATGAATTCGCTTTGAACTCCATCACTGATAGTTATCTGTTAATTTTGCTGTTCTGTCGGCAAAGGAGGGCAACCATCATTATCATCTTCTGCTTGCTCTGGATATACTGTATCAATATTAGCTCGCCACACTTTGCTGTATGTCTTAGTACCAGAAGCATCTTCAGTATAATAGTCAAAATATAGTGAACCGGTTCCTCCCAAATGAGGTCCTGCTACACGGTTGAGATCGCAATAAGGTATAGAAACCATGATATGTGATGTCGGTTGCCCTTGATCAACCTGAGATGGTAACGTAAAAGGATATTTTTGCTGATTTTTCCGGGAAGTAGGTGAAGTAATATACAAATTAACATACCCTGATGATCCAAGTTTTGGTAATTTAGTATTATTTGAATCATTGGTTCCGAATACGGTCACATATAAACCGGTTACACCCTCTCCACTCTTATCACCAACATATTGTTTTTGTTGGTTGATGGTAGTTATTATGATGTCATCCCCATCAACTAATTCATCTGCGTTATCAGTATAGACATTAATATTAGCATTCGCGTAACTGGAAAAAACTTTTGCCTCATCGTAAATTCGGGAAATATTTTCAAGCGGAGAAGATTCCGAGTTTCCAACATAAGTTAAACCTGCCATATCAGAATACTGTAGTTCACCTTTCATTGGTGCAATAACATAATATATAGACTCGTCTCGATTAAGCATTAAGTCATCATAAGGGAATGAAAAACGATAACTATCCAGATTAGTTATGCTTTTAAGTTTACGTATTTTACCTAACTGTTTAACTTGATGTGTCTCCATATCTTTAATAAAGAAGATAATATTATCAGTATCTTGGTAGTTAGGATAGGATTGAATCTCAACATGAAATTTGTTTGAACCCCCTAAATCTTGTGTAAGCTCTCCACCTTCACCGGCTTCTAAGATATTTGGATAAGCCATTGTTGGCAGATAGCGAGTTAAATTGACAACATAAATAGTACTTGCAGTTCGGGGTGAAATAGAACCTACAACTTCGGCATCTAAATCAAGCCGTACTGGTTGATGCTGTTTAGGGTATACCCGAAAACTAATTTTTCCTTTGTCATCGCTTTTAATGTAAAAAGCACCTTTACCATAAATCATTTGGGGTGTGATAAGTTTAGGGGACTGTTCGTCTGTGGCAAGAGAAACTCGTCCTAATCTTTCTAAAGTATCCGTTGATACCAAAATTTCCAGATTTTTGATTGCTGCACCCTTTATATCGTTGAGTGTGGTTGAAAGTGTAATATATTGACTCCTGGCAGAACTAATACTGTTCTCCTGAACTGGAGTCGGAATATATTTTTCTTCGGGGCTAAATTCAATAAAGCGACCATTCAGTTGTTTAACATTATAACTAACTGATTGTGGCTGAGCTTCGGGCAAAGCAACACCAACTGCGATAGGTGCTATTGTATAAGTAGCAGTCTTTCCTTGTGTTAAGCTCTCATCAATTTGTAGTTTAACTGTCACACTGCCAGAATATTGATCTATAGTATTCCACTTAGATTGATCAATTAACGATACAGTATGATTAGTATCTTCTGTAATCTTTACATTGATTGTATCAGGAAGTACAGAAGCCGATGTTAACGTTATAGTCACAGAAAGGAATTGCCCAGGAAGCACATCTGAACCACTAGCTATTGATGGAACGATAACCAGATCAGGTTTCTTCTTTTGTAATAATTCATTTTCAATATTCATATATAACTCCAATAAATTATATTTATGCTAATATTATTTTTTGTATGTGTTTTATATAAAACCCTATAGTTAACATAGACAAACTATAATAGTTATAAAGAATAAAAATTTTCAAATAGAAATTTAAACAATCATAATGCATTTACCATAAATATGTATAATGAAAATAAGTTATCAGTTGATAACTTTATTTTATCACGATAAAAACGTTGGATTAACGCAATAAGTACAGTTGTGACTAAATAGCTTTCCAAAATGATAAGAGTATTCCTTGCCCCGCGCGATGCGCAGAGTAAGAAAACACCAAATACTGATATTAACGGGGTGGCAATTTACCTCATTTAGGAATCTAGGTTTCATGCGGCTTGTAGCCGCATGAAATCCGATCTAAATACCCCGCGGGTTAATACTCTCACTATTTATGAAAGGAATATAGTTAACAGATAAGATGATAAAGGTCTATCTGAAACATTATGTTGAACTGAATCCGTATAAGACCCTGTACTCGATTTTATGTAATTGCTTTTTATGTTAAACATGAGCATTTAGACAGTTATAGAAGTTGAATATTTCCATATATTTCAGTGATAACTTCAATCTTATGGTTTTCTAATACATAATAAGAATCCTAATGTATTTTTATTTGAAATGAATTTACCAGAAATAAGATCATATACTCCATATTCATCCTCATCAGAAACACTCTTTTTTGTCACCAAAATCTTTGCATTAGTCTTATTCTGATCATTACCATATAGCAGTCCCCAATCATGAAGTTTATTTTTTCCATACTCATCACCAAGAGTATGAGTTATATCTTCTAAAGTAACATTTTCTTCATTAAAATTTTTACAAGATGGATTATCATTCCAAGACCTCATAGTACCTTCTACTGTATAATATTTTTTTATGTCTGCGATATACTTATATGCATATTGTGATTTATTGGGTTTTGTAATAAATAAGGTTATTACTGGATTACCTGGAGCTAAAAAACGCATTTTCCCGTTTCCATCTATAATAATAGAATAGAGGTCATGACCTCCATCAATATCATATCCCACATAATCATTGTCGGTAGACACAAAATCGCCTGAATTTAATTTAATCAATTGTCCTGCAATAGATGGGAAAGCACTATGTGGTCTTCCGTCCTGAGTTAATATTTTTTTCTGTGGTTCTTGATTGTCACTAAGTACATTATAAAGAAGTATTCCTGCTGGCTCATCTTTAGGTTTGAAAATAACATGTGCGGAAGTTTTGTGAACAGGAAGCCCTTTTGGATCTTGCATGGTTAGTGTCACGTTAACACCAGGACCAACCTTACTTGAATCACTATTGTAAGCTGAAATATACCCAATCCCGACTTTACTTGTTAACGTAATTGTTAAGATTCCAGGTTTATTATCTTTTTTAGTCCCGGTAGTCATACTGTTAGCTGTAGAATGTAACTGCAATTGATGAATACTTTTCTGATCAGGTTCTGTAGTCCATAATACATTACTGAAAGTATTTCCTTCAATTGGCTCATTTGTTGTTCCTGCTGTGCCTTTTTTAACAATCAATGCTTCAAATGTATATGCACTACTTCCATCACCAAGTAATGGTTTATCTTTATCAAAATTGATCGGTTTGACCCATGCTATATCAAAATCCACCGGCGGAGATTTAAATTTAACTTCTATACATTTATGTGTTTTTTGAGATTCAGGTTCTCCGTTAATAGTCAAACACACCTCAGCAACAGTGCCTGGGGGAGTATTCTGTGAACTGCTTGTCAATGTTGCTGTTAATTTTTCATTCGATACAGTTGTGGTTTCTTCTGAAGGTGATAGCGATAGACCTGCATTTTGTGGTTTCATGAGTTTCCATTTAACTGGGATTTTGTTTTTATCATCCGTACCTGATATGGTTGCTATAATTTTATATGAACCACTAGGAAGAACAGACCCATTTGATGGTTCTAATGTCATACTCTGAATGGTTGGTTTTTTGCCTTCTTCATGCCCTATCTTTCCTATTGATTTACGTACACCATCTGTTGTCAGGTAAACATTTACATTACCAATATTTTTATCACTGGTTAAGGTCACTTTTTGTGTGATACGCCCATGTTTATCAGTTGTAAGAGGAATTTTATCTCCTGAGCTTTTAGAATTATCAATATTCGGGCAATCGTCTGATGCTGTGCCTTTTTCAATTTTAATCTCCAGATCATTATGTGGCTCTGTCGCCCATTGATAATTTTCAATAATAGCGCAAGGAACTGGAGCTCCTATTTCTGTATCAAAAGTCATTACAGGCTTAAGAATATAAGTTGCCTTACCATCATCTCTTGAAGTTCTTTCTGGAATAATGTAAACAGGCTCTCCTTCTTTCCATTTTTTAACCATAAAAGGCATGACAAGAGCTTGTATCTGCTTAGGTCCTATTTTTTTACCATTAGTTAATTCAGCAAAAACATAAATAGAATAATTATTTTTTTCATCAAGTGAAAATTTCGGTAATGTAATCTGAATAGATTTACCTACCTTAGAAGAAAGTTTCCCGTTTTTGCTTTCAAATATTTTTTCTTCATTGATAGCCCAGTGGACCTGTTTAATAGATGCATCAGCAGGGAATATAGCTGAAATGTTTTTTTGCATATGGCTGTAACCCACAATCGTTTCTGGAACAGAAAATTGAGCAATCGGGATTTTTTTATGGTCAAGTACAATATTGTTATTTCTTTCGACCAATTCATAACGGCTTCCTGCCAATGTACGCATAGCAGCTACATTCTCTGGTGATAACTGAGTGCCTAAAGGAACTCCCAGTCTATAATTTAGATTCGCCAAAAATTGTGTTTCAGTACGGCCACCTTCACCTTGTCTATAATCCACACCCATGGTTATCAATGGAATCGGCGTATAAGTCACACCCAATTTAACCAGACTGGGGTTTTTCTGCTTGGTATGCCGATTGAATAAGGTTACGTTTTCGCCGAAATATTGTTCATAAACTAGTTTGCCTCCTAAATTAGGGTAGGCAGGCAGAAAGAACTCTCCGTTAATGTCATAACCATTGGCGGGGCGTTCATGGTGTTCTTCAAAATTCCGTGAAATCTGCCAGTCGCTTAAGCGACGATAAGTGTTGGCAGAGAGTTTGATATAGTCACCCCAAATTTCTCCTCCAAATCCTATCCGCTTGTTTTTACCTGTAAGGTCATAGTCATAAAATGTATTCAGGCCATACATCCAGTTTTGATAAAAATAGCGTCCTCCCAAACCAAGGTTAACTGTATTCCTGCTGTCTTTATTGCGATAACCTAATTGGGAAAAGAGGAGCCAATCCGTTTTATTATCGTAAAGGGGTAATAACAGATCTAATGAATTATTTTCCAATTTACCTTTTCTATCAAGACCAAAGTTAATTTTTGCTGTACCAAATTGAGATAACCATTTTTGGGCTTCGGAGGCAATGGTACTGTTAAATTTACCTAAGGCATAAGATTTAGCTTGTTCAACTAGTTCAGAAGAAGATGATGACAGTATATTACCTACTGTCTGGATATTTTTTGTAATAAAATTAGGTAATTCAGTTTCTGAAAAGTTATCTGCTTTCTGTATATCATCTTTTTTATTTGATTCGTTAACACGGATAGCTAAATTATCTTTTCTCTCTTTTTCTTGGGGAAGAGACTTTTCAGTTGTTAGGTTTTCATCAGCAAAGGCTCTTATCATTGTAGATGGTATCAATAATGTATAAAGCACAGAGAGAAGAACAATGAATTTACTAATATATGATAGCATATAATAAGCACCTCAGGGATTTTGATACTAACAGTGTCTTAACTGTATTTTTATCCATTAAATGATGTTAATCTATTCGTATTTGATATTAGTTAGGTATTTTAATTTTGACAAGAAATCTGCCAAAAGACGAACCCAATTTGTTAAGACACTCAAATCGATGGTTTCTATTTTCATGAATTACGCCCTCATTTAATGGTTAAAAAAAGATCTATTGTGGTACTATTAATAAAAAATATATTGTTGACCATGGTTATAAGAAGATAGTTTTCAGTTAGAAGTGCAAAAACAAACCTCGCTGGATTAAACGAGGTTTGTCAGAGATCAAAGAGCTTCTATATATTTCACAGAGTTTTATTTTATAGAATTTGTCGTAATACACGAGAAAAACTATATTCCCTTCCGGGATACATACTACCGACTGCGTAATCAATCAGTACCAGATGCCCTCTATTTTCTTCTATCCAATCAGCAGGTAGCGGTACTGCCATTTGGTTTTGATCATCAACCTGCTTATAATGAGTCTGTAGCACTGTTTTACCTACCGCACGGATTTCTACTGTTTGATCAAATGACATATCAGAATACTCTATCATAACGTGAATAGTGCTATCACCACGGTAGAAAAGGGTGGGTGCTGGTAAATTAAGCTCTTGTCCTTCAATTTCAAGATGTAAAATTCCTGAATACGTAGCAGTGTTATTGACTAATTTCTCTACTTTAAATTGTACTTTTGCTGTATTACCAATTGTATCAATAAACTCCATCCGAGGAATATAGAATGTCATCGGCATGACTTCATATACTGTCTGAGGTAGTGTTGAGTATATAATACCTTTACGACCTTGCCATTGTACATTGACTACCTGCCCAGAAGCCATTCCATCATAAACTGGCACATCTATTCTCAATCGATCTAACTTATAATAATCATCTTTTGTCAGTAAATTACCTTGATTTCCTGTCGCATCAGGTGCTCTGGGAATATAGCTTGACAAGCTGGATATATCCGAATACGTAAGATTTATATTTACTCTTTGTGACTCATTAACATTCCCACGACTGATTACTTTATAATGAGCTTGAAATTTACCATATATAGAAATTTCGTTTATATGAAACAATAAAACATATGGAGGAAGATCTACCCTATCAGGCGTCATATAATATGACGATGATTTTATAACAGCACCATTTTCACTATTTGAACAATCACCATGCAAACAAAGATAGCCAATTATTTCATCCCCAACATCAGCATCAGGATAGTGTGGTACATACATTATTATGAATTCATTTTCCATTGCTTGAAGATTATGTATGTAGATAGTACCCGTTCCATCTGCTTGTGGAAAAGTAGGTGGAGCAAGTGTTACATCATATAAACTTTTCATTGAATACCTCTTGTTTCTGTTATGTAAATATTAGTTTGGTTGTTGTACTTTCTACATTATTTAATGTGAAATTTTTTTGGTTTTTTAATATATGAATTTTCTATATAGTCTCTTAAGGTTTTTATTTTAAATTTATCTTTCATGAAGATATAGTTTTTGTTGTTTTTAATTAGATGTTCGTAATTTCAATTTGTTAATTCTAGGGATTAATAACTTGATCTTCTGGCTTATAGCTAAAGCTAACATTTTGATTTTCATCAGAAGGGAGTGTCATCTGTATTATTGGTATGATTATCCCTGTAACCTGATAAAAATCTCTTTGATCATGTTGTGCGCTATTCAACCCTTCAGAAAGATAAAAGAAGGCTTCGATAGGCAATTTATCAGGGATATTTTGGGGCCAGGTAGCCAAAATTAGTTCGTTATTTAATGGTAACTGAATCAGTGAGCGAACTTTAATTCCTTGCATAAATGCATCTGCGCTCCCTGTTCCTGTGACATCAAAACCACATTGGGCGAAGCGGCTGGAGTGAACAACATTTCTATAATGATTGACCCACTGTTCTGCTGTGGTAATTCCCTGTTGTTGGCAAGGAATGCTGTTTGGATTTCCTGAATCAGGACCACATCCTTTGTCACTTCTGTTTACCGTATCTCCGTCAATAGGAAAATAACAAAGAATTTCGGGACGAACTTTATCAGCAGGATTTTCAATATATGGAGAAAAAATATAACCATTTTTGTAATCATAAGCGAGTTCAATATCCTTAACATCATGTCTCAAATAGGAGAATGAAACACCGCCACTTTCTTGGGAATGTGGGCTTGGATTCCATGAGTGATATTTATCCGAAGCAACGGTTCCTCTCAGTAAAACACCAGAACATAAAAATGCAGGTAGACCGTCATCTCCACAATACTTTTGATTATCAAAGTACCTTTGAGTTATTTTTTTGGCAACATCGTAACCATTATGATTTGAATCAGCATTAACAATAGGAATGAAAAAGCTGAATAGGAAAATTTTGGTAAGTAAAATTATCTTTTTCATATTATTATTGCCCTATATATAATTTTAAAAAGTTAATAAGGTGATTAATGATAATTTTGGTTAGGTTGACTGTATTAAAGTAGTTTCTCTGTTGTAATTTATTGATATTATTGTCTTTTATCTTAATTTTGTAGGTGGTTTTTTAGGGTTTATTTTATCTTTATTATTTCCTCTTTAATAGAATTTAAATTCAGGATGGTTGTGATTTATATAAGGTGTGTTTTTTATTTGATTATTTCAAATCACTTTTTTTTATCAACCAATAACTTATTTTTATTGGTTTTAAATATTTCTTTAACGAAAGAAATATTTAAAACTATAAATTATGATTGATGTTTTGTATTTGTAAGATGAATTTAATTCTTTTCTGATTTTATTTTTATAAAAAGATGATTTTATACAAGAGGAAAAAAGGCGTGATGATAATAAGGTATAATGAATGCATGTTACAATTTCTTAAAAATTAATATTTTAAAAAGGGAATGACAGATTCCTGGTTAAAGAATTTCAATGGAAGTTAGTTTAATGATATAAAATATCCAGAAGTGATATTTTTATGCTAACTTTTGATATGGAAAAATGTCACTTTCATCCATAATAATAAAGCTGTCATTATCCATTTCTCACCCAAAAAGAAACGAAGTGGGTAATAGATTAATAACAAAACACAAAGAACTATTAGAAAAATAAATGGGTTTTTGTGTTTTTTTCTTAAACATAGGGTAGGTTTATAGTTCATCAGAGAACGAATTTAAAGTAATATCTAACTGATTTTTACCTGCAATGAAAACCTGAATTTGTAAATGATTTTCTGAAATATGAATAGTGTTGATAGTAACCTTTAATTTCATGAGTATTTCTTTACAACATCCAGTGGTTCGTGTTCAAGCTGTTCAAATTTAGTATTGATCGTCATTTATTTTATTAAAAATATTAAAGTTGATTTAATTTTACTCAGACAAATAGATTTTAATGGCTTAATAAACAGAGTAATTGAGTCTTTAAAAGTGCAATAAATTAACTTATTCTATGCATTAAGTGATATTGATTTTAACAAATTAAAATAGCAAACTGATCCTACAGTATCCATGTAAGAGAAATTCGATAAATAATATGTGTCATTTATTTGTCTGATCAGGCAGGATACCAGATTGGTATGATACAACAAGTGAATAGGTATTATTTTGAACAATAAATTTCGCCTTTGGACAAATTATCTTTTATTTTTGGCATTCATTGCATCTTTTAGCGCATGGAGTGTGCCGACCAACTTTGAGCAGGCTAAAGTAGAATCACGAAAATATGTTTATGATGGGCAAGAAAAATCAGGCATTGGTACTTTGTATTGTGGCTGTAATTGGCAATGGGTAGGTAAAAGTGGCGGGCGTGTCGACCTGGCCTCTTGTAATTATCAAATCAGAGCACAACAAACCCGTGCTGAGCGTATCGAGTGGGAACATATTGTACCAGCGTGGGTATTTGGTCATCAGAGACAATGTTGGCAGAATGGCGGAAGAAAAAACTGTGTTGATAATGATCCGATATTTCGTGCGATAGAATCGGATATGCATAATCTGGCACCTTCCATTGGTGAAGTTAATGGGGATCGCAGTAATTTGAGTTATGGAATGGCTTCCAGAAATTTACCTAATATGTATGGTGCCTGTAGCAGTAAAGTGGATTTTAAATTACGCCTTTTTGAACCGCGCGACAAAGTGAAAGGGATGGTCGCCAGAGTCTATTTTTATATGCATGATCGCTATAATTTGACGATGTCACACCAGCAACAGCAATTAATGATAGCATGGGATCGTCAGTATCCGGTAGAAGCCTGGGAGCGGGAACGGGATAATCGAATCGCCCGCATTATGGGGCACCATAACCCATTTGTTACAGGGAGTAAGAAATGGCAATTAGGGCACAAAAATTCTGGTCAAAGGTTTAGTAGGCAAAATAATAGTCAAAATTTAAATTCATACCAATCAGTTACTGAGCCGGTTTCAGTTAAAAAATCAACGACGAAAGTCACTCAAAGTGAAATAATTAAAGGCAATAAAAACAGCCAGATTTATCATTTTGCACATTGCTCCGGATATAAGACAGTAGCTGATAAAAATGCTATTTATTTTCGTTCGGAATCTGAAGCTCGGAAAGCCGGGTATTATTTGGCAGGTAATTGTAAAAAATAACTAAAATATATTGGATTGTTATTTTTAGGAAGTGAACCGGTGATTGAGACCTAACTACCAATAAAAAGGTGGTCGTCTTAGCACCGGTTTTTTCATGGGCCTTAATGAACTGAAAAGGGGATTCCCATCTATTCTATATAACGCAGTTATTCCATCGGTGATAGAATACTACAAGTGTGAACCCGTTAATTATATTATAAATGATGAACTTTAATTCTGCTGCTATACATTATTTTAAGCTTTTATCTTCACCCGATTATTTACGACAAAATACCCTCCGAATACAGTATATTTTCCTCGGTCGGCTTTGTTAGGATCTCTTATAATTTTTCTCTGGTTATCTGTTTTTCTGACCCTTTCTCTGCCAAGTTTATGTGCCCACATCTGAGTTCGGTACTGATCTAAAACCAACCGATACCAATGGTAATCCCAATTGTATGAATTATCTGGCATAGTATAGAGAGCAATAACATAATTGGGATGATATTGTGCATCTGTAAGTTCATCAAGTTTAACTAATCCATCTGCTATAGCCCCATCTATAACAGCCTGAAGATAACGTTTTGTATAAGGAAATGTGATTGGTTTACCACCGTAACTGCCGGGCTGAGGATAATCGTTACTTGCATAGTTACACGCGTAAGCATAACAATTATTCAGAGCAATGCGCGTGGGATCATTCCAGAAACCCTGGTTATACCTGGCCGCATCTATATCATAAACTCGTCCAGATAATGGGTCGGTAAATTTTACTGACATATGCCAACTTGGTTCGTGTATTCGATTAAATTCAGTCTCTTTGTATTCCTGTTCATCTTCTTGTTCAGTGCTTAGGGAAGTATCAGAGTTATCTGACCGGAGATCGTGTATTTCCTGTTTTATATGTTTTTTGAGTGGATTATCTTGGGTAAATTTTTCAAGTAAAACCAAGCCAAGCTCTTTACTGTCTTGCAGATCTTCCGCTATACCATCACAGACATGAAATGAATTAATCAGCCCATATTGACGTGCTGATCCTTGTGCGGAGTCTTCAATTTCGACAAAAAAACCAGAAAATCCGAGCTTTCTCTCACTTATCCCAAAGTTTATTCCCTTTCTCTTATCTCGCATGAAATTTAATAATGGTTTGATATCAGTTCCGTCAAAAAACCATTGATAATTTTCCCGCCCTGAAAAAGTAAGTAATGTTATTTTGATCATATCAAACTCCGTATATAAATTTAGTATAAATATTATTTTCCTCAAAAAAGGCAATATGGTTGAGAATATATTTATAGTGTATAAATATATGCTTGTTAATATTAAAATAATCTGGATGAATATCTAAAATAGATATGTTACCATTGATTGTTTTCTAAATCGGTCTTTAAGTTTGGAAGTAAATTATTTTCCTGGAAGAGAGTTTCAATAAATCCCCAGACACAGAATCCATTGTGACCGGGGAAAATGAGTTCAAATGCTAAAAAAATTAAAAACAATGGGTATAACGAAGAAACGAATAAATATGAAAATATTAAATTGGTAGAAAATCTAATAATTACTTAATTTTCATACCCGCTGTTGTCATTAAAAAACGAAATAAAGTGGAAACAGCATAAAGTGCTAATACACTACAAAACCAAATTATTATCATCCAGCCCAATCTTTTCCATAATGGAGAATGGGTGTGCTCTGTTTTAGTGGTAGCCTTGTTCATGGGTAATTTTTCCTCGGAAGACATAATAACTCCAACAGGTGTAAACCAATATTATCGGGATAATAAATAGCGCGCCAACGAGCATAAAACCCAGTGATTGAGAAGGGGAGGCGGCTTCTTCATAACTGATAAACGGAGGGATGATATTTGGCCAGATGCTGATCCCCAATCCACTGAAGCCCATAAAAACTAATAACAGTGCAGCTAAAAATGGTGTGTAATGGCTGCTATTCTGATTGGCAGTCAGCAGTTTCCAGCCTGAAAACATGACCAGTAATGGTACAGGCATAAAGAAAAGCAGGTTAGGGAAACTGAACCAGCGCTCGGCAATAGCGGGTTGAGAAGCTGGCGTCCAAAAGCTGATGATAATGATGGACGTCATCATCAATAAGGTTAACGGACGTAGAAGACCATACATTTGTTGTTGCAAATGTCCTTCGGTTTTCATCACCAACCAGCCACATCCCAACAGTCCATAAGCAATAAGCAAACCAAAACCACAAAATAGCGGAAATGGTGAGAACCAATCGAAAGCACCGCCGATATAGGTGCGATTTTCGATTGGGAAACCGTCAATAACTGCGCCGACAACAATGCCTTGTGTAAAAGTAGCAATAATTGAACCAGCAATAAACGCTTTATCCCAAATGGGTTGATGCGATGGCGTTGCCTTGAAACGGAATTCGAACGCCACGCCACGGAATATCAGCCCCAATAACATAATCGTCAATGGGATCGCCAGTGCATCCAAAATAACAGCATATGCCAGAGGGAAAGCACCAAATAACCCGGCACCACCGAGCACCAGCCAGGTTTCGTTACCATCCCAAACAGGCGCTACCGAATTCATCATCAAATCACGGTCTGATTGTTGCTTAATCATGGGATATAAAATACCGATACCAAGATCAAAGCCATCCATCACAATGTACATCATAGTGCTGAAGATAATAATCAGGAACCAAAGCAGAGGGAGATCAATGCCCATTTGTTAACTCCTTATTGGGGCCTTTGCGGATAAGTTTCATTATATAGGCATAACCGACACCGAATACGGCGCTGTAGACGACAAAGAAAATCAGCAAACTGATACTCATATGGATCTCACCGTGGGCCGAAACAGCATCTTTTGTGCGCATCAAACCATAGACGACCCACGGCTGGCGGCCAATTTCAGTGGTGAACCATCCGGCCAATATGGCAATCAGGCCAGAAGGTGCCATCAGGAGCATAAAACGGAGGAAAGTCCGGTTCTGGTACAAGCGCTTTTTATAACGTAACCACAGTCCCCAAACGCCCGCCATAATCATTAATAACCCTAATCCAACCATGATGCGGAATGACCAGAACACCATGAAAGCATTGGGGCGATCTTCTGGTGCGAATTCTTTTAATGCCGGAACTTGTTTATCAATACTGTGTGTCAGGATCAAACTAGCAAGATAGGGAACTTTAACTGCATAACGTGTCTCTTCTGCTGTTTGATCAGGAATACCGAATAAAATGAGTGGCGTAGCCTCACCGGGATGATTTTCCCAATGGCCTTCCATCGCAGCAATTTTGGCAGGCTGGTGTTTCAGTGTATTCAGTCCATGTAAATCACCAATCATGGCTTGTAACGGAGCAATAATCAGGATCAGCCACATCGCCATGGACAGCATTTTCTGCATGGCCGATGAATTATTGCCTTTCAGCAAATGCCAGGCAGCAGAAGCAGCAATAAAGAATGCTGAGGCAAGAAATGCCGCTGTTCCCATATGCAGCAAGCGATAAGGGAAAGAAGGGTTAAAGATAACTGCCAGCCAATCTACAGGAACGACTTGATTATTGACAATTTCGTAACCTTGCGGCGTCTGCATCCAGCTATTGGATGCCAGGATCCAAAAAGTGGAGATAATCGTTCCGAGAGCGACCATACAGGTGGCAAAAAAATGAAGTTTTTCACCCACCCGATGCCAGCCGAACAACATAACGCCAAGAAATCCTGCCTCAAGGAAAAATGCAGTCAATACTTCATAGACCAGTAAAGGGCCTGTGATAGTTCCTGCAAAATCAGAGTAGAAGCTCCAGTTAGTGCCAAATTGATAGGCCATGACTAAACCAGAAACCACTCCCATACCAAAATTAATTGCAAAAATTTTCGCCCAGAAGTGGTATAACGTTTTGTAGTCTGTATTGCGCGTTTTCAGCCATAAACCTTCCAACAGAGCAAGAAAACTGGCTAAACCTATCGTAATGGCAGGAAAGATGATGTGAAAAGAAACTGTAAATGCAAACTGTATCCTTGCGAGTTCAAGGGCACTTAACCCGAACATAGTGACCTCTTATTTTTGACTGAACCCTATTGGGTAAAAGAAGTGAAAGAGTGAGGACAAGTAGAGCACACGGATTTTGAATATAACAGTAACAATTTTTTATTTGTTTTATATAACAGTTTAATTGAGATCAAATGTATAACATATGATAAACAATGAAGAAACATTAAATTTAATTGAGGCAATATCATGAAAAAATTCAATATGCCCATAATAAAAATGAGTTAGTTAATAAAAAAATCTGATTAAAGATTGCAACATATAACATAGTCAGTGGTTTGTATAATCACCAAGTGAATAACTATTGATATTAATGATGGTGAATAATAGAACGGCAATTTTATCAAAGCATCTAATAAAAAAGCGAAAGCAATGATTTGGGATAATATAAACTGGCCTTTGGTCAGCGATCATATTCCAATGGTTGTAACATTAAAATTAGTTGAGTATTAAATATTGGATTTATACATACCTGCACTGAATGGATCTTTTCTGCATATATTGGCTATTTGACTTTCTCCATTTCACGTAATGATATCTCTCATGATTCATTAATTACTGATTAATACACTGAATAGCAATGGATTGGGTATATATGATATAAGGGGATCACTCATGAAAGGCTTAAATAATAAAGTCGCTATTGTCACTGGTGGTGCTACTAAAATTGGTGCAACTGTTGCCAGCGTATTGAGTGAATATGGTGTTAAAGTTGCGATTTTCGATATTGACCGGGAAGGGGGAAAGAAGGCCTGTAATTTCCGACCGGATTCCATTCGTTTCTGGCATGTCGATATTACCGATGATAAACAACTT
Source organism: Xenorhabdus budapestensis (assembly GCF_002632465.1). Taxonomy (GTDB): domain Bacteria; phylum Pseudomonadota; class Gammaproteobacteria; order Enterobacterales; family Enterobacteriaceae; genus Xenorhabdus; species Xenorhabdus budapestensis. The sequence continues at coordinate 15,971 of NZ_NIBS01000023.1, read as the reverse complement.
GCTCAGGGAGTGCATGAGGTTGCTGCTTATTATGGTCGCCTTAACTGCCTCGTTAATCTCGCTGCAACTTATCTGGATGATGGTGTAGTCTCTGGTCGCGAAACGTGGCTGACCGCACTAAATATTAATGTGGTCAGTGCCGTCAGGGCAGCTCAGTTTGTACACCCTTATTTTATGGTTGCCGGAGGTGGGGCGATTGTCAATTTCACCAGTATTTCATCTTCTATTGCCCAGACAGGCCGTTGGTTATACCCCGCTTCAAAAGCCACCTTATTGCAAGTCACCCGCAGCATGGCAATGGACTATGCCGCTGATCACATTCGTGTGAACTCTGTCTCGCCGGGTTGGACTTGGTCACGGGTCATGGATGAATTGACTCAGGGTAATCGTCAGAAAACGGATGAAGTTGCCGCAGATTATCACTTGCTTGGCCGTGTTGGAGATCCTGAAGAGATCGCTCAGGTAGTTGCATTTCTTCTTTCTGATTTAGCGAGTTTTGTAACCGGAGCTGACTACGCCGTTGATGGCGGCTATTCAGCAATGGGGCCTGAGCAAGCCAAACCTGCTATTTCTCGTTTGGCTGAATAGGAGAAATAGGAATAGTAGTGATTCCAGATCTAACACAATCCGAAGGAGTAAATATTATGTGTCGTATAGCTATTGTCGGAGGTGGTCAAGCCGGACTGCCTTTGGCTCTTGGTCTGCTTGATAAAGGCTATCAGGTAACTGTTGTTACCAATCGCACGCCTGATGATGTCCGAACTGGCCGGGTAATGTCGAGTCAGTGTATGTTCGATTCTTCTTTGCAATTTGAACGTAATTTAGGTTTGGATCAGTGGGAAACACAATGCCCGCCCGTTGAAGGTATCGGTTTTACTGTTCCTCATTCTGAAATTCCGCATGAAAAGGTGATTGACTGGAGTGCACGACTCAATAACTACGCGCAGGCTGTCGATCAGCGTATCAAGATGCCATTTTGGATGGAACAGTTTGCTTCTTGCGGCGGTAATCTGGAAATTCGTGATGTGGGTATTGCCGAGTTGGAACAACTGACAGCCAGTCATGAGTTGGTTATTTTGGCTGGAGGAAAGGGGGAAATCGTGAGATTGTTGGAGCGTGATGCTTCCCGTTCTCCTTATGATAAGCCCCAGCGTGCATTAGCTTTGACTTATGTGCATGGTATGTTGCCAGTCCCCGAATATTCCCGTGTTTCTTTTAACTTGATCCCAGGAGTGGGGGAATATTTCGTTTTTCCTGCCCTGACCCTGAGCGGCCCTTGTGACATTATGGTTTTTGAAGGGGTTTCTGGGGGAGCAATGGATGGCTGGCGAGAGGTCAGAACAGCGCAGGAACATCTGGCCTATAGCAAGTATATCCTCAAAACTTTCTTGCCGTGGGAAGCGGCACGTTGTGAACAGATAGAACTTACCGATGAAAATGGCACTCTGGCTGGCTGTTTTGCGCCAGTAGTACGCAAACCAGTATTGACATTGCCTTCTGGTCGTCAGGTTTTGGGGTTGGGGGATGCGGTAGTCACAAATGATCCGCTGACCGGGCAGGGCTCCAATAACGCAACTAAAGCCTGCAAAGTTTATTACGAAGCCATTCTTGCCCGTGGTGACAAACCCTTTACGGCAGAGTGGATGAATGACACATTCGACCGATTCTGGAAATATAGTCAGTATGTTGTGGAATGGACAAACAGCCTGCTTATCCCGCCAAAACCCCATATCCTGAGTTTGTTGGGAGCTGCCCAGAAATTACCTGCTCTCGCCAGTACGATTGCCAGTGCTTTTAATCATCCTCCGGTATTGTTTCCGTGGTGGCGGGATAGCGATGCCTGTGAAGCATATATTCATGTGCTGGCTACCCGTAATGCGCAGACCGCTCATTCGCAAATTGTCGAGAAGAGCGGGTTCTGAGCGGGGTATCCGATATGACTATGAATATTCAGAACAGCCAAATACCGTTGCCTGATGTTGAGTGGGGTATGGCAGAATTTGAAACAAGAGCACTGCGCACACTCTTAGGATGTTATCCAACGGGGGTGGCTATTGTTGCAACACGCACTGCTGACGGAAGGAACGTCGGGTTGACCATCAACTCATTTGCTTCACTTTCTCTGGAACCGCCGTTGATACTCTGGAGTCTGGTTAATCATTCTCCCAATTTGTCTGTATTCCGTAACTGTGGATATTTCACCATCAGTATCCTTGGCTGTGACCATCAGGAACTGGCTCTGCGTTTTGCCAATCCAAGAGTTGAAAATAAGTTTCAGGGTATTCCTGTGCAGGAAACGCCGGAAGGGATGCCGTCAATTGATGGCGCAATAGCGACACTGGTTTGTGCTAATCATCAGCAAACCCATCTTGGTGATCACCTGTTAATGATTGGTCAGATAAAGCGTATTGCCAGCATTGAAGGAAAGCCATTGGTTTTTCATGCTGGCATGTTTACTGCATTGCATGATATTCGGGAAATATAACAGCCCTCTGTCATCCATCGTCTTGCAAATAATAGTTTCGTTGGTTGCGCTGCATTCTGAGATCCACAGAGTCAGGATCGATCATTCTGTCTTTCTTGTTCAGATGTTGGGAGAAGATGAATGAAAAACCCACTAAATGCGTTTGTTACTGCGCTAATTCAGGGAAGTGTGAGGATTATCGATCTCACCCAGACGTTGTCCTCTGGTTTTCCGGCCTTGCAGTTACCGGAACAGTTTGGACAAGTCTGGTCATTTAAAATGGAACGTATTTCTCATTATGACGAGAATGGCCCGGCCTGGTATTGGAATAATTTCAGTTGCGGTGAGCATACGGGAACCCATTTTGATGCTCCGGTACATTGGATCAGCGGTAAAAATCATTCAGATAATACAGTTGATACTATTCCCCTGCATAATTTTATCGCGCCTGCGGTGGTGGTGGATGCTAGTCAACAGGTGGCACGATATCCAGATTGGTTACTGACGGTTGAGTTTTTACAGGCATGGGAAGAACAATACGGACGTATTCCTGCCCAGGCATGGTTACTGTTCAGAACGGATTGGTCGAAACGGTCTGATGATCCGGTTCGCTTCCTTAATATGCGTGATGACGGTGCTCACACGCCTGGGCCGAGTCAGGAAACGGTAGAGTGGTTGATCCATGAACGTAATATTCGGGGGTTCGGAGTAGAGACGATTAATACCGATGCGGGTCAATCCTATTCATGGCCGCTGGTTTATCCCTGTCATACCTTGATGCACGGGGCGAATAAATACGGTTTGCAGTGTCTGCGAAATCTCGATTTATTACCGCCAACCGGCGCAGTAATTATTGCCGCACCTCTCAAGATTGAGGGAGGGTCAGGAAGCCCACTGCGTGTCCTGGCTTTGGTTGAACAGCCCGCAGGAATGGCATCATGAGTAGTGCTAAACCGCAAGTGATCATCGTTGGCAGTGGGATAAATTCATTGGTATGTGCTGCTCTGTTGGCTATATGGGGGAGATCTGTTCTGGTACTGGAACGGAATGCCATACCAGGCGGTTGTATTCGTACAGAAGAACTTTTTCCCGGTTATACCCATGATGTGTTCTCCTGCTGGTATCCGTTATTTCTAAACAGCCCGGCTTATCAAGTGCTGAAGCCCGCACTGGAAAAAGTAGGTTTGGAATTCATACACAGTGACTATTCAACCGAATGGCAGGGGAATCGCCTTAAAGCAGAGTATTCTGGCTTCGGCTTTGCAGTTTGATGCAATTGCGCCAAAAGATGGGGCAGCATTTCGCCGCATGACACAACAGATTCTTCATGATGATGCTGCATTGATCTTTGGCTTACTGAGGCAAAACCCTTATGGTTTTGGAATACTCAAACTATTGTTCTCTGAGTGGCGAAAACGTGGCATTGGTGGATTAACAGAATTTTTCGGCAACTCACTGGAAACTTTCCGGCGCTGGTCTGAACGAGAATTGCAGTCTGAATTCAGTCGCGCTCTCATTGCGCCGTGGACACTACATACCGGGCTGGGGCCGGATGATGCCGGCTCTGCCCTGATTGGCAAATTGACCTTTGCTGCTGTGATAGCAGGAGGAATGCCAGTCGTTAAAGGCGGTGGTATTCGCATCGTTGAAGCGTTACAGGCGATCATTGAACAGCATGGTGGCCAGCTCCTTACTCATACCCAGGTTGACCGTATCATTACGCAAGGGCATGGAAAAAAACGCTGTGCTTTTGGTGTGATAGCAGCAGGAAGGGTTTATCACGCCCGCGATGCTGTAGTGTGCAATGTAACTCCTCAACAGCTTTATGGTCATTTGTTGAATGACATTCCTGATACAGTCTGGCAACGTGCACAGAGCTATCGTTACGGACGTGGCGGGATGCAGCTTCACTTTGCTCTGAATACTCCTCCATCATGGTGTGAACCGGAGTTACGTCATGTGCCGCTTATTCATTTAACGGAGAGTATGGAACAGGTTTGTTTGTCTGTCACACAGGCTAATAACGGTTATTTGCCGAGTCATCCGACACTGGCTATAGGGCAACCAACCGTTCTTGATGCTTCCAGAGCTCCCGAAGGAGGATGGATCCTATGGGTTCAGATGCAGGAATTACCCGGTTATTTGAAAGGGGATGCTTTGGGCGAAATTTCTATTCCTGCCGATGGCAAATGGAATGAAACAGTCCGTGAAGCGGTTGCAGATCGCGTACAGTCTCGTCTGGAAACTGTCATTCCCGGTTTTTCATCTTCGATTGTTGGCCGTAAGGCGTATTCTCCGGCAGATTTACAGGCATTGAATTGCAATTTGGTTGGGGGAGATCCCTATTCGGGAATTTGCTCACCGGATCAATTTTTCTGGCTGCGTCCTTTTGCCTCTTCGCAAGGTACGCAAGCACATCAAACTTTTGTCAGTAATGTATTTCATATTGGGGCTTCAACACATCCTGGTCCCGGGTTAGCCGGGACTTCCGGCTACCTTGTTGCCCGTCAGCTTGCGCGGCGCTGATCAAATTATTTCACTCGTTTTATGGTGGCAATTGAAGTGGCAGGAAGATCTTGCCGTAGCTAATCGTCCGGCTGGTTCACGGGTTTGCTTAAAAGTTGCGGTTCCGTTTTAATTCAGGATTATTTTTACCGGATTAAATAGGCAGGTAAAATACTCGTATCCTGACTGACGAGGCCAGCAGTGCCAGCCTCGTTATAATCATTAAGTTAATTTATATACCCGTCATCTTTCAAGTTGTAGCTTTGTTGGCTACACTGCATCTTGAAATCTATAGGGTATAGTAACATTATCCTTAATTTCGAATTTATTGACTATTTCTGTGCTGATAATGGAAACAGCTTCGATAATATTTTCGTGATAACGATCATCAATCAATTTAATTGATAATGGATTTACTGTCCATTGGGAAATATTATTATCCGGTGTTTCTATTATCAATTTATTCATCGTGAACCCAGTTCCTTCTTTATTAAACGGACTCATTTGACCAGCTTTAAATAACGTTATGTTAGTGTGGGATAGTTTTCCACTTAAATTACAGTTAGCGATGCCAAATTCAAATGGTACTGCTTCCAATACCTTATTGATATAAGTATCACTTGCGCCCATTGCCTGCAATTTCTCAGTAATCTCTCTATATTTATTTGACATATCTAGTTTGTTTCTAAGCGCTTCTAACTCATCGTTATTAATGATAGCATCTAATAAGAATAGCTGAATTTTTTTTGCTCCAAGCTGTTCTAATTTAAATGCAACCTCCATCGCTAATTGTCCACCTAATGACCATCCTAAGATGTGAATAGGTTGATCAATAGCAGTTTCTGTCAGAATTAATTCCATATAGATTTGAGCTACTTGGTGTAGTGAATCTATTTGATTATCTGAGTAGAGATTATAATTATCGATGCCTATGCAGTTATACACATCAGATAAGGTATTTGCCAGAGATTCATAGACTTCACTACTGGCATTAGCAGGATGAACCATAAACAATTTATTGATTGCAATTGATTCAGGTGTTAAGAAATTAAGTAAGCTGAATTTTGCATTATCTGTTTTTAGCCATCGAGATAACAAAGAAATACATTTGCAATTAAATAAAACATTTAAAGGAATATCAACTGCCATTTCATGGCGTATCGCTGTGGTCAGCTTAATTGCCATTAAGGAATTACCACCGATACGGAAGAAGTTATCGTCGATACCAACCTGATCCAGCCCCAATACCTCTTGCCAAATAGTACATAACTGGGTTTCCAGCGCATTGCGGGGCGCGACATAGTTGTTACGATCCCCCCAGATTGGTTCAGGTAGGGCGTGGCGGTTTAGCTTACCATTCAGGGTCAGCGGGACGGACTCAATACGAGTAAAGCTGGCAGGCAGCATGTATTCCGGCAAACGGGAAGAGAGATACCTGATCAGGGTGTCATCAGACAGTGCTCCATCTGCCGCCAGATACGCGACCAGGATTTTATTCCCGTTGTGATTATGGTCAATTACCACCGCCTGTTCTACCTGCGGGTGAGAAGTGAGGACGTTTTCAACTTCCCCCAGTTCAATGCGGTAGCCGCGGATTTTGACCTGAAAGTCATTGCGACCGAGATACTCGATATTACCATCAGGCAGCCAGCGACCGAGATCACCCGTCTTGAACATACGTGTATTGGGCTGTGGGGAGAATGGATCGATAAGGAAACGTTCAGCCGTCAATTCCGGGCGGTTCAGATAGCCACGGGCAACACCTCGGCCAGCAATATAGATTTCACCCGTAACCCCGACGGGAACAGGTTGACCAGAGCCGTCAAGGATATAGCTTTGGATATTGGCGATCGGTTTGCCGATCACGGAGACTTCCGGTATACCCTCAGCAGCACGGTATTCATACCATGTGGCATCGCCGTTGATTTCGGAAGAACCATAAAAATTGAACAACCGAAGCTGAGGGTAATGTGTCACAACCTGTCGTGCCAGCTCAGGCGCGAGTCGTTCACCGCTGCAAATTAATAGGCGAATTGGTTTCAGACAATCACTATCATCGCGATTTTGTAGCAAGAGTTTGAGCAGTGAAGGTACAACTACCAGATAATTGACCCCGAAGTGGCGCAAACCTTGACTGAAACGGATAGGATCTTTCACATCATGGTTGTTGAACACCACCAATTTGCCACCAGCCAGCAACGTGCCCAGTGTTTCGGTGATTGAATCGACAAAGCTGATACTGGTTTTCAGTGCGGTTACCAGCGGCGATGTCGCGATATCGCAAACAAACCATAGTAACCGATTACACAGGGCCTGATGACTGTTCATCACGCCTTTGGGCTGGCCCGTTGAACCAGAAGTATAGATAACATAAGCCAGATGGGCGGCAGTCAGCTCTGAGATATTCGGATTGTGAACCGGCAGGGTTGCTATTAACGATCCCTGATTGTCGAGTGTGATGATCGGTAATGAATTTACTGATAAAGAATCGGCCAGTAAGGATGCCGCAGACATGGTGCTGGTCAGGGCATCAAACAACGCCGTTTGGGTCAGCAATGCGACAGGTGCGGAGTCTTTAAGCATATAGACCAACCGCTCGCTTGGCTGTGCCGGATCAAGTGGCACATAAGCACCACCGGCCTTGAGAATAGCTAACAATCCCACGACCAAATAGAGACTGCGCTCGGCATAAATCGCCACTCTGTCGTCCGGGAGAACCCCTAATGCGATCAGATGATGAGCCAGTTGGTTTGCCCGTTCGTTAAGCTGGCAGTAGGTCAGTGTTTCTCCTTCAAACACCAGCGCGATATTATCCGGTGTCCTTTCCACCTGGGCTTCAAACAGTTGTTGCAGGGTTTTATCCTGCGGGTAAGGCGCATCGGTTTGGTTCCAGGTATGTAGCAGGGTATGGCGCTCTTCTTCATTGAGGAATGTTATTGACGTATGTGACTGATTCGGGTTGCATGCTACCGCGTGCAAAATACGTTCGAGCTGACAAAGCAAACGTCGGGCTTGTTCTTCCGTCAGCCAATCTTCACCATAACTTAATTTCATTATTAGACTGTGGTCCTGCTCATAGGCCATCAACGAAATCGGGTACTCCACTTTTTCGACGGCCTGACGGAATGTCAGGGTGTGCTCTATACCTTGCTTGTTTTCGCTCGCGACTGGAACTGGATAATTTTCAAAGATCAGCAGGCTATGGAACAATCGTTCTCCATCGGATTGTAAACTGGCAAGTGAAACGGCACTGTGGCTATTGAGTGCGGCGATATCTTTCTGTATGTCCTGTAAAACAGTAGCCACACTGTTTGCCTGATCCCATTGCACCATCAGAGGTAATGTATTGATATACAGGCCAACACTGGATTCAATCTCATCCACTGGAACATCGCGTCCGGATACGGTAGTGCCCACAATGGTCTGTTCATCACCCGTATAGCTGTGCAGTAATTTATGCCAGGCAAATTGCAGTATCACATTCAGAGTAACACCTTGTGTCCTGGACATGTTCTTAAGTTGCTCATAAGCGCTTCCTTGTACAGTGAGTTGCTGTTCAGCGGGTTTTTCCACCGTTTTTATCTGCGTTAAATCAACGTGATGACTTAACAGAGCAGAAAAATTGTTGGCTCCTTGAAATTGTGCTTTACGTTCCGACCAATAGGTATCTGACTCAGCTTTATGATCCAGATGATATTGCTGAGTTGCCAGATAAGCCTGTTCCACCACAATCAGAGGCGTTTGCCCGCTTATCAATTGGTTGTAATACTCATGCACAGTTTGCAATAGAATCGGATTACTCCAGCCATCGGCAATGCAATGATGTTGTGTGATTAATACTGTGACTAACTGTCCATTTTGCTTGATGAGAGTGAAACGGATTAAGCCGGGCTGACTTAAATTAAAGGGCCGGGTTCGATCTTGTTGTTGGATTTCATCAATCGCCTTGTTTCGGTTCTCTTCTGATAACTGACTGATATCTTTAATCTTGAAGTTCGCTGGCCCAATACTGGTATCCATTGTCACGATCTGTAATATTTTTTCTTCCCAGTCAAATGCAGTTCTGAGAATAGGGAAACGTAGCGAAGCCAGTGACCAGGCTTGTTGGTAGATAGCAAAATCGACGTTGGTGTGATAATCCAGCAGCATTTGTACACGATAGGCATCATCTTGTGGATGAGCCAGATGATGATAAATAAATCCCTGCTGCAAGCTGGTGGCAGGGTACAGTGCTTCAATCTGATACCTCTGTTGAAGATTGCACAAAAGCTTGATTGAAAGCCCTTCCATAGCATAATCACTGGGCGTTTTTACTCCTCCTGATTGGGCCTGCTTTTGACCAGTAGCGATGACGCTGTTGAGTGCTTGCTCAAATGCTGTGATAAACATCTCTGTCCGGGCCTGTGGCAAGCGGGAATCCACACTAAATTGTAGTTTTCCCATCTGAATGGCACCATTGATGCCCAGTAGTAAATGACCGCTATTTTCGCTAGCTATCACAGTCCCACAATCATCGCTGGTTATGGACCAGTCTTGATGGCTGACTCCTCCTAACTGGCCGAGATAGTTGAAACTGATAGTCGGTAAATCGTCGGTCAGGTGTCCTGCTTGATGTAACGTGCTGTAACCAATACCTTTGTTCGGTACAGTACGAAGCATCTCTTTGGTGTAAATGATGGTTTCAGTAAGATCTGTCTGCATTGCCAGACGAACGGGATACATTGTAGTAAACCAGCCCACGGTTTCAGAAATATCCAATTTGTTATCAATGGTTTCCCGTCCATGTCCTTCCAGAAGGATGTGGTTTACGGCTTGGGAGAAAGTCTTTTGCAGGGCTAGTGTCAGTGCACTTAGCAGTAAATCGTTAATTTCAGTATGGTAACCGGTGTTGGCTTCATGCAGAAGTATGTCCGTCATCTCAGTAGAAATGCTCAACAGGTGACGAGTGAGATCACCCTGCGCGGGTTTGATGTTGTTTCCTGCTATCACTTGTTGCCAGTAGGGCACTTCATCCTGATGCTGCTGTGCGTAATGATGGACAGCGGTTACCCATTGCCGATAACTGCTGGTCTTCTGTGGTAATGTCATGCCCTGTAATAACAAATGCATATCTTCAGCAATGATTCGCCAGGACACAGTATCAATAATCAGATGGTGGAATGCGAAGAATAACCGGGCACTGCTATCAGCATACCCGGTAAGGTGCCCGGCTTGCCATAATGGCCCGTTGTTGTAATCGAACCCATTTTGCCATTGGGTCAATTGTTGATGTAGCTCTTCCTTATTTAATCCTCGGATATTGCAGTGCTGTAAAAGGGAGGAATAGTCCTGAACCTCGGAATAGCACTGACAGTAGCCGTTTCCGGTATCGATAAAGCGAGCACGCAGCATATCATGTCGTTCAGCCAGCATTATCAGGGCCTGTCCAATCTGTGCCGTCTTAATGTTACCGGGAAGCCGAATCATAAATGCCTGGTTCCAATGGTGTGGATTCGGTAAATCCCAGTCGAAGAAAGTTTGCTGGATAGGCAATAAATCAAATTTCCCGCTTAATAATCCCTGTTCGGCAACCACATTTTCTGTGGATGATGATTGTTCTGTGGATGATGATTGTGTCAGCAGCAGGGCTAACCGGGCCACGGTCGGTGCTTCAAAAATCGATTTAACTTGCAGTGAAAAGCTTGCCTGCCGCAGTTTGGAGACCAACTGGATACTGACAATCGAATCACCACCGATCCGGAAGAAGTTATCCTCAATGCCAACCCGTTCCAGCCCCAATACCTCTTGCCAAATGGCACAGAGCCGGGTTTCCAGTGCATTGCGTGGCGCCACATAACCGTTTTTATTCCCCCAGACCGGCTCTGGTAATGCCCGACGATCCACTTTGCCGTTCAGGGTCAGAGGAATCGAATCAATAAAGGTAAAGCTGGCCGGCACCATGTATTCCGGCAAACGCTCAGATAAGTGCTCAACCAGAATTTCATTTAATAACATCGCATCTGTGACCAGATAAGCGGCCAGTACTTTATGACCGTTATGCTCACGGTCAATCACCACCGCCTGCTTGACTTGTGGATGGGAAGCAAGCGCATTTTCGATTTCACCCAATTCTATACGGTAACCGCGAATTTTGACCTGAAAATCATTGCGTCCCAGATATTCCAGCTTGCCATCCGGTCGCCAGCGCACCAAATCGCCGGTTTTATACAGGCGGGTGTAACCGCATTCTTTGTCTTTATCTGTGGCAAACGGGTTTGCCACAAACCGTTCGGCAGTCAGTTCAGGCCGGTTTAAATAGCCCCGCGCCAGCCCGGCACCGCCGATATGCAGTTCTCCCGGTGCGCCGACAGGAGACAGATTGCCATAACTATCAAGCACGTAAAGGCGGACGTTATTATTCGCTGTGCCGATATTGGTTGCAGTGTCCCCACGTTGATACACATTCCCGGTTGCCCCGACGGTAACTTCTGTCGGACCGTAAGCATTCAGTACGCTGCTGTATTGGCTGAAATATGCCAGAAAATCCAGGGAGGGTGACTCTCCCGCTGTAATTAATAATTGCAGGGAGGGTAACTCCGTGCCGATTAACAATTTCAAGATGGCCGGGGGTAAGGCGGCAATCTCAATACCTTCCCGTTGAATGAGTCTGGCAACTGCATGGGAATGACGTTCTGTTTCGCTGCAAAGGTAAATGGTCAGGCCATTAAATAAGCTGGAGAATAATTCAAAAACAGAACCATCAAATACATAAGCAGCAAACATTAAGGCTTTTGTTCTCTTTGTCGCATCAAAAAATTCGGCCTGCGTTGCCACCATATGAGCCACATTTTTGTGCTCAATCATAACGCCTTTGGGCTGACCTGTGGTGCCTGACGTGTAAATGATATAGGCCAAATCGGTTGGCCGGTTTATCCGCACCGGATTTTCCACAGACTGGCCTGCGGTGATTGTCCGGTCGTCCGCCGCGATGAGTACCGGTTGTTCCGTGAGTGTTTGGATGTATTCTGCCAATGTGGTCAGATGCCGCTGTTGGGTCAGCACACAGGGCGCCGCTATGTCAGTCAGAATAAATTGTACTCGCTCAGCGGGATAGGCGGGGGAAATCGGCACATAAGCCCCGCCGGCTTTCAGCACCGCCAGTATGCTGATCACCATTTCCAGACTGCGATCAAGATACAGGGCTATCGGCGTGTCAGCCTGCATTGTTTCATTATTTTGTTGCTGATAGCGTGCGCGGATCACATAAGCTAGCTGATTTGCCCGTTCGTTTAATTGTCGATAGGTCAGTGTTTCACCTTCAAACACCAGTGCCACGTTATCCGGTGTTCTTTCCACCTGGCCTTCAAACAGTTGTTGCAGGGTTTTATCCTGCGGATAAGGCGCATCGGTCTGGTTCCAGGTATGCAGCAGGGTATGGCGTTCTTGTGCAGACAGGATATCGAGCGCGGACAGCGGCTGTTTCTGGTCTGCCACAAAGGCGGTCAGCACCCGTTGATAGCTTTCTGTCAGCCTCACGATGGTGGCCTCATCAAACAGGCTGACTGCGTAATTCAGGTAAGCGGTAATGCTGGTTTGCCCGTCGGACATAAACAGGCTCAGGTCAAACTTGGCGGGGCTGTACAGGGAATCGTCCAGTGTCACCGGCCTGAATGGCAGGCGGCTGTCTGACGGATTTTCTTCAAGGCTCTGCAAACCAAACATGACCTGAAAAATCGGGTGGCGGGCGGTATCACGTTCAATATTCAGGGCATCAAGGAGCTGTTCAAGCGGCATATCCTGATGGGCCTTGGCTTCGGCAACCTGCTTATGGATCTGCCCAATCAGGGTTTCCACGCTGACAGTTTGTTGCAGTTGCGCTCTTAAGGCCAGTGAGTTGACAAACATCCCAATCAGGGGCTGAGTCTGGGCATGGTGGCGGTTATCGGTTGGAGTCCCCAGTACGATATCGTTTTGCCCGGATAATTTTGCCAGCGTGACATAAAAGGCACTGAGCAACACCGTATACAGAGTCGTTTCCTGTGTTTTTGCCAGACTCCTTAACTGTTCAGAAAGCCGGGTATTCAGCACAAAACTGAAATTACGTCCCTGATAATTCACCTGAGCAGGTCTGGGGCGGTCTGTTGGCAAGGCCAGTGATTCATGGCTGGCTAAAGTCTGTTGCCAGTAAGCAAGCTGGCGTTCACGTATGTCACCTTGTAAATAGTCGCGTTGCCATGCGGCATAATCCCCGTAGGTGATATCCAGAGGCGGAAGCTGGTTGTCCCGGTTTTCCCGCAAGGAGTGGTAAATTTCCGCCAGTTCATCCATAAAGATATCAATTGACCAGCCATCAATGGCGATGTGGTGCCATAACAGTAATAA
>NZ_NIBS01000023.1:0-2541 GCF_002632465.1 Xenorhabdus budapestensis | reverse complement strand
TTATTACTGTTATGGCACCACATCGCCATTGATGGCTGGTCAATTGATATCTTTATGGATGAACTGGCGGAAATTTACCACTCCTTGCGGGAAAACCGGAACAGCCAGCTTCCTGCGCTGGATATCACCTACGGGGATTATGCCGCATGGCAACGCGACTATTTACAAGGTGACCGGCGTGAACGCCAGCTTGCTTACTGGCAACAGGCTTTAGCCAGCCATGAATCACTGGCCTTACCAACAGACCGCCCCAGACCAGCTCAGGTGAATTATCAGGGACAGGATTTCAATTTTGTACTGAATACCCGGCTTTCTGAACAATTAAGAAGTCTGGCAAAAACACAGGAAACGACCCTGTATACGGTGTTGCTCAGTGCCTTTTATGTCACGCTGGCAAAATTATCCGGGCAAAACGATATCATACTGGGGACTCCAACCGATAACCGCCACCATGTCCAGACTCAGCCCCTGATTGGGATGTTTGTCAACTCACTGGTCTTAAGGGCGCAGCTGCAACAAACTGTCAGCGTGGAAGTCCTGATTAAGCAGATCCATAAGCAGGTTGCCGAAGCCAAGGCCCATCAGGATATGCCGTTTGAACAGCTCCTTGATGCCCTGAATATTGAACGTGATACCGCCCGCCACCCGATTTTTCAGATCATGTTTGGTTTGCAGAGCTTTGGAAAAAATCCGTCAGACAGCCGCCTGCCATTCAGGCCGATGACTCTGGATGAGCCATTATACAGCCCCGCCAAGTTTGACCTGAGCCTGTTTATGTCCGATGGACAAACCGAGATTACCGGTTGCCTGAATTACGCAGTCAGCCTGTTTGATGAAGCCACCATCGTGAGGCTGACAGAAAGCTATCAACGGGTGCTGACCGCCTTTGTGGCAAACCAGAAACAACCACTGTCCGCGCTCGATATCCTGTCTGCACAGGAGCGCCATACCCTGCTGCATACCTGGAACCAGACCGATGCGCCTTATCCGCAGGATAAAACCCTGCAACAACTGTTTGAAGCCCAGGTGGAAAGAACACCGGATAACGTGGCACTGGTGTTTGAAAACGAAACACTAACTTACCACCAGCTTAACGAACGGGCAAATCAGCTAGCTTTTGTGATCCGCGAATGCTATCTGCAACAGAATTATCAACAACAGAATAATGAAACAATGCAGGCTGATACGCCGATAGCCCTGTATCTTGATCGCAGTCTGGAAATGGTGATCAGCATACTGGCGGTGCTGAAAGCCGGCGGGGCTTATGTGCCGATTTCCCCCGCCTATCCCGCTGAGCGAGTACAGTTTATTCTGACTGACATAGCGGCGCCCTGTGTGCTGACCCAACAGCGGCATCTGACCACATTGGCAGAATACATCCAAATACTCACGGAACAACCGGTACTCATCGCGGCGGACGACCGGACAATTACTACAGACCAGTCTGTGGAAAATCCGGTGCGGATAAACCGGCCAACCGATTTGGCCTATATCATTTATACGTCAGGCACCACAGGTCAGCCCAAAGGCGTTATGATTGAGCACAAAAATGTGGCTCACATGGTGGCAACGCAGGCTGAACTTTTTGATGCAACAAAGAGAACAAAAGCCTTAATGTTTGCTGCTTATGTATTTGATGGTTCTGTTTTCGAATTATTCCCCAGCTTATTTAATGGCCTGACCATTTACCTTTGCAGCGAAACAGAACGTCATTCCCATGCAGTTGCCAGACTCATTCAACGGGAAAATATTGAGATTGCCGTCTTACCCCCGGCCATCTTGAAATTGTTAATCGGCACGGAGTTACCCTCCCTGCAATTATTGGTTACAGCGGGAGAGTCTCCCTCCCTGGATTTTCTGGCATATTTCAGCCAATACAGCAGCGTACTGAATGCTTATGGCCCGACAGAAGCCACCGTTAAGGCGACCGGGAATGTGTATCAACGTGGGGACACTGCAACCAATATCGGCACAGCGAATAATAACGTCCGCCTTTACGTACTTGATAGTTATGGCAATCTGTCTCCTGTCGGCGCACCGGGAGAATTGCATATCGGCGGTGCCGGGCTGGCGCGGGGCTATTTAAACCGGCCTGAACTGACTGCCGAACGGTTTGTGGCAAACCCGTTTGCCACAGATAAAGACAAAGAATGCGGTTACCCCCGCCTGTATAAAACCGGCGATTTGGTGCGCTGGCAACCGGACGGCAAGCTGGAATATCTGGGGCGCAATGATTTTCAGGTCACGATCCGCGGTTATCGTATTGAACTGGGGGAAATTGAAAGTGCACTGGCTTTGCACCCACAGATCAAGCAGGCGGTAGTGATTGATCGCGAACATGAAGGTAATAAAACACTGGTGGCTTATTTGGTTGCGGAAAATACGGTTGCGGAAAGCGAACTTTCAGATAATGAGCTGTTCAGATACTTATCTGACCGCTTGCCGGAATATATGGTGCCGGCCAGTTTTACCCGTCTTGAATCAATTCCGCTGACCCTGAACGGTAAAGTGGATCGTCGGGCATTACCAGAACCTGTCTGG
>NZ_NIBS01000022.1:28906-44262 GCF_002632465.1 Xenorhabdus budapestensis | reverse complement strand
GCGAGCCAATTCCGAACCGGAAGCAGGCGATAACAAGACATCCGGCGCTAATGCCCGCAGTGACTGTAAGCCTGCCATTTCACTGACATTGACGACCAGCCCCACCGCATGCAATTGCGTAAGCCGGGCTGCATGCTGGCTTAGCCACTGACGAGAGTCGGGATCATCGCCAATCAGAAATAACGCACCAATGCCTGGCAGTTGCAATGGCCGGCTTGCCACTTTTCCCGGTGTCAGTTCCGGTGTTTTAACCGGCAGCATGGCCGCTTCCCCCGTCACTTCTGGCAAGAAATGGTATGATTGTGCAGAACGATGATCCGGCTGGGCATTAATGCTTTCATAAAAGGGCGAGGCATCTTTACCACCCAAATCAGCAATCACGTTCAGTTCGGCATGGCAGGGAGTCATCCATAACAGGCCGATAATGGGGAATACGCTCACCCATTTCATTGTAATGACGTGACCTGCCATCCCTGTTCCCCCTGCCGCAACAATACCGGCATCAGTCCCTTACCAAACCGGAACCAGTAACCCGTATCATGATTCAGCGTGATTTGTCGGTTACGGACCTGTCCAACAGGAATACGATGCGTTTTAGCCCACTGCCGTAAGGTGTCATCATTACGTTGACTGTCGACCAGATAGATATCAACGGGTTGCTTTGCCGCCAGTACTTCAGCCAAACGGGTGTCACATTGCGGACAATCTTTGGCTCTGACAAACAGTGCCAGTCGGCCACTTGTCTCGCGTGATGTTGTCATATTGACTGGCAGCACATCCGGAAACAGCCGCTGCCAGGCGGCATTCACTTCCTGCTGGAAACGTAGTTCTTTTTCAGTTCGGGCAAACTCTGATTTAACCCACTGTTCAGCATAACGGCGGCGTTCAGCATCACCATCGGCTTCAATGCCTAATGCGGTCAGCGGATCAAGCCCCGGCGACTGGATACCCCGTGGCCCCTTCATCAGTTGCTGGTAACGCTGGTATTCATCGGCACTTAACTTCCACTGTTCAGCCTGACTTTTCAGGGAGTGCTGCTGGCTTTCTGTCGATTGTGTCTGCTGTAAAGCTAATGGTGTCGGTGTTGTTGCCCAGACCGAACTGCTCAGCAGCCATACCAACACATTGAGCTGGTGTAATCTCATCTGCGCCCTCCTGACTGAGGATGTTTGACCGGAGTCGGGAGTTGATAGCCCTGCCGTAAATGATGGCAAACCACACGCTGCACCTCATCCACTTCCAGTTGCCAGGCCGGACCTGCCATCACCTGCAACGCAGTGCGTAACCTGACAGGGCCTAACTGTGTGTGTACAGAGGGCAACGGCTGACGATATAAGATGGCATTGGTTTTTTCCGGCATACATATCATAAAAAGTAATGTTTTTTTAACTAAAAAAATAATAAGCCCTGCAATAACAGGGCGATTTGTTAACTATAAGAAAACACTCAAAACGGAATCTCCGAATCCCAATCGGCATTCTCTTCTTCCGGTAAAACAGAAGATTGTACCGTTTGCGTGTTTTTTCTCTCCTTACTGGTGGGGGTGGGTTTAGAAGGCGGTTGCTTCTGTGCGGGTTGATGTCCAGCCTGCTGTGACACCGTATTCTTTGCATCACCACGACTGCCCAGCATCTGCATCGTGCCATTCACATTCACCACCACTTCGGTTGAATAGCGATCTTGTCCTTGTTGGTCCTGCCACTTGCGTGTTTGTAACTGGCCTTCAATGTAAATTTGAGCACCTTTTTGCAGATACTCCGCCGCGATTTCCGCTAACTTGCCGAAGATCACTACCCGGTGCCATTCGGTTTTCTCCCGAATTTCGCCGGTTTGTTTATCCCGCCAACTGTCTGAAGTTGCCAGTGACAGCGTTGTCACCGTGCCACCCGTTGGCAGGTAACGGATTTCCGGATCTTGCCCCAGATGCCCCAGTAAAATAACCTTGTTTACTCCACGTGAAGACATACCCATTTCCTCTCTGTTACGATGATTGACGTTGTGTCCACAGCCCCTGCTTCAGGGCAAACTCCGCCTGTTCTCGGCTGGCAAAATATTCCATAGACTCACGGGAGCAGGGTACGCCGCCCTCTATCGTGCCGATATAAAAGCCTGCACGGGTTTGCAACACCGTTAACGGTAATTGCTTATGACAATATTGCAGTGCCATAATTCCAATGGGGGTGATACTCATATCTGTACCCTATTGTATTTGTTAGAAAAGAGACTGCCCTGAAAACATTCAGGGCAAGTCAGTGGAATAAATATCAGAATGAATTCTCTGCATATTCGGTTTGCGCGACACCGTTCTGCGGGGGCGTCGAGTCGGATTGTTCGGCCTGATAGACCTTGTCCTGACCAATTTTAATCCAGTCCACCTTGATCAAACGGGCTTTCAGGCTGACGCGCTGTTCACCGGCATGCTCCCCGCGTTTCAGGGTAAAAATATCGGTAGACGGGTTGCTTAAGGTGAAGCCCAGCAACACTTTTTTATCCTCATCCACCGATTTCTGGCAACGACCGATCAGACTGGTCGCTTCCTTACCAACCACGGTGATATCAAAACGCACATAGACCGGATTATCACCCGGGCCATTTAATGCATTGATCACGCAGCTCAGGAATGTACCACTGGCGGTACTGACATGGCGGATATTATTCAGGTAACCCAGCCCTTTGATATTCAGGTTGAAATAGTCGTTTTTGGTTAAGGTTGTGGTGTTCTCAGACATACGATGTTCTCCATGGAAGTAAAAATACAATGTGACGGAGAAAACCCTACTCCCTGACGGGAATGGTTTTTCCCGCCGGGCGTCAGGCATAGACGTTGCTGACGTTATGATAAAGAATAATGAACCTTCATTGCCGTTGAACCGGCAATATCTGCTTTCAAAGGGGGGCAGATGTACCGCGTTGAGGCACTCCCTTTCAGGTTACGGGAGTTTTACAGCCACCCAAAGGCGATCGTTGCAGGCTCACCGATCATTTAAGAAACAGGGTGATTCTTAAAGCATCCTGTCAGCACGTCAATCAACAACCAGATCGTCAGACTTTTTGAATTGCCCGCCGGGCTTTGCGCGATTGGGTAACCGCTTTGTCATTCAGCATTCCTTTACAGCCCGGGTAGTTCACGCAGCCCCAGAACAGCGAGGTTTTTCCCTGCCGCTGTCGCATCCGGCTGCCACAGTTTGGGCAGTCCGGGGTTTTCGGTAACGTCAGGTACAACGGCTGGGCCTTGCCGCGTTCGACTAAATGCAACAGCCATTGCGCCTGTTTCTGCATAAAAACAGCCAGCGATGTTTTGCCCTGCGCAATATCCTCCAGCGACTGCTCCCATAACGCCGTCATGCCCGGACTGGTCAGCACCTCCGGCAACCCGGCAATCAGTTCCCGTGCCAGTGGTGTTGACTGAATCGCTTTCTTTTTCCGCTCAATCAGCCGGCGTTTAAACAAGGTGTCCAGAATACCGGCACGGGTCGCCTCCGTGCCCAGTCCGGCATTCTCACGCAGGACCTGCTTTAATTGCGGATCACTGACCAGACTGGCGGCGTTTTTCATCGCGGCAATCAACGTGCCTTCGGTAAACGGGGCTGGTGGTTTGGTGTGCAGCGACTGAATGCTGGCTGCAATAATCTGGCAGCGCTCGCCCTGATGAAAGCGCGGGAGCGGGGGATCAACGTCTGACTTTTCCTGATTTTCAGTAAACAGTGCTTTCCAGCCCGTGGTCACATTGACCCGCCCTTTCGCCCGGAAGTGTTGCCCGCCGATATCCAGTGTCACTTCCGTCACATCCGTTTCCTGCGGGGGCAGAAACTGCGCCAGATAATGCTGACGGATAAGCTGATAAACCTGTAACTCGTCGGTCGTTAACCGGGTGAGGTCAAAAGCGTGACGTGTGGGGATAATGGCATGGTGTGCCGTGATTTTTTTGTCATTCCAGACCCGGGAAACCTGTTGTTTGTCCAGTTGGTTGATAATATCGGCCATCGCCGGATCGGTTCGCGCCAGTGCGGTCAATACCACCGGAATATCCGCCTGCATGGACACAGGCAGATACCCGCAATCCGTGCGTGGGTAGGTCGTGGCTTTATGGGTTTCATACAAGGACTGGGCAATCGTCAGTACCTGACTGGCCCCCATGCCCCAGAGACGGGACGCCGTCTGCTGCAACGTGCCCAAATCAAAACAGAGGGGAGGCGGGGTTTTCTCCTGTTTTTTGCTGACGGCTATCACGGTGGCCTGCGTGGTCTGCTGGCAACATTGTTGCACGGCCTGTGCCGCAGCCTCCCGGGTACAGCGGTTTTCTTCATCGCCGTCCTCTGCGGCGGGCAGCCATTTAGCCTGAAAGCGGATAGTGTCTTTTTCCAGTGTCGCCACCACCTGCCAGTAGGGTTTCGGTACAAACTGACTGATTTCCTTATCCCGGCTCACCACCAGTGCCAGCGCCGGGGTCTGAACCCGTCCGATGGATAACACCTCCCCGAACCCCAGCGCCTGTGCTTTCAGGGTATACAAACGGGTCAGGTTGATGCCCGTTAACCAGTCGGCTCTCGCCCGCCCCAGCCCGGCCTGATAAAGTGCTTCCGTCTGTTCCCCCGGCAAAATGGCCGACAGTGCCTGCCGGATGCTGGTTTCATCCAGTGCCGACAGCCACAACCGCCCGACTGCACCCGTGAAATGGCAATATTCCAATAACTCACGGGCAATCATTTCTCCTTCCCGATCGGCATCGGTGGCAATAATCACCTCATCAGCCTGTTTTAACAGTTGTTCGATGACAGCAAACTGTGCCGCCGTGGCTTCCTTCACCGACCATTGCCACTGTGCGGGCAGTACCGGCAGCACCTCCAACCGCCACGGCGGACCAAATTGCTCACCATACTGTTCGGGTGCCGCTACCTCCAGCAAATGCCCGATGGCCCAGGTGACAATGATACGGGCACTGAAGAGAAATCCTTGTCCGCGCTGTTTAACCCCCAGAACGCGGGCAATATCTTTGGCCTGAGAAGGCTTTTCACATAAATAAAGCTGCATCTTTTTCCCTCCGTTAATCGTGTGTTGTAGAACGTAACGGGGAGGCGAACGCGGAACGCTGCTTGCCTGACAAAATATCGGGATGCGGTTCGCCCAGCACGTTAATGGCAGCCAGCCCAGCCGGGGTTTTCTGGGCAATATCCTGCCGGGTGACCGCCAGTGAACGGTAAGAGCGCACCAGGCCGTAAATCTGGCGGATGGCTCGGCTACCGTTGTGCAGAAAGGCATCCCGCTCGGCCCGTGAAATCAGCCCGTAATGAAAAGCCTGAAACGTTTTCATCGCGAGCTGGTCATAACCAACCAGTAGCCAGACACAGCGGTAACCTAACGGGGAATGACTGTAGACCCCGATATTCAGGGGGTCGACTGAGAAAACGGCGGATAAGGTGATCTGCTGTGGGACGGCATTCAGGGTATCCTGCAAAATAGCCAGATTCTGCCTGAGATTGACCGATGCGGCTTCCAACGCCTGTTCCAGCTTCACCAGCCAGGCATCGGCATACGGATTATCGGCAGCGGAATCCACACTGATGTTGCCCGCCCGTCTAATGACCTGCGGCATCCCCAGGATCTCCGTCACCTTATGTGTACTGCTGATTTCTTCCCGTCGGCGCCCCGCCCACAGCCGGATGGCATAGTGGGTATGCAGTTCAATCGTTAACGAGGATGTTAAGACACCGGCGCGTAAACGCGGTTGAGATGCGTTTTTTTCTTCTGCATCAGACATGCACAAAAACTCCTGTTTGGCCTTGATAAGTCAGTCAAACTATCAGGGCTAAACAGGCTGTAACTCAATGAATAACCAGTTATAAGAGAAGAGAAAAATGCGGCATTGCATGGAGCGAGGAAAAAATGTTTTTTTAATCTTTTTTGCCCCGGACAACAAAGTACGATTTTTAATCTTTTTTGCCTCGGACAACAAAGTATGATTTTTAATCAACGTGATCACTCGGGTATTTTACCCGTGTCAGTCGTTGGCGAATGTCTTTCACCATATTGCTGACGTAAGCGGGTGAAGAAGGCGAAGCAGGGCGATCAGTTTTTTGAGTCAGCTCAACACACGCTTTTGCAGCCACTGGTCCGGGGGCCGCTATTTCAGTCTGCGCATACAGTTTCCCGTCCCGTGCCCGTTTCATCATCGTCAGCAGCCAGCCGACCGGATTACCGATTTTTCCTGCCCGTAGTGCTTTGTCCAGACAGCTCAGTACGGTCTGCGCCTGTTCAGCGGGCAATGCCTGCAACTGGCTGGTCAGCATCGTCGCATCGTCCGGCTCCAGTTGTCGGCAAAGTCCTTCTGGCAGAAAAACCATGGATTGGGGCTCTACGTATGTTTTTTTATTCACACTCTGTGTGAAAGAACGTACATAACGGTTCGGTTTAGCTGAACCACTATAAGACCTTGATTTCAGGCTGAGTTCGGTATCCGAATTCAGTTCAGCCTGCACCTCTTTTTGACTTAGTCCGGTTTCCGAACCCGGCCTGATTTCCCTGAGTTCGGTTTGCTGTTTGCCTTGTTGAAGAGACTGGCGCATCACCCTTTGCTGCGGTGTTTGCACCGCATTCAGTCTTTCTTCCAGCAAGCGAATATGACTGTGGCGATGGCGCATCAACGGGTCTTCTTTGATGTCAGTCAGCACATCCAGAGCCGTCTGGCTGATAGTGCGGTTTTTGCTGCGACAGGCTTCCGCCACCGTATCCAGCCAGTGAGGATCGAGAATTTCAGCATCACGGCAGGTCAGCGGCTCATCGTGTTGCGCATAGATATTGCCCCGTACCCGCCCATGATCAGCGCGGATACGCTTGCATAAACTCAGCCAGCCGGTTATTCGCAGCATCAGTAACACCCGACTGACGGTTTCACGCGAGGCCTTGCCTTTATAGGGGGACGCCAACAGCACCTGCAATTCGTCATAGATGGGAAATACGGCACCTTCATTATTCAACGCATACAGCCGGATCATCATCCAGCCCGTTTTATCCAGCGGCGACAGGCGATCATCCAGCAACAGACGGCGGGGATAGGCATCCTGAATATTGCCCATAAACAGCAGACCACTGCGAAGTTGTGAAACGTCATCGTCTGCGCGTTGTTCCAGACGTATTTTCATTTTGGCAACCGTGTGTGCAATTATGCTGTCTGCTGACAGGTTTATCATGATCCTTGATCTCCGGCCTTTGCTTTTAAATTGAGTCGGTAAAAATAATGTCAGGACTGCACCCTGTTGCGTTGAACAGGATGCAGAATGACACGACTTCAATACGGACTATTTACGAATTTCATTGTTGTAACGTTCATGGAGCATCAGCTCCCACGATTGTCCGTCATCGCGACTTAACAGACGCCAGAACAACCCCACGTTAATTTTCAGATACCCGGTGCCTTTTTCTTTCAGCCGGACGTAATTGCGCTCGCCCCGCTGGTAGCTGCTCACCTGATGTTGCGCCTTGCGGCGCAGTGACAAGGGTGTCGTCGAGGGCACATGCAGACCGGGCATCATTTCTGTTAATTTTGCTGACATCGTTTCCTGTTCTGTTGAGGGTTAACGGAGGGCTTTCAGGCTTGTTTTTTGACCGATTCCGGTGCCTCGCCCTGCTGCCAGTCCTTCACAGCGTGCCAGACGGCCGTCAGCGAAATCTGATGATGCGCAGCCATTTCCAGCATCATATCCAGCCCTTCGGCGCTGTCCGCATCAGCAATCTTTGCCACCTGCCAGCGTTGCCATAATTCCTGATTTTCGGCTTCCGTCAGGGGCGAATTCCGCCCCGGCCGCACGGTCATGCCGGCAATACGACGTCGGGCCGCAATTTCCAGACTCGACAGGCCGAAAAAATAGTGCATCAGTTCAATAGAGCCACCTAATTCCAGTGCCCGGTCGATGCGTTGCATCCGCTGCTGTTCAATCCGCGCCTGATGTAAGATGCGGGCCAGATTGGCGTGATGAATATGAACACTCAGCACCGACACCGGGCTGTTGCCCAGATAATGCAGATCCTCAATCGTCAGGCGCTGCAACATCAGCATTTCACCGAGTGCTAATCCCAGCGCCTCACAACGGCGGATATAGCCGTTCTTCAAATCCATCACCAACTGCATCAGCAGGCTGTTGGTTGCTTGCGATAAATGATTCATCTACTTCCTCCAATATCAGGCCAGTCAAAAGGTAATGAACAACACATTGGAAAACAGACACCACGCACCGTACCGGTATCACGACATCGTTATGGCCTCCGGCGCTATCTGGCGCTGAAGTTCACGCAAACGGCGGAGCACCCGGATAAGGCGCAGGAACTTCACCGTCTGGGTATCATCCAGTAACGGCATATCCTCCCGTCCTGCGGTGCCGAGCAGAACAGCGGTCAGCGTTAATGCCGGGGCGTCAGTGGTGTTTTCTCCGGTCAGGCTGAACAATAAACGCGAAAAAGCCCGGGCTTCCTGCACATTCACCAGACAAAAACCGGCAGCGCTTTCCTCTGAAGCAGGTAACAAATCACTGTCACAGCCCATCACTTCCGCCAGTTCAAAGGCCAGCCGGAACGCCATATTTTGCAGATGCTCGATATCGTCCTGCATCGGGGAAATGTCCCAGACCGAACTGACCGGCTCCAGCCCGGTTTGGGCAAAGTGCAGGCATTCGGCCTCCGCAGCAGGCTGGGACGATTCAGACGGGTTATCCTCGCTATCCGGCGGGTAAGGCGGAAGCACCGGATTTTTTCGGGAAGCAGGGGCGGGTGCCTGTGCCTTATTGGTCGACGCATTTTCCGTATCAGATGACGGCTCCCTGTCAGTGTCAGGTTGAGCCATTATTCGCGGGTTCGATTCCGGGTTTTGCACCCGACCCCGGCTGACATTATCCGGCTTAGTGGCTTCCGGCACCGACACGGTGTCAGAGGCGATGGCCTGCCCGCCAAAGAGCTGTCGGCGGTTGCTTTCTTTCGGATCCAGTTCCAGTATCCAGCGGTCATAATTGAGTTGCGGGTGTGGCAGGGCCTGCAATAAATCGCCAATCAGTTCATCGAAGAACATTGCCGGCGACCAGTCTTCCAATGCATCAAACTTGCGACAACAGTTCCCAAAAACCTCATCAAAGGTCAGCGTGGGTTCCGGGTTTATACTGAAAACATGTTGTTGCCAGACCGCCTCGGCATCCTGTCGTAAGGCCAGTAACACCCGGATTTGCGGCACATTCAATCCCGAATTCAGCAGATTCGGTATCCACGGGTACAGGTGCTGCACGGTATCTTCCATCCGGCTGATGTAGCTGATACTGATGGGGAATCCGGCTTCACCCAACAGCGCAGACAACTCACGCAGAGTGATTTTCTGCTGTTTCTGCGCCTCATACAGGGTCCGGGCCTTGCAGACACCTAACGCTTTTTCAATAAAACTGAGATCGCCCCGCAGTTCATTTTCAGCTAAGTGCCCGATGACACACTGCAACCGTCCCGGCCACGGTTTAAACAGGCAATGCACCCGGTAAAACCGCTCATCACCGGTTTCCTGCCACAACTCGGACAAAATCTGATAGCGCGTATTACCGCCATCACTGAAGATATAAACCTCGTCACCGTCCGGATCACGGGTGACTTTCGGCACGGTATCCAGCCCACGGGCTTTGATTGACGCTTTGATATCGTCATAACGCGGATTGCGGCTGGTCCGGGGGTTATCCGGATTGGGGCGAAGTTGATCCAGCGTTAACACCATCGGCATTTCTGCCATTGGCGGACTGTCATTGAGCGTGGCGGCTGCCTGCCGTCCCTGCTGCAACAAGGCATGGCCTAAATTTTGCGTATTACGTCCCATCCGTTACCTCCCGCCACCATCGACATCCGAAAAACGGGTATATTGCGCCTCAAACCGCACACGCACCGTGCCTGTCGGTCCCTGACGCTGCTTGCCGATAATGATTTCGGCCATCCCCGCATCCGGCGTGCCCTCGTGATAGACTTCGTCGCGGTAAAGGTGCAGGATCAAATCGGCATCCTGCTCCAGTGAGCCGGAATCACGCAGATCCCCATTGTTAGGGCGTTTATCCGGACGATTTTCCACCTGTCGGTTAAGCTGGGACAGCGCCAGCACCGGGCAGTCCAGCTCCTTACCTAACGCTTTCAGACTGCGGGAGATATCGGCAATTTCCTGTCCGGGCGCGCACATCAGCTGGAGGTAATCCACCATGATCAGGGCGGGTTTACCGTATTTGCGGGTGTAACGACGGGCACGGGCGCGCAAGAGTGCCGGTGTCTGGAGGCTGCAATCATCAATAATCAGCCGCTGATCCCATTGGGTAAACTGATCCAGACTCTGGCTGATGCGCCCCCACTGTTCATCATCCAGCAGACCGCTGCGCAGGGCACTTAATGCTACGCTGCCTTCCATCGCCGACAAACGCAGCATCAGTTGGGCGATCGGCATTTCCAGACTGAAAATCTGCACCACCGCATCCTCACCGCTTCGTAATGCACCGAGACAAAACGCCAGTGCCAGTGCGGTTTTGCCCATTGAGGGGCGGGCAGCCAGCAGGATCAGATCCCCCGGCTGTAAGCCACAGGTCATGTCATCCAGCACTTGAAACCCGGTCGGTGTCCCGGTGATCCCGTTACTGCCCTGAATGTGTTCCAGATGGGAAATCAGCGCCTCCGCTCCCTGCAACAGGGTGACCTCCTGCTGTTGCAGGGTCGCCCCTTTTTCAGCCAGACGGAACAACTGACTTTCGGCCTGTTCGGCCAGAGCAGCGGCCTGAACATGGGGCTGAAAAACCTCCGTGCTGAGGGCGTTGCCCAGCGCCAGTAACTGACGCAACTGGCTTTTTTCGGCTACCATGCGGGCGTATTCCACAATATTGGCGGCACTGGGTGTGTTTTTACACACTTCGGCCACGTAGGCAAAGCCCCCCACGTTGTCCAGACGCCCCTGATGGGTCAGTAAATCCGTCAGGGTGAGCAAATCATACGGGGTATTTTTTTCTGTCAGCTCGACTATCACCTGAAACAGTATCCGGTGTGCCGGAAAGAAAAAATCGTCAGGGGTGAGTAGCTGGACAAGGTCATCCCAGCGGTCATTATCCAGTATCAATCCGCCAATCACGGCCATTTCAGCGTAACCATTGCTGGGTTGTACTTCATTAGCGGCTTGTAAAAAATCATGCCTGTGCATCACCGGCCTCCCTGCTGACATCATTCAGCGCCGCGATTAACCGCTGTTGCAGTTGAGGGGAAGTCACCCAGAACAGCACTTCGTTGGCGGTTAAATACTGCGGTTTACCCTGCGCCCAGCCACATTCCAGTAAGGACACATCATCCGGTGCCCCCGGCATCAGTGACTGCGCACGTAATTCTTCTTCACTACGGGGACTGAAATGCTCAACGAGGTCAGGTGAAACGCCCCAGACAACCGGTAATAACGCCTGAAACTTTGCCTGCGCCGCTTTACGATCCGGTGCATCGATAAACACAAACCACTCATCCTGCGTATCCGTAAACGGCAGTTCAGCATTGTCATAACAAAAACAGACGGCTCGCCAGATAACAGTCATTGCACATCCCCCGTCGGCTGATTGATCAATACCGCATCAAACCTCACCGTCCATTCAGGGAACAGTTCACAGGCAAGACGGTACATGGTTTGCGCCGCGGCCGGGCTTTTGCGGGTGGTTTTGTATTCCAGACGATGAACGGGCTGAGCACGAACATGCCCCAGTTTGTAGATATCCAGAAGATCAATGCGGGTGCTCAGCAGCTGGTAAACCGTTCTGCCCCCCAAAGCTGACGTATCGTAGCGGTGCTGTTCGATAATACCGGTCAGCTCATTAAGTGTATCCCGGTCCAGATTGGTGCCTTCAATACCATTGGCCAGTATCTGGATCAGCGGCAGCTGAATACCGTAATTCTCAAAGGATTGCAGTCGGGTCAACATCCGCAACGTACCACGCAAAAACTCACGGACATCCGGCAGGATAGGTTTAATGATCCCCAGTACAAACTGCGTTGTGGTCAGGACCACCAGTTCCGTCATCACGCCGGTCGCACCTTTGGAGTCGATGAGAATGACGTCATACTGATGAAACAGGGGATGTTGCAGAATATTACGCAGACGCAAGCGACCATCCGGGGCATGCAGCATCGCGGTTGGCAACAATTCATCGGGATCGTTGGACACAAGGATATCAAGGTATCGGATCGTCGAACGGGAAATGATCGTGTCTGCCTGACTCAGATCCACCGTCTGCATCAACAATTCATACAACCCGGCGGGCGCTTCATAAACCAGATTAAAAATACTGCTGGCCGTGGGTTGTGAGTAATCGGCGTCAATCAGGAGAGTCCGTAAACCAGCATCAGCAAAAAATCCAGCCAGATTCGCGGCATGGGTGGATTTACCTTCACCACCTTTGGGGGAAATTATCGGAAGAATTATCATTTTGTACACTCATTAAAGTTAAGCGTACAAATCGGATTTGTTAGGAAATTTTACATTGAATTAACTTACGATGGGATTGAAAATCCCCGTGTCGGTGGTTCGATTCCGCCTCCGGGCACCACTTCAACTTCCAGCGAAGTCCAGCCAAGTCAAAACAATTCATACTAAATCCAGTAAAATCAACATCCATTCTTATTTTTACGTCTAGTTTCGTCTGTTGCAATCAAGATGCAGCGAAGGGCATAATTCGGGGCACTTACCATTCGATGACTGGAATGCCCTTAATAATGAAACTAAACGCACGACAAATCGAAACTGCAAAACCCAAAGAAAAAACCTACAAACTCGCCGATGGCGGGGGTCTTTATTTAGAAGTCTCGTCACGCGGTTCAAAATACTGGCGGATGAAGTATTACCGCCCGACCGATAACAAAGAAGACCGTCTGGCGTTTGGTGTTTATCCGGCAGTATCGTTAGCCGATGCCCTCGCTAGACAGGATGAAGCCAAAAAACTGATGGCACAGGGCATCGATCCCAAAGCCGAAAAGAAAGGCACACCAACGCCCGCCAAAGTCAACTCGTTTGAACAAGTCGCCCGTGCATGGCACGCCAGTAACAAACGCTGGAGAGACAGCCACCGTCAAAAAGTGCTGCGCAGCCTTGAGCAGTACATTTTCCCCCATATCGGCACCCGCGATATTACCACATTACGCACCAGCCAGCTTTTAGCGCCAGTCAAGGCCATTGATGAGCAGGGTAAACACGATATCGCCCAGCGTCTGCGCCAGCGTATCACTGCTATTATGCGTAGTAGCGGCATTGATGGCGCAGACTGTCGCTGGGCAATCGCCCTATCTAACGGCAAAAGAGCTGGATTTCCCTAATCAGCGGTTATTGCTCAATAATTCGACTTTGTTGCCCATGGCAACACTGGATAAAAAAGTAACAGGTGCACAGATCATCAAGCCGGATGGAACGAAAAAATTACTGTCCGGTAGCCAGAAAAAAGGCGCGTTTATTGCCGTGTCAGCGCTGGAAGAGCATCCGGAGACGGTAATTATTACCGAAGGTTACGCCACAGCTCTGACGGTTAATCAGCTCTATAAAGGCATTGTTTTGGCGGCACTGGATGCAGGCAATTTATTATCTGTTACCAAAGCCGTTCGGGAACGCTGGACAGACACAAAAATCATTATTGCCGCAGATAACGATTGGCATCATCCCAACGAGCTGAATAAGAACGGAAAACCCACAGTGAATATCGGCAAGATTTCAGCAGAAAAAGCTGCCCTTGCGGTGAATGGTTGGGTCACGTTGCCACCCACAGAGCATAAAGCCGATTGGGATGATTATCGGCAGCAACATGGCATTGAGGCAGCACAGCAGGCATTCAGTAAGGCGTTATATCAGGTGAGGGAACCGATGAACAGCTATGCAATAGCAAACCGTAATTATGACAATGTCGAAAGCATTTATCCAAATCGCAAAACAAAGTTACCGCTGTCAGTCGGCTCTGAGGGCTTTGACGCGCAGTTAGACTACGTTGTTAAAGGCATTATTCCGGCGCATTCCCTGTGCAGCATTTACGGGGCGAGCGGGTCATATAAAAGTTTTCTGGCGGGAGCATGGGGTTGTCATATTGCTACGGGTAAGGCATGGGCTGGAAAATCGGTTGCTCAGGGTTCTGTATTGTACGTCGTCGGTGAAGGTGGGATCGGTGTGCCCCGACGCATCAAAGCATGGGAAATCGTCAACGGTCTGACCGTTGAAAATATATATCTGATCAATACGCCAGTCTTTCCGGCCTCTCCCGCCGAAGTGCATGAACTGGTGATTGCTGCCCAACAGGTTGAATCTGAAACGGGCCAGCCGATACGCCTGATTATTCTGGACACCCTTGCCCGTTGTTTTGGCGGGGCTGATGAGAATGATTCTAAAGATATGGGCGCCTTTGTCCGGGGCTGCGATGAACTGAAAGCCAAAACAGGGGCAAGCATTCTCGTGGTTCACCATTCCGGCAAAGATGCAAGAGGCTCTAGTGCTTTCCGTGCGGCACTGGATGTTGAATATCGGATCAACCGGGAAGGGAAAAAAGGCGGTGCACTGGTTATCACCTGCACCAAGATGAAAGATGCTGAAGAGCCGGAAACCAAAGCCTATGATATGCGCGTGGTGGAGCTTTTTACTGATAAAGACGGTGAGGATATTACGTCATTAGCCCTGATTGACAGGCCACGCGATCCGGTTGAAGAAGACGAAATCGGACTCATCGCCAATAAGACCGATAACCACACGGCATTATGGCAATGCATCCGATCTCGTACAGCCCTAAAAGAGCCTTGCAGCATTGCCCTTGTCCGTGATGATTTAAAAGCGATGGGCGTGAATGTGAAGAATTTCAGCCGTTGGTTAACCAAGTTAGAGCAAGACAGGTTGATTATCCGCAATGGGCAGGAACTCACCATTGTTAACCGGAATAATGAAGATTAAAAAATGAGTAAAAAACTGAAGAGCGGTGAGGAGAGGGGTTTTATTGTTTACCGTTTTCCTCACTTTTTTCGCATATATACAGAAAAAGTGAGGAACACAAAACGCATTGATTTTTAAGGATAAATAAATCTCAATTCCTCACCTATGTTCGCAGTGAGGAAAATAAAAAATGAGGAATGATGAGGAGGTAAACTGCTTTCTGACAGGTGATAACTCGCTCTCCATGTTACCGGGTTAATACATTAACGCGATGCTCGACTTTAACATCCTATAATGTTGGCTTGTTGAAGCCAGTCGCGTTGACTTTTACCTTGTTTAAAATTGGCAAAAATACCCAACGTGTGAGAAAGCAGTTTTCTGGCAATTCGATTACTCAAATGCCACAAATCCCGTGCCCAGCACTTCTCGATAGCAAATT
>NZ_NIBS01000022.1:4075-28806 GCF_002632465.1 Xenorhabdus budapestensis | reverse complement strand
TGAAAACTAAGCGTCAGAAAGCAGGATGGGATAATGGTTACATGCTGAAAGTCCTCACGGTGGGTTTTACGTCAGTATAATTTAGACCCGTTTGCCCTAGGGAATCTATGCCAACATCGTACGAACATCAACTTGATACCCTGCTAGAGCGATTTAATTTTCACTTTACTAAGTGCCAAATCAAGCAGGTAATTGATACTGCATCTCGTTCTAAAGATGGGTTTAAAGCTGATGTTTTAGCGGTTGTTAACGGTAACCAAAATTTACAAGGTAAGCTCAACGAGCTTGGGCTGCTAGCTCTTCAGTTGGACACAAGACAGGTTGAAGTGTTTAACATCTCTGATGCCGCTGTTCAATCTGCCTTAGATTCATTATTTGGTACAGTGCAGTTAACTACTGAACAGTTAATTTTTGATGCGTTTCCGTTTCCAATAGAAAACAAAACGCAGTTAAATCAATTGAGAACTGGAACTGTATATCCAGTTAAATCTGATACGGTTGACATGAGCACAAATACGTACAACCGATTGGTTATATGTACCGTTGTCGACAAAGAAATTGAAGAGCCAGTTCTACCTGCACATTTATCTCAAGCGGGTCAACAACTGTTGAACGCAAATACAACGTTCACAATGAAGCGCAAGGTTCGAACACAGCTATTCCATGTGGTTTACTGGTGTACGGCTCTTTCCAGACTTATCTTATCAGTAGACCGAAATGTGATGTCTCTATCCACTTGCCAAGACCAATTGTTCGTTTTACGACAGTTCCTGATGGCGAAAGGTGTTGATTCAGGTCGAGCAACTAACGTATTCGGTGCCATTGAGCCACTTTACAATGCTGCTGATGGTTACGTTACCAAACTTGGTCATGTGACGACAGATGGAAACCCTGTACGAATTCCTCTAAAAAGCCAACAAGAGTGTCTCAAACAGGATCAATACCACCAAGCTGGTGAAGGTGGCGGCCATGTGCACGCGAAGTTTGCAGTTGCCAAAAAATGGAAATTTCCAATTGCTAACACAAGTCGAGTAGTAGATATTGAAATAGGTTTAATGGGCCAGCCGAAGATGCTGGATACGGCTCAGCCGTTGACTGATTTCTCGGTCAATAAATCCAAGCGACTTGAGGATTTCAATTTTGCAATTGATAAAGTGCTATCACTCATTCCTAATCCATAGCAGGATTTAAGACGAGCAACATGAATAACGTAGGCCAAGTTAGGGGGCTGTTAGCTGAGCTGGTGGAGTCGACTGCTTCACCAGTCTATGTTGCGTGCGATCAAATTGCTTTGTATCTAGAACAGCATCCGCAACAGCTCAATTTGACAATTGGAGGTTTGCGGGCTGCATTGGATAGGTCTGAACGTGATGATAATGTTTTGATTCAGGCAGCATTTGCTCTTACAGCACACCCTTTCCAAGCACTTGAGGTACGTTACAAGCTATACGATGTTACTATCTCAGATGTTATTGAAGAGTTAAACCACTCAGCTTACTTGGCCGCTTTATCTGAAGGTCATTTCATTGATGATGATGGTAATGACATTGCTCTTGAAGAGCTAAATTCAAGAGTGTTTCCGTATTTCGTAAACTTATTTCAAGATAACGTGATTGCTGAACCTCATGTAACGGTGATGTCTGAATAATGACTGGCTCTGTAATTGAAAATATGGCGATTGCTGCTGGTCACAGTATGCAAGATATTTATGCTATTGCCCCTGAAATTATGGAGCAATTAACGCGTCAAAAACCCCTATCTTATAATGCATTTGTTGACCAGATTGACAAAGACCTAAATAAAATTATCAGTATTACCGAATCGGGTAGGCAACATCACCTAGATAAAGATGAAGATGCAATCACTGAGCACATTATCGTACAACTAAAGCAGAAATACCCATCAGTACACCACGATGCTCAGCATGGCGGTCATTGTGATATCTATATCGAGGTAACTAGCTCTAGTGGTGATTTGTACAAATGGATTATGGAAGCAAAGCTCTGGAAAGGCTTTGAGTACGTTTATGGCGGTCTTGACGAGCAACTGCTAGGCAGTTATGCAGTAGGTGGTATTAATAACTGTAAAGGCGGAATGATATTTTATTCGAAATTACAAAGTGGTGCGTTGTACGCAATGAGGGAGTGGTACCAAGGTATAGAAGCGAAAGGAATTATCATCAATAAAATGCGTGAAGATGGTTTAAGATTTGACACTACCCATAAGCTAAATGGTGGTACTGGAGCTGATTTCTTTGTGAATCATTATTGTGTTGATTTATATCACTCTCCTACAGCAGACAAACTGGAGAAAGCAGAAGCAAAAGCTCAAGCCAAGAATTGATGTACGTTTGAAAATGCATGTAACATTCTTAAAATAAAGATTTATCATATGAGTTACTCAGACTACGAACGAAAACCATACAAAATCCGAAGCCTGCAAGCATCAATCTTGAACGTCTAAAGCAGGTTCAATTCCAAGAGGAATTCGATTACCTCACCAATCTACGAACGATATATTGTAAAACTGAATCGAGAAAACAAAAGGGGCAGGTCTTGTTTTTTCTTTCGGT
Source organism: Xenorhabdus budapestensis (assembly GCF_002632465.1). Taxonomy (GTDB): domain Bacteria; phylum Pseudomonadota; class Gammaproteobacteria; order Enterobacterales; family Enterobacteriaceae; genus Xenorhabdus; species Xenorhabdus budapestensis. The sequence continues at coordinate 26,234 of NZ_NIBS01000022.1, read as the reverse complement.
GATTTTTGACTTACTATTTACTAATAGAAATTAACTAAACCGGAGCACGTAGGCTAAAGCATTTCTGTCCAAAGTGCGTTAGAGCAAGTTGCCTGATTTGGTCACACCATAAAATTGGAACGGGTAGATTGTATTCGAATCAATTCAAATAATGCCATCGCGCTTCTGACATTATTTTCTGTCCCGGAAAACGAATTACCCATTGACCTTATTATTTCGATTGATTAGCGTAGAAAAGTTTATTGATGATCCGGTCGCTTGTGAGGATCACCTTCGGGCAGCGACACCCACACTCCCGTAGCCTGCAAGGGAGTACACACTGTGTGGTACATCTGCCCACCTTTGGAAGCAGATATCATCTTTGTTGATGATGAAGGTTATTTAATCCACCCTGGCATGACGCCAGCTACCCAACGGGGAATACGTTTCCCGTCGGGCAAGGTGTTCTCCGTTGTTTTTAAGGAGTCCACAATGCAACAAAACGAAACCAGGACAACGGTGCATGCTGTACCGGCGTCTGAATTGTCCCCTTTTGCGGACGTCTTTCCGCGAAGCAGTCCACTTGAACTGATACTGCTGGAACACACGGTCATTAAAGCGGCGGTCACGCTGTGTGAGGATTACCGGTGTGATAAATGGCAGTGCCGGAAAGTGTCGGACAACATTGCCTATGCTGTGCCGACACGCGCTGACACGTATGGGGTCAAAATCGAGACCACTGACTTTAACGGCGAAGTATCCGCGGATACGTTCGGGCTGATGGTCACCCTGAGCGTACTGGGCTATCTGACGGCACTGATGAAGCAGGATGAAGTCGCTGAACGGTTTTGTGATTTGCGGGCATACGCGCTGCAACATCCCCAGGCCCCGTGTATTCGGGCGGCTTTAGGTTTAGCGGGAGCATGACGACGATTTAATCTACCCTGGCACGATGCCAGTCACCCGGACGGGGAACATTTTTCCCGTCGGGCAGGGTGTTCTCCGTCTTTTTTATTGACAGGAGAACATGATGCAAAAAAGTGACCTTATCATGCTGGACAGTCCCGCGCTGTCTGCCGTGTTTCCCGGCAAAAAACCGCTGGAGCGGTTGTTTCTGGGATTTCTGATTGCCAATACCGCCGCGCATTTATGTGGTGAATACCGGTATGAATACTGGGACAGGCGGGATGCCACTGGGCAGCTGACCTATATGGTGCCGACATCCGCCGCCACCTATTCTGTCTATTTGCCGGACAGTGCGTTAACCGTCACGCTGTCTGCTGATGCCTTCGGGCTGGCGGTGACGTCAATCGTGCTTGCCCGTATCGCTGCGCTGAATGAACCGAATGCGGATGCCTGTCGGTTTCGCGAATTGCGGGAATATGTGAATCAGCATCCGGAAAACGCTCTGATAGGGTCAGTCATGACATTGGGACCCCACGAGGACTTTATCAGCCCGTCATTAATCGAAAATCAAAATAATCACTCTCACTAACGTTATCAGCCCATGATGCTGTTAACCCTTTTCTTAAGCGCCTGACCAGGGAACCGAAAACACCTTCCCGGTATCGGGCGGGTGTTTTCTTTATTTGACCTCCAATCAAGGAAATACCGATGAACCCGATTTTTTTACCGGCATCAGATGAAGCCGGTACGACATTCCATGAAGACATTTTTACCGTGCAGGTCACTGGCCTGATGCAACACCCGCAAGCGAGGCAATCACTGCGGGAAGAAACCCTGACCGTGTGCGAAGTGGCCTCGGTAACCGAAGCGGTGCAGCGGCTGAAAGTTATCCATTTACTGGGTGACTGGCCGGTGCCGGAAACGTTATCTCATCAAACGAAGGACGTTTTTTTCCCGCTGACCGTGATGATTTATGACGCCGGGGACAGAAAAGTGCTCGGTGGCCGATGCTATGACGAGATTGTCTGGGCACAGCCGGTGACACTGGCCTCAGAACGTCTGTCACTGGAAAAGCAACAGCAGCAGTTGTGTCAGTCAGCCGTGCTTGAGCAGGGGTGGCAGAATGCGCTGGCTGCCCGGGCATTGTGGTATGAGGCGCACTTACTGTCGCTGCATAGGGTTTCGCCCTGTTATCAACAGTGCCATGAAGTGCGGGATATTCTCCGGCACGGCACGACAGTCAGTGTTTAACGCGTGAGGTATCACTATGGCACCTTTACGTCTAACCGTCTGGCAGGTGATTGCCGGTACGCTGCTGAAGCGTCATTTTGGCCTGAACCTAGATGATACGGTACTGTGTGAAGCCGACACGGTGGCTGAACTGATGGCCCATGGCGTCCAGCCATTTGAAGCCATCAACGAGTTAGTGGATAAATACGATTTAACCCGGCTGAATGCGCAGAGTATGAGCAGTACACCGTATCTGGGTATTCATGATGAACTGAAGGTAATTTTCGACAGCGGTATTACCGAGACGCTGCTCAGTCAGGGCAACGGGTCATAGCCCGGGTAACCCATTTTTTTAATCACCCATCGGGGGAATGGTGCCCTGATGGCGCGGTTCCTCCGGTTTATTTTTATCAATCCAATGAGGAACCTGACCATGGCAGAATGGTATACCAATCAACTGGACATCACCGGTAAGTCGGTGTGTATTGACGTGATGCAACAATGGGTCTGCGGGGAAGAAATTCCCCGTTACCGTCAGGCAGTGCTGCAAAGCCTGCGGCTGTTTCTGGCGGGTTGTGCGGGGATACTGAAACCGGCCAAACCGCAAACCTATACACCGTATCCGGAATTAATCCGTGGGACAGCGGCACCGACACCGCAGAGCCTGGCTTTTGAACAGTGGCTGACGTTGTTGCAGGATAATGTGCCGTTAAACAGCGACAACATTAAACGGATAGATAACCTGTACCGCCAGTCGGGTCTCAGCCTGGTACGCTGGGACAGCGTACCGGAGCCGGCGTGTGACATTATCGCCCGTCTCCTGACCCGCCAGTATACCGACTGGTTTGGGATGGTGGGCTGGTCTGACACGCCTGATATTGGTGCGTGCTGGGATAAACTGAATACGTATCCGGCAGCGGCGCAGCCCTGCGATATGCTGATGATAATGCCGACCCGGCTGGCGACTGAGATTAACGGTCACAGTGGGGTGTTGAAAGGCATCGCGACGACGGCGCAGTTTTACGACGGGCAATACGGTATGGAATGGCCGTTCGGTCACCATGTCCGCTGGGAGCGCCGCAATGTCAGCAGCTTAACCGTGCGTTTTGACTCCCCCTGGGCACCGCCGTCTGCTGAGCTGATGGGCGAGCTGTCATCGGTGTTTGACTGTGAAATCCGCCACTGGTACAGCGAATCGTCAGGCCAGCTCAAAGGCTACGATTGCTATGACCAGGGTGAGCATGTGGACAGCGGCAACGGGCTGTCAGGACGGGAGAACCGGCCGGCGCTTTATCTGGTCAACGAGGAAAAGCGGGCGGTGAACCTGCCCGTGCCGGCCATCGCGGTCGGGCAATAGCCATTTGTTTAGCTCATCATTAAGTTACTTTTTTATCTTCACTTCAACCGAAAGGGGAAAACAGGTTCCCCTTTCGGAACGTGTTTTCCCCGTATTTTTTGCAAGGAAAATACATCATGTCATCACAACCGAATCACCAGAAAGAATTTATCGAACTGTTTAACCAGACGGCGCGTTATCACCGTCGTTATCAGGTCTTTCAGGATTTTTGCAATTGTGCGATGGCCGCCATTCACAATAAATACTGTTACAGTGAGGAGCTGGAGCTGTATTACCTGAAAACCATCAACAAGTACGAACGGGAAGATGTTGACCGGATTGTGCAGCTGTTTTCCTATACCGTTCTTGGATTGGCTCAGGAACCCTGTGATTTTCTGGGCAGTGTGTTTATGCAGCTGGGATTGGGGGATAAAGCCCTCATACCCCATGGAGCGTGGCCAGCATGATGGCGGAGATGCAGTTGCAGGATGTCTCCGCACGCTTGCAGGCGAGCCCCTTTGTGACCCTGTACGAGCCGGCTTGTGGTAAACGTTACATACCATCTTTCAAATCCACACCATACATGCTTCAATGATGACAGTTTAATGTACTCCATGCTCAGGAGACGCTCCTTCCTAAACGGCATTGAGTTAGTTAAGAAGGGGAAATCCCATGGCGAGTCTTGAGTTCATTAGCTACCAACCACGACAGGGCGAAATCAGTGATGGTTCGTTACAGTGGACAGAGTTAAAAAGAAAGTCTATCAAGAATTTCCCTCAAATTGTTTGGGAAAATAATTCAACGTGGGCTGAAGCCAACCTATGGGCCTTGGATCAAGCCACATCATCTAAACGCGACCTGAAAACGGTTCGCTCTAATATGTCGCATTTACTTGCCTACGCAAAGTGGTTGGAGGCAGAATCAATTGATTGGTGGTTCAGTACTACGGCAAAAACTACTATCGTTTGAAGGAGCCATTGAATGATGAAGCTCGTGGTTATTACTTACGTGAAATGTACCAGGAAATGGTTCGGGAATTTAAAGCCCTACAATCCGATCAATATATATCTCCTCATGGCGAGAATCGGAAAGGCCAGATTCTTTCTGAAATATCGGAGAAAGATCACAATCAGTTAATTGATGCAGCCAAGACTGGCCGCGTGAATTATAAGCCGACGTTTTTAGGCGGATGTGTAAATTCAGGCCCACCATGCCCATTAGGGGGGATCAGCAACATCAGTTCTTGCATGAGATTCGGGAATAAACAGCCTTGTAAATCAGCGTTATTAGACAAAACGAAACTGCCACTAATTAAGCAGCTCAGAGAGGTGGTTTGTCTTCAGATGAAAGGCATAGAGGCAGGATCACCTTTACATGATGCTTTACAAGCACAACGAGAATCGGCGGAGCGGGCAATCCATGTCATCGAAAGCAATTAACCCAAGAAAAATCAGTAAAGCAGAACTGAAGTTTCGGGAAGCATTTGAACGCCTGAAGTCAGGCAAGGTTGAGATATTGCCGAAAGGAACCCCACTCAGTCAGAACAACGTGGCAAAAGAAGCCGGAGTAGATCCTTCGGCACTTCGTCGTGCTCGTTTTCCTGAGTTAGTTGCGGAGATTCAGACCTGGATTGAAGCAAATAGGGACAGTCCTGTACAAAAATCCCCTAGGCAGATGATGCTAGCTCAGCGGTCACGCAACAGGGATTTACAGGAAAAGGTCAGAGCTTTAGAGGAACAAAGGGATAACGCTTTGAGTCAGCTACTGGATGCTCAATTGCACATATTGGATCTTACATTAGAAAACCAACGGCTCAGAGCACAAGTGCCAGAAAGCAATATTCGATTTATGTCTGATGGGAGAACAAAATAGTTATAAACTGTACGGGCTCATACACACCTACACCAATTAGCCGCAGTATCAGCTCACTTTAAGCGCTTAAATTTACGGATGAGTTTATCTGGCATGAAGTAAATATCCCCCCGGGCTCTTGAGCAGGCGACATAGAGCTTGTTACGTGTACTAGGAGCAACTTCAGAGAGTTTACCCTCCCGATACTGCTTCCAGATCGTGTTTCCCATCACAATACAGACATCCTTGAAATGGTCTAGTCCTTTACTGGCTCCCCAATTTATTGAAAAACAATCATATTTATGATGTTCGCTATAGAATAACTTCACGATATTATTATCTGAATATATAGTGTTAGCCTGTTCTTCCAACTCGACACTGATGATGTTAGTTGTTCTGTAATCTTGTGCATCGATATCAATTGCAAGATTTCTTTTAATAAAGTCACAAACTGTCTTCGAGCAGCGCCACGTTTGTCCAAGCGTTCTTTTATCGACCGTGAGTCCCGCTGATTTGAATTTTTTCTCATATTTTGTAATGTCATTATGCAAATTTTTATTCACATTACCATCACGGCTGGTGTCGAAAGTATGCTGAAAGAAGTCACCAACAAACAGCATTCGCACCTTAGCTGTACACAATGAGGTCAGCAGATTGAAATCGTGCCCTGCAAAGTCTTGAACCTCATCAACATAAATATCGTCATAATATCGTTCCATTCGCTCGATAACTTGAGGTATCACGCCAAATTCATCTATAAGCTTTGCTAGACGGTTGTGATAAAGCCTGCCTTCATCATTACGGTAATATTTAATATTCGTGCGGGATAATTTCGAGGTGAAGTCTGGGGGAATTTTGAAACTAAGACCACGAGTTTGCAATTGCAACTGTTTAAATGGACGATAACAAAAGCCGTGCAAAAATTCAAAGTAGGTCATTAAGGTAATAAAGGCAGGTATGTAACCAAACTTTCGGATTATTCGAGAACGCAGGTGGTTGTGATTATTGTCAGTATAAGTAATGATCAGTGCCCGCTTACCTTCTTCTAGACGGCTAATTATCAGCGTAGTTTTCCCGGAACCAGCTACTGCAAAAATTACAGCCTTATCCATTGGACAGCCTCCTGAATATACTCAGGGACTGTCAGATTTGTCGCTTTCTTGTTGAGTAATTCGAAAGCCACCTCAGCTTTATTGCTCAGCATGTACTCCTGTACTGTAAGTGTTTTCCTGCCCGGAGCGAAAAGCTCTTCACAAATTGCCTGATTATCTTGGTAAAGGCATATCTCAAATGTACTGCGGCTATTATTGGTATCGAAAAAGATTTTAGCATTATCTCCGATATATTCTTGATAATTAAGCACGCAGTTTTTTTCATAATCGCCATCGTTGTCACGAATTACGGCTGCACAGATACCCAGTAATTTCGCAAGTTCAAGGTAGCGTTTAAAACTTGTTCCGCCGATAGAGATGATATGGACAGAATCATTTTCAGGGGATATTCCTCCTGACAGCGTCTTATAAAGCGCTTCAAGCAGAATAAATTCCGCATCACCCTCAACCAAAATCACCTTTTTTGACAGAGCAAACTCAAGAATATTGTTATCCGGAGCCTTCATGAAAAAATTAGCGGTTTCGGGAGAAAGTCCTTTTAAATTCAATACAGAGTGATCGGGCCCTAGCATTAATGCGTGCCGCAAATCCAATCTAGAGCAAATATGGCTACTGTGCGTGGCAATGAAAAGCTGGGTATTATCTGCACTCGACAATCCCTTAACCAGTTTTTTCATATTATTGAAACTTAAATGATTCTCCGGCTCTTCAAGTAGCATAACATCCAGGTCACCTTTGGCTTCTTGCTTGCCAAGAGCAAATTCTGTTTTGATGAAACACTGCTGACCTTTACCTCTGTTCAGAAGGGATATACCTTCTTGTGTGAGATCAAGGTCAGTTTCCAGATTTGAGTTTGATGTCGTTCTGACATCAAACTGATAAGGGCCAAGCGCCTTGTTTATTGTAGTAAGATGCTCTTCTCGAAAAAGTTTTTTCCCGTGACGATAACTGCTTTCCAGTTTGTACCGCTCTGCAACAGGGACTCGTAGATTGAAAACAGTGCGGATATATTCACGAGCCGCGTAGCTGCTGTCGATACGAGAATTATCAAGCATGAGATGCTTTATATAGCGCTTAAAACTTGCGTAAGGGGCTCCTGAAAATGTATAAAACTTCACCGTATAGTATTCGTAGGGGAAGTTATCCTGATTTTGTTCTAACAGAGCCTTGATGTCTTCTCCATATTCCTGAATTAACGGCGCCACTATCATCCTTAGCCCATCAGAGAGACGATGTTCGGCATTTTGATTGCCGTTGAGTTCCTGATTTTCACCTTCTTCCAGAAATATATCTACTGTAATGCATGGGAGTGATTCAGGACTTCTGTCACCTTCCTGAAACGTCTTAATAGCGGCAAGAGATAATAGCGATTCTACACCCAAAGATTCGACACGGTTTCGGCTGGCACTCATCGCCAAATCCATAGCCAAGAGAACACTGCTTTTACCTGCTTCATTATCACCGATTAGCACATTCATGCCGGTCTCAAAATCCAAAGTCAGGAATTCAAATTTTTTGAAATTGACTAAGACTAATCTACTTATTCTGGACATTTCCTTACCTTATGTTTTATACAGCTACGGTTTTGACAACTGAAAATTATAAGGACAAGGCCTGTATGCTAGGCCCGTTAAGTTTCACTGATTAACTTGGCATCAGCGATAGTACTGGTGTTTTCTTCTGGAGTTGTGCTTCCAGCTTCTGGCTACATCATAAGCATCAGAAGGATAATCATCCCAGGGGTCTGTCAGTAGCTTTCCACGTGCAGCTCTCAGCTTAAGTGGATAACCTTTATACTCCATAAGATGTAAATAATAATAACTCTTTTCCTGCCTGGTGCTAAAGCGTCTATGTAACCAGCTCCTAAGCAGAGGGTAATAAGCCCAATCACGACGAATGCCTGAGAACACCTCAGGGTACTTATACTGTTGTTTCAATTTTTTCATAACACTTCCAGATTAATTAACAATACCTAGAAGTGATCCTTTGCGTAGTAATTCATAGTGCCTCCAAGTCCTAACTATAATTTTATATTACTCAATTACAAACATAACAATATGATATTAATTTTTTTAATAAACAGGAGCAATCCATGCGCCTAAAATCGTCAATATCAATGGTGTTTCACATAGTGAAATGACCACTATCTTAGCCAGTTAATTCTTAGTTTTAGTACAATCACACGCTATGTACGTAATTACAAAAACTATGCATAACTTGAATTAATTCCTTTCTGAAGGACTCTAATGGCAGAGTAGAGTTTCTGGGATATTTACAGGGAGGTAGAGAAATATCACCTATGGACATAACGCTAGTTTTTGTCAACAGTTATGATGCTTACCTATGGACACTTTATGAGTTACCTTAAATGCAGAAAAATCAATCGCTAGAGATGATGTCATCAGTAATGAATGTTACGGGTGTTGCGGGGCGGGCTGTATGACACTGGCCGCCGCCGAAGTATTAAGAGAGCAGGGGCATGATCCGTTATGCAGTTTGTGGGTGTCAGCGATTGATATTGACCCGCTGGCCGCGGTGATGGCTTACGTCCAGCTTTCCCTGGCCGGCATTCCGGCAGCGGTCACTATCGGCAATGCGCTGGATGATGGCGGCAGCAAACGGACACGTTACACGCCTGCCCATTATCTGGGTAACTGGTCGAACCGTTTACGGGAGCATCAACAGCCCCAGGCAGCCTGAATTTTTTCACGCTTATCTGCGCCTTTCGGGGCGCTTTAAAATTTTTAAATGCCATTAATCTATTGATTTATTATGAAAATTAAGCTGATTCCGTAAACCGGTTAAGGGATGAATCGAGTCAGATTAATTTTCATTTTCGCAAAAAGAGTTTCTCCTTGTTTCCGACTGGGATTCACCGACACTGGGCCAAATTTGAAAAGGAGAAAAGTGATGTTTGCACGTTTTAAATCACATTTTACCCGCCCGACTGCATCGCAGAAAAAATTATCAGGGCAAAAAACAAGCGAGGTGCGTGATAACGGGAGCTATTTCCGGCCACAATCGGCAGATGCGTTGCTGGCAACGCCTTTACGCCGTCAGTGTCTGCAACAATTATGGCAAAACAGTACGTTGCCTGAAGGGTTGTATCAGCGTTTTTATCTCGCCCCCATTAAACAGCTGCTGGGCAGTGTGCAGCAGGTGCCCGCCACACCGGAAGGCAACTGGTCAGGGCGTGGAGGATTTGCTGATCTGACACTGCAATTTACCACCTGTGCCGTGCGGCTGGCGAAAGGGCATCTGTTACCGCCGGGTGCGGCACCGGAAACGCAGGCCGCACAAAGTGTTGTATGGCAGGCGGTGGTGTTCTGGGCAGCGTTGTTTTATCACCTGCCCCTGTTGCGGCAGCTTGAAGGGGAACTGGAAGACGGGCATGTCTGGCAGCCGGGATGGTGGGCACCCGAACGTCGCTTCCGTTTCCGGTTTCAGGTATCTCAGACAATCTCACCGGCACCACTGGAAGCCATGATGGCGGCCCGTTTACTGCCGGAAGAGGTTGTGAGCTGGTTGTCTCTGGTGCCGGAGGCATGGCGTTGCCTGACTTTACCGCTGGGCGGGCATCCCTCTGCGGTACCGTTAATGGATTCACTGCTTCAGGAAGCCACTACACGGGTGCAATCCCCGTTGCTGAAACCTGTCGTCTCTCCTGAAGCGCAGGTAGTGACAGCGGCAGCAGTTGTCTCAACGGAGCCGGATGAGGTTTCGCCACCTCCCGTTCCTGCCGCTGTACCGCAGGGCTGCGATGACACACAAACGTTATTGTCGTTATTTCAATCAAATAATGATATTTCCTTGCCCATTGATGCAAATGGAAATGATAGCGCGGTGAAATCACGCAATCGCACCGACCGGAAGCCAAAAAATGTTGCTCTCACAGGGAGTAAGTCATCATCATATTAACAATGAAACAATTTCAAATTGTGATTTGTTTTTTGGTGACTGATTGGCGGCTGATGATATCGGCAGGCGTCTTGATGATTAATGGATAACAGGAAAAAATGATGCACGGAACCGAAGTCAAAATGGGCTGGGATGAATTACTGGAAGAATACTTTTTCTCGCATATGCTGCGACCGGCTACCGAGTGGAGTTATCGCAAGGTGACCCGGGGTTTTATCCGGTTTATGGGCGATACGGTGTTACCGGAACAGGTGACTCACCGCGATGTGCTGCGGTGGCGGCGACATCTTCTGACCGAGAAAAAACAGTCGGGCTATACCTGGAACAATAAAGTGGCGCACCTGCGGGCGATTTTTAATTTCGTGATGGAAAGAAAACTTCTGCCGCTCACTGAAAACCCGTTTAACGATGCGGCAGTGAAAAAAGAGAAGAAAACGAAGAAAATCCTGAGTAAATCCCAGATAACCCGTCTCTATCTGCTGATGGGACAGTATGAGGAAGAAGAGCGTATGCAGGTAACTCCCCGGGGAGGCCGCTGTGCGTTGTACCCGACCGGATATTGGCTGACGGTACTGGATACGTTCCGGTTAACGGGAATGCGCCAGAATCAGCTATTGCACCTGCGGTTGCGGGATATCAATCTGGACAGCAATTATATCGTCCTGCGTGTCGAGGGCAGTAAAAACCACAGTGAATGGCGGATACCGATGATCCGGCAGCTTAAACCCCGTTTGGCGAAACTGGTTGAACAGGCAAAAGCCTGCGGGGCGAAAGACGATGATCCGCTGTTTGATTTAAGTCGTCTGGGTTTGCACGCTCATGGACGGATGAGCCGTTACCGATATGATCACGATAAAGAAAAGCAGCATATCCGTTCTTTCTTCAACAGATTGTCTAAAGAGTGTGGTTTTGCCGTTTCCCCGCACCGTTTTCGTCATACACTGGCTACCGAGCTGATGAAAGCACCGGATCGTAATTTGCAGCTGGTCAGGTGCTTGCTGGGTCATCGTAGTCTGGCAACCACCCTGGAATATATTGATATCGATATGGAAATCGCGGGTAAAACGCTGGAGAATGAACTGGCGATATATCTGGATATTTCGGTGTAAGAATATCAGGTAAAAAAAGACAGGACAGGTCCCAGTGAACGGCCCTGCATCAATATCGATGGTATGAAAAAATGGCTAATATCGATCCGGCACCCCGTAAAGTTTTTCCCTTACTTGACATCAGAATCAATTACTGAAATCATTACCTTAAATAAGAAAAGAGTGCTTGCAAATGCAGGCACCCTGTATTCTTTATTTACGGCTTTTTTAACATTGAGTATGCAGACTAGTGCGATCAATTGTTTAACATTGAGTTAACAGCCCTAAATTTTAACTTATTTGTTAATTATCTGATAATATTCAACAAATTAGCTTTAAAATCTTGGTGCCGGAGGCGGAATCGAAAAGTATTATAACTTGTTGAATTTATAAAGTCTATTATCTTGCATTCCATTTATGCCCCTTTTAATGCCCCCGGATTTTTTTGCTTACTTTTTCTTTTATATCTGACTGATTTTGCTTATTTATATCATTCATTGTGTGATTTTCAATCATCTTAAAGCAAAAAAGCCGTGAGGGTTAAAAATGGCCAAATTGGGCTGCCATTTTACGCTCAGGGCTTGATATAAAAAATTCTCATTTTTACGACATCGATCACAAATTGAAGCGGGTTATTCCTGTGGTTTATTACGAGCTTTGCGTTCAACTAATCGACCATAACTATCGAAATAACGACTCGGCCAGATTTCAGAAGGATGGATGCCAAGATAATCTGCAATGATCCATTCGCCTTTCGGCCACGGTCTGCTGAAAGCATTTGCCAGTGTCGATGAACTGAGTCCTGCCTCACGAGAAACAGCCGCTAAAGTTGTACCACGTTTGCGTAATGCTGCGATGATATCGGCCTGATGCCAGTCATTTTGAACATTGTTGTTATTCATTCCTGCTACCCCTTCCATTAATTAATATTGATGGTGGCGATTCAGACAGGGTTAGCAGACCGGCGCTTACTCCGGCGAGACGTGAGTCTCCCCTGCCTGAACCGCCATAGAAAAGGCGTATGCAGGCACACTGGTAAAGATTCTTACCAGTGTATAAGCGCACAAGGCTGCTAAACCTTGACCATTGGATTGTGCCAATGGCGGGAATACTTTAACTGATTGCTTTAGCTTACTCAATAACTGAACGGCTAAGTTTAACGGCTATAACTCCCCTCATGAGCGCACAAACTCAGGGGAGAATACGGACGGCTAAATCAATCTTTGTTGTTTATTCTCGTTCGTAATCGTTTCGCTGTCCGTATTTCCCCTTTGTTTTTCAGACTAATTTTACTCATTTAGAAACATTTTCCCTGCGTGTCGGTTAGGTTCACCGTTCCGTGGTGCGTCAGATAATGTGTATACAGGGCGAGGATTTCGGTGAGTTATTGCAGGAGTTCGCTACGTGCTCTGCACGGCGGTGGAGTACTCCCCGTTCAGTGCCTGATTCAATCAGGATGAACGCCTCATTATTCGTGACGTGTGATATCTCCTTTCTTTACTGCATCGGCCTGTTATAAGGCAATGGGTGAAAAACAAACGAAATAAGTAAATTAAGGCAGAAAATGCCAATGAAAAGTTGGTGACACTGAGTAAAACGGGGTTCAAATCGTTCGTAAAGCCAGACCGGACGTGTTCTGGACGTTGACGCTTGGCGGCGTCACTTGGTAACCGCTTCGCTTAAACGCAAGTGACGCCGCGCCGTTTTCGGAACGTTTTTCGTGCGTAAATCAAAGCGTGAGTAAAGATCGTGCAAGGTAAAATGGTTAAGGTGAACGTGGCAAGGTTACTGCCCTATGTGTGTGATAAGCCGGTTCATAAAGAAACCGGGAAACTTTCATCGTCAACGGTGGGTTATGTGTCTGACGATATCTGCTCCCAAAAGTGCGCAGATGTACCGCAATATTTGCTCTCCCTTGCAGGCTACAGGAGTTTTTTATTGTCGCTAAAAAGCGATTTAACCTAATCTAGAATAACTAATTTTTTTAGTTGTAGCAATTGAGGTTGGTGATTTGAGCAAGACAAACGGGTTTAAATTATACTGACGTAAAACCTGCTGTTGTACTCGCATGATGGTTTCTAAATAGTTTGTCATAATGATGAGACTCTTATATTTCTCATTTCTTTCCAAGTCGTTAACGAGGCCTTTTTCAAAAAAATCTTCACATGACGAATAAGCTGCCACATATATTGGCAACAATGATTGCGTGTCACTGTTTCATGGAGTGATTGCCATAACCGTTCTATTTTGTTTAACCAAGGCGAGTAGACCGGAAGAAATAGCAGCGTCACGGTGGGATTATTCAACAGCCATTCTCTGACCTTCTTACTTTTATGGATCCCATAGTTATCTAAAATCACGCTCAGCGTTTCTGCATCACGATATGTTCGTTTTAATACTTCTAATATATTGATAAATAAATCCAAGTTTTTTCTCGTATAACCCGTAGACACGATCTTTCCTGTTTGGGCATCAAGACAACCGGCAAAATAATATTTTTGATTTTGACCGGGTGTCACAATCCGTTTTTGTTGACCTTTAAAGTACCAGTCAGCGCCAATTTTAGGATTAAAATCAATATCAACTTCATCTTCATAAACCACAGGATGTTTTTCGCAAGCCTGAGAAAGCGCTTCCTTAATACGCGCCATTTTTTCGTCATATTCGGGATCAGTTTGTTTTAATGTGGGGGCCGCTCGTCGCCAGACAATGCCTTGTTTGCAGAAGTAACGGTAAAGTGTGCTGATGGAAAGAGTAATATGTAGATATTTTCTGAGTAAAAACACAAAAAACGAAAGACTCCAGCGAGAACCGATATAGCCAAATTGCTGGGGAGCGTGCTCTAAAAGATAATAGAAAAGAGGCAGATAACGTGCTAAATGCCACTGAATATGACGCCCGACAGGTAAGCTCTGTAAGCCCGCCCATCCTTGTTCTCTAAACTTTTTCAGCCAACTCCAAACGGAAGATTCGGAGCAACACAGTATCCCCGCCACTTGAGGAACAGAATGTGTTTTACACAGTAGAAGTATTCCCATGATCCGCCGGGCATAATTTTTATCAGATGTTTTTTGAACGATTTTTTTCATCTGCCGACGTTCATTTCGTGAAGTGGGTGGTATGATAAGCATGACTCGATCCTTTTTTCTGTGATTTTGTGTTTTGGGAACAAAAATTTCGCAAATTTAGGATCGAGTTTCTTTGATACTCCTACCATTTTGACAAGCTATTTAGGGTTATCATTTTGACAGGATGCTAATGATAAACCATGAACAGTGACCAATTCTATTTTTATGTATCGAATGCACACGTTGGTAAATTTAGACCAGTTTGCCTTATGACCCCCATAATATATTTATGTATTTTAATTCATTGCTAGTCTAAAATATTCGCAAAAATGACATTCATATCTTATAGAGTAAATTACTTGACCCAAAGGTAAAATTTACTATCAAAAAAATCAACGTAAAAATAAGTTTCTGGAGAGGATAATGATTGAGAATAATGTAGCAGACGAGAAATTATTAATTAAAAAAAGGAGTGTTAAAGATCTAGCCGACTATATCAAAATTAAGACCGGAATATCTCCCAACTACTCTTTATTTTTAGGAGCAGGTGCATCGGTTACTTCAGGAATAAAAACAGGTTACCAGCTTGTACAAGAATGGAGAGAGGAAATCTACACTAGATTTTCACTTCTGCCTTACGAGGATTCACCTATAGCTAAAGAATGGCTATCTAACAAACACCCTGATTGGTATGATCAAAATAATGAATATTCATCACTTTTTGAGAAAAAATTTGATTTACCTTCGCAACGCAGACGATTCGTAGAACTACAAGTGGATAAAAAATTACCATCTATAGGCTATGCGTATCTTGTGGAATTATTTGAATCAAAATTTTTTGATACTGTTTTTACTACAAATTTTGATGATTTAATCAATGAAGCCTTCTACCAATTTTCATCTGATAGACCATTATTATGTGCTCATGATTCGTCCATAAAGGGAGTTTCAATCACATCATCACGTCCAAAAATAATAAAATTACACGGTGACTACTTATTTGATAGTATTAAAAGCTCACTTAAAGAAACAGAATCTTTAGAAAGTAACACTAGAGAAAAGTTAATAGAGTTTACTAAAGAATATGGCTTAATATTTGTAGGGTATGCAGGTAACGATAAATCAGTAATGGATGTATTAAAGTATCTACTAAAACAAGATGATTATCTAAGGAACGGTATATATTGGTGTAAAAGAAAAAATGATCAATTCACACCAGAGCTATTTAAATTACTTACTCACGAAAAAGTTTACTGGGTTGAAATTGATGGGTTTGATGAATTTATGGCAGAATTAGTTCACGAATTAGGTGGAGAATTATCACTTGGTGGAAACCAGAAATCTACAAAAAGAGAAAGAATGATCCATAATTTTATAAATGACCAATATCATCTTAAGAGTAATCTTTTTATAAATAACGATTTAATAAAAATAAAAAGACACACATTTACTACTGATATTTCATCATTAATAAATGAACTTTCACAAAGTGATGCTGATGACCAAAAAATACCAGAGGAAGATTTTAAGAATTTGTTATCAATAGATAATTTAATAAGAGCAAAAAACTACACTGTAGTAGAAGAAGAATTAAAAAAATTGATCACAGATGCAAATGATGACAATATAAAATCAAAATATCTTAGTCGTCTTATCGATATAAAAGAAGATCAAAAAGATATTAAATCTGCATTGGATTATAGTGATAAGTTAATCGAACTAGATGAGTTTAATTTAAAGTACGCTTTATCAAGATCTAATATCTTCGTTGAGATTAAGGATAAAATAGTCTATCTAAAAGGATTAATGAGTAAATTTAAATATAGTATAATTCTCAAAAATCATCTTTGTAGAATATCTCTATCATATTTAGATGAAAGTAATGATAACTTAGTAAGTTTCAAAGAAGTACATCAACTTTTAGAAGAAAGTCTTCATCAAGATAATAGCCTTGATAACGATGCATGGCGTATTAAATATGAAACAATACAATGTGAACATCAACCAAATCATGATAAAAAAGAGCGTGACAGATTAGTCTCTGAGTTACTTGATAAAATAAAAATAATAAATCCTACACATGATACTTACATGTATATATACTCTACTTATTCATGCGTAACTCAAGAAAAAACACACATACTCAATTGTATCGATGAGCTATCTAATGAATATAAAACCTCTTCTAAGAATAAAAGGAAAAATATATTAAAATATTTAACTAAATTACATTTATCATTATTTGAAACTGATTACGATAAAAATACTCCAAGTTTGGTGAAGGAATTTATTGAAAAATATGAAGAAGATAAAAGTGAATCTGCAATATCATCCTTTATTTTGCTCAAAGCAAGATACGAAATAGGTTTTAACAAAAACATTGAATTAGGAATCTCATTAGCAAAAGAAGCGATGGATAGCCCAGGAAGGAATAATTACATTCAAAGTATTGTAGATATCCTTTTAATAGATAAAAATAACATCCCATTAGTAGAAGATTTCTTAGAAACCTTACCAAGAAATTCTTCACGCTTACTTGTTTTGAAAATAAAGTCTGAGATTTTATCTATGAAAGGTGATTATTGTGCATCACTTAAACTTATCGACGAAGCCTATAAAGAGCAATGGAATTTTGGTAGTTATCTTGTAACAAAATCTTACACCAATCTTTTAGCTAAAAACTTCGATGAAGTACTTAAAATTATCGATAGCAACCTTGATAAAATTAAAGATGTCAGCGAAAAAGATGTTTTAATTGTCAATAGAGAAATAGCAAAGAAAAAACTTGGTAAAGAAATAACAAAGCACGAAGTTCAATCAATTTTAGCTCACCACAATTCTAAAGGGGAGATCGCCATGTGTGCATTTTTCCTTCTGAACGATGAAAAGAATGGAAAAGCTCAATTGAAAAATCGCATAGAGCAAGATTTTATGAACTACTATCGATATTTAGAATGGCCTGCTTTACCTGACAATATTCTTTCACCATATTATCCAAGACTTAGTAAAGTAGCTTAATCATAAAATTTAGGTGCAAGAAATAGGTTTTTGCGCCTAACGCTTAACGTCTAAAAAAGCTGAGAAATATTAGGGAAAAATGATACTGATGAAATACTCAGATATTTAGGAGAGATTACCAAGACACATCAGAAAAATTGTGATTGGTATCTATTCTAAAATAAAATCAGATAATTACCTTATTTGACCTTATTTGACCTTATTTCAATTTCACACAATACAACGGATCTAATCTGCACTGACGCGCTGCGCTTGTCTTCTCCGAATTACCGGGCTAATACATTAACCTGGTAACTCGGAGAGCCGAAAAAATACCTGCCAGAAAAATATTTCCTCACTTTTTGTTTTCCTCAATGCAAAAACAGGTGAGGAATTCACGATTTTTTATCCTTAAAAATCAATGGCTTTAGTATTGCTCGCTTTTCTTGTATATATGCGCTAGAAATGAGGAATACAATGAACAGTACAATATATCTCCTCGTAATTCCTCATTTTTTTACTCATTTTTAATCATCATTCCTCTGGTTAATGATAGTGAGTTCCTGGCCGTTGCGGGTAATCAGTCCATCATTTTCTAACTTGGTTAACCAGCGGCTGAAATTCTTCACATTCACGCCCATCGCCTTTAAATCATCACGCACAAGAGCAACGCTGCAAGGTTCCTTCAGGGCAGTGCGCGATCGAATGCACTGCCATAGTGCTGTGTGGTTATCTGTTTTATTGGGAATGTGTTCAATATCGTCCTCTTCAACCGGATCACGTGGCCTGTCAATCAGAGTCAGTGAGGTAATATCCTCACCGTCTTTATCAGTAAAAAGCTCCACTACGCGCATATCATAGGCTTTGGTGTCAGGCTCTTCCGCATCTTTCATCTTGGTACAAGTGATAACCAATGCACGGCCTTTTTTCCCTTCCCGATTGATTCGGTATTCAACATCCAGAGCAGCACGAAAGGCGCTGGAACCTCTCGCGCCTTTACTTTCGTCTTTGCCGGAATGGTGCACCACGAGAATGCTTGCCCCTGTTTTGGCTTTCAGTTCGTCACAACCCCGGACAAACGCGCCCATATCTTTTGAGTCATTTTCATCAGCCCCGCCAAAACAACGGGCTAGGGTGTCTAGAATAATCAGGCGTACCGGCTGGCCTGTTTCAGCTTCAACCTGCCGGGCGGCAATGACCAGCTCATGTACTTCGGCAGGCGAGGCCGGAAAAACCGGTGTATTAATCAGATACATATTTTCAACGGCCTGACCGTTGACGATTTCCCATGCTTTGATGCGCCGGGGCACACCGATCCCACCTTCACCCACGACATACAGTACAGCACCCTGCGCAACCTGTTTACCTGCCCATGCCTTACCCGTAGCAATATGACAACCCCATGCGCCTGCCAGAAAACTTTTATATGACCCGCTTGCCCCGTAAATGCTGCACAGGGAATGCGCCGGAATAATACCTTTAACCACATAGTCCAGCTGGGCATCAAAGCCTTCTGAGCCGATTGATAGCGGTAATTTTGTTTTACGGTTAGGGTAAATGCTTTCAACATTGCCATAACTACGAGTTTCTATTGCGTCACTGTTCATCGGTTCTCTTACCTGAAATAAGCCCTCACAAAATGCCTTCTGTGCTGCTTCAATGCCATATTGCTGGCGATAATCATCCCAGTCAGCTTTATGTTCTGTAGGCGGCAACGCGATCCAGCCATTAACCGCAAGAGCTGCTTTTTCTGCTGAGATTTTGCCAATATTCACTTTCGGTTTACCGTTCTTATCCAGTTCACCGGAGCTATGCCAGTCATTATCTGCGGCAAGAATAATTTTCGTATCCGGCCAGCGTTCCCGAATGGCTTTTGCGACAGAATACAAATTGCCTGCATCCAATGCTGCCAGAACCACACCTTGATGTAACTGATTAACTGTTAGTGCCGTAGCGTAACCTTCGGTAATAATTACTGTGTCGGAATGAGCTTCCGGCGCTGACACAGCAATAAACGCACCTTTCTTCTGGCTGCCAGAGAGTAATTTTTTCTCACCATTGGGTTTGATGATCTGCGCACCTGTAACTTTTTTATCCAATGTTGTCAGTGCCAACACTGCCGAATTATCGGGCAACAGCCGTTGATTAGGGCAATGTAGCCCTTTTGCGGTCAGATAGGGCGATTGCCCGGTGACAGTCTGCGTCATCAGTGCCGCGACTCTTTCGGCAATGGGCTGTGTTGGATAGATAATTTCTTTGGCGGGCTTGAGTTCCGGTAAAGGCAATGCCTGCACGTTAGCAATAACTTTTGCTGCTTCAAGAATCGAGATCCCGTTGGTTCTTGCCACTAAATCCAGCCCATCACCATAGTTCGGCGCATCACACTGGCGGCAATGCCAGTTGCCGTGATGATGGTCGTCGATAAAGTGAAAACGGTCAGTGCCGCCACAAACCGGGCAGGCACCATGTTTACCTTTTGCCGGAACAGTGATACCGCAAGCTGGCAGTAGGTTTTGCCATGAGTACATAGCGGATGTTTTCACGGTCTGGATAAGATCAATCGGTTTTTGGTTGCCAGTTGTTTTTTGAACTGTAAATTTGGGGCGAGTTTGGGTATGCTGTGTATCAGCCATCGTTTTACCTCGATTAACGGTTGTTGGTTATGCGCCCTGTATGTGTTGCGAGCACTACGGGGCGTTGTGTTTTATATTCTGTTTCTTATGTCATAGTCTTTTGTCTATTATGCCGCCCGTGATTCGGCGATCTGCTGCGCAATCCAGTTATCAATTTCTGCTTCAATAAAGGCCACAGAACGTGGGCCGATTTTGACCTGCTTCGGAAATTCGCCATCGCTAATCAGTTTGTAAATCCACGCTTTGCTGTAACCCGTTCTGCGCTGCACTTCCGGCAAACGAATAAAGTTTGTCTTTGCTGTCATTGTCATATTAATTCTCCTGTTACCGAGTCCTTGAGCGCTCACCGTGGACGTTATTTGATGACAGGCCGATTATTTAAAAAGCGAGATTAAATGAACAGCGTTAATTGTTTTTCTCCCGATGAAAATTAAAAGGTTACAAATTGTACTAACGGTTTTTGCTGTCGCGCAGTGGTTTGGCGAAGTCATACGGCGTGATGGATTTTTCCCGGTTTGCGTCCAGATAATCCGCCCACCACTGCACCATCAGTCGCCGCTCGTCCAGATGTTTGGAGGTGTGAATATACGCTGCCCGGACGTTGTTGCGTTCGATATGGCTTAACTGACGTTCAATGGCGTCATCGCTCCACAGGCCGGATTCGCCCATCGCACCACGTGCCATTGTGCGGAAACCATGCCCGCAGACGTCGGTCTGGGTGTCGTAACCCATCGCCCGTAATGCCTTGTTGACGGTGTTTTCACTCATGACTTTTGCGGAATTATGATCGCTGGGGAACATCACTTCACAGTTGCCGCTCAGTGCCTGCAAAGCGTTGATAAGCAAAACAGCCTGACGGCTTAACGGCACAAGGTGATCGGTTTTCATTTTCATGCCGCGCTCAGAGAATCGAACGCCTTTAATGGGTTGCCTTGTGGCGGGAATTTTCCACACCGCATTATCAAGGTCGATTTCCTGCCAACGGGCGAATCGCAGTTCGCTGGAGCGGACAAATGTCAGTAGCGCCAGTTCTACCGCGATCTTGGTCAGCAAGCGCCCGCCATAAGCCGATAAGCGGCTTAGAAAATCCGATAAGGCTTCATGAGGCAGGGCGGGGTGATGGCGTGATTTTACGGTGGAAAGTGCGCCAGCCATATCATTGGCAGGACTGGATTCGAGAATATCATTCTGCACAGCATAGCGCATGATAGCGGTAACACGTTGTTGCAATCGCTGAGCGATGTTGTGTTTACCCGCCTCATCAATAGCTTTGATAGGTGCTAAAAGCTGGCTGGTTCTTAGCGTGGTAATGTCGAGCCTGCCAATCTGCGGAAAAATATACTGTTCAAGACTGCGCAGTACGGTTTGGCGGTGGCGGTCGCTCCAGCGTTTGTTACTGGCGTGCCATTCACGGGCGATATGTTCAAAGGTATGTGAGCTTTTCGAGGGAGAGGCAGTGCCTTTTTTCTTGGCTTTGGGATCGATGCCTTGTGCCATCAGCTTTTTGGCTTCATCGCGTTTAGCGCGGGCATCGGCTAATGATACCGCCGGATAAACGCCGAATGCCAGCCGATCTTCTTTCTTATCGGTGGGGCGGTAATACTTCATGCGCCAGTATTTTGAGCCGCGCGGTGAAACTTCTAAATAGAGACCGCCACCATCGGCGAGTTTGTAGGTTTTTTCTTTGGATTTTGCAGTTTCGATTTGCCGGGCGTTTAGTTTCATTATTAAGGGCATCCTTGTAATCGAACGGTAAGTGCCCCGAATTATGCCCTTCGCTGCATCTTGATTGCAACAGACGAAACTAGACCTAAAAATAAGAATGGATGTTGATTTTGCTGAATTTGAGAGAAATTGTTTGACTGGGCTGGACTTCACTGGAAGTTGAAGTGGTGCCCGGAGGCGGAATCGAACCACCGACACGGGGATTTTCAATCCCCTCCTAAGTTAATAAAATGTAACCATTTGATTTTGTACTTAGTTTGTATGCTCAAATTACTGAGTGTACAACATGATAATTCTTCCGATAATTTCCCCCAAA